>DASZCS010000033.1:0-21089 GCA_035942855.1 Pyrinomonadaceae bacterium | reverse complement strand
GCACTCGTTTCGCAGAGTGCCGCGCCGCTTTCGCTTTGCAGTTTGAAAGTCTCGCTTTATCGTCGTCCCGCGTTGAGAATGCGGACGAGTGCGAGGAAGATGTTGAAGGCGTCGAGGTAGAGGCTGAGCGCGCCCGCGATGTATTCGTTCGTCGGGTAACGGCGGATGATGTTCGACGTGTCGTAGAGGACGAAGCCTGAGAAGAGCAGAAGCGACGCCGCCGCCAGACCGAACGAGAGCGCCGACGAGCCGACGAGAAACACGTTCAGCAGCCCGCCGACGATCATGATGATCAAGCCCGTAAAGAGCAAGCCCCGCATGAAACTGAAATCGCGTTTCGAGATGAAGACGTAGGCCGTCAGACCGCCGAAGATGGCGACCGTCAGTACCCCCGCCTGCACGAGCGACATCGGATTCTCGCGCCCGACGATGTACATCAAAGGCGAGATGACGAGGCCGGTGAAGGTTGTAAACGCGAAGAGTGCGAGCACGTTGACTACGGGGACGTGTCGCACGGCCGTCGCGCCCATCACCGCGCCGAGCATCACCAGCAGCATGATGATCGGATGCTCGAAGGCGAAGATGAGCAGCGGCTCGAAAGAGAGGCCGATGAAGACGCCGCCGATGGCGAACAGCGTCGCCGCGAAAAAGAGCGCGTAAACTTTACGGATGAATCCCATCCGTTCGGCGACAGAAGCTTCTGCGGCCGTCTGCGCCTGTAGACTGCCCCACCCGCCCGCATCCTGCGGCGGCCACGCCTGTCGCTCTTGGGGGGTGAAGCGTTGGTTCGGGGACTGAAAGTCGTTCATTGAAATCCTTCCTTCGTCAAAAGTTCATCTGAAAATTCCGCCACCGGCACGCGCCGTGTGTTGATTAAGATGCGTGAGCACAGGCGGCGGCTGTATCCGGCCGCTATTATACATCACGGCACGCCTGTCCCTCGCGCTCGTTCAGGGCTTCGGCGCAAGCGCGTTGTACTTGCGCAGGATTTCGAGCGTGCGTTCGAGCGGGAGGGCTTCGACGGTGAGACGATTGCGCCCCGTCATGGTCTGCGCGCGGAAAAGCGAGTTGTAGATGGCCTCTTCGGTCGCTTCGACGACGGCCAGAAAGAGGGGCGACATAGCGTCGTTCGATAAGAGTTTCAAGTCGCGCGGCGCGAAAATCTCGCCCGGCCTCCCGCCGCTCAACGTGCGGACGCGCACTTCGGGCGCGCTCGAAAAGGCGATGACGTAATCGCCGCTGCCATTTGAGCCGGACGCCCCAGTCCGCCCGAGTCCCAACATCGCGCGCGAAGCCATCCGCCGCAAGTTGCGCGCATCGACGGGCGCGTCCGTGGCGATGATGATGATGATCGAGCCGTCGGCCGTGTCGTGCACAGCCGCGTCGTGTTCGGTTGCGCGGTTCGCCGCTACCGTTTGTGGAGACGCGCCGCCCGTAACTCCCTTACGTTCGCCGCTCGCGCGCGGAGGCGGAACGCTCGCGGCGCGTTCGAGTTCGTCCTTGAGATAAAACTTGCCGAGTTCGCGGCCGACGGGTGCGCTGCCTATCGTGAGCACGCCGCCGTAGTTCGTCTGCACGAGCGCGCCGACGGTGTAGCCGCCGAGCGACGCGGGGAGTTTGCGCGAAGAAGTGCCGATGCCGCCTTTGAAGCCGAAGGCGATAGTCCCCGTGCCCGCGCCGACCGCGCCTTCTTCGACCGCACCACTCGTCGCATTTTTAATCGCGGCATGCACGTCTTCGCGCGCGACGTGGCGGCCGCGTATGTCGTTCAGCCCGCCGTCGTTCGTCTCCGCGACGAGCGGGTTGACGCTGCGCACCTCTTCGTTGCCGGGAAGCCCGAGCATGTAATCGACGAGCGCGTCCGCGACGCGCGGCACGCTCAAGGTCGAAGTCAAAAGGATGGGCGTCTCGATCTCGCCGAGTTCGTTCACCTGCGTCGAGCCTGCGAGTTTGCCGAAGCCGTTGCCGACGAAGACCGCGCCCGGCACTTTCTCGCGGAACAAGTTGCCGTTGTGCGGCAGGACGGCCGTGACGCCTGTGCGCACGTCTTCGCCGCGAATGATCGTCGTATGTCCGACGCGCACGCCCTGTACGTCCGTGATCGAATTCAAAGCGCCCGTCGGCAGGACGCCGACGCGCAGGCCAACGTCTCTGGCGCGCGGTCTGTTGTTCTTCTGCATGTTCGTTTGCGTGAAGGCGGCGACCCCGGCGAGCGCGAACAGGAGCGCACAGAGAAAAATTTTCAGACGCATTTCAGGCTATGGTCGTGACGAGAGAAAAATTATGAAATTTGCGCGTTGATGATTTATCATCCTTCCGCTTTCATTTCAAACAGACCGTACCGCACTTGAACCTGTCTCTACATCACGGAGGATATTCGATGACACGAGGACGCTCTCTCTCGCTGCGCCCCGCGTTTTCTTTCGCCTGCGCCGTGCTCGCGCTGCTCTGCGTCTCACATGGCGCGCACGCACAGCGCAGAGCCGCCACGACAGCGCCCGCCGCTTCAACCTCAACCGCCGCCGCAGCGACGCGCAACGACGAAGCCTACACGGCCAAGATCAGAGAGTACACGACGGAGAAGTATTTTCTCACGGAACTCGTCGATCATCTGCCTGCGTCAGACCGCGTGCCCACGCCCGAAAAGGTACTCGGCTACGTCGTCGGCACGCCGAACCGTCTGACCTACACGAAGGACATACATCGCTACATGCGCGAGCTTGAGCGCACCAGCCCGCGCGTGCGCGTCTTCGTCGCGCCGGAGAAATCCGAAGAGGGCAGGGAACAACTGCTCGTCGCCATCAGCGACGAAGCGAACCTCGCGCGCCTCGACCGCTACAAAGAAATCACGGCTCGCCTCGCAGACCCGCGCCGCACCACGGAGACGGAAGCCAAACAACTGATCGGCGAGGGCAAGGCTTTCTACTGGGCATCGGGAGCGATCCATTCGACCGAGACCGGATCGCCCGAAATGCTGATGGAGATGGCTTATCGTTTGGCCGTCGAAGAGTCGCCGTTTATTCAGGACATACGCCGCAACCTCGTCGTGCTCATCACGCCGACGCTCGAAGTTGACGGGCGCGACCGCATGGTCGATCTCTACAACTATCGCAAGGCCAACCCCGGCAAAAACTCGCCGTCGCTTCTCTACTGGGGCAAGTACGTCGCGCACGACAACAACCGCGACGGCCTTGGGATGGCGCTCGCACTGACGCGCAACATGATGCGCACCTTCCTCGAATATCACCCGCAGGTCTTGCACGACCTGCACGAGTCCGTGCCCTTCCTCTACACCTCGACGGGCACAGGGCCTTACAACGCGTGGCTCGATCCGATTGTGATCGACGAGTGGCACTTGCTCGCTTATCACGAAGTTGAAGAGATGACGAAGCGCGGCGTGCCCGGCGTCTGGACGCACGGCTTCTACGACGGTTGGGCGCCGAACTACATGTTCTACGTCGCCAACGGCCACAACTCCATCGGCCGTTTCTACGAGACGTTCGGCAACGGCGGCGCGGACACGCTTGATCGCACCGTGCAGCAGCAGGCGCAGCGCGACTGGTACAGGCCGAACCCGCCGCACTCGCGCGTCAAGTGGTCTTTGAGAAACAACGTCAACTTGCAGCAGTCGGCACTCCTGCTCGCGATGAATTTCACGGCCAACAACCGCGAGCGGTTTCTGAATAACTTCTATCTCAAGAGCAAACGCGCGGTGGCGAAGGCGTCGAACGAAGGGCCTGCGGCTTACATCGTTCCCGGCGATGCGCCGCGCCCTGTGGAAGCGGCCGACATGGTTAACTTGCTGCGTCTGATGGGCGTGGAAGTGCATCGCGCCACGCGCGAGTTTACGGTGCGGGACGAGAGACCGCAGCCGCGTCAGGGCGCGGACGCGCAGAGAGGCGATGCGCCCCGCGCTGTGGAGCAGGGCGCGGAACAGCGCGGAGCGGAAGGCGAGCGCGCGCCGGGAAGCGCCGAGCAGCAGACGTCGCGTCAAGGGGCGGGGCAAACTCAAGGGGCGGCGCAGGCGGAACGCAGAGCGGCGGAACGTCGTTTCCCCGCAGGCTCGTACATCATCCGCATGGATCAGCCCTATTCGCGCATGGCCGACATGATGCTCGACACGCAGTATTACAACGCCTCAGACCCGCGCCCCTACGACGACACGGGCTGGACGCTCGGCGCGATGCGCAACGTCCCGACCGTGCGCGTCAAAGACCGCGCCGTCCTCGCCGCACCGATGGAACTGTTGACGGCGGACGCGACGGTGCGCGGTCGCCTCACGGGCGCGTCGGGCGCGAAAGTCTTCGTCATCAATCACAACACGGAGAACACGCTGGCGACTTTGCGTTATCGTCTCAGAGACGTGCGGATGAGCGTGGCCGAGAACGCGTTCAAAGTCGGGGCGCAGGATTTCAACGCAGGCTCGTTCATCATCCGAACCGAAGGCAACCCGGCGGATTTGCGCGCGCGTCTGGAAGCGGCGGTCACGGAGTTGGGACTCACGGCCGCGGGCTTCGGTGACTACCCGGCCGTGCGCTCGCACGAGATCGGTGTGCCGCGCATCGCCATTCTGCACACCTGGCAGAACACGCAGAACGAGGGCTGGTATCGCATCGAGTTCGACCGCCTGCGGATTCCCTACAGCTACATCTCCGAGCACACCATCCGCGACACGCCGAACCTTCGCGAGCGCTACGACGTGATCATCTTCCCGCCCGTCGGCGGCACGGCGCAGTCAATCGTCAACGGCATCCCGCGACGCGGCGACCCCATTCCGTGGAAGGCGTCGGCCGTCACGCCGAACTTCGGCAACTCGCCCGATCAGACCGACGACATACGCGGCGGCATGGGACTCACGGGCGTCGCCAATCTGCAACGCTTCGTCTCGGACGGCGGACTTTTCGTCGCCGTGCAGAACACCGTGCGTGTGCCGGTCGAGTACGGCATGACCACGGGCGTCACGATTGAACAGCCACGCCAACTGCAAGCCGCAGGTTCGATCTACAACGCGACTTTCACAGACCGCAAAAGCCCAATCAGTTACGGCTACGGCGAACAGCTTCCGATCTACTTCAATCAAGCGCCGCTCTTTCAAGTGGCGACGGGCGTGCCCGGTGCAGGCGGCGGCGGTGCGGGCGGCGGTGCAGGCAGCAGCGGCGGTCGTCCTTCGGGGCGCGGCAGCTTGAACGATCCGGACATCATTCAAGGGATGCCGCAGGCCGCGCCGCCACCGCAACGCCCACCGGCAGCGCCCGGCGAAGAACAGATCACGGAAGAACAACGCCTGCAACTCGGCGTCTTCTACGTGCCCGTCAGGGAACGCCCGCGCGTCGTCATGCGTTTCGCGCGTGAGGAGCGCGACCTGCTCGTCAGTGGTATGCTGGCGGGCGGTGCGGAACTGGCGAATCGCGCGGCCGTCATTGACGTGCCCTACGGGCGCGGCCACATCCTCTTGTTCGCCACTAACCCGATGTGGCGACATCAGACGCAAGGAGAGTTTTTCCTCCTCTTCAACGCCGCGCTCAACTACGACCACCTCGGCGTCGGCCTCGCAGAGCCGACGACGCCAACTGCGCCCCCGCGCGAAACAAGAAGTGAACAATAAGCAGGGATGAGGGCGGAGGGATGAGGGATGAAAGAAAACATTCAACAGAGCGAGTGGTTTTTATTCATCCCTCATCCCTCCGCCCTCATCCCTTAATTCAAAGGAGACTCTAAAAACATGCAGAACTATCCCCCGCAGCAGGGTGCGCCTAACTATCAGCCTTCGGGCATGCCGCAAGCACCTGCTCCGAAGTCGAAGAAGCCGTGGATCATCGGCGGCGTGATCGGTTGTCTGTTGCTGATCGTGCTGCTCGTCGTCGGCCTGGGCCTCGGCGGCTACTTCATCAGCAAGAATCTACAGTCCACGCAGAACGCGAACGTCCCGGCGGCGCGGCAGGCGTCGGGCACGAAGCAGTACGTCAACACGCGCGAGGGACGCACGGGCAACCTCGCCGAAAACTTCGTCGATTTCTCGTTCTATTACCCGGACAGTTGGGAAGTTGACCCGAACCCCGCGCCGAACTTCGTCCGCGTCGAACGCAGGCTGACGGGCGAGGGCGGCAACTTCACGCAGGAGAATTTCGCCGTCGGCTGGGTAAGCGCCACGGGCACGGCGCTCGACAAACAGTTGATGCCGCAACTCGCCACGCAGTTCAACACGCAGTTCGCGTCGCAGTTCCCCAATTACAAAAAGGTGTCGGAGGGCGAGACGAAGATTGGGCCTTACGAGGGCTACGAATTTCGCTTCACTGCCGAGAAGAACAACGTCGAGTTCTGGGGACGCGTGGCGATGCTGCCGCCGCCTTCGGGACAGAAGAAGGGCGTGGCGCTCGTGATGATCGCGTCGGATCGCGCGCCGGAACTCACGGGCGTCGGAGACGTGGGCGAGAAGGGCGAGTTGCCGGTCATCCTCGAATCGTTCCGCTTCGGGGCGAACTCGTCGAAATAGCGCGCCTCAAAAGATGGCGGTCACTTCTGCGGGCGACGTGGGCGAACGGATGGGCGGGGCGCAAGGCGGCGTCTCGCCCATCTGGTTCGTCGTCGTCGCCGTGCTGTTGTGGAGCACGGGCGGGCTGTTCATCAAGTCGGGCACGCTCTCGGACGCGGAACTGTCGGGCGCGCGTGCGCTGTTCGCGGCGGCAACCGTCATGCTCCTGACGCGCCGCGAAGGCTTTCGACTGAACCTGACGACGGCCGTGGCTTCCGTCTTCTACGCCGCGCTGCTCTACCTGTTCGTCCGCGCGACTTTGCAGACCACGGCCGCCAACGCCATCTTCCTGCAATACACAGCACCCGTCTACATCCTGCTCGCAGAGCCTTTCTTCTTCAAAGAGAAGTATCGCGCGGCGGATTTCGTCGTCGTCGCGTTCTGTATTCTGGGGATGTCACTGTTCTTCGTCGGTCAACTCAGGCCGCAGGACTATGAGGGAAACATCGCGGCGCTCGGTTCGGGCTTCTGCTTCGCGGTCTTCTTCCTGCTCCTGCGCCACCCGCGCGCACGCGAAGTCAACCGCGCCGCGTCCGTCATTTACGGAAACCTCCTGCTCGCGCTCGTGATGATGCCCGCTGTCATAGGCGGGATAGAGCATTTCACACTGACGAACACGGCGATTGCCGCCTATCTCGGCATCGTCCAACTCGGCGTCGCCTACACGCTCCTCACGCTCGGCATCGCGCGCGGCGTCAAATCACTCGAAGCCAGCGTTATCGGCTACATCGAACCCGTCCTCAATCCCGTCTGGGTCTTCCTCTTCCTCGGCGAACGCCCCGGCAGTTGGGCGCTCATGGGCGGCGCGATCATCATCATCGCCGTCGCCACGCACACCGTCTGGACGGCGAGGAAGGGAAGAGGGAAGGACATTGATTCGTCGATCCGTTGAAGAACTGAAATGTCGAACCGTTGAATCTACGGTTCGACGAAATCAATTCCCCATGAATAATCGTGTGCGTTTGCGCGCAACGAACTTATAACTTTGGCGCGTCGGTTCGGTTTTCGTCCAGCAAATAAGCCGCGTCGGAGCGCGCGGGGCGCGGGCGCGCGGACGCGGGCAACGATTATTTTGCGAATAAATTTGAGGTATCGCTTGCCGTTCGGCGGAAAATTTAGTATCACTACCGCACCACAAGAATTTTGGAACATGGGGGCATGACAGGGATAGTTGTAGCTCAGAAGGCTCTCGACTGCTGTACCTCGTCATGTTGTGCGCCCGCCCGTTCGGTAGGTGGTGGCCTTTCTTTGTCCAATGCGTGCCGCTCGCGGCGACCTTAAGTTATCCGCGCTTTTTTAACAGACAGGGTTGCCGGGGCAGTGTGAGGTCACCGAAGCTGTAGCAGAGTAGCAGGGACTGACCATGCCGCAAATTTTTCACCGCAGCACCAACACGCTCGCCAAGCTGAGCATCTTCGGCTCGCTTTTCGTCCTGCTCTTTATCACGTGGGCCGTGGCCGAGATCAATCGCTCGTCATGGAACACAGGCGCTTACGACGAACGAGAGCAGCCCGTACAGTTTTCCCACAAGCACCACACGGGCGACGACGGCATCGACTGTCGTTATTGCCACACGTCCGTCGAAGTCTCTTCAAACGCGGGACTCCCGCCGACGAAGACCTGTATGAACTGTCACTCGCAACTGTGGAGCGACAGCCCGTACCTCGAACCCGTGCGCGCCAGTTGGCGAGACAATAAGCCCATCGAATGGACGCGCGTGCACGACCTGCCCGATTACGTCTATTTCAACCACAGCATCCACGTCGCCAAAGGCGTCGGCTGTTCGTCGTGCCACGGGCGCGTGGACGAGATGCCGCTCGTCTATCAGGCGGCCTCTTTGCAGATGGAGTGGTGTCTGGAATGTCACCGCGAGCCGGAACGATTCCTGCGGGATAAATCCGAAGTCTTCAACATGGACTATCAGCAGGAGAACGCTCTGGCCGAGAACAAGACGGCGGCGCAGTTGGAGAACGGCCGACGGAAGAAGGCCGAATATAAAGTGCGCCCGCGCGCCATCCTCGAAAGTTGTTCGACTTGTCACCGCTGAACCACGCGCGAAGGGCGAGAGGTTGAGAAAGTAGATGCACATCAAAGAGACTTTCCCCGAACTGTACAAGATTCGCCGTCCGGTCAAGCGCGAAGAGATACGCGCGCGACTCGGAGACAAGAAGGGCAAGGAATACTGGCGCAGTCTGGAAGAATTGGCCGAGTCGGGACAGTTTGAAGAATTCCTGCACACGGAGTTTCCACGGCAGGCGGGCGAATGGGACGATGAAGTTGGCCGCCGCACGTTCCTGAAGTTGATGGGCGCGTCGCTCGCGCTGGCCGGTCTCACGTCCTGCTCCTACCAACCGCCGGAGACGGTCGTGCCCTTCGTGCGCCAGCCCGCGGAACTCGTCCCCGGCAAGCCACTCTTTTTCGCGACCGCGATGCCTTTCCCCGGCGGCGCGGCCGGACTCTTCGTGCGCAGCAACGAGGGACGCCCCACGCACGTCGAAGGCAACCCCGACCATCCGACGAGCGGCACGCCCGAACGCCCCTTAGGCGAACGCGTCGCCGCCACGGACATCTTCTCCATCGCCTCGATCCTCTCGCTCTACGACCCCGACCGCTCCGAGACGATCACCAATCGCGGCGAGATACGCCCCTACTCGGCCTTCCTCGGCGAAGTGCGTACCCGCCTCGACGAGATGCGCGGGCGCGGCGGCGGACTCCGTTTCCTGACCGAGACCGTGACTTCGCCCACGACGGCCGCGCAACTGCGCAGCATCCTCGCGGCTTTCCCCGGAGCGAAGTGGCATCAGTACGAGCCTGCGGGCACGAACAGCGCGGCCATCGGCGCGCAACTCGCTTTCGGCCAGCCCGTCAACACCATCTATCGCTTCGAACGCGCAGACCGCGTCCTTTCGCTCGATTCGGATTTTCTCTCCTGCGGCGCGGCCAACCTGCGTTACGCGCGCGACTTCGCCTCGAAGCGGCGCGTCAATGGCAACAAGACCGACATGAATCGTCTCTACGTGGTGGAGACGACGCCGACCAACACGGGCGCGTTCGCAGATCATCGCTTCTCGGTCAAGCCGAGCCAGTTAGAGCCTTTCGCTCGCGCGCTTGCCGCCGCCCTCGGCGCACCCGGCGTTTCGACCGACATGTCGCAATACGCAGGTGTCGCGCACGCACAGCACATCGCGGCCATCGCGAAAGATTTGCAGGGCGCGCGCGGGCGCTCAATCGTCGTCGCGGGTGAGCATCAGTCGGCGGCCGTCCACGCGCTCGCGCACGCGATGAATCAGGCGCTCGGCAACGTCGGCCAAACGGTCGTCCACACCGAGCCGATTGAAGCGCAGCCGGTGGATCAGGTGGCGAGTCTGCGTGAACTCGTCGGCGACATCGAAGCGGGAAGAGTCGAAATGCTCGTCATCGTCGGCGGCAATCCGGTCTACAACGCTCCCATGGATCTGGCGCTGACGAAAGAACGGCTCGACAAGATCAGGACGCCCGACGGCAAAGACGGCCTGCGCATTCATCTCAGTCTCTACGACGACGAAACCTCCGAGCTTTGTCACTGGCACATCCCCGAAACGCACTTCCTCGAAGCATGGGGCGACACGCGCGCGCACGACGGCACGGTCTCGATCATTCAGCCGCTCATCGCGCCGCTCTACAGGGGGCGGAGCGTCAACGAATTCCTCGCGGCCTTCACGGACAAGCCCGAACAATCAGGCTACGACATCGTGCGCGACTACTGGCGCACGCAGCGCCTCGAATCGCTCGTCGCCTCGCAACCGGCCGCCGCCGCAGCACCGGCCGCCACGCCCGAAGGCGCGGGCGGCAATACGCACGGCGGCACATCGGGGCAGGGCGGGGCAGGGGGACAAGGCGGCGCAGCGGGACAGAGCGCGACGGGACTGGGCGCAACAGGCGCGGGCGCATCTGCGTCGCCCAGTCCGACGCCTGCGGGTTCGCCGAATCCCGCGCCTGCCAGCACGCCGAGCGCGGGCACAAGAACCGGCGGCGCAACGACAGCGGCAGCCACCTTTGACGAGGCCTGGCGCAGGGTCGTCCACGACGGCGTGATTCCGGGCACGGCCGCTAAGGAGCAGAGCGTCACCGTCGGCGGCGACTGGTCTGCGAATCTGCCCCCGGCGCAGACGGCATCGGGCGGCGGGTTCGAGATCGTCTTTCGTCCCGACCCGACCGTCTACGACGGCCGCTTCGCCAATAACGGCTGGCTACAGGAGTTGCCGAAGCCTCTGACGAAATTGACCTGGGACAACGCCGCCTACATGAGCCTGAACACGGCGCGGCGCATGTTCGGCTTGAACGAAAACGACTACACCTTCAAGGGACGCGAGTTCAACGCGCCGCTCGTCGATCTGCGTTATCGCGGACAGACGGTGCGCGCTCCCGTCCTCATCGTGCCGGGTCAGCCCGACGACGTGATCACCGTCACGCTCGGCTACGGCCGCACGCGCGCCGGACGTGTCGGCACGAGCACCGACGACAAGCCGCTCGGTTACAACGCCTATCGCCTGCGCACGTCCGATGCGATGTGGCACGGCGCGGGACTGGAAGTGGCGCAGACGGGCGAAGAGTATCTGCTCGCCGTCACGCAACTGCACTTCAACATGGAAGGGCGCGAGATCGTCCAGAGCAACTCGCTTGAGGAATATCTCAAGGGCGGCGGCGACGCCGGACATAACGTCGAGGGCGGCGCGAGCGTGGCGACGCACAAGGGCGCGGCCGAAGTCGTCGGCAAAGAGACACACAAGCTGCCGGGGCCGGACGATACGCTCTATCCGAACTACGAGTACAAGGGCTACAAGTGGGGCATGTCAGTCGATGTGGCCTCTTGCGTCGGCTGTCAGGCGTGCGTCATCGCCTGCCAGTCGGAGAACAATATCCCCATCGTCGGCAAAGAGCAGGTCGCACGCAGCCGCTACATGCACTGGCTGCGCGTGGACACTTACTTCAAGGGCATCGCGGAAAACCCCGAAGGCGTTCACTTCATGCCCATCCCTTGCATGCACTGCGAGGTTGCGCCGTGCGAGCCGGTCTGCCCCGTTCACGCCACCGTCCACAGCGCCGAGGGCACGAACGACATGGTCTACAACCGCTGCATCGGCACGCGCTATTGCTCGAACAACTGCCCGTACAAGGTGCGCCGTTTCAACTTCCTGCTCTATCAGGATTTCGAGACGCCTTCTCTGAAGATGATGCGCAACCCGGACGTGACGGTGCGTTCGCGCGGCGTCATGGAGAAATGCACTTACTGTATCCAGCGCATCAACTACGCGAGGATCGAAGCGGAGAAAGAGGAGCGGCGCGTGCGCGACGGCGAGATCGTCACGGCCTGCCAATCGGCCTGCCCCACGGAGGCCATCATCTTCGGCGACCTCAACGACGAGCACAGCCGCGTCGCTCAGTTGCAGCACGAACGGCGCAACTACAGCCTGCTCGCCGAACTCAACACGCGCCCGCGCACGACGTACCTGTCGGCCTTGCGCAATCCGAACGCAGAAATTCATGGGGCGTAAAATTTCATGGCATCAAGAGTAGACGAGCCGCACGACGACTTAATTCACGTTACGCCTAATCCCGTCATCGAGCCGGGGCACACGGCCGCGTCCGTGACCGACAAGATCAGCGCGCTCGTCTTGAAGCGCAAGACGCCGATTGGCTGGTACATCGGATTCTTCTTGTCGTTCTCGCTGGCGAACGTGTTGATGTTCACCATCGCCTACCTCGTGACGACCGGCATCGGCATCTGGGGCAACAACTGGCCGGTGGGCTGGGCGTTCGACATCATCAACTTCGTCTGGTGGATCGGCATCGGCCACGCGGGCACTTTGATCTCGGCCATCCTGCTTCTGCTCCGGCAAGAGTGGCGCACCTCGATCAACCGCTTCGCGGAGGCGATGACCTTGTTCGCCGTCGCCTGCGCCGGTCTGTTCCCGCTCCTGCACACGGGTCGTCCGTGGCTCGCCTACTGGATGCTGCCCTATCCGAACACGATGAACATCTACCCGCAATTCAGAAGCCCTCTGATGTGGGACGTGTTCGCCGTCTCGACTTACGCGAGCGTCTCGGCCTTGTTCTGGTACGTCGGCCTCATCCCTGACTTTGCGACCCTGCGCGACCGGGCGAAAAACCGCGCTTTCAAAGTCGTCTACGGCATGCTCGCGCTCGGCTGGCGCGGCAGCGCACGCCACTGGCATCGTTACGAGACGGCTTACCTCCTGCTCGCTGGTCTGGCGACGCCGCTCGTCCTTTCCGTCCACACCATCGTCAGCTTCGACTTCGCCGTCTCGCAACTGCCCGGCTGGCACGCCACGATCTTTCCGCCCTACTTCGTCGCGGGCGCGATCTACGCGGGCTTCGCGATGGTCTTGCTGCTGACCATTCCTCTGCGCAAATGGTACGGCCTCGAAGATTTCATCACGCTTCGCCACTTGCGCAACAGCGCGAAGATCATGCTGGCAACCGGCCTCATCGTCGGCTACGGCTACATGATGGAGGCGTTCATGGCGTGGTACAGCGCGAGCGAGTACGAAGGTTTCATGTTGATCAACCGCATCTGGACGGGGCCTTACTGGTGGGCTTATGCGCTCCTGATCATCACGAACATCATCATCCCGCAAATCCTGTGGTCGAAGCGCGCGCGCCACAACACTGTGATCCTGTTCATCGTCGCTCTCATTATCAGCGTCGGCATGTGGCTCGAACGTTTCGTCATCATCGTGACGAGTCTGCACCGCGACTTTTTGCCTGCGTCATGGGCGATGTACCGGCCGACGATCTTCGACTGGTCGATGTTCATCGGCACAATTGGTCTGTTCTTCACGCTGCTTCTGCTCTTCATACGCTTCCTCCCGGCCATCTCTATCTTTGAGATGCGTACCATCCTGCCGGGAGCCGCGCCGAAGGAGGAAGGATGAAATGAGGGATAAAGGATGAGGGCGGAGGGATGAGGGATGAATAAGACGGATGGGGGTAAATTGTTTTACTTCATCCCTCCTCCCTCCTCCCTCATCCCTTCCCAAAGGGGTTGTTATGAAGAAGACAACAAGGCCGGCAATTTACGGCGTGATGGCCGAGTTCGATAATCCGACGGACGTAGTGGCGGCGACCAGGCGGGCGCACGAGGAAGGCTACCGCATCATGGATGCCTATTCGCCCTATCCGATCGAGGCTCTGTCCGAAGCGGTCGGCCATCACAAGGAGCGTCTGCCGCTCATCGTGCTCATCGGCGGCATCGTCGGACTGCTCGGCGGCTACTTGATGCAGTATTACGTCTCCGTGATCAACTACCCGCTCAACGTGGGCGGCAAGCCCTTGCACAGTTGGCCTGCCTTCATCCCGATCACTTTCGAGACCACGGTGCTCGGCGCGGCGATGGCGGCCATCTTCGGCATGCTCGCCTTAAACGGGCTGCCCGAACCGTATCATCCGGTCTTCAACGTGCCGAACTTCGCGCTCGCCTCGCGCGACCGCTTCTTCCTCGTCATAGAGGCGCGCGATCCGAAGTTTGAGCGCGAGGCCACGACCAGCTTTCTACGCAGTTTGGGTGCGCAAGAGGTGTCCGATGTCGAACACTAATCACAAGGGAAAAGGGGAAGGAGGAAGGGTGAAAGTGAAGTCGCCTGGTGCGCGCTTCGCGTCGCGGCGCGTCTTCGCCCTGTGCCTTTTACCTTTTGCCTTTTACCTGTCGGGCTGTCGTCAGGACATGCAGGATCAGCCGCGCTACGAGGTCTACGAGCCGAGCAAGAGTTTCTCCGACGGCCTTTCGTCGCGCCCTTATGTTGAAGGCACGGTCGCGCGCGGCTACCGGGATGTGAACACGGCTTTTTACACGGGCAAGAACGCTGCGGGCGGCGCGGGCGCGAGCGCACAGTCGGGCGGCACGACTGCGGGCGGCGCGGGACTCACGCCGCAGTCGAGCGTGACGGCCAGCACGCAGAACGCGCAAGGGTCGAACGCGAGCGCGGGCACGCAGACGGGCGGCGACGTGAACGTGCGCGGCAACGTCTCGGGGAACGTGCCGGGCGCGGGACAGACGGGCACGCCGGGCGGCGTCAACGAGTTTCCGTTCGTCGTGACAAAGGCTGACCTTGATCGCGGTCAGGAGCGTTTCAACATCTACTGCGCGATGTGCCACGGGCAGACCGGCTACGGCGACGGCATGATCGTGCGGCGCGGTTTCCGTCGTCCGCCGTCTCTGCACGACGAGCGCTTGCGCGGTGAGACGCTCGGCCACTTCTTCGACGTGATCACGAACGGTTGGGGCGCGATGCCCGACTATTCACAGGAGATTCCGCCGCGCGACCGTTGGGCGATCATCGCCTACATACGCGCCTTGCAACTGAGCCAGAACACGGTCGCCTCGGAAGTGCCGGAGAATTTGCGCAACCAGCGCAAGCCCGGGCCGGGCACGCCGACCACTGACGGCGATCATCAGGGAACGGGAGGCGAGCGCACGCCATGAGCGCCCAAGCACACACCACGACCACTTACAACGTCCCTTCGTCCGTCGCTGGCATTGGCGGTCGCGCGCTCGTCGCAGGAATAGTCGCCCTCGTCATCTGCATTGTGGGCGCGTTCCTCAGTCCGGCCGGATTCTGGCGCGCTTACCTCGTCGGCTACGTCTTCTGGACGGGCGTGTCCGTCGGTTCGCTCGCCATCATCATGCTGCATCATTTGTCGGGCGGCGGTTGGGGCGTCGTCATTCGCCGCCCGCTCGAAGCCGCGGCGAGGACGCTCCCCGTGATGGCGATCCTGTTTCTGCCCATCGCCTTCGCAGTCTTCACGCACACACTCTACCCCTGGACTGTGCCCGAAGAGCGCGATCTTGAGATCATCAAGCACAAGGCGATCTACTTAAACGTTCCGTTCTTCCTCGGGCGCACGGTCTTCTACTTCGCGGCGTGGCTCGGGCTGGCTTACTTCCTGAGCAAGTTTTCGCTCCAGCAGGACAGGACGGACGACCCGCGTGAGCGTCGTCGTCTGAAAGAACGGATGCAGAACATCAGCGGCCCCGGCATTCTCCTGTTCGGTCTGACCGTGACGTTCGCCGCAGTCGATTGGGTGATGTCTCTTGAGCCGGAATGGTTCTCAACCATTTATGGACTTTTGATCATGGTCGGGTGGGGCGTGTCGGCGCTCGCTTTCGCCATCGTCACGACCGTCATCCTGTCGCGCGACGAAAGGCTCGCGCACGTCTACCAGCCGCGCCATTTTCACGACCACGGCAAACTCCTGCTCGCCTTCGTCATGCTGTGGGCTTACTTTTCGTTCTCGCAGTTTTTGATCATCTGGTCGGGCAATTTGCCGGAAGAGATTCCCTGGTACTTGCGGCGTCTGTTCGGCGGCTGGGGCTACGTGGCCGTCGCGCTCGTCATCTTCCACTTCGCGCTGCCGTTCATCCTCCTGCTCTCGCGTGAACGCAAGCGACGCGGGCGGGCGCTCGTCCTCGTCGCGCTGCTCGTGCTCGTGATGCGCGTCATCGATCTGTTCTGGACGATTGCGCCGAGCGTGCTGGCGATGCCGCAGCACCACGGCGGCGGCACGGAAGTGGCGCACGGCGGCACACTGGCCGACGTGGTGGCCTATGCTCTGAACTTCATCACGCCCATCGCCATCGGCGGCTTCTGGCTCTGGTGGTACGGGCGCGAACTGGCCTCGCGCCCGCTGCTCCCGCTCGGCGACGAGGGACTGGCGAACGCGCTCGAAGAAGCGAACGGCCATCACTGAGCGGGCGATGGGGAAGTAAGGCGAAGGGGTAGAGGTTAAAGGGGAAGAAGTCGCCAATTTAAAGTTGCGGCTTTAATTTGAGAGGCGAGGGTTGAGATGGGAATTTTCGGTCATCAAGGCAACGGCAAGAGCAAGATGCACCTGACGGAGACGCCCGACGTGCGCCACATCACGAACCCCGACGTGATGCACGAAGAGTCGGACGTGAGCGTGCGCGGCGTGGGCACGTTCGTCGGGCTGCTGTTTCTCGGTCTGCTCATCGTGAGCGGGTTGATGTACGGCATGTTCAAACTGCTCGAAGCCTATGCGACGAGTCAGGAAGTGCAGCCCGCGCCGATGGCGCGCAGCGAGCGCGAACGCCTGCCCCCGCCCGGCGTGCCCCGCCTGCAAGGCGCACCCGACCATCGTTCGCTCGACGATCCGAATTTGATCTTCGAGAAGAAAGAGCCGACTCTCGAATGGGAAGCGCTCAAGGACAAGTACGAGTACGATCTGCACAATTATCACGACCCCGATCCGGGCACAGGGACGATGCGCGTTCCCATCGACTACGCCAAGCAGAAACTTTTAGAGAAAGGCTTGCCCACGCGCGCCGGTGCAAACGGCGGCGCACAGCAGCAGCAGCAGGGCGCGGAGGAAGGCATCCTCATCCCGACGTTTTCGAGCGCCGGGCGAAAGGCCGAGAGACGCGAGAAGTGGGCGACCGCGAACGGAGGCGGCGGCGCGCACTCGCAGTCGCATCAGCAGCAACCAGCAACGACGGGCGGCAGCGGCGCGCACGGCGCGGGCGAAACCAAGCATTGAGCGGTTTTTTGAAAAGGGTGTCAACGCGAAATAAGCGTTAAGCAGTTTGATGAAAAAAGTATTAACGAGAAATAAAGTCAACGGTGGGCGCGGCCGCGACGCGGCGCAACTTTACGTGCGCGTTCGCGCGAACCGTTTCGCGCGGCGCATCGCCTGTCTTCTACTGCTCACTGCTTACTGCTTACCGCTGATAGCCTTCGGGCAGTACGCGCAGCCGCCGCAACGCAGCGTCTCCAGCAACGAAGTGCCTTCGGTCTTGCGCGACATCGGCATCGAGCAACGCCTGAACGAACAAGTGCCGCTCGATCTCACGTTCCGCGACGAGACGGGACAGAACGTGCGGCTCGGCGACTATTTCGGCAAGCGCCCCGTCGTCATCTCGCTCGTCTATTACAACTGCCCGAAGCTGTGCAACCTCGTCTTGAACGGCCTCGTCGGCGGTTTGAAGACGCTGCCCTACACGGTCGGGAAAGAGTTCGACGTGGTGACGGTCAGTTTCGACCCGCGCGAGACGGCGGCCGACGCCACGGCCAAGAAGCAGGTCGTATTCCACGATTACGGACGCGCGACTGACGCCGCAACCTTCAACGCGGGCTGGCATTTTCTGACGGGCGACAAGGCCGCGATTGATGCACTGGCCGCGGCCGTCGGCTTCAAGTATGCGTTCGACACGGCGACGAACCAGTTCGCGCACGCGAGCGGCGTGATGTTGACGACGCCCGAAGGAAAGCTTTCGCGCTATTTCTACGGCATCGAGTACGCGCCGCGCGATCTGAAATTTGGGCTGATCGAAGCGTCGCAGGGGAAGGTCGGGAGCGCCGTCGATAAACTGACGCTCTACTGCTTCCACTACGACCCGACGACCGGCAAGTACGGCCCGGCCATCATGAACATCATGCGCCTGACGGGCGTGGTCACGGTCGTAGGTCTCGCAATCTTGATCTTCATCTTGCAGCGTCGTCGCCGCCACGGCGACGGCGATGGCGACGGCGAGCCGAAAGGGCGGCCGGGAGTGAGCACGGGAGAGGCAGGAGGAATCGCTTAAACGAGATGCAGTTGCCACGCTTACCATTCACGCCGGAGCAAGCATCCACCGTCGCAGGGGAGGTGGATGCGCTCTACACATATCTGGTCGCGATCACCATCTTCTTCTCCGTGCTCGTGGCGGCGCTCATCTTCTATTTCGCCGTGCGCTATCGCCGCCGCTCCGAGAACGAGTTGCCGCGCCCCATCGCAGGTTCCGTCAAGTTGGAGACGATGTGGACGGTCATCCCGTTCCTCATCTCCATGACGATCTTCGTCTGGGGCACGAGCCTCTACTTCTCGCTCTACCGTCCGCCGAAAGACGCCATCGAGATTTTCGTCGTCGGCAAACAGTGGATGTGGAAGTTTCAGCACACGGAAGGGCAGCGCGAGATCAACGAACTGCACGTCCCCGTCGGCGCGAAAGTTAAGCTGACGATGACGACCGAAGACGTGATCCACTCGTTCGCCGTACCGGCCTTTCGCATCCGCTCCGACGTTGTGCCCGGTCGCTACACCTACGCCTGGTTCGAGGCGACGAAGACGGGGCGCTATCACCTGTTCTGCACGGAGTATTGCGGGACGAACCATTCGGGCATGACCGGCTGGGTTGAGGTGATGGAGCCGACGGCCTATCAGGCCTGGCTCGCGGGTGGCGGTTCGGATTCACCGGCCGCGCAGGGCGAAAAACTCTTCCAGTCTCTAGGCTGCGCCACCTGTCACCGCATGGACACGCAGGGGCGTGGCCCCGTGCTCACGGGCGTCTTCGGCAAGGTGCAGCGCATACAGGGCGTGGGCGACGTGACGGCCGACGAGGCATACCTGCGCGAATCTATCGTCAACCCGGCGGCGAAGGTGGTCGAAGGCTTCCAGCCGATCATGCCTTCGTATCAAGGACAGGTGAACGAGGAACAACTGCTGCAACTGATCGCCTACATACGTTCGCTCGGCGCGCCGCAGCAACAGGGCGGTTCGACCATGACGAACGCGGGCGCGGGACAAGAGGAGCCTTCGACGACGACCGGCATCAACCCGGACGCGCAACGCTCGAACCCGCTCGCCCCCACGTCGCCGAATCAGATGCAGAACAACACGCAGACGCCGGGCGGACTGTCGCCGCAAGGTCGTCGCCCCGACGCGACGGGCGGCGGCACGTCCCAGACCGGCGGCGGCAGTAGCCAGACGCCGCGCGGCGGAAACAGCAACAACCGCTAGCCGACGAAGTTGAGAGAAGATTGTTAACGAAGTCGAGAAAAGAAGGCTGGCGAAGCCGATAGACTTCGTTAGCCAGCGAAGCCGGGACACACAAGGCCGCCGCTTGAAGCGGACAAAGGTTAAAGAAGTATGAGTTCAATTGACGCATCAATTCCTCCTTCGTCGCGGGTTGCACCTGACACAGGTTCTTCGCGCGTCAGGTTCGGGCACGAAAACTATATCAACGCCAACTACGGCATCATGTCGTGGCTGTTGACGAAGGATCACAAGCGCATCGCGCTGCTGTATCTGTTGACGGTCTCCATCGCCTTTGCGCTCGGCGGCGTCTACGCGCTTGCCATCCGGCTCGAACTCCTGACTCCGGCCGGAGACATGGTGCAGCCGATGACCTACAACAAGCTGTTCACGCAGCACGGCATCGTCATGATCTTCTTCTTCCTGATCCCGTCGATACCGGCCGTGCTCGGCAACTTTCTCGTGCCGCTCATGATCGGGGCGAAGGACTTGGCCTTCCCCAAACTCAATCTGCTGAGTTGGTACTTGTATCTGGCCGGGGCGCTCCTGACGATCTGGGCGTTACTCAACGGCGGCATCGACACGGGCTGGACTTTCTACACGCCCTATTCGACCACCTTCTCCAACTCTTATATCGTCGTCACGGGCGTCGGCCTCTTCATACAGGGCTTCTCGTCCATCCTGACTGGCTTGAACTTCATCGTCACCATTCACACGATGCGCGCCCCCGGCATGACCTGGTTCCGCATGCCCCTCTTCATCTGGTCGCACTATGCGACGAGCTTGATCATGGTCTTGGGCACGCCCGTCATCGCCATCACGCTCCTTCTCGTGGCCTTCGAGCGCGTGCTCCACATCGGCATCTTCGATCCACGGCTCGGCGGCGACCCAGTTCTATTCCAGCACTTCTTCTGGTTCTATTCGCACCCGGCCGTCTACATCATGATCCTGCCCGCGATGGGCGTCATCTCCGAGATCATTTCCACCTTCTCGCGCAAGAACATCTTCGGCTATTCATTCGTGGCCTTCTCCAGTCTGGCGATTGCCGTCTTCGGCTTCCTCGTCTGGGGACATCACCTGTTCACGTCTTCGCAGTCGGTCTACGCCGGGATGATCTTCTCGTTCGTCTCCTTCGCTGTGGCGATCCCTTCGGCCGTCAAAGTCTTCAACTGGACGGCGACGCTCTACAAAGGCTCGATCTCTTACGACACGCCGATGCTCTACGGCCTCGCTTTCATCGGCCTCTTTACCATCGGCGGCTTGACCGGACTCTTTCTCGCCGCGCTCGGTCTGGACGTGCATTTGACCGACACCTATTTCATTGTCGCGCACTTCCATTACGTGATGGTCGGCGGCACGCTGACGGCTTATCTCGCGGGCTTGCACAACTGGTGGCCGAAGATCACCGGGCGCATGTACCCTGAAGGATGGGGACGTTTCTCCGCGCTCGTCATCTTCGTCGGCTTCAACCTGACGTTCTTCCCGCAGTTCATCCTCGGCAGCCTCGGCATGCCGCGCCGCTACCACGCCTACGACCCGAACGAGTCGCTGTGGCAGGCCCTGAACGTCCTCTCGACGGCGGGCGCGTCCATCCTCGCCGCCGGGCTGATGATCCCGGGCGTCTACTTCATCTGGTCGATGCGCTACGGGCGGTTCGCGCCGGCCAACCCGTGGCCCGCGACCGGGCTCGAATGGAGGACGCCGAGCCCGCCGCCGACCGAGAACTTCCTGAAGACCCCGGTCGTCACGTGGG
>DASZCS010000032.1:0-12828 GCA_035942855.1 Pyrinomonadaceae bacterium | reverse complement strand
GGAGAAGAAGTAACCGCTCAGGGTAGCGCGCGGCCGGTTGGATTCAGCCGACGGCCGCGCGCACATCCTCGACTACCTGAGCCGGCCTGCCAACACGCTATCAAAGTTGACGACTAAACGCACTAGAAGAGCAGAAGGAGTCATCATGAAACGCAGGAATCTCATCAACGCATGTTTGAGCGTCGTCCTCTTGGCGGCGCTCTCTGCTTGCAGCCATCGCCAGCTGTCAACGGCGCTCACGGCCGCCGCCGAACGTGGCGACACGGCGCAGGTCAAAAAACTGATCGCCGCAGGCGCGGACGTAAACGAAAAAGACCATGCGGGCTTGACGGCGCTGATGTGGGCTGCGCGCAAAGGCCACACCGAGATCGCACGCGCCCTCGTCGATGCGCGCGCCGACATGAACGTGCGCGATTGCGCCTCGGCCGGTTGGACGCCGCTCATGCACGCCATCCACAAAAATCAGAACGACATGGCGCGACTCCTCATCGAGCGCGGCGCGGACGTGCACGCACAGGCGGGCGACTGCCGCGAGCGCAAACCGGAGGGCGGAAAGACCGCGCTCGCCTACGCCGCCGCGAACGACAACGCGGAGATCGTCCGAGCCTTGCTCGCGAAGGGCGCGAACCCCTACGGCATGCACGGCTCTGACAGCGCGCTCTCGTATGCCGTCGCCGGGACGCTCGACGTTGACCATCTGGCAGACGGCAAGTGCCCGACCGAGACGGTGAAGGCTCTGCTTGAGAAAGCGCCCGACCTGAACCTGCGTGGCGACATCTGGGATCGCAAGGCCATGTTCGTCGCCAAACAGAAGGGCTGCACGGAACTCGTCGCGCTGCTCGAACGTCACCGCAGCATGCCCGGCATCAATCAGGGCGGCAGCCGTCTCGGTTCGCACCTCGTCAAAGTCTCCCCGGCCTGCTGGACGAACGAAAGTTCTTCGAGCGATAACGGCAAACACACCTTCAACTGCGGCGACAACACCGTCGTCATCGATCAGGAGAAGCTGTCGGTCAACGGCCAGAGTTACGGCACTCTGAAAGAGGGCGACACGGTCGAGGTGGAAGCGGGCAAGGTGCGCGTCAACGCGAAAGAGGTTGTTGCCACCGGGATGGTCGCCAGTAACTAAACACGCGGCCGTGTGGGTTCAACGAACGGCGCGTTTGTGAGCGCCGACCGGAACGCGAGAGGCGCGAGGTTCACGCGAAGAATCGCAGGGGAATTTGAACGATCATTCGTTCCTTTCCCGGCGTCGCTTCGCGTGAATTCTCGCGCCTCTCATGTCGATTTATGACGCGCAGATTTTATCTTCAACTTATCCGCAAAACCTTTCTCACACACAGAACTTTACACAGCAGCGAAGCGTTATGCTTCAACGTGACACGAGCGTTCGGAAGCATCATTCATGCTTCCGAATTTGTTTGAAGTTTGAAGTAGGCGTGCGAATGTCGTATAAAGCGACCTACTCTTCAAGCGTGCGCGCTAGGCGCGCTTCCTAACTTAGTCTCGAACCGGAGTCGAGACCGAGGCTTTCACACATTATGAATCCAGTTATCGAACTCGACGGCTTAGGCGTGGCCTTCGGCAAGCGCCACATCCTCGCAGACCTGCGCGGCACGCTCACGGGTCGCGCCATCGGCCTGCTCGGCCCGAACGGCGCAGGGAAAACCACGCTCATCCACACGCTGCTCGGCTTCCACCCGGCGACCGCCGGCACGGCGCGCATCTTCGGCCAGGACATCACCTCGGACGCCAAGCGCATCCGCTCTCTCATCGGCTACATGCCCGAGCGCGATTCGTTCATCGCCAAGATGTCGTGCGTTCATTTCGTGCGCCTCATGGCCGAACTCTCAGGCATGTCTTCTGACGCCGCGCTCGAACGCGCGCACGAGTCTCTGTTCTACGTCGGCCTCGGCGAAGCGCGCTATCGTACGCTCGACACCTATTCGCTCGGCATGAAGCAACTGGCGAAACTCGCGCAGGCCATCGTCCACGGCCCCAAACTGATCATCCTCGACGAACCGACGAACGGGCTTGATCCGCCGACGCGCCTGCGCATGATTCGTCTCATCCGCGAGATACGCGACAGCGGACAGGCGCGCATCATGCTCTCGTCGCACCTCTTGCGCGACGTGGAAGAGTGCTGCGACGAAATACTCGTCCTCAAAGACGGGCGCATCGCCGCCAACTGCAACCTGGAAGAGGAACGCAAGGCCAATCGCAAGTTCATCGAACTCGAGATGCGCGGCGACAATCGCAGCTTTGCGGAAGCGGTCGGGCGTCTCGGCTGCGAGTATGCGTTCACGAACGAGCGACGGCTGAAACTCGTCCTGCCCGAAGGCCTTGAGATACGCGATCTCTATCGCGTCGCCGCCGAACGCGAAGTGCAGATTCGCCGTCTCAACTTCAAGCGCGACTCGCTCGAAGACATCTTCCTCAAGGCGATGGAAGAGGGCGCACCCGCAAATGGCGCGCAGACGACCGCGCCCGCGCAGACGACACGAACGGGAGGTAACGGCAATGGCAGTTTATGAGCACGGCTACAAACCCTACACGGGCACTGTCACGCCGGAGTGGTCGCGCTTTCTGATTCTGCCGCGCCACGCCTATCGCGACGTGTTTCGCTCGAAGTTCTTCATCGCGTTCTTCGCCATCTGCTTCATCTACCCGCTCGTGGCGGCGATCCTGATCTACCTGCATCACAACGTCAACGCCATCGCGCTGATGAAACTCGACATCCGCGAACTCGTGCCGATCAACGCCTCTTTCTTCCTCGCGTTCATCACGACGCAGTGCATGCTCGGCTTTCTTTTAACTGTAGTCATCGGGCCGCCGCTCATCTCGCGCGACCTCGCCAACAACGCACTTCCGCTCTATTTGTCGCGCCCCTTCACGCGCAAGGAATACATCGTCGGCAAGATGAGCGTGATTCTGATCCTGCTCGCGCTCATCACCTGGATTCCCGGTCTCCTGCTCTATCTCCTGCAGGGGTATCTGGAAGGCGCGGGGTGGCTCGGCAACAATCTGCGTCTGGCGGGCGCGATCTTTTTGAGCGGTTTGGTGTGGAGCGTGGTGCTGGCCGTGTTGTCTCTGGCCGTGTCGGCGTGGTTGAAATGGCGCGTGGTGGCATCGGGCGCACTGCTCGGCATCTTCTTCATCCCGTCGGTCTTCGGCGAGATCGTCAACGCTCTGTTTCGCACGCGTATAGGTCATCTCTTCAGCATCGGCGCGATCATGAATTCGATCTGGCGCGGACTCTTCGGCATGTTCGAACGTCAGACCGGGCAGGTCGAAGGGATGACGAGCAACGGCCGCCTGATCGAGATCACTTTGTTCGAGCCGCCGCTCTGGGCTTCGTGGCTTGCGCTCGGTCTGATCTGCGGCTTCTTCGTGGTGCTTTTGATGCGCAAGGTGCGCGCTTACGAGGTGGTGAAATGACGACGCCTGCAACCACAACCACGTCGGCTACGACGGCCACGGCGACGAGCGCGACGGCTGCCGCCAACGCCGCCACAGCGCACGTCGAAGAGAAGATGATCGTCTTCGAAGACGTGTCGAAGTTCTACGGCGAGATTCTCGGCGTCAACCGCGTCAATCTATCCATCGCGCCGGGCATCACGAGTCTGGTCGGGCCGAACGGTTCGGGCAAGACCACCCTGATGAACTTGATGACGGGTCTGCTCAAGCCGACGCGCGGGCGCATCAGCGTCCTCGGCACAAGCCCCGACAACCCGGAAGAACTGTTTCGCAAAGTCGGTTACTGCGCGCAGTTCGATTCGTTCCCGCGCGGCGCGACGGGTCGTGAGTTCATCGAATTTTACCTGCGTACGCACGGCGCGACGGGTCGTGCTGTGGAGAATTTGACGCATCAGGCTTTGGAACGCGTCTCGATGCTCGAAGCGGCGGATCGCAAGGTGGCCGGTTACAGCAAGGGCATGCGTCAGCGCATACGCCTCGCGCAGTCAATCGCGCACAACCCGGCCGTGCTCATTCTGGACGAGCCTCTGAACGGCCTCGACCCGATGGCGCGCGCAGAGATCATACGCCTCTTCCGGCAACTCGCCGCAGAAGGTCTGTACCTCATCATCTCCAGCCACATCCTGCATGAAGTGGACATGATGTCGGACAGCGTTGTGCTCTTGAACAACGGCTACGTCGTGGCCGAAGGCAATGTCCACGGCGTGCGCGACGAGATCGAAGAACACCCGATGCAGATTTTGATCCGCTGCGACCGCCCGCAGGCGCTCGCCGCGCGCGTCTTCGAGCAGGAGGGCGTGGTCGAAGCGCGCCTGCACGACGACCGGCAGGGCTTGTTCGTGAAGACGCGCCGACCTGACGAGTTTTACCTGCTCTTGAATCGTGTGGTCATCGAGGGCGATTTTCGGATCGAGTCGGTCGCGCCCGCAGACGATGACCTCAACGCGGTCTACCAGTATTTGATCAGTTCGGACGGAGGGCGATGATGAGTTCGCACATTGATTCGCAGACGACGGGGACGGCGGCGGCAGGAGGGAAGACGGGCGCGAGCGCGCTGCCGTGGGGCTTATGGGCGCAGCAGACCTTCGCCATCCTCGGCCTTGAGCTGCGGAAAAATTTCCTGAGCCGCCGCGCGCTTTTGATCTACCTGCTGGCGGGGCTGCCGGTCTTCCTGCTCTTTATCCTCGCCATAATTCCGCCCGACGACAGCGAGTTTCGCAATTTCAACGGGTTGAGCCAGGTCTTTTCCCTTATCTACAACACGCTGATTTTGCGCGCCGTCGTCTTCTTCGGCTGCGCGTGGATCTTCATGAATTTGTTTCGCGGCGAGGTGGTAGACCGCAGTTTGCATTACTACTTTCTGTCGCCCGTCAGGCGCGAGGTCTTGGTCGTCGGCAAATACCTGTCGGGACTGGTGACGGCCGTTGTCCTCTTTGGCCTGACCACGCTCGTCTCGCTTTTCATGCTCTACTTCCCGCGCTTCTCCGAAGAGAGCACGCGCTACTTTTTCGGGGGCGCGGGCGGCAAACAGGCGCTCGTCTATCTGGGCATCACGACTTTGGCCGTCGTCGGCTACGGCGCGATGTTTCTCATCATCGGCCTCTTCTTCCGCAACCCGATCATCCCGGCGCTGCTGGTCTACGGTTGGGAGTGGCTCAACTTCCTGTTGCCGCCGCTGTTGAAGAAAGTGAGCGTCATACACTACCTGCACTCGCTGATGCCCGTGCCGATGAGCGAAGGGCCGTTCGCCGTCATGGCCGAACCGACGCCCGCCTGGGTTTCCGTCCCAAGCCTGCTCATCTTCACAATCATCGTCCTCATCCTCGCCGGACTCCACACGCGCCGCATGGAGATCAGCTACATCGGAGACTGAGGCCGCTAGCAAAACTAAGACTGGAACCGCGCGCGTCACACGAAACAACACGAACCTCTTTTCATGTTGTTTCGTGTGACGCGCGCGGTTCCAGTTTTTTGTTTGACGCTCTAATCCCTTTACCCGTTGATCTCTATCTTCCAGACAGCATCGCCCGTTTGCTCAGTGGTGATACGAACGTCGAGAAAGAGTTTGATGACTTCGATGTTGGTCGTGGTATGCAGAGAGGGGCGTCCTGTGGTGTACGAGCCGCCGCCCGCGAGCGCGAGCGGGATGAGCAGTTGGTCTGCCAGATGTTCGCCGACTTGAGCACCCGCTTCGAGATAAGCGCGCGCCTCTTCGGCCGCGCGTTCGGCGACGGTTTCGGCGCGCACGCCGCGTTCGCCGATGCCGGTGAAGACTTCCGTGAGATGTTCGCTCTCGATCTCAAGCGTGAGGACGTTGCCGGGACTGAGTGCGTTTTGCGAAGTCTCGACGCGCAACTCGTCGCCCGCCTGCTCGCCCCAGCCGAGTTGTTCGGAGACTACAGTTAACTCGCGCTCGCCGATTGAGGGCGGCAGTTTAACGACGAGCGCACGTGCGCGGCGACTGTGTACACGGCCGCGCGCGAGCAGTTCGAGCGGGACGAGTTGGCCTGCGGGTTCGATGCGCGCCGTGATGCGTCCGCCGCCGGGCGGGTAGAAACCGTAGCGTTCCAGTTCGAGCGTGACCTGCGCACCCATGCGATTCACGAGCGGCAGAAAACTCTTGACGATGAACTCGTAGGGCGGCGCGTGAACGTTGTGCGTGCCGCCTTCGAAAGTGAGCGTTGAGGGTGCGCGGGCGATCATCAAAGGCGGCAGGATCGTCTGGAAGACGAGCATCGTGCTTCCGGCCGTGCCGATGGGGAAGTCGTAGTCGCCGGGCGCGACCTCGCCGGGATGAAAAGTGAACTCGGTCGCGCCCACGCCAGCGCCTTCAACCTGCGCGCCGCCCACGGTCGCGGCCGCGCGCACGGCCGTCAGATGTTGACGTTGCAGCCCCGGCTTCTCGCGCCGCGCGCGGACATTGTAAATGCGAAAAGGCTTTCCGGTGATGAGCGAAAGCGCGAGCGACGTGCGTATGATCTGCCCGCCGCCCTCGCCGCGTGAACCGTCAATCGTAATCATAATGGCTTGATTGTAGCGCGCTTCTCTTTGCGGCGCGCTCTCTTTTCTCCGCGGCGTGCGCTTTTCTCAGAGCGTGCTCGCCTGTTGTACTCTTGAAGCGTGACGACGGATGAGAAACAGTTAATCGTGAGCACGGACGCGAAGGCGTTAGTGCTGCGCTTCGACGCGGGAACGCTCGTGCTCGACGGCGCTCCGCAAACGGCGACGGACGTGCCCGCGCAGTTTCGTTGGGACGAACGCGTCCGGCGCTGGCGCGCGCCCGCGCTCAACTATCGCCACGTCGTCAAAGCATTAACGCGCGCTGGTATAGCTTTTGAAGACCATGCGCGCGCCTATCACCGTTTCGACTTCCCGACGAAGTTTACGGTCGAGCCGCGTCCCTACCAGCAAGAGGCCATCGCGGCATGGCGACGCGCCGAACGCTGCGGCGTCGTCATCCTGCCGACGGGCGCGGGCAAAAGTCTCGTCGCGCAGATGGCGATTGAAGCGACGCAGCGTTCCACGCTCGTCGTCGTGCCCACCATCGACTTGATGAACCAGTGGTACGACCTGTTGTTGTCGTGCTTTCAAGCCGAGGTCGGACTCATCGGCGGCGGCTTCTTCGAGGTCGGCGCGCTGACGGTGACGACCTACGCGTCGGCCTTTCGTTTCATGGAACGGCTCGGCAACGAGTTCGGCCTCGTCATCTTCGACGAATGCCACCACCTGCCCGGCGACGTGTTTCGCTACGCGGCCGAGATGTCGCTCGCGCCCTTTCGCCTCGGCCTGACTGCTACGCTCGAACGCGCCGACGGCGCAGACGAGATGCTCGAAGATTTGATCGGCCCCGTCGTCTACCGACGCGAAGCGCGCGAACTGGCGGGCGAATATCTGGCCGACTACAGCGTCGTGCGCCTGCACGTCGAGTTGAGCGCACGGGAGCGCGAGGCTTACGAAGCGGAGCGCGCCGTCTTCAAAAGTTTTCTCCAACAGAAGAACATACGCTTGAGCACACTGCGCGGCTGGCAACACTTCATCGCGGCGAGCGCGCGAAGCTCCGAGGGACGGCGCGCGATGCTGGCCTATCGCGAATCGAAGCGCATCGCTCTGGGGACTGATGCGAAACTACGCGTGCTCTCTGAACTGCTCCGGCGACACAGGCGCGACCGCGTGCTTATCTTCACGGCCGAAAACGAGATGGTCTATCGCATCTCCGAACAATTTCTCATCCCCGCCATCACGCACGAGACGAACATCAAGGAGCGGCGCGAATGGCTGGCGGCCTTCAACGCGGGCGACGTGCTGGCGCTCGCTACCTCGAAGGTCTTGAACGAGGGCGTGAACATTCCGGCCGCCTCGGTCGCTATCGTTTTGTCCGGTTCAGGCTCGACGCGCGAACACATCCAACGCCTCGGCCGCATCCTTCGCAAGCAGCCCGGCAAAGAGGCGACGCTCTACGAAGTTGTCACCAGCGACACGACGGAAGAGGGCATCAGTCGCCGTCGCGGCGGCGAACAGTTTCGCGGCCGTGAAGCGCGTGGCGGAAATTTCCAGTTCGGTTAATTTCAACTCAATAATCTGAAATCATGTTGACCGCAGACCTCGCGCTGAGTTGGCAGCGCGGCAATCAAATCCGCCCGCGCTACGTCGAGACGGAAGACGAAGGCTGGCTCGCGGCGGCCGGGGCACTCGTCGAACTGTTCGAGGAGCATCGCGGCTGCACGCGCTCGGAACTCGACGCGGCGCTCGAAGACTACGTCGGCACGGGAACGGACTACAAAATCCTGCGTGGCCTGATCAAGTTGCTCTCGGATCGGACAGAGTTTGCGGCGGGTGTTGAGATCGTCCCGGCAGACTTGCGCCGCACGGTCTTTCTCAAAGCGCGCGCCGCGCATCCTCTGACGGACGAGGAAGCGCGCGCTGCGGTGGTCGAAGCGGCAAGCGCGGAACTCGGCTGCGCGCCGGAACTCGTACGCGCGAACCTCTACGCAGACTTGCCGAAGAACCAGCGGCTCGTCGAGTTTGAGACGATTGACGCGCGCTCGCTGCTCGAACTCTACAACGTGGCGCAGGCGCAGGCGCTTCTCTATCGCTCGGTGCGTATGCACCTGAGCGTCGCGCCGCAAACGGCCGAAGGCTATCGTGAACTCTTCGGCGCGATTAAAGCCTATCGCCTGATTCACACGATTCGCGGAACTCCCAAAGACGGTTACGAGATCCAACTCGACGGCCCGGTCTCCATGTTTCATCGCTCGCAAAAGTACGGCATCCAGATGGCCGTCTTTCTGCCCGCGCTCCTGTTGTGCAAGGGCTGGCGCATGCGCGCCGAGATCGCGCAGCGCCCGCCGCACGGCACGGCCTTCTTCGAGTTGGAGAGCGACCGCCACGCTTTGCGCTCGCATTACCTGACCGTGACGCCTTACGAAAATCCGGTCAGGGAAAAACTCTCGAACGCGTGGGCGCGTTTTGAAAGCGACTGGACGCTCGAACCGAGCGGCGAAGTTATAGACCTCGGCGCGTCGGCCTTTATTCCCGACTTCGTCTTGCGCCACCGCGGCGACGGGCGGCAGGTCTATCTGGAGCTTTTAGGTTTCTGGACTCCGGCGCATCTCAAAGAGCGCCTGCAAGAATTCGCGGACGGCAATTTTCGAGACTACCTGCTCGCCGCGTGGGAAGAACTGCGCGGCAGCCGCGACCCGCTCACGAGCGTGCCGCCCCACACGATCATCTTCAAGCGCTCGCTCGACCCGGCCACAATCGAGTTGGCCGCGAACAGCTTGCTCTCTGAAGACTGAGCACGACTTTCACTCGAAGCAATCAAGACACACACGCGCATGAAAACTTTCAACCTGTGCCTGCTCGGTTTCGGTAACGTCGGACGGGCGCTCGTGCGTCTGCTCGTGGAGAAGTCTGCGGAGATGCGCGACAGGTACGGCATCGAGTGGCGCATCACGGGCGTAGCGACGCGGCGCATGGGTTGGAACGCGTCGGCTGAAGGATTTCCGATTGAGTCGCTGCTGGTGGGCGAGGCGAATGAAGTTAAGTCGCACAGTAAGAGTTCGCCCGCGAACGTGCGCGAATGGCTCGCGGCGGCGCGCTGCGACGTGTTGTTCGAGACGACTTCGCTTGAGCCTTTGACGGGCGAGCCCGCCATCGAACACGCGCGCGCCGCTCTGGAGGCGGGCGCGCACGTCGTCACGGCGAACAAAGGGACGATCGTTCACGCCTATCGAGAGTTGACGGCACTGGCGCGTGCGCGCGGCCGACGCTTTTTGTTCGAGGCGACGGTGGCCGACATGCCCGTCTTCTCGCTCTTTCGAGAGTGTCTGCCCGCAGCCCATTTGCGCGCCTTTCGCGGCATCTTCAACTCGACCACGAACATCATCATCGAAGAGTTGGAGCGCGGGGGCACGTTCGTAGAGGGCGTGCTGCGCGCGCAAAGTCTGGGCGTTACGGAGACAGATCCGTCTTACGACGTTGATGGGTGGGACTCGGCCGTCAAGGCGTGCGCGCTGGCAAACGTGCTGATGAACGTGCCCCTGCGGCTCGAAGAGATCGAGCGCATAGGGATCCGCGCACTGGACGCGGAGAGTGTGCGCGCGGCTCGCGCGGCCGGACGGCCTTACAAACTCGTGAGCCGCGCCGAGCGCACCGGCGAGGGGCACATCCGCGCGCGCGTTTACCCCGAACAGATCGCGCCCGGCGATCCTCTGGCTGCGGTCAACGGCACGTCGCTCATCATCCATTTCGAGTTGGACATACTGCCCGGCCTGACGCTCACGGCGCACGACCCAAACCTCGGCAGCACCGCCTATGGCCTGCTCTCCGATTTCATCAATGCCGCCCGCGACGAAGTTTAAGAGCAAGCAAAAAAACTTTGCGCCTTTGTGAGAACTGAGTTCTCGCAAAGGCGCAAAGTTTGAAGGTGATCAGTGGCGTTCGTTATTTCTCGTCCGAGTCGGGAACGATGAAGATGAGGTTAGTGAGGACGCTGCGGAGACGAACCTGGCCGAGCAGCGTTTCGAGGTAGCAGGCGAGACCTTCGAGCGCGGGGCCGATCTCCAAAATCCTGCGCGCGGCCGTGACCTGTTTGACGAAACGCTCGTATTCTTCCCAGTCTCGATACATCAAATAACACATGCTGCCATCGCGGAAACGCTTCAGGTGCGCGAGCAGGAGCGCGACCGAAAACTGATCGCATTCCTTGTCGGCGCGGCGTGCCAGCCCCACCAGACTCCACAGGTCGCGATAGAGGATCAGCGCTTCTTCGCGTCGGAGGTGAAAATCGTTGAAGAGTTCTTCGCCGTCGAGCGCCGGGTTGAAGACTTGCGTGAGCGAGATGGTCGATTGCTGGAAGCAGTTGCGCAACAGACCGTGGGCGCGTTCGAGTTTGGCGCGGATGGGCGGCGATTGCGGGTCGTTGATGCCGACGAGTTCGAAGCCGTAGACGCGTCCGATCTCGTGGCCGATGGCGTAGCTGATGCCGTCGAGCGTCGTCATCAACTCTTCACTCGCGCCTTCGAGTTGGAGCAAGTCCGACTCGATCTGTTCAATGAGCGCGAGCGATTCCTTGTGGATGTTGGTGAAGACCGAAAGGGTCGAGGCGAGCAGTTGGTCTTGCTGCACCTTCTTTTCGATGAGCCGCAGGTAGTCGAGCAGGCGCGCGAGGTCTGTGAACACGCGGCGCATCGACTGGCCGAGCGAGGCGGGCTTGATCTGTTCGACCAGCTCGCGCAGCGGCGGAGACAAAATCTCTTCGCCGACGGTCAGGAAATCGGCTTCGTGGCCGACGCTTGCAGCGTCGGGCATGTAGGGGACGAGAGCTTTCGCGGATTGGTGCGCGTCTTTGTCTAAAATTGCGCTGCTCATAAATTGGGCGTGTCCTGAAAGGGAATGGCCGCGCCCGTCGCGGGCGAGCGGCTCGTGCGGCGAAACGTTTCTCTTCTCGAAGAGGCGCGCACGGCTGTCAAACTTCTTCGCGGCTTAAAAAGTGGCTGGAGAGGACAGGCTCTTTGCGCCTTGAGCTACAATTTCGCTGTCAAACTTTATGCCAGAGCCGCACGGCGCGCGCACCGGCGGCGACAGTTGACTTTGCGGCCGTTTCTGCATCTAAAGAGCGCACACACGGAGTTTTTGGTCGCACGGCCTGCCATCTTGACCTGTCAAACTGTCAGCCCGCGCGACAATATGGCAGACCGTGCGGCCTGATTTGCGTCGCCCGGCCGGCGAACGGCGCAGGTCGCCGCGCGCGGTGTCGGACAGAAGCGAGTTTTGCTCGCGGCACACGCGCGCCGTTTCGAGTGGTGAGGGAGTGTTCGCCGACAGAGGTTATCAACAGAGGCTCTCCGAGTTCGTGAGAGCAGGGAGAACAAGATGATTCACGTCCGCAACGCCGCCGCGCGCGGCCACTTCAATTTCGGCTGGCTCGATACCTATCACACGTTTTCCTTCGGCGAGTATTACGACCCGCGCAACATGGGCTTTCGCTCCCTGCGCGTGATCAACGAAGACTACGTCCGCGCCGGTCATGGCTTTCCCACGCACCCGCACCGCGACATGGAGATCATCACCTACGTGCTACAGGGCGCGCTCGAACACAGAGACAGCATGGGCAATGGAACCATGATCGTGCCGGGCGAAGTGCAGCGCATGAGCGCGGGCACGGGCGTTCGCCACAGCGAGAAAAATCCCTCGGCCGAAGAGGACGTGCATCTGTTGCAAATCTGGATCATGCCAGAGGAATACGGACTCCAGCCCGGCTACGAGCAGAAGATGTTCGCGGCCGACGAGAAGCGCGGGCGGTTGCGCCTGATCGCGTCGAACGACGGGCGCGACGGCTCCGTTACCATTCATCAGGACGCACAGCTTTACGCCGCCCTGCTTGAAGAGGGGCAGGATGTTACGCACCAACTGTCAAAGGGGCGACACGCGTGGGTGCAGGTGGCGCGCGGCGCGGTTGAAGTCAACGGACAGCTTTTGCGACAGGGCGACGGCGCGGCCGTCAGCGACGAAGAGAGTCTGTCGATTTCGGGAAAGGAAGCGGCGGAAGTGTTGCTGTTCGATCTCGACTGAGAGACGAGCAGTTTACGTAAACTAAGAAACCACGAAGCCACACAAGACAACACGAACAAGATTTTCGTGTTGTCTTGTGTGGCTTCGTGGTTTCAAGTTTTCCGAAGCGTTCTTCAACCGCGCATCAGCAGGGAAGGTTTCTGTTGCCTGAGGAGCGTGCGCAGCTTCATCCTCGCCTTGTGCAACTGCGACTTCGATGTCCCCACCGAACATCCTAACAGTCTCGCGATCTCTTCGTGTTCGTGCCCTTCCACATCATGCAGCACAAACACTGTCCTG
>DASZCS010000031.1:0-8359 GCA_035942855.1 Pyrinomonadaceae bacterium | reverse complement strand
GGATGATGGAAGCATAGTGGCGACGGCAGCGGGCGCGGTGGGAGCGAGAGAGTTGCGCGCGCATCTGGCAGAGCGTCTGCCGGACTACATGATCCCGGCGCATTACGTCTGGTTGGAGAGTCTGCCGCTGACGCCGAACGGGAAAGTTGACCGCAAAGCTCTGCCCGCGCCGGAGACGACTCTGCGCGCGGAGGCCGGAGAGCAGTTGGTGGTCGCGCCGCGAAACGAAGAGGAATTGCGGCTCGCGGAAATCTGGGAAGAGGTCTTGCACCGGCAGCCGATTGACATGACGGACAACTTCTTCGAGTTGGGCGGCCACTCGCTGCTCGCCGTACAGTTGTTCGCGCTCATCGAAGAACGCCTGCACAGGAAGTTGCCGGTCGCCTATCTCTTCAAACACAGCACGATTGAACATCTCGCCGCTCAACTCAGGCAACACGACAGCACGCCGCAATCTCTGCTCGTGAAAATTCAGAGCGGTCTGCGCGAACGCCAGCCACTCTTCCTGATTCACCCGGTCGGTGGAAGCGTCTTCTGCTACGTCGAACTGGCGCGCGCTCTCGGTCGGGAACAACCGCTCTACGCTTTTCAGGCCAGAGGTTTGAACGGCGAGGAAGCTCCGCACGCGAGCATCGAAGAGATGTCGGGCGCGTATCTCGAAGAGTTGCGTAGGGCGCAGCCGGAAGGGCCTTACCTGCTCGGCGGGTGGTCCATGGGCGGCGTGGTCGCCTTCGAGATGGCGCAGCAGTTACGAGCCGCAGGCGAGGAAGTGAGCATGCTCGCCATGTTCGATTCCTACGCCCCGTCCGCACTCACCTTCGACTCCGAGACTGACAACGCGCTTTCCCTGTTGACGCAGTTCGCCATCGATCTGGGGTTGAGCACTGCAAGTCTCGCCCTGCCGCGAGAGCAGTTCTTACAACTGTCTGCGAGCGAGCAACTGTCCGTCGTTCTCGATCTGGCGGTGGGCGAACATCTCCTGCCGGCGGAGACCGGGCTGGCAAGGCTGCATGATCGTTTCAGTATCTTCAAAAACAATCTACGCGCGTTCCGCAACTACGTGCCCCGGCCTTACAACGGGCGCATCGCTCTCTTCGCGGCAAGAGACGGCGCGACGGAGTCTGCCGGTAAGATGCGCGGCTGGAACAAACTCGCGCCGCGCTCCGTCGAACTTTACGAAGTGCCCGGCAACCACTACACGCTGCTCAGACAACCGCACGTCACACACATCGCCGCCCGTCTCACAGAGAGCTTGCCGGACAGCGAGCCCGTGTTTCAGGAAAGAGGTCTTTAAGACATGAAAATTATCGCTTTTATTCTCCGCTTCGCAGGGCGTCAGGTATTTCTGGCCGCTTCGGTCGGCATCGTGGCCGGTTTAGCCAGTGCGGGCCTGATGGCTTTGATTAACTACAAACTGAGCCGCATCGCCTCGTCCTCGCCCCTCGATCACCTGTGGCTCTTTGCCGGATTCGTGCTGGCCGCGCTCTTGTCCAGCATCGGCTCTCGCTTCATGCTGATCAATCTGGCGCACGACGTTCCCTTCGAGTTGCGCATGCAGTTATGCCGTCAGGTCTTGAACGTCCCGCTCAGGCAGTTGGAAGAGACGGGCGCGCACCGCGTGCATGCCGCGCTCAACCACGACATTCCGATCGTCATGACCGGGTTTCTCGATTTCCCGGTCTTCTGCATCAACCTTGCGACGACGCTCGGCTGTCTCGTCTATCTCTGCTGGCTCTCGCCGATGGTCTTCGTGGCCTTCATCATCGTCCTCTTGCTCACCATCGGCATTCTCGAACTCGTGCAGAAGAAGGCCAATCAACACATCAAGCAGGCGCGCGAAGACTATGAACGCATGAACGGTTATTTTCACGCGCTGACGGACGGCGCGAAAGAACTGAAACTGCATCGCGGCCGCCGCATCGCCTTCTTCTCCCAACTCATGCGCCCGACGGCGCGCGCCTTCCGCGACCACAGCCGCGTCGGGCGTCAACTGCTCGGCATCAATGCGACCGGCTCGCAGGTGCTCTATTTCATCTTCATCGGCGTGCTGCTGTTCATGCTGCCGAGCTTCTGGGAGATCAGTCGCGAAACTCTGACCGCTTACACCCTGACCGCGCTCTTCCTGCGCACGCCCGTCACGCTCGTCGTCGATACGATTCCGTCTTTCTCCGCCGCCAACCTCGCGCTCAAGAAGATCGATGCGCTCGGCCTGTCGCTCGCCTCTACGAACGTCAAAGACGAGACGACGCATGCCATCGCGCCCAAGTCCTGGAAGCGGATCGAACTCGTGGGCGTCACGCATCAATACCGGCACGAACTGAGCGATTACAGTTTCACGCTCGGCCCCATCAACCTGACCTTCGAGCCGGGCGAGTTGGTCTTCCTCGTCGGCGGCAACGGCAGCGGCAAAACCAGTTTCGCCAAACTCCTGACCGGCCTCTACATTCCCGAAGGCGGAGAGATCAGGCTGAACGGCAAGCCCGTCTTGGACGAGCATCGAGACAGCTACCGCCAACTCTTCTCCGTGGTCTTTTCCACGCCTTACCTGTTCGACCACCTGCTCGGCATGGACGTGCGGAATCTCGATGCGCGCACGAGCGGCTACCTCGAAAAACTGCAACTCAACCACAAAGTTCAGGTCAAGGACGGTGTGCTCTCGACCACGGAGCTTTCACAGGGACAGCGCAAGCGCCTCGCTTTGTTGACGGCCTACCTCGAAGACCGTCCCTTCTACGTCTTCGACGAATGGGCTGCGGATCAAGACCCTCTGTTCAAGGAGTTCTTCTACCTGCAACTGCTGCCGGAACTGAGAGCCATTGGCAAGACCGTGCTCGTCATCAGCCACGACGACCGCTATTACCACACGGCCGACCGGATCATTAAATTGGAATCCGGCCAGGTCGTCTTCAACGAAGTGAACGCCTCGACGGCCGCCACGGCCGCCGCCTGCGATTCCGCCGAACTGCTGTCGGCCACCGTCACGGCCAGTTCCGAACAGGTTCAATGACAGACAAGCTCTACTTCATTTTTCAATTCCCAACTCTTGAGGAGACACGATGAGCCAAGACGAAAGAGAAGACACGACGATCTACAAGGTAGTGGTCAACCACGAAGAACAATATTCGATCTGGCCTGCCGACCGTGAAAATGCGCTCGGCTGGAACGACGCCGGAAAGAGCGGCACGAAACAGGAATGCCTCGATTACATCAAGGAAGTGTGGACGGACATGCGGCCGCTCAGCCTGCGTAAGAAGATGGAGGGAGGGCAAGGGTAGCGCCTCGGCGCGCGCCCTCGTCCTCTCTACACCGACACGCTCTGTAGTTGACCACCGGACGACTCGCGAACGCTCTCAGCAATCACAATGAACAGTAGAACCGATTGGTTAACCGTGCTGAACCCGGAACGCGGCAGCGGCGCGCGCCTGTTCTGCTTCCCCTACGCGGGCGGCGGCTCTCTGATCTTTCGCCGCTGGCTGCCGCACCTCAAGGGCACGGTCGAACTGTGCGCCGCGCAGTTTCCGGGACGCGAGACGCGTATGCGCGAATCGCCCGTCTCGGATTTGCGTATCCTGATCGATGCGCTCGCGCGCGAGATCAAGCCGTTCCTCGATCGGCCGTATGCCTTTTTCGGTCACAGCATGGGCGCGCTCGTGGCCTTCGAGTTGGCGCGTCGTCTCCGCAGCGAAGGCGCGTTTGAACCCGTGCATCTTTTTCTGTCTGGACGCCGCGCGCCGCATCTGCCGAAGACCGACCGCGCGCTTCACACCTTGCCCGAAGTCGAGTTCATCGAAGAGGTGATCCGCCTGAACGGCACGCCCAGAGAAGTGTTGACCCATCCGGAATTGATGCAGATTCTCGTGCCGCTCCTGCGTGCGGACTTCGCCGTGTGCCAGACCTACAAGTACGCGCCACAGCCGCCGCTGCGCTCTCGCATCACCGCGCTTGGCGGCTTGCAGGACGACTGGATCGACCACGCGTCGCTCGATGCATGGCGCGAGCACACAAGTTCACACTTCGCCGTGCGCATGTTTCCCGGCGACCATTTCTTTCTCAATCAGACGCCCGAGTTGCCGCGCATCATCGCGCACGACCTGGCCCGTTCAAGCGCAGACTTCGCCGGTCGGACTTGAAAGTCGCCCCGGATGGTCTGCCGTCCCTTCGTATCTCACCTGTCATTAAAAGGAGACTGTTATGTTATCTGCGCTGACGCGTAGGATCAGTCCGAGAATGGAAGACTGCGAGTTAACGTTTCTCAGCCGCGATTGCATCGATGTCGCGAAGGCTGAAGAACAGCACCAGAACTACGTGCGCAGCCTGACTCGCATGGGGCTGCGGGTTCTGCACGCGCCGCCGACGCCCGATCTGCCCGACTCGGTCTTCATCGAAGATACAGCGGTCGTGGTGGACGAAGTGGCTGTAGTTTCGGCGATGGGAGCGACGCGGCGGCGACCGGAAGTGCAGAGCGTGGCGGCGGTGCTCGAACAATATCGCCCGCTGAAATTCATCACGCTGCCGGGCACGCTCGAAGGCGGCGACGTGGTGCGCGTCGGCCGCACGCTCTACGTCGGCCTGTCGACGCGCACCAACGCCGAGGGCGTGCGCCAGTTGCGCGAACTGCTCAAGCCTTACGACTACGAGGTCGCGTGCGTCGGCGTCCACGGCTGTCTACATCTCTCGACCGGATGTTCCTATCTCGGTCGCGGGACGGTGCTCCTGAATCCCGACTGGATCGACCCTTCGCCCTTCCGGCATCTCGACATTATTCGCGTCCCGCCGACCGAGCCCTGGGCGGCCAACACGCTGTCGCTCGACGGCGTGGTGCTCTTGCCCAGTTCGTTCCCCGAAACTCGTGCGCTGCTCGAAGAACGCGGGTTTGAAGTCTATACGACGGACATCTCCGAATTCATGAAGGCCGAAGCCGGGCTTACCTGCATGAGCCTATTGTTCACAGACCATCAGGCGCACTTGAGAGACGCGGACAATGGCCGGAGCGCTCAAGAGGTAACAGCGCCATGCATCATGGTTCCGGCCGTGTAGGGCGAGGCACAACTGTAGAAATCTAAACGGCAAAAGATGAAAGCGCGCGGTCGCTGGTTAGAGAAAGAGAGGAGCAGATGAAGACCTTCACGACACCACTTATTCGACTGGAAAATTTGAAGAAGCTGTTTCTGACCGAAGAGGTCGAGATACACGCGCTGGCGGGCGTCGATTTCGAGATTTATACGGGCGAGTACGTTTCCATCTCCGGCCCTTCGGGCTGCGGTAAATCGACGCTGCTCTCGATTCTGGGGCTGCTCGATTCGCCCACGGAAGGAACTTATCTGCTCAACGGCCAATCGGTCGGCCATCTCCCCATGCGCGAACGCGCCCGTATTCGCAACGAGCACGTCGGGTTCATCTTCCAGAGCTTCAATCTGATCAGCGACCGGACGGTCTTTCAGAACGTCGAAGTGCCTCTGCTGTTTCGCGGGATGAAGGCGTCGGAGCGTAGGGATCGCGTGGAGGATGCGCTCGACCGCGTCGGCATGGGGCATCGCTCGCGCCACTACCCGCACCAACTCTCCGGCGGTCAGCAGCAGCGCGTCGCCGTCGCCCGCGCCGTGGCCGGTCAGCCCTCGATCCTGCTCGCGGACGAGCCGACCGGCAATCTCGATTCGACCAACGGCGAAGCGGTAATGAACATTTTCAGCGAACTCTCCGACAGCGGCACGACCATCTGCATGGTGACGCACGACGAGCGTTACGCGCGCCATGCCCCGCGCACGATCAATTTGTTCGACGGGCGCGTGGTGGAAGAGATCGTAGCGGAAAGGATGGAGGTGGCCTGATGGAAGCGCTGTGGAAAGATTTGCGTTATAGCTTGCGCACTTTAGTCAAGAATCCGGGTTTCGTCGGGATCGTTCTCTTCTCGCTCGGCCTGGGGATCGGTTTCAACGTCACCATCTTCAGCCTCGTCAACGCCGTGTTGCTGCGCCCGCTGCCGCTCGTCGAGCAGTCGGACAACCTCGTCGAAGTCTATTCCGCTTCGCCCAATTTGCGCTTCGGGGCGGTCTCTTACCCGGACTACGTAGATCTCAGCGAACGCACACAGGCGTTCGACGGTCTGCTCGCGCAGCGGACGACGCCCATGAACATAGGGCACGGCGGGCAGAGCGAAATCCTTGCGGGCACACTTGTCAGCGGCAACTACTTCGACGTGCTCGGCGTGAAGCCTGAGATCGGCCGAACGTTTTCGCCGGAAGAAGACCGCACGCCCGGCACGCACCCGGTCGTCGTCATCAGTCATAACCTCTGGCAGAACCGCTTCAAAGGAGAGACGAGCGCCGTCGGCCGCACGCTCTCTTTGAACGGCGTGACTTACAACATCATCGGCGTCGCGCCGAAAAACTTCATCGGAACCATCGTCGGCTTCGCGCCCGACGTGTGGGTTCCTTTGATGATGCAGGGACAGATCATCCCCGGCTCAGACCGTCTCAAAGAACGCGGCCAACGCTGGTTGAACGTCGTGGGGCGACGCAAAGGGGGCGTGAGCATCGAACAGGCGCGAGCCGACCTGCAAGCGGTCGTCGGCAAACTCGCCGAGGACTATCCGGAGACAAACCGCGCGACCACTTCTACGGTCGTCGGACTTGGCGAAGGCGCGACCGGCTTCAAGAAAGACCTCGCGCCCGTCCTGCAAGTCCTGATGGTGATCGTGCTGCTCGTCCTGCTCATCGCCTGCTTCAACGTTGCGAACCTCTTGCTCGCGCGCTCGTATGCGCGGCAGAAAGAGATCGGCATCCGTCTCGCTCTCGGCGCTTCGCGCTGGCGTCTGGTGCGACAACTCCTGACCGAGAGTTTGCTGCTCTCCGTGATGGGAGGTATCGCCGGTTTGCTGGTGGCAAAGTGGGGAGCGAGTCTGTTGCTCAGCCTCGTTCCGCAATCCGCGCTGCCCCTCGTCTTAGACCTGAGCATCGACCGGCGCGTGATGCTTTTTGCACTCGTCGTTTCGATTGTGACCGGAATCGTGTTCGGTCTGGTTCCGGCGCTGCAAACGACGAAGCCGGACATTCTGCCCATCCTGAAAGACGAAATGCCCAATCCGAAACAGGGCAAGGCGCGGCTGCGCGGTCTGCTCGTGGTCGGGCAGGTGGCGATCTCGCTCGTGCTGCTCATCACGGCCGGACTCTTCATCCGAAGCCTGCAAAATGCGCGCGCGAACAATCTCAACTTCAAACCGCAGAACATTCTGGTGGCCTCGACGGACGTGGCGATGCAAGGGTACGACAAGAATCAAGGGCGGTCTTATTACCGGCAACTACAGGAGCGCGCCGCGCAGTTGCCGCAGGTGCAGAACGTCACACTGGCGAACGTCGTGCCCTTGAGCGGCGGCGGCACGCAGCAACGCGGCGTGACCATCGAACAGTCGGACATGCCGACGAACACGCCGCTCGCGGTTGATTACAACATCGTCGAGCCGAAGTTCTTCGAGGCGATGGCGATCCCCGTCTTGCAGGGACGCGATTTCAACTGGCAGGATGCGGAAGACAAACAGAAAGTGGTCGTCATCAACGAAGAGATGGCGCGTCGCTTCTGGCCGAATCAAAACGCGCTCGGCAAACGCATCGGCACGAACGGCGTCGAGGAGATGCTGGAAGTGGTCGGCATCGTCCAAAACGACCGCTATTACAATCTGAACGAGAGCGTGCGCCCTTATATGTACCTGCCTTTCCAGCAGCACTACAACTCGCGCATGAACCTGCTGGTGCACGCTTCCGTCGATGCGAACGTGCTGCTGCCCGGCTTGCGCAGCGAACTACAGTCGCTCAATCGAGACATGCCTTATCGACTGTTGACGATGACGGATTCGTTAGGCTTGGCTCTGGCCGGGCAACGACTCGCAGCCATCCTGCTCAGCATCTTCGGCTTCCTCGCGCTGGGCCTGGCGGCGATGGGCTTGTACGGCGTGATGTCTTACTCGGTCAACCAGCGCACGCGCGAGATCGGCATCCTGATGGCGCTCGGCGCGCAGCAGGGCGACGTGCTCGGCATCGTCATGCGGCAGGGCTTGGTGCTGACCGGCGTGGGCTTAGCTGTAGGCTTGGGAGCATCCTTCGCTCTCACGCGTTTTCTCTCGAACCTTCTGTTCGGCATCGGCGCGACAGACCTTTTCACGTTCGGCGTCATCTCGCTGATTCTCGCGGCGGTCGCAGGCGCAGCAGTCTTTCTCCCCGCCCGGCGAGCCACGAAAGTCGATCCGATGATCGCGCTTCGCTACGAGTAAAGGACGCTATCTCTTCGCGGGTCGCATGCGTCGAGTGCGAGACCGTCGCGTATCCGCCTTGCGGACTATTCAACTTGAAACACAAGATGGCCGGGG
>DASZCS010000030.1:0-73507 GCA_035942855.1 Pyrinomonadaceae bacterium | reverse complement strand
CCCGACGGGCGACGCACGTCTAGCGTCCGGACGTTTGAAAGAGATGGGGGAATCGTCGTCTGACATGATCGCAAACCGTCTGAAACGCTTTCGGAATGCTCAAGGGTGCGTCGGCGTTTGATCGTTCAAAGGGCTAAAGCGGCGGGTTGATTGGTTGACTTATGCAAAGAGTGCCGGGCAGGTTGTTTGAGACGACACTCTCATAACGCATTAGGTGTCACTCGTCGCATCGATAGGCGAAAGCAGCCTCGTCCGCACGCCGAAACTGCTGCTTTATAGACTAAGCCCCGCGCCCGCGAGTGTCAATGTATTTGAGATTGCGGATTGCGAATTACTGGCTGGAAGGCGACCGAAGGCAACAATCGTCTCCGCAGTTTGAGCGGATGAAAACGTCGCTTCTTCACCTGTTCAAACGGGCGGGACGGCCACGACGGCGATGCGGTGTCTGTCGGCCAGAGCGATCATCTCCGCGCGGTCGAACATGAGCGTCTTGCCCGCCGTGATGCACAGGCACGTCGCGCCCGCTTGCGCCATCGTCTCGACGGTGGGGACGCCGACGACGGGCACGTCGAAGCGCATGTCCTGTCCGGGCTTGGCGACTTTGACCACAGTGAGACGGCCGCGCGCGAGTTCGCCTGCGCGACGGACGCAGGCGTCCGTGCCCTCCATCGCTTCGACGGCGACGCAGGCGCGCGCGCGCACGACAATGGTTTGGCCGAGGTCGAGACGCGCGATCTCGCGCGCCACTTCGAGGCCGTATTCGATGTCGCCGCGCTCGCGCGCGTCTGCGTCGCGTCTGGTTAGTTTGCCTTCCGTCGGCAGGTGGTCTTGCAGGAAGTAGGTCGAATCGATCAGTTCGATACCTTCTTTCAGTAGTTCCGCCGCAACGCCGCCGATGAGCGCGTCGGTGTTGCGGCGCGGAAGCCCGAGGAGCATCTTGAGCATACGCACGTCGGGCAGCGCGCCGCTGAAAATCTGGACGTGCTTGACCTGCCCGGCCATGATCGCCTTTTGGACGCCCTCGCGTTTGAAGAAGCGGATCATCTTGCCCAACTGCCCGATGCCGACCCACTCGACGCGCGCCGCCTCGCGTTCAATCGCCGGATCAGTCTCTTCGCGTATGGCCGCCACGGACAACTCCACCCCCGCGCGCCGCGCGCCCTCAATCACCAAAAACGGAAATCTCCCGTTGCCTGCGATCAACCCGTAACGCATGTGTCTCAACTTTTGATCAGAAATTTAGGCCGCGTCATGGCTGCGAGGCAAGCGACTTGCGGCGCGCGTGTCGGGTCGGCAAAGAAGGCGGCCGCTGCCTCGCGCGCACAACGACTGCCGAAGCCCACGCCGTGCCCCATGCCCGGCAACTCGTAAACGTAACTGTGTTTCAGCGTCCGCGCCGCCAGACGCGCCCACGCGGGCGGCGTGTAGGAATCAAACTCTCCGGCCAGAAGCAGCGTCGGAACGTCGGAGACGACCGGCGCGTTCTCGACGCGCGGCGACGCGGGCACGCCCCACGCATCGCAGATGGCGGGCATCGCGCCTTGAATCGTAAAACCGTTCAGCCCATCGCGGCGGCGCGACTGCGCGTCGATCTTGCGCCGTGCTTGAAACGGCATCTCTTCACGACACCAGACGGAATAACGCATGCCCCAGGCATTACCGCCCGGATTCAACTTCGACTCGGCATAGCTGGCGAGCGCACCCGTGTCGCCGCCGACGAGCCTGTATATCTCCGACGGAAGTTTGAAGACGTTCTCCCCACCGGCGGCGAGTTCATCCATCGCCCACTCGATCACGTCGTCGCCCTTGAGCCGCAGCGTGACATCGGCTTGCGCGTTCGCTTGGGATTGCGCGTTCGCCTGTTTGACCGTCACGTTCAGCGGACGTGCGTTGGCGCGGCGCACGACTTCGTAAAATCGTTCCTTCAAATTCGGGTAAGCCGCAGCGCACTCGCGTTCGGCAGCGCACTGGCGAAACAGCAGGTCGAGCGTGGCGGCAGCCACGTCAACCCCCGCCTCGTCGTAGTTGACTTGCGGCGGCAGGGTGGATTCGAGCACCACGCTGCGGATGCCCTGCGGGTAGTCGCGCATGACTGTGAGCATCAGACGCGCGCTGTAAGAGACGCCGTAGAGATTCAATTGCCGGTAGCCGAGGACGCGGCGCAGATCTTCGATGTCGGCGGCACTAGCCGCGCTGTTGTAAGCGGCCAGATCGATGCCTTGACGGGCGAGTCGCGCGCGGCAGGCACGCGCCGCTTGCACCTCGCGCGCATGTGTCGTCCGCTCATCCAGATTTCGCCGCGCACTGTCGCTCCTGGCCGCGTCCACTTCCGGGCAGGTCAAAGCCGGCTCAGCGTAGCGCGTGCCGCGCTGCTCGAAAATAATCATGTCCCGCTCGCGCAGCCAGGGCGAAGCCCTCCGCCCACTAATCATTCTCAAAGAAGACGCGCCGGGGCCGCCCAAGGTGCGCAGTACCGGGTCGGGCGCGGGCTGTGGGCTGTCGCTCTTCAAGATGATGATCGGGAGTTTGATGACTGAACTGGCCGAGCGCGCGCGGTCTTCGCGGACGAAGAGATAACCGCACTCGACGCGTTCGCCTTCCGGCACGGGCAAGGGGCAGGCCGAGGGTTCGAAGCGCGGCACACGCTCTTGCATCGATACGGAAGCGGAAGGCGAATCGGCGCGGGCAGCAGACGTGATGCAGAGAAGAATGAGACAACAGTAGCAGAGGCGGAGCAGCGGCGGCGACGACGAGTGGTGTTTCAAGGATTCACCTCGCAAAAGTCTTTGGCTGGAACTTCCACTCATAAGGACGACGCCGCTCGGCCTTTTGTCGCAGATATTTGCGCGCCGGAGCGAAGCGGGCGGGCGCGTTTATTTGACCACGCCGCGTTTGGAGGTTTCGATGAACTGGACGAGTTCTTCAGTCTCCGGTGAATCTTTGATCTCGGCGCGGATGCGCTCGACGGCCTGCGTGGTGTTGAGTCGTGCGGAGAGCAGCAGGTGAAAGGCGTGATGGAGCGCTTCGATTGTCGGGCGCGGATAGTTGCGCCGCCGCATGCCCTCTTTGTTCAGGCCGTAGCACTTCGCGTGGTTGCCGACCGTGAGCGCGAAGGGCAGCGCGTCTTTGACCACGACCGAATAGCCGCCCACATATGCCTCGCGCCCGACGCGGCAGAACTGGTGGACGCCCGAATACGCGCCGATGTTCGCGCCGTCGTAGACGGTGACGTGGCCTGCGAGCGTCGCCGCGTTCGCCATGATCACGCGGTTGCCGACGAGACAGTCGTGCGCCACGTGCGCCTGCGCCATGATGAGACAATCATCGCCGACCGCAGTGAGCATCCCGCCGCCCTCCGTGCCGCGATGGATGGTGACGAACTCGCGTATCTCAGTGCGCGCGCCGATGCGCGTCTCGGCCGGTTCGCCCCTGTACTTCAAATCCTGCGGGGCGAGTCCGATGGAAGCGAAGGGAAAGATGCGTGTGCCGTCGCCGATGCGCGTGCGCCCGTCGATCACCACATGCGATTCGACGCGCACGCCCGCGCCCAACACAACCTCGTCGCCGATGATGCAATATGGCCCGACGAAACAGTCTTCGCCGAGTTGCGCGCCGCTGCTGACGATGGCCGTCGGATGAATCATGGATCAACGAATAAGGGAAAAGGGGAAAGGGTAAGGGGGAAAGGAAAAGACTCGGCTTCCCTTTCCCTTTAACCTTTACCCCTTCCCCTAACTTTACTGGACGCCGCTGCGTTCGGCGACGACGCTCATGATCTCCGCTTCGGCCGCGAGTTTGCCTTCGACCTTCGCCTCGCCACGCATGCGCTGGACACGCGAGCCGATGCGCAAGGCCGTCACTTCGAGCGTGAGCGTGTCGCCCGGTACGACGGGCTGGCGGAAACGCGCTCTCTCGATGCCCGAGAAGAGGACGAGTTTCTGCTCGCGGTTCTCGATCTCGCGCAAGGCGAGAATTGCCCCTACCTGCGCCAACGCCTCGACAATGAGCACGCCCGGCATCACCGGAGCACCCGGAAAGTGGCCTTGAAAGAACTGCTCGCCCATCGTCACTTGCTTGATGCCGACGATACGCTGACGGGGGACGAGTTCGATGATGCGGTCAACGAGCAGGAAGGGATAGCGATGCGGCAGGAGTTCCTGTATGGCGCGAATGTCCAGAACGGTTTCCATAGGAGTATGTGAGCAGTAAGCAGTAAGCAGTGAGCAGTAAAATTAAAACTGCTCACTGCTTACTGCTTACTGCTTACTTATCTGTTTACGGGCGACCGGCCGGGCGAGTCGCGCCGCCGGTGGCCGGGGTGGCCGAGGCGGTTGCGGGCTTCGCGCGGTTGTATTCGGCGATGAAGTCTCTGGTGATGTCCACGCTGTCGGCGGCGTAGATGAGCGGCACGCGGCTGGCGTCGATGATGATCGAGATGCCGCGCGTCTGCGCGAACGCTTGCAGCGAGTTGTACACGTCTTCCTGCAACGGGCCGAGCACGTCGTCCATGCGCTTCTTGATGGCGATCTGCGCGTCCTGCGTCTTGCGCTCGATGTCGCGTTTCAGGGTATCGGCCTGATCGGTCTTCGTGGCGATGGTTTTGGGATCGGCCACGGCGCTCGTCTTGTTGATGTCGTCAACGAGAGCCTGATAGCGAGTCTGCATGCCCTGAACTTCGGTGCGGACGGGCTGGAACTGCGCATCGACGCCCTTCATGGCATTGATCACGCGCGCGATGCCCTGCTTTTCGTCGCTGAACATGCTGGAATCAATGATCGCGATGCGACCGGTTTGCCCGGAAGCAGGCGCAGCGCCCTGCGTCGGGGCGGCCGTCCCCGCGGGACGCGTCGCCGTCTGCGCGCCGACCGAGATAACGAGAGAGGCCGCGACGAGGCAAGATGCGGCGATTAAGCGAAATAGTTTCATTGTCGTTTTTGTACTGCTCCTTACAGTGGAAATGGGTGGCACACGTTTAGGTGCATTTCGCTCGCCGTAGGTTGCGCCAGCCGCTAAGAGTTTATCAATAGACGGTTAAAAAGTCCGCCCGATGCTGAAACGGTAGCCCATCTTTTCTTCTTGGAAGAAAGCGCCGGGAATCTTGTCGGTAAAGCCGCGCCGCGCGTTCGGGTTGTAGAACCCGATGAGTCTGAGCGGCACGTTGACCACCGGCAACTGCACACGAAATTCAACCCCTAGGCTCGAACGAAAATCACCGATCTTGTCGAAGACCGCTTGCGACAGACGCACGGCCGTGTTGGTCTGCGCCTCGCCGCGTATAAAGACGCGCTGGAAGCCGAAGGGCAGTCCCGTGATCGGGTCTACGGGGCCGAAGCGCGTGGCGTTGTCCAGTTCCTCGCGCGTCACCAGACGGTTATCTCGCGCGACGAGGCCGATGACGAAGCCCGTCAAAGGGTCGAGCGAAACCTGCGTCGCGAGGAAAGGATTCTTCTCAAAGACCAGCCCGCTCAGGCTGCCGCGCAACGCGCCGAGTTGGGTGACGAGGAACGGGGTGTCGGGCTGAAAACTGGTCGAGAAAATCTGATCCGCGCCCTTGCGCAGGTTGAAGGCCGAGCCGATGTCTGCGAAACCGGCGATGCTCACGGGGCCAAAGAGCGGAACGCGATACTCGAAGTTGCCGAGCAGTTGCGTGTCCGCGCCGATGGGCTGGAAGCCGCGCGACGGGTTAGCGATGACGTTTCCGCCTTCGGGGCCGGTGAACGTGCCGAGTTGCTGCGCGAGCGCTTGAAGGCTCGCGCTCTCGACGGGCATGAACTGTCCCGAAGAGTTTGAGGTGAGCACGACGTTGCGCGAAGTGACGAACTGGTCAATCGGCACGATGGGGCTGATCGAGCGCACATTGTAACCGCGAATCGTGAACTCGTCGCCGAGGAAGAAACGCTCGTAGACGGGCACGCCCTGAATGAACGAGAGCGAAGTGGTCTGCGCCTCTCTGATCTTGGCGGTCGTCGCGAAAGAGCCGACGTGTCCGGCGAGGATGCGGAAGCCGAAGACGTGCGGGTTGTTCGAGCGCTTGTTTCTGACCGGGATGAACTGCTGGTAAGTCAGCGTCGGCTGGTAGGTGCGCACGTCGCCGCCGAGACCGGCGAAGGCCAACTGCACGGCGATCTGACGGCCATTGATGGCATCGACGCCGCGCACGTCGCGCGAGTCGTAGACGACGCTCGGCGTGATGCGGCTGGTCAGAATGTTCGGCTGCTTGTAGATGACCGGGATGGCGTTTTGCGGGTTGTTCGGATCAGTGTTGACCTCCGGGTCGCGCACGCTCGTCTGCGAAATGGCGTAAGAGAGGCCGATGCGCGTCGAGAGCGTAAACGGCCGCTTCTTGTAAAACTCGGAGAGCGGCGCGGTGGCGAAGAAGCTCGCGCCCACCGTTCGCTGCGTGAACAAATTCTCGTCGCCCGTGTTCAGGAAGTCCAACTGCGAACCCGAAAGTCCTTGCAGCGCGTCCAGATTCTGCGACAGGAACGTGCCCTCGCCGAAGAATTTCAAAGACTGCAAGAAGATCGAGAACCCGGCCGAGATGGGACGATTGCGAATCTGCGGCTCGGTGAACGAGAAGACGAACGACTGCTGGCGGTTGCCCGCCGCGAAGTTCAGCGACAGACTTTCGCCGCGCCCGAGCAGGTTGTTCGTCGAATAGTCGAGACCGAAGAACGAACCGCCGATGCCGGACAGGCCGCCGTTGAAGGAGATCTGCTGGCGGCCGCGCTCGGCCACCTTGACGTTCACGTCCACCAGACCCTCTTCCTCGTTCTGGCGGAAGTCAACGTCTCTGTCCTTGTCAATCGGGTCGAAGTAGCCGAGCTGGTTCAGACGAAGGACTGAGTATTCCACGTAGGACTGGTTGTAGATGTCGCCTTCGTTCAGGACGAACTCGCGGCGCAGAACATTGTCGCGCGTAAACGTGTTGCCGGTGAATTCCAGACGACGCAGGGTGAACTGCTTGCCTTCGTCAATCGTGATGGTGTAATCGGCGATGCCTTCGTTCGGGTTCGCCGGGTTGTCCTTATAAGTCGGTTCGGGTTCGGCCGTGTACTGGATGAAACCGTTGTTGCCGTAGAGTTTTTTGAGGTCTTCGATGAGACCTTTGTAGATGCGCTCGCCGCTGGCGATGTCGCCCTGTTTCAAACCGATGACGGCGCGGATCACCTTCTCGTCGAAGATCGAGTTGCCTTCGATCTTCAGTTCGCCGAGGCGATAGACTTTGCCTTCGATGATCGGGATGGTGATGCGCAGAGCCTCGTCGGTCGAAGAAAGGAGCGGAAGCGGCAGGATCGGAAACCCCGTGCGGCGGCGTCCCAAGCCTTCGATGCGCGGCTCGCCGGGACGCGCCTGCAAGTAGCCTTTGCCCGCCATGTAGTTGCGGATGAGGCGCAGGTCAACGTCCAGCTTTTCGCGGTCGAGAATGTCCTGGCTCTTGAAGCGCGTGATGAAGCCCGCCTCTTTGACGTACTTCATCGCTCCGCGCAGTTCGCCGTCCTTGAAATTCTGGTTGCCCTCGAATTCGATCTCGACGACGCGCACGCGGTCGCCCTCGTCGATCTTGAAAGTGATGGCGGACGAGGTGGCCGAGACTTCTTCCCTGATGGCTTCGACCGTCGCGTTCGGGTGGCCGGAAGCGGCCAGCAGTTCCTTGATGACGCGGACGGCGTTGTTGATCTTGACGGGGTCGAGCAAATTCTCTTTCTGGACGCCGATGCGCCGCTCGCGGAAAGCCTTGAGCACGTCGGATTCGCTGACGCTCGACAAACCCTCGAACGTCAATTCGCGGATGACGGGAAGTTCCTCGACCTCGAAGACCACATCGACGCCGCCGCGCGCGCCTTCGGTCGTCAGGACGCGCGATCGGGTCTTGTTGAAAAAGTTGAGGTCGTTGAGAGCTTTCAGATCGCGCGCCACTTGATCGGCGTTGAAGGGATCGCCCGGCCGCGTCGTGATGTAATAGAGCAAATCTTCGTCGCGGTTGCGGCGGTTGCCCTGTATGTCCACGCTCTCGACGAGACGCTGGCTGGCAGTAGCGGCGGGCGTGCCTTGCGGCTCTTGCGCGCGCGCCTCAATTGAAAGCGCGGCGCAGACGAACGCCGTTTGGCCGACGATAAGCGCGGCCAGCAGAAAGCGCCGCAGGGGCGCGTTAATTCGCATAATTGCTTTTTGCCTCAAAGCAGAAAAAAACTTTGGGAAGTAGGAAAACGAACCTTTTTCAGTGTGCCCGCCCGGCGGCCGTATCTGACAGACACAAAACGGCGCAGAGCAAGAGAATGAATTCGGAGGCTTGGATTCGCGTCCCACGCCCCCAGTTGCCAGCCGTCGGGTCGCACAAAGGCGCGCATTATACAAGGGGAAAAGGGGAAAGGGCAAAGGGCAAGGGCCGGAAGTTTCCCCTCGCGTGGGAAACTCGCCTTTTCCCTCGAACCTTTCCCCTTTCCCCTTTTTCCCCTCTTCAGTGAATTAAAAGCTCGTCGCCGACCTCTTCGACGCCCGCCGGACGATGACTGAGCGTGTCGCCGTCCTCGTAAACCTCGATGAGCGTCGCGCCGCCGAGTTCGCCCTGGATGAGAGCCTCGGAGAGCGGGTCTTCCACGTATTTCTGGAGCGCGCGGCGCAGGGGGCGCGCGCCGTAGGTGCGGTCGGCGCAGGTTTTCTTGACGATCCAGTGCTTGGCCTCGTCGGTCAGGCGCACTTCCAGACCGCGCCGGCGCAGCATGCGGTTCATCAATTCGACTTGCAGCGTGACGATCTCAAGCAACTCGTCGTCCTGCAATTCGTCGAAGATGATGATCTCGTCGAGACGGTTGATGAATTCGGGATTGAACGTCTGTTTGACGGCCGACATCACCATGTCTTCCAGTTTCTCGCGCGTGTCGGCGGCGTGCGCCTGAAAGCCGAGCGCGCCGCGTTTCTGGATGAAGCGCGCGCCGATGTTCGAAGTCATGATGATGATCGTGTTCTTGAAATCGACGGTGTTGCCGAGCGCGTCGGTCAGGATGCCGTCTTCGAACACTTGCAAGAGGACGTTGAAAATGTCGGGGTGCGCTTTCTCGATCTCGTCGAAGAGAAGGACGCTGTAGGGCGAACGGCGTATGCGCTCGGTCAACTGCCCGCCCTCTTCGTGGCCGACGTAGCCCGGCGGTGAGCCGATCAGCTTCGACACCGAATGCTTCTCCATAAACTCGGACATGTCGAAACGAATCATCGAACGTTCCGAGCCGAACAGAAACTCGGCGAGCGAACGCGCCACCTCGGTCTTGCCCACGCCCGTCGGGCCGAGGAACAAAAACGAGCCGACGGGGCGCTGCGGGTTTTTCAGCCCCGCGCGCGAACGCCGGATGGAACGCGCGAGCGCGGAGATGGCCGGACGCTGCGCGACGACGCGTGTGTGCAGTTCAATTTCGATGCGCAGGAGTTTCTGCGTCTCCTGCTCCTTCAGAGAATTGACGGGGATGCCCGTCCAGCGTGCGATCACGTCTTCCACGTCGTCCTTCGTGACGGCGACGGAGACGAGCATGTCGTCCTCTTCATGGATGCGCGCGCCCGTCAGGTTATCGACGATGTAGGACGAACGCAGGCGCTCCTCGTTCATGGGCGGCAGTTGACGCGACGGCGGCTGTTCGCTGCCGATAACGGGTTCGCGGCGCACGCGCAGCTTGACGCGCGCTCCGGCCTCGTCGATCACGTCGATGGCTTTGTCGGGTAAAAAGCGGTCGGGGATGTAGCGGCTCGATTGATAGACGGCCGCTTCGATGGCCTCAGCCGTGTAGCTCACCTGATGAAACGCCTCGTAGCGTTCGCGCACGCCGTCGAGAATACGCACGGCCTCTTCTTCCGAAGGCGGCGGAACTTTCACGGCCTGAAAGCGACGTTCGAGCGAGCGGTCTTTTTCGATGGACTTGCGAAACTCCGCCGGGGTGGTCGCGCCGATGCACTGAATCTCGCCGCGCGACAAAGCAGGCTTCAAGATGTTGGCCGCGTCGAGCGAGCCTTCCGCCGATCCTGCGCCGACGAGCGTGTGCAGTTCGTCTATGAAGACGATGTACTGTGGGTTTTCCACCAGCTCGCGCATGATCTGCTTCAAGCGTTCCTCGAACTGCCCGCGATACTTCGTGCCCGCGACGATGAGCGACAGGTCGAGCGAAAGTATCCGCTTGTTTTCCAGAAACGAAGGCACGTCGCCGCGCATGATCCTTTGCGCCAAACCTTCGACGATGGCCGTTTTGCCGACGCCCGGTTCGCCGATGAGCACGGGGTTATTTTTCGTGCGGCGGCAGAGAATTTGAATGACGCGGTCGATCTCGTTGTCGCGGCCGACGAGCGGGTCGAGTTTGTCGTTGGCTGCGTCTTCGGTCAGGTCGCGCGAAAACTCTGCGAGGTGGGGCGTGTCTTTCTTCTGCGAGGCGCGCGGGTCTGCGCCGGTGGCGCGGGCAACCTCGTCGCGCACGGCCGCCAGACGCAGGCCGCGCTCGTAGAGAATCTCTGCGGCCATCGAACGCTCCTCGCGGAGGAGTCCGAGCAGCAGGTGTTCCGTGCCGATGTGGCGGTGCTGCAAACGGTCTGACTCTTCGTGGGCGTAGGCCAGAACGCGCTTGGTTTCGGGCGCGAGCGGAAGTTCGACGCTGGTGGAAATCTTTTCGCGCAAGGGGGCGCGCCCCTCGATCTCTTTGCGGATGGCTTCGAGCGAAGCCTGCGCGCGCGCCAGGAAACGCGCCGTGAGCGTCTTGTCTTCGCGCATCAGACCGAGCAGGAGATGTTCCGGCTCGATAGCGGGCGCGCCGAATTGCGAGGCTTCGTAGCGCGCGAAGAAGATCACTCGCCGCGCTTTCTCCGTGTAGCGTTCAAACATAGAAACGATGTGCTGAGATCGCGATAAAAACTTTATGGTGTGGCATCCGCGAGAGAAGCAGAGAAGAAAACTCCCCACGTTCGGCCCGCGCGCATTATAACCTAATGCGGCGAAAGGCAGAAGAGAAAGGAAAAATGGGAGGGCGCTGGCGGAAGGGTGAAAGGGGGAAGAGAAAGGAGGAAAGGAGAAAGCGAAAAGCAAAGACCGCGCAGAGCACCAGCCGTCCGTCGCACTCACCGTCCGCCGCACGCGCTGTCCCCCACCTGCTCTACCTTTCCCCTTTCACCCTTCCCAATGCTTTACTGCGTCAGTGCGAACGAATCGAGAAAGCGCCGGACGGTTTCGGGCGTCGCCTCGCTTCGAGGGCCGATGATGCTGAGGGCGAAGACGGTGCGCTCGACGAGGAAGATGCGCGCGACGGAGTAATGCCCATCGGCTTCAAATTCGTACTCGCGCCCCTCGTAGCCGTCGAGCGAGACGGCTTCTTCCGAGGCGAGCTTGAATTTGATCTGCGCGTTCGAACGCGCAAGCGCCATTGTGATGCCCTGCGACGCGCCGGTGAAAAACTTGTCGGACGCGCCCGGCTGGTTGAAGAGTTCTTCCGGCAACTGCCCCGTGCGACTCACTTCAAACTTCACTCCGCCGGCCGTGAGGCGATAGCTGCGCAGCCCCCCGTTCAGTTGCCCGCTCTCGCGCCCCGCGCGTGTCGCCTCTTCCGGCATTCCGGGCAGAGAGATGGAGAAGCCCGCTCCATCCGGCGCAAACGTCTGCCACGCGGATGCGCCCGGCTGAGTGGAAGCCGCCACGCGCGCCGTCGTCGATGGCAGAGACAAATTATCCAGCCCGCCGCGCCGCGCGCGTTGCTGCGCCGACACGGACACTAACGACAGCAGGCACACGGACACGAGCAGCACACAGCCGCGCAATATTTTCTGGTTCACGAAATCACACTCCTCGAAAGTTACGTCTGAAAAAATTTATGAGGTGAGACGGGGCGGGCAGGCAGTTCAACCGAACTGCCCTACAATTTTTATAGCACGCGCGGCGGAGAAAAAGATAGGCGCTTTTTCATTGAGAGACAGGAACATCTAAATCTCGCGCAGGCGACCGTCTTCGAGCGCCAGCGTGCGGTCGCAGGCGCGCGCGAGTTGTTCGTTGTGCGTGGCGACGATAACGGCCGTGCCGCGCGTGCGCGCGAGTTTGGAGAGCAGGGCGGCGACCTCAGCGCCGGTGCGTGCGTCGAGATTGCCGGTCGGTTCATCTGCCAGCAGGAGGCGCGGGTTGTGGACAAGCGCGCGTGCGATGGCGGCGCGCTGCTGTTCGCCGCCAGACAGTTCGCCCGGCCGATGCGAAGCGCGCTCGCTCAAGTTCACCGCCGCCAACAACTCGCTCGCCTCCGCGCGCGCCTCACGCCATTTGCGCCGCGCGACCAGAAGCGGCAGCGCAACGTTCTCAAGCGCCGTCAAGTCCGGCAGCAAATGATGAAACTGAAAGACGAACCCGACCTGCTCGCCACGCACGCGCGCCAGTTCCGCACCGCTCGCGCGCGTCAACTCCGTCTCGCCCAGACGCGCGCTTCCGCCGTCGGCCGCCTCCAACCCGCCAAGCAGGTGCAGCAGCGTCGACTTGCCCGCGCCCGACGCACCCACCACAGCCAACATCTCCCCCGCCGCCACGCGGAACGACACGCCCCGCAACACCGCCAACGCCCCGCCCGAAGGCGACGCGTAAGCCTTGCGCAACTCACACACTTCTAAAAAAGTCATTCGTATCTGAGAGCTTCCGCCGGGCGTAGACGCGCGGCGGAACGCGCCGGGTAGACGGTGGCGAACAGGCTGACGAGGAAGGCCGCGAGCGCGGCCAGAGCCACGTCGCGCGCACGCGGGTGAAAGGGAATGGCGCTCAGCGAATAAACGTCCGCGGGCAGAGAGACGAGGCGGTAGCGATCGCCGAGGAAGCAGGCGGCGAGGCCGAAGGCAACGCCTAAGACTGCGCCCGTCGCGCCGATGATCGCGCCCTCGCAGATGAAGATGAGCATGATGCTGCGCGCGCGTGCGCCCATCGCGCCGAGGATGGCGATGTCCGCACGGCGTTCGACGACGACGAGCGCCAGCGTCGTCGTGATGTTCAAGGCGGCGACGAACATGATGAGCGCGATGATGAGTGCAATCGTGCGGCGTTCCAGTTCGAGCGCGGCAAAGAGCGGCGCGTTCGCCTCCTGCCAATCGACGGTCTTGAACTCCGCGCCGAGCGTCGAGCGCACGCGCGCGGCCACTTCGGCCGTGCGATAGATGTCTTCGGTCTCGATGCTGATGAGACTCGCGCCGCCCACCGTTGCTTCGCCACTTTCCAGTTGCATCGCGTCGGCGAGCGACAGATAGATCCACGACGAATCGTATTCGTAGAGGCCGGAACGAAAGATGCCCGCCACGCGCACGCGGCGCGCGCGCGGACGTAGGTGGACGCCGCCCACGTCTATCGCCGTGTGCTCGCTCGTCATGATCCAGCCCGCATCGCCCACACGCGTGAGCCCTGTGCGCGCGGCCAACTCCGCGCCGATGACAATCTCCGCAGTCTGCCGTCCGGCTTCCACTTTGCCAATCGCATCGAGCGTGCCGAGCAGGCTCCAGTTCTCATCCTCATCTTCAATCGCGCCCGCTTCATCCTTCTTCGCGGCCACTTCATCTTTCAACCCGCTCGCACGACGCTCGCCTTCACGCGTTTCGGCCAACAGCGGTTCGAGCGCGCCCTGAATCAAAGTGCCACGAATCGTCGCGAGACGACGTGCAGACGATTCTTCGACGCCGCGCAAGACCGTGTAACTCGTGCCTCCCTCGCCGCTCAGGAGCGCGCCCGTGTAAGTGGTCGGCGCAGCATCGACGACGCCGGGCACGGCGCGCAGCCGCGCGACCAACGCTTGCGGGTCTTTGATGAATTTGCCGTCCGCCCTTGAGAGCGTGACGTGCGCCGTGCCGCCGAGAATTTTGTCGCGCATCTCGTCCTGAAAACCGTTCGAGAGCGCGAGCGCGAAGATGAGCGAGCCGACGCCGCAAGCGATCCCGGCGACGCCCGCCAGCGCCGTCACACGCGCGCTCGCACGCCCCCCGCGCCGCTTCGAGCGCAGGTAACGCAAGGCGAGAAAAAGTTCGTAAGGCATATTCTGGTGAATGGTGAATGGTCAATGGTGAATGGAGCAGAACTGGTTTTCTCCATTCACCATTGACCATTCACCATTTACTTGTCTTCATTTGAATCTCTGTTTCGGCTTGTTCAGTAAAACTTTGAGGTTCGGGTCGTCGCGCGCCGTCTGGTCTTCGGGCGGGCGCAGCTCGTAGAAGGTCAGAGCGTGGTGACGAAAACGAAAGTTGTCGGCCAGTTTGACGAGGGCGCGCGTCTCCTGTTCGTGCCAGGTGTCCATCGACCACAGGCGCGGATCGACATCGATGAAGACGCGTCGGCCTTGCTGCAAGTGCAGACGGATTTGCTCGTTGAGTCGCGCGCCCGGCCAGCCGCCGCCCGTGCCGATCACGTCCCAGTTGCCGAAACCGATGCCGCGATAATAGTTGACCGAGACGGTCTGCCCGCCCGCCATTACGACCGCGTCCGTCGGCAGGCGCGCGAGCCGTGCGCGATATTCTTTCGTGATGCCGTGATTGGCGAGCGTCTGCCGCGTGAAGACGTAGACGAGTGAGCCGACAAGCGCGGAGACGACAAGGACGGTCGCGCAGGCGTAGACGAAGCCGCGCCGGTGGTTTCCGCCCGCCCGCCGCGTCCAGCGTGCGACCAAGTAGGCGGCCGCGAGGGGGACGAGTCCGGGCAGTCCGGTCAACTGGTAGCGCGCGTTGATGACGGTGCTGTAGTTTGCTACGAGCACCAGATTGCAGACGAGGCCGACGAGCGCCAAGCCGAGGAGCGGCGTGAAACCGCGCTCGCGCCATTCACGGCGGAACGCGAACGGCAGCAGGCAGACCGTGACGGGCGCGGCGATGATGAAGAGTTGTGTGAACGGCACGAGGTTCGAAAGTTTCACCGGATGCAACGCCGACTCGGCACGCATCGAAGCCAGCCAGCCGTACCAGGCCTGCCGGTAGCTCACGTCCGCCAACCAATAGACGGCGAACGGCGCGAGCGCGCAGATTAAAAAGATCGCGCACGCGGTCGCCGTCCGTATAAGCTCGCGTCGTCTCAGTTTCCAACCGTAGCAGAGGGGCGCGACGACGAGCCAGAGGGCGAAGAACCCGATCGGCTCGCGCACGTTGACGCACAGGCCGAGCAAGGCCGCCCCCGCGTAGATGCGCGCAGCGCTCCCGGCACGCACGCCGCGCAGGTGCACGAAGAGCGCGAGCGAGACGAGAAGCAGCGAAGGCGTCTCGGTCATGGCCTGCCCGCTGTAGACGATGAAGAAGGGCGAGAGCGAGAGCATGAGCGCGGCCACGGTCGCCGCGCGAAGCGACGCCGTCAACTCGCGCGCGAGCATCCAGCAGGCGACGACGGCAAAAGGCGTCTGCACCACGACCATGTACTTGAACAGCAGGTAGGCGTGCTCGGCCTGTAGTCCGAAGAGAGCGTGCGCGAGACGATAGGCCGCGTGGTTCGTGTAGATAAAGAGCATCCGCCCGAAGAGCATCGAAGACGGCTGACCGCGCACGGCGTTGACCGTATAGTCGAGCGCGTCCCAATCTCCGGCGAACGGGTCTACGAAAAGGATTGTGAGCAGGACGGCGAGCGCGGCGACGGGAAGCCAGAAGCGCCAGGCACGAAGCGTCGCCGCAAGCGCGCTCTCGTCGTCGCCTTCTTCGGGGCGGCGTGTGCGCGTCTCTTCGTGCGGCGCGCGCGTGGAAGCGTCAACCGCTGCGCGTGTGGCGGCGCGGTGCGCGTGTGTCGCTGCCGCCGGGGGTGCTTGGGCCGCGGCGGCGGTCTTCGGGCGTGAGAGAGTCAATCAGTTTATTGTCGAACGATTCGTCGGGACGTTTAACCATCGTCAGGCGATTGCCGCGCTCATTGTACGCGACCTCGTCCATAATGTTGTAAATCAAGAGAACGCCGCGCCCTGAAGTCTTGAACAAATTCGCAGGGTCACGCGGATCTGGAATCTCTTTCACGTCGAAGCCCTCGCCTTCGTCTTCGATGGTGAAGCGCGCTTCCTTCGGCGAAAGGTCGGCCGTGATGCGGACGAGTTTCTGCTGATCGTACTTGTTGCCGTGCTTGACTGCGTTGACGAAAGCCTCGTCGAGCGCGATGAAGAGATTGGAGCGGTCGGGGTTGATGATGCCGAGTTTGGTGACGCGCTCGTGCAGGTAATGAAGCACGCCGTTCATCAGGGAGAGATCGCTCGGCAACTCGAACTCGATGCGCTCGCGCACGAAGGGCATCACCTTCATGTCTTCGACGAAGCGGAGTTTGTAGCCGAGTGTTTTCTCGACGATGGCCTGTAGTTCCTGTTTGTCGTAGGGGCGACGCAGGTAGTTGGCCGCGCCCATCTTGAAGGCTTTGACGAGGCCGGGATGCTGCGCGTCTTCAGACGAGACGACGACGGGCACGACCAGACGACGACGCTTGATCTCGCTCAAGACCTGCACGCCGCCGTCCGCGTCTTCGGTCAAATCGCTGATGATGAGGTCGAAGTCTTCGAGGTCTTCGCGCGCCAGCGCCGCGTCGCGGTTGCCGGTGGCGACGACTTCGTGGCCGAACTCGCCGAGCACGTGCGACAACAGCGTGCGCAGTTCCTTGTTAGAGTCCACGATCAGGATGCGACGTTTATCCATCTATCACCGGTTACCGTCCGAGACTTTGAAACCTTGAACGTTGGGGAGGGCACGGAAAAAGCGCGCCCGAGGGAGACACGCTTGACCGCTACGTTGTACGCCGTAGCGCGGCACGAGGTTTCGTCAATATATCACACGCCCCGGCGCGATGGCAGTATCCGTAGCGGCTCAACTTAACCTCGTCAACTCGATCAAAAGCGTGCGGGTAGTTTCTATGTGGTTTTTAATCTCCCCCTTGACGGATTCCGAGGCCGAACAGTTTTCCAATTCAGCCTCGATGGCTTCAAGTTCGGAGAGCCGGCCGAAGGCTGCTTCAACGGGATAAAGTTTCTCCCCCTCGATAGCCTTTTGTCCTAGCGTATATACCCCCAGATGTTCCAACCCGTAAATAATTTTATCCAGCGACTCTTCGCCCCGCGCCACGGAAATCACGGGTAAATGCTGCCACTCGTACCACGCCCTGACGAAACTTCCCGGTAGCGACATGTTCTTATCTCTGCTCAGGCGCGCGCGGCGAGGAACGGTTTGACTTTGCGCGCGAACTGAAAGAGAAAGCGGTCGCGGCGCAGGATTTCGGTGCGGTTGAGGGCGTAGAGATCGAGCGGCTGAGCGGGGCCGTAATGCGTGGTGAAGGCGGCTGTGTGCCCCGCCGCGCGGCATGCTTCCTTCGCCTCGTCGGAAAAAAAACCGGCCGGGTAGGCGAGCACCTTGCAGGGCTTTTGCAGCAAATCCTCCAACTGACGCTTCGCTTCAAACACCTCTTCGCGCACCTCTTCGGGAGAAATCTCGTGCAGCAACTTGTGGTTGAGCGTGTGTGAACCGAACTCGATTCCGGCGGCGGCCATCTCCAAAATCTGCTCGCGCTTGAGGTGCGGACGCGCGCCTTCGCCCTCGGCCTGCGCCTTGTAAGCCGTCTGCCCGATGCAGGAAGGGATGGTGAAGATCGTGGCTTTAATGCCGAAGCGACGCAGGATGGGGAAGGCGTTCGTGTAGTTGTCTTCCCAACCGTCGTCGAGCGTGATGGCGATACCGTTCGGAGGAAACTCGCCGTGCGCGAGGTAATGATCCACGAGTTCGGAGGCAGTGTAGAACGCGTAGCCGCGCCGCTTGAGATAAGCCATCTGGCGCGCGAAGCGTGCGGGCGGCGTGAACCCGCCGCGCACGAGCGAATCGTGCGCGGGGCGATCAATCTTGTGATAGAAGATGACCGGAACTTGCATCTCTCTCAACTCTCACTCGAACTTAATTCTTACCCGACGGCCTCACAGGTTAGGGTGCTCGAAAATGCTCACATCGGAATCGGCGCGCGTCAGAAACCAGTTGCGCGGGTCGTTCACGAGTTCGCGCTTTGTCTCGCTGTAGACCATGAAACCCGGCGCGCGTTTGATGCGCCAGAAGCCGAACTTGAGAAGTCTCTCTTCGACGCGCGCGTCCAGAACGTCCATCACGAGACTTCCGGCGCGTCTCTCCAGCGCGAGCGCGAGCGCGGCGCGGAGCAGTTCGTCGATCACATCGAAACCCGCGTTCGTATCGTAACAGAGATCGCTGATGGCGACCTTGGGCGACGCCGCGCCGGAGCCTTCGGCCTTGCGGAAAAACAGCACCACGTAACCGGCCAGTTGCCCGCTCGGCGTGTATGCGGCGAGCGTCTCATACTTCTTCCCCGGCTGGCGCGCAAACTGCCAGTCGAGATAATCCGCGCGGCGCACCACGGCGCAAGGCCACTGGCGGGAAGCCCGCCGCCAGAGGTCGTCAAAGTCCGCGTCGAATCGTTCGACCGCGCGGAGCGTCGCGGCCTGATGCTTCGGCGTTCCACTCTTACGTGCGCGGCGCGTGTGACGAAAGGGCGCGTAGGCGAGATTAATCATGCGTCCGAGCGCAGGCACGCCCGCCAACTCTTTGAAGGCGTGACCCGGATTGAGCAGCAGATGATAACGCCTGATGCTGCCCATCGCCGTCCACTTCTGGCTGTTGAGCACGCCGGTCGAGCCTTCGTTAATGCCGAGCGCGAGCATCGTCCGGCAGTGTTCGCGCGCCGTGTCGAGCAGACGCCGCCCCCAACGTTGACCGCGATAATTTTCGCCGACGATGAAATCCAGAATCCAGATCGCACGCCGTTCTTCGTCGCCGACTTTCAGAGTGACCGGAATCGTCGCCACTTGCCCGACGATACGTCCGGCGTCCTTCAATACCCAGAGCGGCACATCTTCGAGCCGCGTGAGAGGATTTTCCAGATAGTGCCATTTCCAGTACACGGGTTCGCTCTTGCGCGGGTCGTCCGGGTAGGCTTCGCGCAGGAAGGCGAGAAGCGCATCGGTGTCGGGCACTGTGAACTGTTCGATCTGTGCGTTGGTTGACATGTGGGCGCGGGGCGTTCGCGCGGCAGTGTAGCCCAAGCCGCGCGCCCCTGACAACGCGCATGCACACGCCCCGCAACACACGCGCCGCCTGCGCCCCGCCCTCGCCACGCGCGCCTGCGGTGTGCCCCTACTCGCGCGCCGTGCCTTTCTGCTAGACTCGCGCGCAGTTCACTAAAGGATGCAAGTCTCACTCGACAAACGCGAACCGCCCGGCGACGCCGACACTGCAACGTCGCGCGGCGGCGACGACAACAAGTCAAAGCGCGGCGAAGATCAAGCGACGGCGCGCGCCGACCGTTTCGCAGACCTCTCAGGCTACACTCTCAAACAACGCCTCACGATCCGCGCCGCAGACCTCGCCTTCTACCTGCTCATCAACCTCATCGGGCGCACCGTGCGTTTCACAATCGAAGGCCGGGAGCATTGGGACGCTGCGATGAGCGACAGTCAACTGCAACCGATCTACACCTGCTGGCACAACCGCGTCTTTCTCGCCACCTATTTTTTCCGCCGACGCCGCATCGTCGTGATGACCTCGCGCAGCTTCGACGGCGAATACATCGCGCGCTTCATCCAACGCTTCGGCTTCGGCGCATCGCGCGGCTCGTCTTCGCGCGGCGCGGTCGGCGCGCTCGTCGAGATGATCAAACTCGTGCGGCAGGGTCGTCCCGCCGGCTTCATGATCGACGGGCCGCGCGGCCCGCGCTACGTCGCCAAAATGGGCGCGGTGCTTTTGGCGAAAAAGACCGGCGCGCCCATCCTCCCCTTCTCCATCAACGCCGAACGCTTCTACGCAGCCCCGAGTTGGGACGCCACGCAAATCCCCTACCCCTTCACGCGCGCGCGCGTCTGCATTGCGCCGCCCATCCGCGTCCCCTCGGACGCAGACGAAGCCACACTCTCCGCTAAACGCGACGAACTCCAACGTACGCTCGATGCGCTCGACGACTGACGCGCCGCTCTCATCCGTGAATCTGGCGCGCGCGCGGCGGCATGTAGTAGGATGAGAGCAAACGTCATCGCGGATTTCGATCTGGTAGCCGAAGCATTTCCGGCGAAAATCGCAGCTTCAATAATCAAATTTGTTTGGAGGCACGCATGATCAATCAGGAGCGGATCAAAAATTTGCTGCTCGAACTCGTCCAAATCGACAGCATCTCGCGCAAAGAACGCGACGTGGCCGAGCGCATCAAGAAGTATTGCGAGGAGATGGGTGCGACCGTCGAAATAGACGATGCGGGCGAGAAAGTGGGCGGCAACTCGGGCAACGTCATCGCGCGCTTCCCCGGTACGATCCCCGGCGCGGAATGGATCATGATGTCGGCGCACATGGACACGGTCGTGCCCGGCGAAGGCGTCCGCCCCATCGTCGAAGGCGACATCATCCGCTCGGACGGAACGACCGTGCTCGGCGGCGACGACAAATCCGGCTGCGCCGTCATCATCGAAACCATTCGTTGCCTTCAGGAACAGAACATCCCGCACGCGCCCATCGAAGCCGTCTTCTCCATTTGCGAAGAGGTGGGACTCCTCGGCGCGAAGCACGTCGATACGTCGAAGCTGAAATCGAAGTATGGTCTGGTCTTCGACTCGGACGACCCCGGCTTCCTCTTCACCAGAGGCCCTTCGGCCGATCACATGGAATGGAAAATCTACGGGCTGGAATCGCACGCGGGCGTCGCGCCCGAACTCGGCATCTCCGCCATCCGCATCGCCGCCGAAGCCATCAACAATATGAAACTCGGCCGCATCGACGAAGAGACGACCGCCAACATCGGCGTCATCGAAGGCGGCAAGGCCACCAACATCATCACCAATCTCGTCACGTTGCGCGGCGAGGCGCGCTCGCTCGACGATAAGAAACTCGAAGCACAGACCGCGCACATGACGAAGTGTTTTGAGGACGCGGCGGCCAGGTATGAAGTGACGGTCGAGGGCGTGACGACGAAAGCGCGCGTCGAAACGCACGTCACGCGCGAGTACTCAGCGATGGACGTGCCCGACAGTTCGCGCGTCGTCCAACTCGTCTACAAGGCGGCCGCAAGGCTCGGTCAAAAGGTCGAGACGCTCGCTTCGGGCGGCGGTTGCGACGCCAACATCTTCAACAAACGCGGCATCGAATGCGCTAACTTCGGCACAGGCATGCGCGCCATCCACACCGTCAAAGAATGGCTCGACGTGAAAGACCTCTATGCCTCCGCCGAGATGACGCTCGAAGTCCTCCGCCTCAACGGCGAACTCGCGCAGCAGCAGAAAGGATGAACATGCGATGAGGAACGAAGAGATGGAGCGCACCATGCAGTTCATCCCCGAACAGCAGGCGCAACTCACAGCCACTGTCGGTCGTCTGTCCGAGACAGTTGAACAACTTTCCAGTACAGTTGAGCGCATGTCTGGCAAGGTTGATCGCACAGCGGACGGCATCACCGCCCTCCTTGCGATTGCCGAGATTCACGACCGCGAGATCATCGAGATGCGAGAGTCTATAACCGCCGTTGACGAGCGCGGGCGACAGACGGATGAGCGCTTGAACACGCTCATCAACACGGTCGAGCGTTACATCAGCGAACGGCGTAACGGACAATCCTGAGAACCAGCGCACTGCAAAGCAGCCGTGCCCGCATCATCAATCGAACAACTGCTCGAACGCCTCGAAGAGTTGAAACGTCCAACGGCGGACGCGCGTCAGCGGGCGCGACTTCAGAGCGTGCTCGGACAAACGGCGCGGCGGCGGTTCACGGGAGCCGCGCCGCTCATACGCTTTCACGAAATCCTCCTTTACCTGCGCGCTTATCCTCAAAGCAAACAACTGCTCGAAGAGACGGAACAAATTCTCAATTCGTTTGCCGCGCGCGTCGAACGCCTGCGCTCGGACGGCGCTGATATGTCCGCGTTCGAATATTCGGACGTGTCCGGCATCGCAGGCACGGCCTTTTCCGCCGTCTTCGGCTACGACATCACGCGCTGGCTGGCTCGCGCCCACGCCTCGCGCGTCCAGATCGTGTGGGACGATTACGAAGACAGCGCACACTTGAATCTCGTCTGGCCCCGGTTTCTGCCGCTCTTTGAAGAGGACGCTTATACGGACGCGCACGTACCTTTTCTCGAATGGGTGCAGGCGGCCAAGCGTGTGCGCGAGAGCGACCTGTCGTGGCTCATCGGGCAGTTCGAGCGTCTGCCCGTCGGCGAACGACAGAAGGCCGAATTGTTCGAACCGCTCAAGGTGTGGGTGCGTTGGGAACTCGGCCGCTCGCGCTCGACGCGCACGCTCATGCGACGGCGCGTGCGGGAGATTTTCTATCACGATGCGCCGCTCGTCGCGCGCCGGGACGTAGTGGTCGAGCGCGAACTCGAAGCACCGCCCCTGCCCATAGAGCGACTGTCGCGCGCCGAGGGCGAACGACTGCTCGGCATGGGGCGCGATACGATGGCGATGCGTTTTCGAGAGTTGCATGGCTTCACTTACGGCGACCCGGCGATGGTTGTGCGCGCCGACGCCGGACGCGGTCTGGAGATTTTCCTGTGGGGCGTTCCGCCGCAGAGACGCCTGCCGCTGCTCGGCTATCACGCCGGAATTTTTTTCAAGAACGGCGTGCCCATCGGTTATCACGAAGGGCTGACGCTCTTTGAGCGCGTCGAGATCGGTCTGAATCTTTTCTACACTTTCCGCGACGGCGAATCGGCCTGGACTTATGCGCGCCTGATGCGGCTCTACAAGCAACTTCTCGGTGCGTCCGTTTTTTCCATCGACCCGTATCAACTCGGCGGTTCTGGCAACGAAGAGGGCATCGAATCGGGCGCGTTCTGGTTTTATCGCAAGCTCGGTTTTCGGCCCGTACGGGCGGAACTCGCGCAACTCGTCGCTGCGGAGGAACGCAAAATCGCCACACGCAAAAACTATCGCACCGCGCCGCGCCTGCTTCGTCGTCTCGCCTCCGGCCACGTTCTCTACGAAGCGCGCGACGCTGGAACGACGCCGGGCGAATGGGATCACTTCTCGGTGCGAAACATCGGCCTTGCGGTCGCGCGCCGGATGGCCGTGGAGTTTGACGGCGACGCGCGACGCATCCGCGATGCATCGAGCGCGAAAGTTACACGCGCGCTCGGCGCGCGCACTGCGAAGCTGAACGAGACGGAGCAGCGCGTCTTCTCAAACTTCGCGCTCGTGCTCGCGCTCGTCCCCGACCTCGTGCGCTGGACGAAGACGGAGAAGCAGGATGTGCTCCGCATCGTTCGCGCGAAGGCGGGCGCGGACGAGACGCGCTACCTGCGCCTGCTTCGTCGTCACACAACCTTGCGTCGTGCGATAATCGCGCTCGGCACAAATCCCCGAAGCGAATAGTTACGGCGAGAGTTTTCAGATGGCAGAACAGGCACAGTACAGGAGCGGCTACGTCGCGCTCATCGGGCGGCCGAACGCCGGGAAGTCGACGCTTTTGAACCGTCTCGTCGGCGAAAAGATCGCGGCCGTCTCCAACAAGCCGCAGACGACGCGCCACCAGATTCAAGGCATCATCACGCGCGACGAAGGCCAGATCGTTTTGGTTGACACGCCCGGCGTGCATCAACCCGGCTACCTCCTGAACCGGCGCATGATGGCCGCCGTCCACGATGCGCTCGAAGGCGTCGATCTCGTCATGCTCATGCGCGACGCGAGTGTGCCGACGGGTAACGGCGACCGCTTCGTGCTCGATTTAGTCAAACAATCGGAGAAGCCCGCGCTGCTCCTGTTGAACAAGACAGACCGCGTGGAAGACAAGTCGAAACTGCTGCCGCTCATGCAGTGGTACGCAGGTGAATACGACTGGCGCGAGATCGTGCCGCTCTCCGCGCGCACGGGCGACATGGTCGAGACGCTGCTCTCCACCATCGTCAAACACCTGCCCGAACGCGAACGCATCTTTGATGAAGACGAATTGACCGACCAGTCGATGCGCGCACTCTCGGCCGAGATCGTCCGCGAGAAGATTCTGCACACGACCGGCGACGAGATTCCTTACGTCACGGCCGTCATCACCGAACGCTTCGACGAGTCGCGCCCGGACTTGACGCGCATCAACTGCGTCATCTACGTCGAACGCGCGTCGCAAAAGGCGATCATCATCGGGCGCGGCGGCGAGCGCATCAAAGAGATCGGCACACAGGCGCGCCGCGACATCGAACAACTCCTCGGCCATCGCGCCCACCTCGAACTCTTCGTCAAAGTTCAGGAAGACTGGCGCAACGACGAACGCGCCCTGAATGAAATGGGGATCAAGGAGCAGAACAAGTAAATGGTAAATGGTAAATGGGGAATGGAGAAAATCTGCTTTCTTCCATTCACCATTTACCATTTACCATTCACCATTTTTATGTGGTACGCACTTGACGTGACGATTGAGAGCGCGGCGCGCGAGGCTGTGGAATACGCACTGGCGGAGGCGGGCGCGTCGGGGACGGAGACAAAGGCCGGCACGGATGCCGGACTGCTCTCTGTCGCCGGATACTTCGACCGCGTGCCTGAGCGCGAAGCGGTGCGCGCGTGTGTGCTCGATGCGCTCAGGATCTACTCTCTGGCTTCGTCCACGGTGCGCGCGATGGAGTTGCGCGAAGTTGAGGCGCGCGATTGGTTGGGCGAGTGGAAGAAGAGTTGGCAGCCTTTGGAAGTGGGTGCGTGTTTCGTCGTCGCGCCGCCGTGGAGCGAAGTGCCGGAGAGGCCGGAGCGCATCACGATACGCATCGAGCCGGGCATGGCCTTCGGCACGGGCACACACGAAACGACGCGTCTGTGTCTCGTCGCGCTCGAAAAATATTTCACGGGCGGAAGCCTGCTGGATGTCGGCACGGGCACTGGCATCCTCGCCATCGCCGCCGCGAAACTCGCGCCCGGCGCGCGCATAGAAGCCTGCGACACGGACGCGGAGGCCGTCCGCGTAGCGCGCGTGAACGCAGAACTGAACGGCGTCGCCGCGCAAATAAACTTTCGCACGGGGACGATTGAAGAGACGGGCGCTTCCTTCGATTGCGTCTGCGCCAACCTGACGGCCGACGTGATCCTGCCGCTCCTGCCCGCGCTCGTCGGTACAACCTGCGGCCGCCTGATTCTCTCCGGCATCCTCGACACACAGGCCGACTCCGTCCGCGCACGCCTCGCCCAACTCGGCATCAACCAGACCGAGACGAACACCGACGGCGAATGGGTCGCCATCGTCGTCTAAGGCAAAACGATGAACGCGGAACGTGGAACGATGAACGAAATCAAACACCGGCACATTCATCAACCTGTCTCTCCTTCATCCTTCATCCTTCATCCTTCATCGTTTCTTTTATGACGCGTCGTCGTTTCTATGCCCCGCCCGAAGCCTTTGCGCCCGGCGGCTCGACGGTCGTGCTTGCGCGCGAGGAGACGCAGCACCTGCGCAACGTGTTGCGTTTGAAGGCGGGCGACGAGGCTTTCGTCTTCGACGGCGCGGGGCGCGAGTATGCGTGCGTCGTCGCGGCGAGTGAGAGGGGCGGCAGGCGCGGCGCGGAGACGGCAACGCTCGAAGTGCGCGAACAGGTCGAGCCGCAGCGGCCGGAGTCGCCGCTCACGCTCCGGCTGGCCGTCGCTTTGTTGAAGGGCGAGAAGTTCGATCTCGTCGTGCAGAAGGCGACGGAGCTGGGCGCATCAATCATTGTGCCCGTCGTGACGAAGCGCGCCGACGTGCGTGTGCGCGAAGGACACGAAGCGGCGTCGTCGCGCGTTGCGCGCTGGCGGCGGCTCGCGCTCGAAGCGGCCAAACAATCGGGGCGCGCGCGCCTGCCCGAAGTGTGCGCGCCCGTCGAACTCGCCGCGCTGTTGACGGGCACGCACGGAAGCGGCGCATCGCTCGTCGCCAACACGCCGAGCGGAGGCGTGGAGCGGCGTCTGTTTTTTACGGAGCGGGGCGGGCGCAGTTTAAAGGAGACGCTTGGCGAGTGGCCTGCGGCGATGCGCCCCTCGAAATTGACTGCGCTCGTCGGCGCAGAGGGCGGTTGGGAAGACGAAGAGATCGCGCAGGCCACGGCCGCAGGCTGGCACGCCGTCACCTTCGGCGGGCGCATCCTGCGCGCCGAGACGGCCGCCATCGTCGTCACAGCTTTGCTGCAACATCGCTACGGGGATTTGATTTGAGCGAGGGGTAATCGCCGCGCTCGCACTCTCTCCGGGCGTCCCGTTTTTCTAGACCTTGACACGCCCCGCGGACGGGCATACAGTGACGCCGTTCCCTGGTTAACTTCCCGCCGACGAAGACCCTCAACCTTTCGCCGGCCTCACACACCCGGACTCAATCGCGCCGCGCTCGCGGAGACGATTGAACTCGCGTAAGGAGAATCAGACATGTCAACTCACATCAAAAAACTTCTCGGCCATCGCTTCCTGTTAGCCATCAGCCTCGTGCTTTCGCTGGTCGCTTTCAGCCTCGTTCTGGTGCAGCCCCCGAAGGCGGGAGCGTGCCCCTCGTCAACCATCGAGTACACCTACTACACCGACGCTTCGATGACGACCGAGTGCGGGTGGAGGATCATCACCTGCTACTGCGGCGGCGGGAGCGGCGGCTGCCGAACCCCGTACTACACGATAGACTGGTCGGATTGCTGACGCCGCTCCGAACCGGCGTGGGCGACATTGAAGCGTTAGACGCGACCTCACGATCCGCGCCGAGATCGTGAAAGAGAGGCGGCGGAGTTGTCACGACTCCGCCGCTTTTAATTTCCGCCGCCCGTTTAACCCGCGCCGCGAGCTGCCCGCCCCTTAAATTTTTTGACGAATGCGCCCGAGTAAGCGCAGAATATGAATCGCGACGAATGAACGCGGCGAGGGGGTCGGCTGGAGTCGGCCGCGAGCCGCGAGTGAGAAGTCTTATCTGCCCGTCGGTCGGGGAAACCTCGGAGGAGCGTCGAGCGTATGGCTATGAGTAGGGAGGACGCTGTGAAGCGGGCGAGGACAGACCTTGCCGGAAGGCTCGGCGTGGCGGAAGATGAGATTAAGGAAGATTCGGTTGAGGATGCGGATTTCCCGGATGCGTCGTTTGGCGCAAGCTCACCGGGCGAGATGAGCGCGCAGATGATCACGCCCGGCTGGCGCATACGCCTCAGCGCGGGCGGTCAGGTTTACGAATACCGCGCCAATCGCAATCGCATGCGTCTCTTCAACTTCAAAGGCGCGAACTACAACGTCTAAACTTCCAGAGGCGCGCAGACGCGAGCGTCGCGCATTTGCACGCACAAATTTTCGACCCGCAGAATTTTTCCGCAAGCGGAGCAGTGAGGTGAGGTAATGAACCGGCAGAATTTTTTCGGACATCTGGCGCTGGCAGTGGCCGTCGTCATTCTCGCGGCCTTCATCGGGCAGATGCGGCGCATGGAGCGTGCGCACAGGACGGTGGAGACGCACCGCGTTGAACTCGTGCCATACAACCCTGACGCGCACGAGGCCGACGAAGACGCGGAGGAACTGGAAGACGCCGAAGTGATCGTGCGTTTCCGCCCCGGCACTTCGCGCGCCGCGATCAACCGCATCACGGAAGAACTGAACGACCGCCTGCTGGATCGTTTCGAGTTCATCAACAATCAGGTCGTCATCGCGGACGAAGACGGGCTTGCGCCGGAGACGGTCGCCGATGAGTATCGCGGCCTCGCCGAAGTCGAATACGCAGAGCCGAACACCATCATCGAACTCGACCCGGCCGAGAGCGACTTTGCCGCGATGGGGCGCGACGATGATGACGACGACCCGCCCGTCGTGCGTCATCCCGGCGACGGCGGCCCGCAACCGAACGACCCGCTCTTTAACGAACAATGGTCGCTCCTGAACACAGGACAGCGCGCCGGAATGGCGGGCGCGGACGTGTGCGCCACGCGCGCGTGGACGAAGACGAAAGGCACGCGCAAAGTAGTCGTCGCCGTCATCGACACGGGCGTCGATTACACGCATCAGGACTTGCGTCAGAACATCTGGACGCGCCCCGCCTCGCTCGCGCCCTACACGGACGAAGACCTCGGCGAGTTTGACGACCAACACGGCTTCGACGCCGCGGACAACGACGGCGACCCGATGGACGACAACGGCCACGGCACGCACTGCGCCGGTATCATCGGCGCGGAAGGCGACAACAGCGACGGCATCGCGGGCGTCAACTGGGAAGTCGAGATCATGCCTTTGAAGTTCCTCGGTCGTAACGGCAGCGGCACGACCAAAGACGCCATCGAATGTATCAACTACGTCGTCGCGCGCAAGAAAGCGGGCGTCAACGTCCGCATCATCAGCGCGAGTTGGGGTTCGACGGCGCGTTCGCGCGCGCTCGGCGATGCCATCAAACGCGCGGGCGAAGAGGGCATCCTCTTCGTCGCCGCCGCGGGCAACTCTTCGACCAACAACGACGCGCGCCCGCACTATCCTTCGAACTATGATCTGCCGAACGTCTTGAGCGTCGCCGCGCTGACGCGCACCGACGTGCTCGCGCGCTTCTCGAACTACGGCGCGAAGACCGTCCACATCGCCGCGCCCGGCGCGGAGATCATGAGCACGTGGCCTGCCAACCAGTACGAAGAACATTCCGGCACGTCGATGGCAACGCCGGTCGTCTCCGGTGTGGCCGCGCTCATACTTTCGGTCAATCCCGATCTCTCCGTGACGGACTTGCGCAAACGTCTCCTTGAGACGGTTGACAAACTGCCCGCGCTCGACGGCAAAGTCTCAAGCGGCGGGCGCGTCAACGCCGCACGCGCCGTCCGCGCCGAATAGAAGCGGAGACGAACGCTCCTGAGCGGCAATACTCCGATAGCCCCTTCGACCCACACGGCTCGAAGGGGCTTTTACTTAAGAAGTTGAATCTCATGGCCGACGATTCCCGCGCGCTTTGCAAGGCGCTAGAAAACAGCATCGACGAGATCACGCTTGATTGGGTGCAACGCGTCAAAGAGGACACACGCATGCGCTCCGACGACCGTTTGACGACGACGCAGATCGTGGATCACGTCCCGCAGATGCTCGAAGAACTCTGCGCGCTGCTCGGCCAGGAGGGCGTGCCCGATTTCGCCACCGCACGCGCCGCCAGCCAGCACGGTTATACGCGCTCGCTCGAAGGCTATTCGCTCGTCGATCTTCTGCGCGAACTCGAACTCCTGCGCGACTGCGTGTTCAACTTCGTCGCCGAAACCGAGACGGCGCAAGGCGTGAGCCGCCGCGAAACCTTCCGCGCCCTGATGACCGTCAACCAATACTTCAGTGAAGACATCATCTTTGTCGTCGAACATTTTATGAAGCAGCGCGAGAAGTGACGCGTGCGCGTGTTCGTCCGCTCGAACGTCGGGCGCATCTGTTTTGCACACGCGCGCCGAGCAAGTCGCACCGCGCGGCGGCTTGCGTTAGAATCCAACGCATCCGCTCTTGTCATACTTATTGAAACCTTGAAGCGAGGAAACTCCCGAAACTTATGAGCGCGTCAACACGTCCGACCTCTACGCCGCCCGATCCGGAACTCGACCAACTTTGCGTCAACACGATCCGCACGCTCTCGCTCGACGCCGTGCAGCGCGCGGAGTCAGGCCATCCCGGCCTGCCGCTCGGCGCAGCGCCAATGGCCTACGTTCTGTGGACGCGCTTCCTCAGTCACAACCCGCAAAATCCAAAGTGGCAGAACCGCGACCGCTTTCTGCTCTCGGCCGGCCACGGCTCGATGCTCGTCTACTCGCTCCTGCATCTGACGGGCTACGACCTGCCGCTCGAAGAGTTGAAGCGATTTCGCCAGTGGGGATCGAAGACGGCGGGGCATCCTGAAAACGTTTTGACGCCGGGCGTCGAGATCACGACCGGGCCGCTCGGGCAAGGGTTCGCCAACGGCGTCGGGATGGCGATGGGCGAGGCGCATCTGGCGGCGCGTTTCAACCGCGAAGGCTTTCCCATCATTGATCATTACGTCTACGCAATCGTGTCCGACGGCGACTTGATGGAAGGCGTCGCCTCGGAAGCCGCCTCGCTCGCCGGTCATCTCAAACTCGGCAAGCTCATCTATCTCTACGACGACAACCGCGTCACCATCGAAGGCTTCACCTCGCTCGCCTTCACCGAAGACGTGCCCGCGCGCTTTCGCTCCTACGGCTGGCACACCGTCACGGTCGAGGACGGCAACGACCTCGCTGGCATCGAGCGCGCCATCCGCGAAGCGCAAGCAGAGACAACGCGCCCGTCTCTCATTTCAGTCAAGACCGTGATCGGCTATGGCATGCCCGCCGCCGGGACGCGTAAGGCGCACTCGGACGCGCCCGGTGCGGGTGCCGTAAAAGAGACGAAACGCGCGCTCGGTTGGCCTGAGGATGCGGAGTTTCAAGTGCCCGAAGCGGCGCTCGAACATTTCCGCACGGCCGTCGAACGCGGCGCGCGTGCGGAGCAGGAATGGAACGCGCTCGTCGCGCGTTACACGGAGACGCACGGGGACGCGGGGCGCGCCTGGCGCGATCTGATGACGAATGATCTGCCCGCCGGTTGGGAAGAGAAGTTGCCGACGTTTGCCGATGCGAAACCAATGGCAACGCGCGTCGCTTCGGGCGAAGTGATCAACGCGCTTGCGGGCATCATCCCGGCGCTCATCGGCGGCTCGGCCGACCTCGGCGTCTCGAACAACACGGATATCAAAGAGGGCGGCAGTTTTCAGTCAGGCTCATACGACGGCCGCATCCTCCATTTCGGCGTGCGCGAACACGCGATGGGTGCGGCGCTCACAGGGATGAGTTTGAACGGCGGCCTCATCCCTTACGGCGGCACGTTTCTCACCTTCTCCGATTACATGAAGCCCGCCATACGCCTCGCCGCGCTCTCGGAAGTGCAGGTCGTTTACATCTTCACGCACGACTCCGTCGGACTCGGCGAAGACGGCCCGACGCACCAGCCCATCGAACACGTCGCGGGCTTGCGCGCCATCCCGAACCTCTACGTGATCCGCCCGGCCGACCCGCACGAGACGCGCGAAGCCTGGCGCATCGCCATCGAACGACGCCACGCGCCGACCGCGCTCATACTCACGCGCCAGAAAGTGCCCGTCATCGACCAGACCGTTTACAACTCGGCCGCGGGCGCGCGGCGCGGCGCATACGTCCTCGCCGAAGCGACGGACGCTGAAGGCCACGTCACAACGCCGCGACTCATTATCATCGCCACGGGTTCTGAAGTTGCGCTCGCGCTCGCGGCGCGCGCGGAGTTGCAAAAGGCGGGCACGCCCGTGCGCGTCGTCTCGATGCCCTGCTGCGAGTTGTTCGACGAGCAGGAGGCGAGCTATCGCGAAGAGATTTTGCCGCAGGGCGTGACGGCGCGGCTCGCCGTCGAAGCGGGCGCTGGGTTGGGCTGGGCGCGCTACACGGGACTCGCGGGCGACTGCCTGTGCCTCGACCGCTTCGGTGCGTCTGCCCCCGGCGACGTGGCGCTCAAGAATCTCGGCTTCAACGTCGAGAACGTCGTCTCGCGCGCACGCGCACTGCTCGGCAAGTAGTTCCAAAGAAAAACAAGGAACCATGAATTCACACGAAACAACACGAAGAAGCGGTTTCGTGTTATTTCGTGTGAATTCGCGGTTTCACTCTTTTCTAAAACGCCGTACAGACGGAAATCTCTTTCTGGAACTTTTGCGGCGCTGCGGCTGAATTGTCTTTATGCGTATTCTGCTCGCCCTGCTCCTGCTCTGCACACTCGCGTTTCAAGTTCCCGCACAGCGCACGCGACGCGACAGTCGAAGCGCTGCGGACGTTTACGCCGTCGTCGCAGAAGTTGACCGCATCGCCGCGCGCACAACGCTCTGGCCGGGTTTCGACCCGCGACGCATCCCCGTCGCAATTTACGACGGGCAGACGACGCTTCTCTTTCGTCATCCAGCCCCGCCCGCCGAATTCGTCTCGCTCTCATCACGGCAGGGCGTGTGGGCGTTCAACGGTCGCCACGACGCGGTGGCGGCCAACGCGCCCGTCAAACTCGGCGGCGTCTGGACGGCCACCGTCCTGCTCAATCCTGCTTCGAAGCTGTCTCTCACCGAGCGCGCCGCGCTCGTCACACACGAGTTGTTCCACGTACACCAGCGCGAACATCATCCGAAGTGGGCTGGCAACGAACTCGAACTTTTCACCTACCCGTTCGACGACGCAGAACAACTCGCGCGACGCCGCATCGAGACGGAATACCTGCGACTCGCCGAGCGCGCCACGGACAACGCGCTGGCCGCTTGCCTGACGCGCCGTGCGCTCGGCGCGCGCCGCGAGCGTTTCGCGCGTCTCACGGCAGGAGCCGTCAGCTACGAGCGTGCGCTCGAATTGAACGAGGGACTCGCGCGCTACGTCGAAGGGCGTGCGACGGGCGCGCGCCATTCAGATCTGACGGCCGCAGAGTTTCCCGCCGAAGAACTGCGCACGCGCGGCTACGCAAGCGGGCACGCGCTCGCGCTCCTGCTCGAACGCTTCGCGCCCGGCTGGTCGAAGCGTCTGGAAGAGGGCGACACAGCCTCGCTCGACGAACTACTCTCTGCCGCGCTCGACGCCACGCACCCGCCCGTGCCCAACAAGCTGGCCGCCTGCGTTTTGCCCCAGCCGTTCACAGACGCGGCACGCTCGCGCGCCAAACTTGAGACGGACAACATCAGCGCGCGGCGGGAAACTTTGCGGCGCGAGTTTGCGGCACGCACGGGCTGGCGCATCGTCGTCAACGCCGACACTAACGCGCCGCTCTGGCCGCAGGATTTCGATCCGCTGAACGTCCGCCGCATCGGCGCAAACGAAGTGCTCCACACGCGCCACCTCAAACTCGGCAACGACGCGGGCGCAATCGATAGTTTCCACCCGCACATGCTCACCACAGGCGCAGGCGCGCACCCGCTCTTTAACGGCGTGCGCCAACTGACCGTCGCCGGACTCTCCGCCGAACCCGTCGTGCGCGAAGCGGAAGGCAAACTCACACTCGAAGGCGCAGGCATCAAGGCAGAGTTTCGCGGCGCACAACTCGAACGCACAGGGCAGACCTTCACCGTCAACCTGCAAGCGAAACAAAAGTAACTGTCTCACGCGTCGCCCTTGTCAGATAGGGTTTTAGGATGAGTCCGGCTGCTTCGCTTTCGTGCGCTGTGGTAGGATTGGGGCGAGGTGACATTGATGACTTTCACGGTTGAATCTGAGCAAGAAGAGGATGGCCGCTGGCTCGCCGAAGTGCTGGAACTGCCGGGCGTGCTGGCTTACGGTCAAACCTCTGAAGAAGCCACCGCTAAAGCTCAGGCTCTCGCCCTGCGCGTGCTGGCAGACCGCCTTGAACACGGCGAAACTGCGCACGGATTCGTGAACATCTCCTTTGCGGCGGCATGAGCCAATGGTCATCCGCTAAAGCTAAGCGCGTCCTCGCGGCGCTTCTCCGCATCGGGTGGAGCGTCAAGCGCGAATCTAGTTCTCACAAAATCCTCTCGCGCCCCGGCTAGCCTGATGTCGTGTTTGCCTTCCATGATAAAGATGAAATCGGCCCGAAGATGCTTGCCCGAATAGCGAAGAATACCGGCCTCAAACCGGAAGATTTGTAGCTGAGCGGCATCGGCGGCGGATAGCTTAACTAACGGCATGCACCCAACCGCGAATGGCACTAAGCCTGCGTTGCGCTACAATCTGCCGTCAAAGGAGAACTGATATGAAGATCGCCATCAGCGCGGATCACGGCGGCTACCCGCTCAACGAGCACGTCATCGAAATCCTCAGCGACGCGGGACATCAGATCATAGACTTCGGCACACACGACGGCACCCAGCCCGACGATTACCCGGATTACGCCGTGCCCGTTGGCGAAGCCGTGCGCGACGGGCGTGCCGACTGCGGCATCATCATCTGCGGCAGCGGCGTCGGCGCGTGCGTGGCGGCCAACAAACTGCGCGGCGTGCGCGCAGCCCTCTGCGGCGATACCTACTCGGCACACCAATCGCGCGAACACGACGACTGCAACGTCCTCTGTCTCGGCGCACGCGTCGTCGGCATCGAAGTGGCGACAGAGATCGTCCGAGCCTTCGTGGGCGCGCGCTTCACCGGCGAAGAACGCCACCAGCGACGCCTCGACAAAGTCCTCGCCATCGAACAACGCGAAGCCGGTCAATAAGTCTCAATTCCCAAGTCCCAAGTCTGAATACTGCTCCTGACTTGGGGCTTGAGACTTGAGACTTGAGACTAATAGACGACTTTGAGCGCGGCGTGGAGGGTGCAAAATTCGAGGGGCGTGTGGCCGCGCACGTCGCCGTCGGCTTCCACGGGGAGCGCGTCCCTGTCTGTGTGATGTTCGATGCGGACGCGTCGGCTACGCGTGATCTGAACCTGCGGGTTGTTGACGTGGCCGCCGCTGTGGATGCGCGTCATCTCGCGCACGAGCGTGCGACGCGTAAGGCGGCAGGCGGTGACGACATCGAGCAGGCCGTCGTCCGTGCGGGCGGCGGGCGAGAACATCATGCCGCCGCCCGCGTATGGGCTGTTGGCGATGGCGATCAAATTCGTCGCGCACTCGAACGGTGCATCGTCGTCCACGCGCACGGAGACGTTGCGCGCACGCCAGCGCGCGAGCGACTGCACGGCCGCGAGCGCGAAACGCGCCTCGCCCGGAAATCGGCGCAACGCGTTTCCCTGCCGCGCCACGCGATGCGCCACCTCCGCGCCGATGCCGAGCGTGGCGGCGTTCAGGCAGAAGAACGGGCGCGCGTCGTCGCCGATTGTGCCGCGCAGCACGTCTACGGCGCGGACAGTCGTTGTCCTTGTGTCGCGGCGACCGTGTGCGATGAGACGTTTGAGCCAGTGTTCGAGCATGGCGCGTTCGCCCGTCAGACCGCGCGCGAAATCGTTGCCCGTGCCTCCGGGCAGGACGGCGAGCACGGCCTCTTCGTTGACGCGCGCAGGCATCGTCTCCGCATCTGTCACGTGCGCGGGGGCTTTCTCTCCGGCCTTGATGCGCGCGTGTGCGTTCGCATCGTGCGTCTTCGTCGAGACGCCTTCCGGTTCGAAAAATCCAGTCACCACTTCGCCGAGTGTGCCGTCGCCGCCGACGACGGCAATCGTCCGGTAGCCCGCGCGCAGAGCCCCGCGCGCGGCGGATTGCGCGTCGCCCGCCGCACGCGCTTCGTGCGCGTCGAAGCGCACGCCGCTCTCTCTGAGCACGCGTTCGGCTAGCGCCCACGCCGCACGCGCACGCGCCGCGCTGTAATTGACGACCACGAATGTCTCTGCCTGCATAGCTGGAATGGTAAATGGTAAATGGTAAATGGGGAATGTAAAAAAGCGGTGGGTTGCAGAGCGTAAACAGAAGCAAGCGGCTTCAACTATTCAGCATTCACCATCCACCATTTACCATTCGCCATTCACCATTTACCATCTTCTCCATGCGTGCCATCAAGATCGTTTCTCACGGCGGAGTGGAAGGGCTGGAAGTGGCGGAGGTGGAACGGCCGCAAGCGGCGGGCGACCGCGTGCGCGTGCGTGTGCATGCGGCCGGATTGAATCGCGCAGACCTGTTGCAGCGACGCGGGGCTTATCCAGCGCCCCCCGGTGCACCAGCCGACATTCCCGGTTTGGAGTTTGCCGGTGAGGTCGAAGCGTCGGGAGCGGACGCGCGCAAGTGGCCGACGGGCGCGCGCGTGTTCGGCATCACGGGCGGCGGCGCGCAGGCCGAGTACGTAGTCGTGCCCGAAAACACGCTCGCGGAAATTCCCGCCAACCTCAATTGGGAAGAGGCAGCGGCCGTGCCCGAAGCGTTCATCACAGCGCACGACGCTCTGTTCACGCAAGGGCGTTTGGCAATGGGCGAGCGCCTGATCGTTCACGCCGCCGGTTCGGGCGTCGGCCTGGCCGCCGTCCAACTCGCGCGCGCTGCGGGAGCGCAGACGCTCGGCACGGCGCGCACCCCGTATAAACTCGAACGCGCACGCGCCTACGGTTTAGACGAAGCGTGCGTCGTCGAGGGCGACCCGCGCGCCTTTGCCGAAGCGGCGCGCGCCTGGACGAATGGTGCGGGCGTGAATCTGATCCTCGATCTGGTGGGCGCGCCTTACCTTCAGGCGAACCTCGAAGCGCTCGCCGCGCGCGGCCGTCTACTTTTCGTCGGCACGATGGCCGGAAGCAACGCGCCGCTCGACTTCCGGCAAGTGCTGGGCAAACGCCTGCAACTCACGGGCACGGTCTTGCGCGCACGCTCTGCGGAAGAGAAGGCACGCGCCACGCGTCTCTTCGCCGCGCACGTCGTGCCGCTCCTTGCGCGCGGCCAGCTTCGCTCCGTCATCGACAGCGTCTTCGACCTCACAGACATACGCGCCGCACACCAACGACTCGAATCCAACGAAACCTTCGGCAAAGTGGTTTTGAAAGTGACGAGTGCATAAGACAGTGACAAGTGATGAGTGACGAGTGACAAGTTGGTAAACCCATTAACATGAATCGTATGAATCGTGAATGGTCAATCGTGAAGAGAAGAAGACTGTTCTTCTCTTTTGACGATTCACGATTCAAAATTCATTGTTTCTTTTATTCATGATTCGCGATTCACGGCTTTTCCAACTTGTCACTCGTCACTTGTCACTGCTTTTAGGTTGTGCGATGATTCGTGGCTTAAGTGAGGCAGACGGCGGTGTGGCCGGGTGACGGTGATTTATAGATGTTTGGAGGAATGACCCGAAGTGAAAGCGGAGTTAGCACAGTTAATTGCTTTGCAGCAAACAGACACAAATATCAGAAGGCTACAAGCCGAGTTGAACGCCATTCCACAGAGGCGCGCTGAGATCGAAAAAGAGTTCGAGCAGCGCGCCTTTGAATTTCGTGCCATCGAAACACGACGCGACACTGCGCGCACCGAGCGCACGCGGCTCGAAGCCGAGATCGCCGAGACGCGCACGCGCGCGCAACACGCCGACCGCGCCCTGATGTCTTCGACCAACGAGAAGGAATACGCGGCCGCCATACGCGAGGCCGATGCGGCGCGCAAACACATCTCCGAACTCGAAACCAAAGTGCTCGAACAGATGGAAGCCCTCGAAGGCGCGGAGAAAGAGATCGGCGAACACGAACCGCAGATCGCCGGGCTGCGCGCCGAGTTGGAACAAAAGCTCAAGGCGTTCGAGGAACAGGCGCGCACGCAGGCCGAACAACTGACCGCTTTGCGCGCCGAACGCGAACGGCTCGCGGCCGAATTACCTAAGCCCATGGCGGCGATGTATAACCGCATCAGTTCGCGCATACGCGACGGCGTGGCCGTGGCCGAAGCGCGCAACAATTCCTGCTCCGCCTGTTTCATGTCTCTGCGCCCGCAGGTCATGTCGCAAGTTCGTCTCGGCGAAGAGATCATCACCTGCGACAACTGCAACCGCATTCTCTACTACGTCCCCGCAGGCCAGCCGCAACAGACAACTGCCGGAACGGCGAATTAGAAGTTTCAGGTTTCGAGTTTTGGGTTTCAAGTTTCAGCACGAGCAACTTTCAGTCTTGAAACTTGAAACCTGATTTTTTTTGACGGGCAAGGGGCAGTCGAGCGTGATGTCGAGCGCACAGGTTTTGGTCGAGAGCAGACGGGGCGGGAGCGCCGTGGAGAGCGTAACGCGCGGGGCGCGCGTGCGCTGGTGGCGAAGGCGGGGCACGAAGCGCAGCGGCTTTCGTTACCAAGACGCGAAGGGCTTGCCCTTGACGGACGAGGCCGCGCTCGAACGCATCCGCTCGCTCGTCGTTCCCCCGGCGTGGCGCGAGGTGCGCATCTGCCCCTCTGCGCGCGGTCAGTTGCAGGCCATCGGTCTTGACGCTTCAGGGCGCGTGCAGCGCATCTATCATCCGGCCTTCGCAGCCAGACAGGCACGCCGCAAGTACGCCAAGATCGAACGCTTCGGCGAACAACTCAAAAATCTGCGCCTACGCACCAACGAAGACATCGCCCGCGAAGGCTTGCCGCGCGAACGCGTGCTGGCCGTCGTCGTCCGCCTCATCAACGATCTCTATTTCCGCGTCGGCTCGGAAGAGAGCGTCGCGCGCTATCGCACCTACGGCATCACAACTCTGCGCAACCGCCATCTGGAGATCAAACGCGGCGGACGCCTCATCTTCTCCTTCGTCGGCAAGCACCACATCAAACACCGGCGCATCCTCGTCGATGAAGACCTGGCGACGCTCATGCGCGACATTCAATCTTTGCGTGGCAAGCGTCTCTTTCAATACTGGGACGACGTGCAGAAACGCCCCGTTCCCATCAAGCCGCGCGACGTGAACGAGTACATCAAGGCGGCGACCGCGCCCGAATTCTCCGCCAAAGACTTTCGCACGTGGGGCGGCACGCTCCTGTGCGCCGTTGAACTCGCAGACCTGGGCCGTCCGGAAGACGACAAACAGGCCAAGCGCAACATCCTCCACGCCGTCCGCGCCGTGGCCGAACACCTCGGCAACACTCCGGCCGTCTGTCGTTCCAGCTACATCCACCCGGCCGTCATCGAACGCTACTGTCGCGGCATCACGCTCGACGAATTTCGCCCCCGCCGCGAACGCCGCATCGGCCGCCAACAACCCGAATACCTCCCCGAAGAACGCGCCCTCCTGAAGATGCTCAGCGATAGTAAATAGTGAATGGTTAATGGTGAATGGTGGGAAGCCGTAAATCGTAAATAGTGAATAGAGAAAGACGGATTGAATCTATTCACGATTTACGATTCACGATTTACTGTCTTCATCCATTCACCATTCACCATTAACCATTCACCATTCACCAACTAATAATGTTCGCTCGTCTTCTTTCCATGCCGGGCGTCGCCCTTGTCTTTGCCCTGCTTGCGTCGTTTGCCTTTGCGTTCGTCCGCGCCTTTGAGCGAGGCGAGCGGCCAGAGTTCGTGCTCGACGCGCGCCAGCCCCGCGCCGACGACCGCTTCGATCACTTGCGCGGAAGACTTGTAGGCGGGCGCGGCTTCGTCCAGAGGCACGCGCCCGTTCGTGTTGACTAAAATCCCCGCCGCCTTGTACTCGTCGTCGATGGCGCGTTGCGAGAGCGTGCGCGTCGCCTCGCCGCGCGAGAGACGGCGACCCGCGCCGTGGTTGACCGAGTAGCCGCTGTTCACAGCCCCCGCGAGCGGTTGCAGAATATAGCTCCAATCCTTGTTCGAACCGGGGATCAAGACCGGATGCCCCGTCTCTTCCCAGAACGTTCCCTTGAGCCCAGGGTGTCCTGCGGGGAAAGCGCGCGTCGCGCCTTTGCGATGCACCCACACCTCTCCGAAATCCGGATGCCACTCGCGCTGCACGAGGTTGTGGCTGATCTCGTAGATCAACTCAAGCTCCTGGCCGAACACTTCGCGGAAGGCGTCCGACACCTGCTCGAAGATGATCAGGCGATTGAGAATCGCGTAGTTGCCCCCGGCGGCGACGGCGTTCAGGTAGTCGCGGTAATGGCGCGAGTCGGGGGTGAAGTAACCGAGATCTATGTCGGTGATCGCATCGGGACGTTCCTCGCGCGCCAACTCGAAATAGTTGGTCGCCAGCCCGTGCCCGAAGCCCCGACTGCCCGTGTGCACCTGCACGAAGATCGTGCCCGTCTGTTCAGACCTTTGCAGTTCGATGAAATGGTTGCCGCCGCCGAGGCTGCCCATCTGATTCAAGCCGCGCTCCGGCCGACCCTTCCCGCCCCACGGAATCTGCCAATCATCATCCACCGGGATGCGATGCCGTTCCGCACGGCTGCGATCAAACGTCGCCCCGTATTTCTCGACGTAATACTCCGCGCCCCCGCGCACCAGATTATTAAACTCCCCTTTCGACAATTCGCCGAGCCGCACGCTCTTCCCGCCCGCGCCCATGTCAACGCGCTCCATCACCGCGCGATTAAACTCCAGACGCTTCTCCGGCGTCGCCGCCCCCGCCTCCACCTCCGAACGCGCCGACATCATCCCGCAGTTATGCACGAACACGCCCGCATCGAGGGCGAAGTTGCCATACTCAGGCACGGTCAAACAATACACGTCCGCCCTTTCATCTAGCCGTTCGACTGAGATGACTTTATGGTTGTAGCCGTGTTGCCAGCGGCGGTGGTTATGAATACCGAAACCACCAACCACAACTTCGCCGCAGGTCTCGCAGGTGTATTGACGGTGTGCGACTTCGGAAGACTTTTTACGTCCTTCGGGACTGGTGTTATAAACCTCTAAATACTTCTTGCCGCGCTCTCCATTTCCCGCTACAGACTTTTTGAAGTGCTCCGCATTGTTAGCCATGTAAGCCAGGATGTTAGCCGTACCGCGTTGTGCAAAGTAGGCATGACCGTCAACAGTTTTGGCCTTGGCCGATAAAGCCTCTTTGCGTTTGGCTTCAAAAGACTCCGAGTGAAAATGTGTATTTCGTTCGACGATAGACTTGTGGTAGCTCATGTGCTCTCTATCGCCCATGAATACAAGATTCTCAGGCCGGTTATCCGAAGGGGTGAAATTTTTGTGGTGGATAATCGTCCTCTGTCTTTCGTAGGCCGGAATTTCGCCGAGCATGCCGCTCCGCGCCATAATCCAGTGAACTCTCTGCTCCTTGCCCGTCGCCGGATGTCTTACGACGCTGTACCCGTCTTTATCCCGGCGTGCGTAAAACGGCATCAGAGAAGTGCGCGGAGTGAGTTCTTGCGCCTGACGGTAAGTTCCATCACGTAGCATGAACTCATGGTCGGGCGTGCAGAGAAGTTCACGACCGTTATCGAGCGTCACTTTGACGAGCGGCGCATTTGTACGGGTCTTTTTGGCTGCCGCTTTGGCGACAACGATCTTCTGTTCTTGCGAGAGCGCGTAGACGAAAATTCCCCCGCCGCGCGCGGCCAGTTCACCGAGCGTGTAGACGTGACCATCAGCCAACGGGACGAGCGTATCAGCCGTAAAGCAGCCAATGTCGTAGCCAACAGGCCCCATGGCGACTGCGCCTGCGTCGGCGTCGGTGATGAGGACGCAGCCGACGGGGACGCCGTAGCCGTAGTGCGTGTCGGGCGTGATGACGACCATGCGCACGCCGGGGAAGCGCGTCGCGTTGACGATCTGGCGATAGAGTATGTCTTCGGCGTCGTCCAAAAGTTGTTTGGTTAAGAAGAGGCGGACGGGTGTGTCGCCCGTGTCTTCCGTTTGCAGTTCGTAGTAGCCGTCGCCGTGCCAGCGCGCGAGGTGTTTCCAGTTGTCCGCGTTCTTCAAGGCGCGCGCTACTTTCAAGGCTTTGGCATCGGCCGTATCTTTAGCCATCGCTGTTTTCTCCCTCTGATTCTTCGTGTTCGTCTGAAAAATTCTGTCGCCCGATTATAGACGCGATCTCTGCGGCCGTATCTTCCGCGCTGCGCGTTTCTGTGACGGAGACGCGCAAAGCGGCGAGCGCGTAGTCGGCGCGGCGCGCTGCGTAGAGACGGAGCGCGCGTTCGCGTTCGCGTGCGAGCGGGCGCGCGTGATGCGAGCGTTCGATGCGTTGCCAGCACAGTTCGAACGGGGCGTCGAGCCAGACGGTCAGGCAACGGTGCTTGTTGACGAGAGCGCGGTTTGCGGGGAGCGTCCAGGTTCCGCCGCCGAGGGCGATGACCGCGCGCGCGTCTCCTGATAAAACGGCGCGGAGCGTCTTGGTCTCTATTTGACGAAAGCGCGTCTCGCCATCCTCGTCGAAGATGGCTTCGATGCTGCGGCCTGCGCGCTCGGTGATGAGATCATCCGTGTCGAGCATGGCGCAGTTGAGACGCGCGGCGAGCGCGTGTGCGATGGTCGTTTTCCCGGCGCACATGAAACCCGTGAGGACGATGCGGCGTGTGTGCGTGTGCGCCTTCGTCTCTCGATCGTTCATCACTTTGTCACCGATTCGAGCAGGGTGAAAAATTCGGGGAAGGAGACGGCGACTGCGTCTGCCCCGGACAGTTCCGACTCGCCCGCGCATAGAAGCGCCGCAACGGCACAGGCCATTGCCACACGATGATCGTCGTAGGATTCGAGCCGCGCACCGCGCAGTTGTGTGCGGCCACGCACTGAAAGGCCGTCCACGTATTCTTCAACCTCCGCGCCCATCGCGCGCAAATTTTTGACCATCGCGCCGATGCGATCCGTCTCCTTGACGCGCAACTCCGCCGCGTCTCGAATCTCCAAGCCTCCTTCGACCTGCGTGCCGAGCACGCTCAGGACGGGCAACTCGTCTATCAGATTCGCGATCAACTCGCCGCGCAAAACGTTTGCGCCCGCGAACGCCGGTGCGAGTCCGCCGTCCTGCCGCGCACGCACGCGCACATCACCCACCTCTTCGCCCGACTCCGTGCGCCTGTCTGTGACAACCACGTCCGCGCCGAGCCTGTGCAGGACTTCGAGCACGCCTGTGCGCGTCGGGTTGAGGCCGACAGAGGCGAGCGTCACGTCGGAACCGGGAAGCATCGCGGCGGCCGAGGCGAAGAAGGCGGCCGAAGAGATGTCGCCCGCGATGCTGCAATCGCGCGCATGCAGACGCGCAGGAGTTTCGAGCGAGACTACGGGAGCGAGACGGCCTTCGTAATCTTTCAACTCCGTGTGCACATCCGCGCCGAACAGGGAGAGCAGGCGCTCCGTGTGGTCGCGCGTCGCGCCGCGCGCTTCGCAGACTTCGGTGCGTCCCTCCGCGTTCAGCCCCGCGAGCAGTACGCACGACTTGACCTGCGCGCTTGCCACCGGCGAAGCGTAACGGATGGCCGCAAGCGGCGCGCGCCCTTCAATGCGGAGCGGCGCGCGTCCATCTACAGACGAGATGCGCGCGCCCATCAATTCCAAAGGTTCGATGATGCGTCGCATCGGGCGCGTGCGTAGCGAAGCATCGCCCGTCAACTCGGAAGCGAACCGTTGCCCTGCGAGCAACCCTGCCAGAAGACGCATCGTCGTGCCGCTGTTGCCGCAGTCGAGCACTTCGCCGGGCGCATGCGCCAAACGAACGCCCGCCCCCTCGATGTCGATTACGTCGTCGCCTGTGCGCTCGACGCGCACGCCGAGCGTCGAGAGGCAGGCGAGTGTGGAAGCGCAGTCGGCGCTCGTCGAATAATTCGTGAGGCGCGAACGCCCGCCCGCCTCCGCGAGCGCAGCTATCATCGCCGCGCGATGCGAGATCGACTTGTCGCCGGGCACGCGCACGCGTCCGCGCAAACTGTTCGCCGGTTGCATCTTCATGCAGCCATCTTAAAAGAAGGAAGGCGAAGGGCGAAAGGCGAGGGAAAAGGAAGAGACGTGACATTCGACATTTCCGTAATGGGTCGGTTTGAAAATGCTAACCGCATAAATGTTGTCTCAGAATTCAAACCAGCCCGCCGGGCGACGCCTCTTTTCCCTTTACAGACTGCGGGAAAGGATATAGCTTGTAATCCCCGGTCAACGGGTAACTCAGGAGAACTACCAACATGCGCCCCCTGCCAATGCACGCCACGCTCGACTTCAAACGCCCGACCAAGGCTCTGGCCTTCTTACTCTTTCTGCCCTTCGTGCTCTTATTCTGCGCCTCGACGGCCAAGGCCATCCCCGTCGTCATCACGGGCGGCTCGGCCAGCACGCCGGTCGGTCTCAGTAACTTCGGTATGACCTTAACCTCGCCGAATTTCAGCTTTAGCGGCCACGACGGGTCAGCGCCGAAACAACAACTGTGTGGCTTCTGCCAACCCGGCACACGCTTCGGCGGCACGTTTCAGGCACGACTCACCGTGTCGCAGAGCCTCTCATACAACGGCGTGAACTACGGGCCGGGATCGGGATACGTCCCTATCGGTTCGGGCATGCAATTCACCGTGCCGGTCTTCACCATTCCCGACGATCTCAGTCCCGTCGTCCTTCCCTTCACTTTCACCGGCAGCGTCAGCGCGAATTCGACCACCGGGTTGCCCTCTCTCTTTTTTGAACTGACGGGATCGGGATTTGCCACCTTCACCTTCACCGGGTTCGGCCCCTTTAACATTCGCAATCAGGCAACTTTCGTCTTCTCGCCGGCTGCGGCCGATCCAGTGCCGGAACCCGCGACGTTAATCCTGCTCGGAACCGGGCTTGCGGGCGCAGCCGCCGCGAAACTGCGCCGCCGTCGCCGCGAAGGGTAAAGCGACCATCAAACACGCGCACGGTCGAACACGCACACATCGGAGAGGGGTGGGAGTTGAGCTTCCGCCCCTTTTTCTCTCCGACGTTTGAAATGTGAACCTTCGCCGCCCGCCCGGATTTAGTGGCTCGCTCGTGTGCTCTTTCTTGACACATGCGCAGCGCGCGTCTTAAATTGTCCAGGCTTCCGGTTTGCTTTCACACGTTTGATGCGCGGCGGCGTCGAAGGCACGCCCGCCCGGAGGGTTCTCTTTGAAGAGAGGTCTCGGTCTGCAACTGTGACTGAAGCGACGACTGAACTGATATTGCCGAGCAACATCGAGGCGATTGCCGAAGCGGCCGCCAAAGCCGACGAGGTGGCCGAGCGTCTGCAACTGAGCGAAGACGCCGCCTTCGGCCTCGACATGGCCGTGCGCGAGGCCGTCACGAACGCCGTCCTGCACGGCAATAAACAGGACGCCTCCAAGCCGGTCGAGATCGCTTTTACGGATGCGGGCAGCGAACTGGTGGTGACGGTGCGCGACCGCGGGACGGGCTTCGACCCGTCGTCAGTCGCCGACCCGACGGCCGAGCAGAACCTGCTGAAAGCGTCTGGGCGCGGCATCCTGTTCATGCGCAATTTCATGGACACGGTGGAATGGTTGCCCCACCCGGAAGGCGGCACGGTCGTGCGCATGACGAAGAGGCGTTAACAGATTCGTCCGTCGTCCGTTGCCCTCTTGGTCAGTTGCCCGTCGCTCGCACTTGTCGTACGCACTACCCGAAGAGTCGTTTGCACAACCGATTAACGGACTAAACATACGGACTATCTTTGAAGGAGATTTCAGAGCAATGGCTGAACTAAACATCGTAGAGCGTCAGGCCGGAGATGTGACCGTCCTCGACATGAGCGGCAAGATCACCATCGGCGAAGGCTCGGTCGCACTGCGCAGCGCCATCCGCAGGTTGATCGACGAGGGCAAGAAGAAGATTCTCTTGAACCTCTCGCAGGTCAGCTACGTGGATTCGAGCGGCATCGGCGAATTCGTCGCCAGCTTCACGGCCATCGGCCGCGAAGGCGGCCAGCTCAAGCTGCTCAACCTGACCCAGAAGATTCAAGACCTGCTCGCCATCACCAAGTTGCTCACCGTCTTCGACACTTACGACGACGAGTCGAGCGCACTCAACAGCTTCAAATAACCGGTAAATGGTAAATGGTGAATCGTAAGCTGGAAGAGATCATCGTCTCTTCACCATTTACTATTCACCATTTACCATTTACCAGCCTATGTTTCGCGCCGCTTTTCGCCGTCTGCTCGCGGTTGACGACCCGCCGGAGCGGACGGCGCTCGCTTTTTCCGTGGGCGTCTTCATCGCCTTCTCGCCTTTTCTCGGACTCCACACCATCATGGCAACGGTCGTTGCCTTTCTGTTCCGCTTCAACAAGATCGCCATCTACACCGGCACTTTTCTCAACAACCCTTTTCTCACGCTCGTCCCCATCATCGCCGCCTCTTATGCCGTCGGCGCGCTCCTGATGGGACGCCCCTTGAGCCTGCCCGAAGAGGGCTTGAGACTACTGCAAGAGCCGCATCTGCTGACCGCCGCCTACTGGCAACAACTCTTCGTGCATCTCTGGGACATCGTCCTCCCGTTCTCCATCGGCGGCACGGTTCTCTCCGTCGTTTGTTCCCTCGCCGCCTATCCTGTTACCTTAAAGCTGCTCCGCGCGCGTCGAAAGATGAAAGAAAACGATGAAGGGAAGACTGGTGAATAGTAAATGGTAAATGGTAAATGGTAGAAGACGGCTTTTGCTCCATTCACTATTTACCATTTACTATTCACCGCTTTTACTTCATCGTTTCTTCGGCTGGCATCCGGCACGACGGAAGCGGCATCTTTAAGTAGTGCTGAGTAGTGATTTCGAGAGTTCCTTCCCGGCGCGGAAACTTCACACATAAGTTATTAATCGCAAGTTGTTGTGACACGCATGAAGAAGCATTTATACGTTATCGTCGCCGTGCTCGCCTTTTGGCAGGCGGCTTTCGCTCAAAGTAGTTCTCCTACGACTGCGCAGACGACGCGGCCTGCCGCAACGCCGGGCGCGTCGGCGCAAACTCAGCCGACGCCGCGCCCTCAGTCGATGCGTTCCGGCACGCTCGACCTGTCGGATTACGGCGTGCGGATCGAAGCCGAGCCGCGCCTGCTGGTGATGATGGCCGCGCTCGACGCCGCCGGTTTCGACCCGACGCCTGCCGGTCGTCAGCCCTCCGAGTTTCGCGCGCTCGTCCGCCGCGATCAGGAGAATCTGGACGCCGAACTGCGCACGCGCCTGCGTCGCTTCTACGAGTTGAACAAACTGAAAGACCCTGCGGCGACGCCCGCCGAACAGGCGGCGCGCTACGTCTCTCTGGCCTACGCGCTCGGCCCTGCGCCCACCTTCGACGCGCCCCCGCGATCCGACGATCTCTTCCCCGGCGTGCTCGACGTGCTCGACTTCGCGCCGCTCCTGCGCGAGTTCTACACAAAGTCCGGGATAGCCGAGCGCCTGCCTGCCTACCTCGCCGCGCATCAGGCGGAGGGCGACCGCCTGCGCCCGCAAACTTCCGAGATGCTGCGCGCCGTGCTCGCCTACCTGCACACGCGCCCCGTCACGCTCACGCTCGAACGCGTGCCGGTCAAGACGCCGACGGCGAAACCGAAGAAGGACGAACAGCCACGCTTCACCACGCGCGAACGCGAACGCCGCTTCCGCCTCGTGCCAGACCTGTTGGCCGTCACCGGCTCGATCAACTTCCGCATCATCGGCGACGACTATTTCGCAGTCGTGCCGCAAGGCATCGATCCGGCTTCGTCCGAAGTTCGCCGCGCCTACCTGCAATACGTCATCGATCCGATCGTCCTGCGCTTCAACCGCGACGTTGCTCTGAAGCGCGAAGCGATTCGCGGACTGTTGGATGAACGCGCCAGGAACGCGCCCGCCGGTCTACAGTTGCCCGATGTGTTCCCGGCCGTAGCACGCTCGCTCGTCATCGCCGCCGACGCACGCTTGAACTACCTCGCACGCACGCGCGCACTCGCAGAGCAGACGAGCGTGCGCCTGCAACGCGCGAAAGAGTCGGAGCGCGCCGCTATCTCCAAAGAGGCGGAGGCCGACCGCGCCTTGATCGAAGACGAGTTGACCGCACAGCTGGCCGACGCCTACGAGCGCGGCGCGGTGCTCGCCTTCTACTTCTCCGAACAACTGCGCGATCAAGAGATCGCCGGGTTCGACTTCGCAGACTTCTTCGCCGACATGATGGCGCGCGTCGATGCGGCTCGCGAATTGAAACGCCCGGCGGAATACGCTGCGGCGCGCGAACGCGTGGCGGCCTTGCGCCGAGAGACGGCGCGTGCGCTCTCCAATCGCTCGAACGAAGACGTGCGTGCGGACGAACGCCGCGCCGCGCTCGACCGGAGCATTGCCGAGATCAACCAACTGCTGCGCGCGAAAAACTACACAGAGGCCGAGACGCGCCTGCGCGCCTTGCTCGCGGAGCAGGGCGGCGAGCCGCGCATCTTCTTCGCGCTCGCGCAGGCGGCCAGCATCTCGGCCAGCGACGCCTTCGTCGAAAGCGTCCGTGACGAACGTTTAGGGCGCGCGCTCGCCAACTACCGTCTTGCCATCAACTCGGCCACGTCCGAAACAGACCGCCCGCTCATCTCGCGCGCCTACACGGCGATGGGTCGCATCCTCGCCTTCCTCGAACGCAGAGAGGAAGCGATCAAGGCCTTCGAAGCGGCCATCAGTCTCGGCAACATCAAAGACGGCGCATACGCCGACGCCGAACGCGAACTACGCGAACTGCGCCCCTAACGGAAACGATCAGGAGCGATTCACAAAACAAGAAGCCACGAAGGCACACGAAACAACACTAACTTCTTCTTCGTGTTGTTTCGTGTGCCTTCGTGGTTTCAACTACAAGCTCTGTTCGACTCTCCAACTGTCGCCGCTCGCGCGACACCTATCGCTACGTATCGCTCTCTACAAAACCCACACGCCGCGACTGATGGGCGCGACCGGCGCGCGTGGCGCGGCCGGTGCGCGCAGCGGCATAACGTTGACGCGCGGCGTGACGTTGATGCTCGGGGCGACGAGCGGAACCGGCGCGGCGGGCGGCGCGATTCGGACGTGCGGCGCGATCAAGGCCACGGGCGCAATCCCGGCTACGGCCGCCGCGCCCGGCGTGAAGAACGTCGGGTTGTTCTGCGTCCGATCCGGCCTCACTTTAACGGTGCGCGTCTTCCTGTCGCGCACGATTGTCAGCGACACTTCGCCCTCGTCTTTGCGGTTGAGAGCGCGCGCGAGTTCGCCCGCATTTTTCAGACGCGTGCCGTCAACTTCCGTGATCACGTCGCCCGCCCTGATTCCGGCCTTCGAAGCGGGACTGTTCTCTGTCACTGAGGTGACGAGCAGACCGTCGCGCCCGGAGACGCCGAAGTAATCGGCGAGTTGTCCCGTCAAGGTCTGCGTGGTGATGCCGATGCGGCGACCCGTCCCGCCGTAGACGAGCGTGAAGTTGTTGCCGAAGCCTTCGGCGCGAAACTTCTCCATATTTTTGCGCCACTCTTCCGAATTCTCTTTCCACTCTTTCGCGCGGTTTTTCCATTCCTCCGAGTTGCGCGCCAACTCTTCGGCGCGACGTTTCAATCCTTCTGCGTCGAAGTTAAACGTTTGACCTTCGGGAAATCTGAACTCGCCGAACGCGCCGGGCGCGTAGCCTTCGCGCTTTGTTAGTTTGACCGAGACTTCCTGCTCCGCGCCCCCGCGACTGATCGAGAGCCGCGCCGTGTGTTCGGGCGCGCTCTCGTTGATAAGGCGTTGGAGTTTCTGCACGCTCGAAACCTGCTCGCCGTCAAAGCGCAGGATCACGTCGTTCTTTTGCAGTCCCGCTTTGGCCGCAGGGCTGTCAGGCGAAACTTCGCGCACGGCCACGCCGCGCGGATCGCCCGTCAGGTTGTAGCCGCTCATGTTTTCGCGCGTCACGCTTTCGACAGACACGCCGAGATGGTTGCCGCCGCCGAAGACGAACACGCGCGCGCCGTCTGCACTCCTGCCGCTGCCACGACCCTGCGCTTCCGCTTGCGCCCGCGCCGCGCTCTGAGCGACCAAGACGAGCAACAAACATGCGAGGGAAAGAATCATCCTTTTACCGAACATAAAAACATTCCTCCGAGAGAGAGATTTCTGCCGATTTCACGCACGCCTCTGAGTCGCGGTTCCGAAAATTTCGCGCCGTCGCCCTGCGCTTTCGTTTTTGCGCCGCGGCGCGCACTTGAGTTAATTTCTCCGCGATGAAAATTCTCGACATCGGCTGCGGTATCAAAAAGACGCCCGGCAGCATCGGCCTCGACAGCAACCCGAAGACGCACGCCGACGTGATTCACGATCTGGATTCGGTGCCCTACCCGTTTCCCGATAACGAGTTCGACATCGTCGTCGGCAATCAAGTCATCGAACACATCGACGACGTGCTGGCCGTCATGGCCGAACTGCATCGCATCACCAAGCCCGGCGGCCTCATACGCCTCGACACGCCGCACTATTCCGACATCGCTTCCTACACAGACCCGACCCATCGTCATCACCTGACGACCGAATCCTTCGCCTACTTCACAGGCAAGCGCCCCGACTTCGCCTTCTACAGCGACGTGACCTTGCGCCCGCGCGTTATCCGCGTCACGCTCCTCAAACTCTGGCGCGCCTTCGGAATCGAACTTCTCGTCAACAGTTGCAACCGTTATCCGGCCTTACGCTTCATACGCCGCTTCTGGGAGACTTACCTCTGCTACGTGATTCGCGGCAAGACCATCTACTTCGAGTTTGAAGTGATCAAGTGAACGGTCGCCGCCACTGCCGCGCACCTTGGGCGACTGTCGAGGTAGATGTGGCGTGCGTGGAAAAAGTTTCAGCGGGCGCGTCCGTGAAGCAGATAAATGATGTAACCGAAAACCCGAGGGGCAGTTGAGTTGACCGCGCAGGGCGTCTGCCTTATTCTCGCAGCGCCTCGAAAAATTCGCTTTCCCGGAATTTTAAGCAGCAAACCCGACAGAAGGCGTTAGTTAAACGCCGCCCGCTCGCAACTCGAATGACGCACGAGGTCACGAACTGCCCGCTGTTGCTTTCCAAACTTGATCGCCAAATTTCACAGGAGATTTTTTCTATGCCATCCCTTCGCAAACTATTTTTCGCAGCCCTCGCAACGCTCGCTTTGGGCTTCGCCTTCTCAAGTTCCGACGCTGCCTTCGCGCAGGCCGAAGACGACGTAGTGATCAACGAGTTCGTCGTCAACCCGACCGCCGGCAAAGAATATATCGAACTGCTCGTGACGAAACCCGGCGGCGTCAACATGCAGGGCTGGACGATCTCCGACGTGGGCACGCGCGCGGGCGCGACGAGTGCGACCGAGGGCGACGTGACGCTGCCCGCCGCCGCCTACCTCGCCAACGTCCCGCAGGGCACTTTCGTCGTCATCGTCTTGACGACTCCCGCGGCCAACACCAACACGCTCGCCGAAGACACGAGCACGACGGACGGCAACCGCAAACTCGTGCTTATCATCGGCTCAACCGCCGGACTCACGGTGACGGGTACGATAGACAACGCGGCCAGCGATAACATACATGTCTACGCAGGCACGCGCGCGACCGGGCCGCTCGTTGACCAGACACTCGCAGGCACAAACACGTCTTACATCGCGGGCGCAACGTGGGGCGATAACAACGGCGCGACGACGACTGACAACATCAACGGCTCGTCGGGCATTCCGTCGAACGCGGCCGTCCGCTTCGTCCCGACGGCCGACACGCTCGCCGCTTATCAGGACAACGACACGGGCGCGCGTTTCGCCGTCGATGCCAACTCTTACGGCACGCCCGGCGCACCGAACACGGGCGTTCCCGGCGACACGGCGATCTTCACCGCTTCGACCAACGCGCCGCTCATCATCAGCGAGTTTCGCACCTTCGGCCCGACCGGCTCGTGCGACGAGTTCGTCGAGATTTACAACACGTCTGGCACTCCCTACACCGTCCCGGCGGGCAACGCCGGTTCGCTCGGCTTCGCCGTCGCGCAGTCGAACAACAACGTCCTGTTCACCATCACGGCGGGCACGACCATCCCGGCGCGCGGCCACTATCTCGCCGTCAACAACGGCGGCGGCGCGTGCACCGGCTCTTACAGCAGCAGCGCCTACCCGGCGGGCAGCGGCACGACCGCCACGGGCAACAACACCTTGAACGAGGACATCCCCGCAAACGCCGGAATCGCTCTCTTCAACACGTCGAATCAGGCGGGCTTCAACACGACCAACCGCCTCGATGCCGTCGGCACGAGCGCCGAGGCGAACCCGGTCTACGTGGAAGGCACGGGCTACCCGCCGATCACAACAGCCATTAACAGTAACTTCAGCCTCTACCGCGACACGCGCGGCGGCTTGCCGAAAGACACGGGAAACAACGAGACCGACTTCCTCCTCGTTGACACGAACGGCAACAATCTCTGCACAAGCACGGCCAACTTCGCTTGCAGTCGTCTCGGTGCGCCCGGCCCGGAAAATCTCTCGTCGCCAGTCCTGCGCAACGACACGATCAAGGCGTCGCTCGTGGACACGCAATGCGCGAGCATCGCCGTCAACCCGTCGCTGCCGAGCGCGTGCCGCTTCGAGCGCCGCACGGGCGCGGGTTCGGGCGCGGGCGCGTCGCCCACATCTTTCGGCACGATCTCTATCCGCCGCCGCTTCACCAACAACACGGGCGCGCAGGTCACACGCCTGCGCTTCCGCATCGTTGACATCACCACCTTCCCCGAAGGCTTGGGCAGCGAAAACGGCATCGCGGACTTGCGCGCCATCACTTCCTCGCAGGTAGCCGCGACTTGCCAGAGCGAGAGCGGAACGCCGCACCTCTGCTCCGACAATCCCACGACGATAACCAACATCGAGGGCACGACGCTTGAGACGGACATGCACGGCCAGCCGAATGGCGGCGCGTTCAACTCGACGCTCTCGCTCGCCACGCCGCTCGCCGACGGCGCGAGCATCAACGTCCAGTTCCTGCTCGGCGTGGAGGCGAACGGCCGCTTTCGCTTCTTCGTCAACGTCGAAGCACTGCCCGCGCCGACGGGCGGCACAATCGCCGAAGGTCAAACCAAAGCAGGGACGTCGGCCAAGCGCCGCGCCGCAGCAGCAGGCAACAAATAGAACGGACACGACGCGCGCCGTTCGCTCACACCACGAACGACTCGTACGTGCTTTTTCGCTCACACAGAAACGACCGCCGCAACATCACTTCGAAGTGGTGTTGCGGCGGTCGTTTTCAATGCTCAGTTTACAGTGGCGCGCGTCTCTCGATGCGGATCGGATGCGCTCGTTTCTACGGGCTTCTTCGGGTAACAATTCGTTAAACCTTCGCGGTTTGACCAGACGAGAATGTCTGTCGTATGGTCTAGGCTCCCCCTCAGAGGTGCTGTCCTGAATTCACCACGAAGACAAAGAGCGTAGTGCGGCGGGCAGCGTTTCAACTTTAATTTCCCGCTAACCCTAAGGAGACTTTCGAACTATGTCCTCGCTCACCAGATTTTGCGGCGCGCTCGCAGCGACTCTCTTTCTCGGCTTAACCTTTTCCGCCTTCGAGACGGCTCAAGCGCAAAACCCTTCCTCGGTTCTGATCACCGAATTTCGTTTTCGCGGCCCAGACCCGGACGGCGCTACGACGACTGCGAGCGGCGCGAACGACGAGTTCGTCGAAATCTATAACAACACCGATGGCCCGCTCAACATCAGCAATTTAACTCTCGTCAGCTTGCAGGCCGCTGGGAACGGCACGAACACCTTAGCGACCGCGCCGGCCAACACAACTATCCCGCCGCGCGGCCACTATCTGTTCACGCTCAGCACCGGCACCGGCCTCTACAGCCTGAGCACCTACGCGGCCAGCAATCAATCTTACACGACGGGCATCGGCGATAACACGGGCATCGCCCTCTGCCTCACCAACAACTTGGCGAACTGCACAGGCGGAACCTTTGCCGAGCGCCTCGACGCGGTTGCCTTCACGGGCACGGGCACGGCGCGTCCGGCTTTGACCGAAGGCACGGGAATCGCGCCCGGCCCCGCTGCCACCGTCACGGATGCCGCAGACCAGTTCAGCTACGTGCGTCGTTTCGGCGCGAACGGATTTCCGCAGGACACGAACAACAACTCGGCGGACTTCGTGTTGATTTCCGCCACGGGCGACATCACCACCTCGACCGGCTCAACCGCCGTCCTGCTCGGTGCGCCGGGGCCGGAGAACTCCACCACTTCGCCCGTCCAGCGCAACAACGTCATCAAAGCCTCGCTCATCGACCCGGCGCAGCCCGCCACCGCTTCGCCCAATCGCGTGCGCAGTTCGGCGGGCGCAAATCCGACGACGGCTGCTTTCGGCACGCTCAGCATCCAGCGCCGTTTCACCAACACCACGCCCGACCCAATCACGCGCCTGCGCTTCCGCGTCGTTGACATCACGACTCTCAACTCGCCCGTCGCAACCGCACCGCAAGCAGACCTGCGCGTCCTCAGTTCTTCGGGTACGGTCACGAACTCGGCCGGGCAGACGGTTGCGACCGTGACGGGCTTGACGCTTGAAGAGCCGCCCACACAGCCAATCGGCGGCGGCTACAATTCCAGCCTGACCGTCATCCCGCCGAACGGCTCGCTCGCTTCCGGTAACACGATTGACGTACAGTTTCTTTTAGGCGTGCAACAAGAGGGTAACTTCCGCTTCCTCGTCAACGTCGAAGCGCTGCCCGCCACGTCGAGCATTCCCGTCAAGGCTGATGCGACCAAAGCCGGAGCGAGCGGCAAGGCGCGCGCCGCACGCAACCAGTAGCGCGGAAGAATTTCCGCCCTGACAAAAACAGGCCGGAACGAAACGCTTCCGGTTAAACGACAACGGCCGCCCGTCATTTGAGTTGACGGGCGGCCGTTGTCGTTCGTCGGATTAAGGCAGAGAGACTTCTCAGTCGCCGTTAACCGTGCTTCCGGCGGTAGACCTCTCGTCCGTCGCTCGTCATTTCCAGCGCGAGTTTGTTCTCCCCGTGCGCCAGGTCGAGATGCGCCACGGCCTCTGAGACGGCGAGGAAGCGATGCACGTCCTCAGCCTCCGGGAACATCTCGCGCGCCACTTCCCAGGCGCTCGCGCCGCCCTTCGGTACGAGGCGCAAGACCTCCGCTTGCCGCTCACGTATCGCTCGCAGGTAGCGCGTAAACAACTCCTCGAAATCCTCGACCGCCTCGCCGTGCCCGCCGTGCACGAGCGTCGGCGCGAAACTACGCAAGCGCGCCAAGCTCACGAGATATTCCGCCAGCGACGGAAAACGCCGCGAAGGATTGATGGGATCGGGCGACAGCACAGGGTTCGGCGTGACGCGCTTCAACACGCAGTCGCCCGCGATCACCGTGCGGTCGGCCTCGCGCAGAAAAGAGCAGGAACCGGGCGTGTGCCCCGGCGTGTGCACGACGCGCAGAGCGCCGCTTTCAAATTCCAACTCCGCATCGTCCACAAGCTCACGGTGTTCTTCGTCTTCAAGTGCGTCAGCAAAGCGGCGCACGCCCTCGTACATCCGCCGCATCGCTTCCACTTCCTCCGACGGCACTCCGGCCTTCAACAACAGCGCGCGATGCTCCTCGTATTCGAGCCGCCCCTGCCTGTGTCCAGTCTCCCATCCGTGGACGAGCACTTCCGCCTCCCTGGCTTCATCACGCAGAGACTTTGCCAGCCCGCAATGATCCTCGTGCGCGTGCGTCAGCACGATGCGCCGAATATCAAGGACGCGAAAGCGCGCACGCCTCAAGCCCTCGCGCAGAGCCTCCAAAGCCTCCGGCGTCTTCGGCCCCGTGTCGATCAAAGTCACAGGGTCTTCCGCGATCAGATAGACGTTCACCGGCCCGATGTAAAACGGCGTCGGCAGCGAGATAGGGATGATGCGCATGTCGGGAATATAAAGGGTCGTGGGGAAAGGTTAAAGCGGAAAGGAAAAGGGAAAAGAAAGAAGCGTTACGTCTTCTCCTTTTCCCTTTACCCTTGCCCCTTTTTCCTTGTGCTTTAGTAAGCGTACTTGTTCGCCTTGATCAGCACGTCGGCGATGCGTTGGCGGGCGGCGACGGTGTTGATGGGCGTCTGTTTGGTGAAGCGGCGCAGGGCTGCGAGAAGCGTGCGCAGTTCGTCGCCTTCGCTCATGGCGGCGAGCGTGTTCTTGGCGCGCGCTTCGATGCGCTGCACGGCGTCGTTGCAGAAGACCTGCACCATATCGATGTAGCGCGCGGCTGCCGCCTCGCCCTGTTTGGCGGCGAGTTTCTGCGCGCGCAGAATGGCCGACTCCATCGCGTACACGTCCATCGTTATGTCGGCCACGCCCATCAGTATCTCCTGCTCGTCGGCCAGCTTCGCCATGTATTTCTGCGCGGCCGTGCCCAGAGTCATCAAGGCCACCTTCTTCGCTTGCTGCGTGAGTTTCAACTCGGCTGCGAGCACACCCTCTTCTTCGTCAAACGAAGGAAGCGACGGCGACAAGACTTCGTCCATCAACTTCTGCGCGGCGGGCAGGAGCGCGAGCCGACCTGACATCGCGCTCTTCATCATGCGACCGGGAATCAACATGCGGTTGATCTCGTTCGTGCCTTCGAAGATGCGGTTGATGCGCGAGTCGCGATAGGCGCGCTCGGCCGGATAGTCTGCCGAATAGCCGTAGCCGCCGTAAATCTGCACCATCTCGTCGGCCACGAAATCGCAGTATTCGGAGAGCGCGACTTTGATGATCGAACACTCGGCCGCGTACTCTTCGATGCCGCGCAGTTTCGCGTCCGAATCCGTCTCGCCGCTGATGGCCGCTTCGATCAGACCGAGCGTGCGATAGACCATCGTTTCGCCTACCCACGTCTTGATCGCCATCTCTGCCAGCTTCGCTTTGATCGCGCCGAATGAAGAGATGGGACGGCCGAACTGGTGGCGCTCGTTCGCGTAGCGCACAGCTTCGTGCAGCATCAGCTTCATCCCGCCGTTGCACATCGCGCCGAGTTTGAAGCGACCGATGTTCAAAATATTGAACGCGATCTTCGCGCCCTTGCCGACCTCGCCCAGTAGATTCTCCACGGGCGTCTTCGCGTCGTTGAGGACGAGGGCGGTCGTGCTCGATCCTTTAATGCCCATCTTGTGCTCGTCCGCGCCGTTCGTCAGTCCCTCCTGACGTTCGACGATGAAGCCGCTGAACTTGTCGCCGTCGATTTTGGCGAAGACGATGAACACGTCTGCGAAGCCGCCGTTCGTGATCCACATCTTCTCGCCGTTCAAGATGTAGTGCGTGCCGTCCGCGCTGAGGCGCGCGGTGGCTTTGGCGGCCATCGCGTCCGAACCCGAACCGGCCTCGGTCAAAGCGTAGGCCGACACCATCTCGCCCGAAGCGATCCGCGGGAGATACTTGCGCTTGGCCTCTTCCGTGCCGAAGTAGAGAATCGGCGTCAGCCCGATGCCGCTCTGCGCGCCAAGCGTCGTGGCAAAACTGGCCGAGCGCCCGAGCAGTTCGCCGACGATTGCGCCGCTCGTCTGATCGAGTCCCAGACCGCCGTACTCTTCCGGGATGTTGACACCGACCATCCCCAACTCCGCTGACTTACGGATCAACTCACGCGCCAGTTGCCAGTTGTGTTTCTCCAACTCGTCGGTCGCCGGGCGCACTTCGTTATCCATGAACTCGCGCGTCGTCTCGGCGATCATCCGGTGTTCTTCCGTAAAATCCTCCGGCGTGAACACCTCCTCCGGCGCACGCTCCTCGATCAGAAAACTTCCCCCCGCGATGATCTTTCTCTCTTCGGCTACGGCAGACATAATTTGCTCCTTTCAGGATAGCCCTTAGCTGTTAGCAATTAGCTGTTAGCTTTCTGTTTTTCGTCTTTCAGCTAATCGCTAATAGCTAAGAGCTAATAGCTATTATTAACTCTCTCACAATCGTTCAAAAATTCCGGCCGCGCCCATGCCGCCGCCGACGCACATCGTCACCATCGCGTAGCGGCCGTTGCGGCGTTCGAGTTCGCGCAAGGCCGTGGCGGTCAACTTCGCGCCCGTGCAGCCGAGCGGGTGGCCGAGCGCGATAGCGCCGCCGTTGATGTTCACGCGTTCGGGGTCGAGTCCGAGCGTGCGTATGACTGCGAGCGATTGGGCGGCGAAGGCTTCGTTGAGTTCGATCACGTCGATCTGATCTTGCGTCAGCCCCGCGATCTTCAAGACCTTCGGGATCGCGTAGACCGGCCCGATGCCCATCTCTTCGGGCGGGCAACCGGCCGTCGCGTAGGCCACGAAGCGCGCCATCGGTCGCAAGCCCAGAGCACGCGCGCGCTCGTCCGACATGACGACCGCTGCGGCCGCGCCGTCGGACATCTGCGAGGCGTTGCCCGCGGTGATCGTCCCCTGCGCGTGGAATGCTGGCTTCAACTTCGCGAGACTCTCGGCCGAAGTGTCGCGCCTGACGCCCTCGTCGCGCGTGAAAGTCTCTTCGCGCCGCTGTTTGCGCCCGCGCTCGTCAAGTTCCTCGAACGTGACTTTGAGCGGCACGATCTCGTCTGCGAACTTGCCCGCGTCCTGCGCGGCGGCGGCGCGCTGGTGCGAGCGATACGAAAACTCGTCCTGTTCGTCGCGCGACACTTCATACTTGCGCGCGACGTTCTCGGTGGCGAGTCCCATGTTGAGATAAAAGTCCGGATAGTGTTCGACCAAGTAAGGATTCGGGCGGATGGTGTGGCCGCCCATCGGGATGAGCGACATCGTCTCCAGGCCACCGGCGACGATCACTTCGGCCGCGCCCGTGCGGATGCGGTCGGCCGCAATCGCGATTGATTGCAGCCCCGACGAACAGAAGCGATTGATCGTCATGGCCGAAGTTTCCACCGGCAGCCCCGCGCGAATCGCCGCCGCGCGCGCCACGTTCATGCCCTGCTCGGCCTCCGGCATCGCGCAGCCCATGATTACGTCTTCCACCTCATTCAACTCGACACCTTCAGCGCGCCTGAGTGCTTCGGCGATAACGGTCGCACCCATCTCATCGGGGCGCATGTCTCTCAAAGTTCCCTTCGGCGCTTTCCCCACGGCCGTCCTAACAGCCGATACGATCACTGCGTCTCTCATAATTCATCCTTCCCGTAAAGCTTCTTTAAACTAAAACTCTCACGCAACTCCCGCGACCCTAATCCTTCTCAATCGCCACTTCAACTTCCTCGATGGACAACAACGTGCGCAAGTCTTGCGGGTTGATTGAAACGAGAAAACCGCGCTTGCCGCCGTTGATGTAGATCTTCGGCAAGTCGAAGATGGTGCGCTCGGCGTAGACGGGCAGGCGCGCCTTTGTTCCGAGCGGACTCGTGCCGCCGACGAGATAGCCCGTGTGCTTTTGCGCCGTCTGCGGGTCGCAAGGGTTTACGCTCTTTGCGCCGATAGCGCGAGCGAGATTCTTCGTCGAGACTTCACGGTCGCCGTGCATCAGGACGACGAGCGGTTTGCGCGCCTCCGTCTCCATCACGAGCGTCTTGACGACCCGGTGCTCGTCTATGCCGAGTGCTTCGGCCGAATGGCGCGTCCCGCCCCTCTCCTCGTAAGTGTAAAGATGCGGTGCGAACTCTACTTTCCGCTCGCGCAAGAGCCTCACCGCAGGCGTCACAGGATAATCCATCTCTGGCACTCCGACTCGAACCTCACACACGATCTCCGCCGCCATCCGCGCCCAGTTGTTTGAGTGCGACGACGGCGAGCAGGACGCCCACGATCTCGCCTACGAGCAACACATAGATCGCTGCGTTCGCGCCGCCGTCAAACGCTATCCCAAACGCGCGCCCGAAAACAAATCCGGCGAGGACGACCGCCTGCGACACCAGCCCCGCGCGCAACCATGCGGCGCGCGTCAGACACATTGCCCAGAAGACAGCCGTGCCCAGAAAGAAGCCGCCGTAAGTGGCGCGCGCGTCGATGCGTGCGCTGCCCGTGGAGAACTCTGCACCGACGAAAGAGCCTGCCCACGCAGGCCACAACAGAAAGGCCGCTCCGTAGACGACGAACGACGCCGCCGCGATGATGAGCGATGCCTTTCCCAGACTCATCTACGAAACGCCTCCACGCGCGAAGAAGACGGCGGCGACACCGCGCACGCGACCGATCACCCCTCTGCTCCTTCAGTCCACGACCGTGCGCACGTCTAGCGCGTTTAGTTACGAAGCGGCTTGCCGGTCTTGAGCATCGCCGCCATGCGCTCCTGCGTCTTGCGCTGCCCGCAGAGCGAGAGGAACGCCTCGCGTTCGAGGTCGAGCAAGTATTGTTCGCTCACGCGCGTCGGGTGGTTGAGATCGCCGCCCGTCAGGATGCGCGCGAGCCGTTCGCCGATGAAAGCGTCGTAGTCCGAGATGAAGCCGCCGCGTTTCATCTGGTGGATGCCGAGTTTCAGGGTGGCGAGCGCCGAGTTGCCGAGCGCGAGGATGTCAGTGCGCTGCTGAGGCTCCGTGTAACCGCCACGCGCTAAGGCCAGCACTTCCTGTTTGGCGTCGGCGATCAGACGGTCTTGATTCATCGTGATCGAATCTTCGTCGCGCAGGAAACCTAAGCCTCGCGCCTCTTCGGCCGACAGGGAAACTTTCGCGAGCGCAATCGTCTCGAACGCCCGTTTGACGAACGGAAACGGGTCTGCGTCTGACATCCCCGGCGGAATCGAATCGAGCGCACGCATGAGCATCTCTTTCGTCCCGCCGCCCGCGGGGATCACGCCGACGCCCGCTTCGACCAGACCGATGTACAACTCTGCCGACGCGCGCGTGCGGTCGCCGTGAATCGTCACCTCGCAACCGCCGCCGGGAACGAGTCCGAACGGCGCGGTCACGACCGGCTTCGGCGAATAGCGCAGGCTCATCGTCGCACGCTGAAACTCGCGCACCATCAGGTCGATGTCTTCCCAGTTCTCCTCCTGCGCTTCCAGCAGGATGAGCATCAGATTCGCGCCCACCGAAAAATACTGCGCCTGATTACCGATAACGAGGCCGACGAAATTCCGTTCCACTTCCGCGAGCGACTGCTTGATCATCTGGATCGTGTCGCCGCCGATGGCGTTCATCTTCGAATGAAACTCAAGACACGCCACGCCGTCGCCGATGTCGAGCAGAGACGCGCCCGCGTTCTTTCGCACCACGCCCGTGCGGTCTTTCACAGACTTCAACAGAAGCACGCCCGACGGTTCGTCGAGCGGCTTGTATTCGAGCGTGACGAAGTCGAAGTAGAAACGTTGGCCGCCCTCGTTCTTATAAAAACTGTGCGCGCCCGCGCCCAGCATCCGCTCCACGTTCAAGGGAATCTGCGCGCCCTCTTCACGCATCCGCGCCACGGATTTTTCCACGCCGATGGCATCCCAGGTTTCGAAGACGCCCAACTCCCAATTAAACCCCCAACGCATCGCCCGATCAACGTCAACGACCGTGTTCGCGATCTCGGGAATGCGATTCGCCGCGTAGCGCAAAGTGCGTGAGATGGTCTTCCACAAAAACGCGCCGAGACGATCCTTCGCCCAGACGAGCGTGCGTATGCGCTCGCCCGTCTCGTCTATGTTCTTCGCCATTTCAAGCGCGGGCAGTTTCACTTTCTGCGCCGGGCGATATTCGAGCGAGGCGTGGTCGAGCGTCCAGATTTCCTGCTTCTCGCCCGGCGCTGCCTTCTGCTTTCGATAGAAGCCGCCGCGCGTCTTGTTGCCCAGAATCCCGCGCCCGATCATCGCCTGCAAAAATTCCGGCGCGACGAACACCTCGCGCTCCTCGTCTTCCGGCACGGCCTCGTAGAGATTGCGCGCGACGTGCGCGAACACGTCGAGACCGACGATGTCGAACGTGCGGAACGTGGCGGACTTCGGACGACCCACAGCCTGCCCCGTCATCTTGTCAACCTCTTCGATGCTGTAGCCGTCTTCGAGCATCGTCTTGATCGTGACGAGCGCGCCGTATGTGCCGATGCGGTTGGCGATGAAGTTCGGCCTGTCTTTGGCGATGACGACGCCCTTGCCGAGGCGCCCGTCGAGAAAGCCGAAGACGGAGCAGGCGACTTCCGGCCGCGTCCACTCGGTCGGGATCAATTCGCACAGGTGCAGGTAGCGCGGTGGGTTGAAGAAGTGTATGCCGAGGAAGTGCGCGCGGAAGTCTTCCGAGAATCCTTCGGCGATGGCGCGAATCGGGATGCCGCTCGTATTCGACGCAACGATCGAACCCGCGCGCCTGTGCGCTTCGACACGCTCGTACAACTTTCGCTTGATCTCCAGATTCTCGACGACTGCCTCGACGATCAGGTCGCAATCTTTCAGACGCGCCATGTCGTCTTCGAAATTCCCGACCGACACGAGCGCCGCCCGCTCCTGTGTGAAGAACGCCGCCGGTTTAGACTTCTTCGCCGCGTCCAGCCCCCCTTGCGCGATGCGGTTGCGCACCGCGCGCGATTCCAAAGTCAAACCTTTCGCCTCTTCATCTGGCGACAGTTCACGCGGCGCAATATCCAACAACAACACGGGGATTCCGGCGTTCGCCAGATGCGCGGCGATCTGCGCTCCCATCGTGCCCGCGCCCAGCACCGCCGCTCTTTCAATCCGAAGCATAGGGGAAGAACCTCTCTCCAACCAAAAAGTTCCTACAACGAAGACCCCACATCATACTGAATGAATACTCATTCAGCAACCACAAATAGCTAATTCCGGCGAAAACCAAGAGCACAGTAGACTCTGATATTTTTATCGTTTATGCGAACAGTTTGAAAGGCTTTTGTTCAACGGGTTGTTGAAGCGTCTGCGGCTAATCTCTGATGAAGTAATTACGTCTCTTGATTCTACTTGCGTTTCTTCTTTTTCCCCTTCCGTTTTCCTCCTTGTGCTTTACCGGAAGGCTGCCGAAAACCCGGACGGATAGTTTGAGATAGAAGGTCATGCTCAAGCTTTTTGAGCCAATCATAATGGATATGGGTTCTAGGTAATTGGCCTAAAAAATCCTCCAGTAATTTAAATGCTTCAGGGCGTCGGCCATTGTTAGCAAGAAGCGAAATAAGGTTTCCAACTGAAAGGATAGTGTCTGGATGCTTATCGCCTAGAATATCTCGGTGCAGTTTAACTGCTTTATCTCCATACTCTAAACTCCGTTTGTAGTCACCTACTTGTCTGTAAGCACCACTTACATTGTTGAGTGCTGTTGCTGTGTCAGGATGCCGTTCACCTAGCAACGCCCTATAAGTCTCTAACGCTTTCTTCATATATTCTAACTCTTGCCTATGATCCCCAAGTTTCCCATAAGCTCCTCCCACATTGTTAAGTATGGTTGCAGTTTTGGGATGCTGCTCGCCAAGCAGCTCCCTATAAATGTCTAACGCTTTCTCTCCATATTTTAGTTCTAGTCTGTAATCCTTTAAATCTCCGTAAGCAGCTCCCACATTGCTGAGTGAAGCAGCTGTATCAGGATGCCGCTCACCAAGCAATTCTCTATTAATCTTTAATGCTTTCTCTTTATATTCCAAAGCCCGCTGATGATCACCCAGTTTTCCGTAAGTAACTCCCGCATTGTTGAGTGAAGCAGCAGTATCACGATGCTGCTCACCAAGCAGTTCTCTGCGAATCTTTAATGCTTTCTCTTTATATTCCAAAGCTCGTTTATGATCACCCAGTTTTCCGTAATCGACTCCCACATTGTTGAGTGAAGTAGCAGTATCAGGGTGCTGCTCGCCAAGCAGTTCTCTGCGAATCTCTAAGGCCTTCCCTCTATATTCTAAAGATAGCGTATAGTTCCCTAACGAACTGTAACAAAAACCCAGATCATTGAATAGATGGGCTTTTAGCTTAAGATTGTGCTCTTTCCCTTGCTCAAATAATTCAAGAGCTTTTTCTACCCATTTTTTTGTCTCCTGATAATGCCCATGATGATAAGACGGATATGCCTGTAGCCAGATCAGGCGGCTGGAATGTCTAGGAGCATATTGTCGAGCATTCTCCTGCCATGCCTGAAGATGGTCAATCTCAGCTTCAAAGCTGGATAGATCGGAAAAATCTTTCCTGCGTTTTTCAAACCAATCGCCGAGTCGCTGGCAAATATCGTCTACCCAATCTTGGCGCTCTTGAAGCGGTATCTCTTCGCGCCTCACTTCACCCACGAGACGATGAATGGAATAGCTCTCAACGTCAGGTGTCTTTTGCAGCAAACGCAGAGCAGTCCCCAGGCCAAACGCATTGGTTAATTCGAGAGGATTGTTCACGTCGAGGACAGCGCACATTAAGGACACGCCCATCGGAGATGTGCCGCTCCATGTGAGTAAATCCAGAATCTCTTTGAGTCTTGGTTCTTCCTCGAAGATTACTTCGTTAATCTTCAAGGTCGAGTAGAGGTCGGTCTCGTGTTTGGTGAAGGTGCTCAGCTTGCCCGGCAAGAAAGCCGTTCTGAGGTTATGGCGCAGGAGGTCTCTATATTGCTGCCAGCTTACGTGGCGGCGGTGGCGAAGGTATGCTCCCGCAAGTTCTAAGGCCAAGGGCAGGCCGTCCAGGTCTTCGGCTATCTCGCGCGCGGCTCTTTCCTCTTCGTCTCCGATAGGTTCGCGGTCTGCTTCCTGAAGCAACAGCGCAAATGAGAGTGCATCATCCAGAGGATCGAGCGGAACCGGATTGAAATCCGGTTGATCTACGCGGCTGGTGACGAGGATATGAGGACTCGCTTGCGGCTCGGGCAGATAGTTTTCGATTGCCTGCGGGTCGCCCAAGTTGTCGAAGATGATCAGGCAGTCGGAATAAGTCCTCAGCCTGTGGCGGGCAATATCGAGCTTGTATTTATGTTCGGATTCGGGCGCGATCCAGCGCGCTCGCTCGGCCAGTTCCGTGAGTTGCGCGTCGATGTCCTGATCGGCGTTGAGCCAGATTACTCCGTTCGGGTATGTATCCTTGAAACGGTAAGCGTATTCCACGGCGAGTTGCGTTTTGCCGAGTCCGCCGAGTCCTTGAAAGGCTGCCGTCTGGCCGATGGAGGTGCGTCGCCCCTTCGTTAATTGCTCGCGAACCGCTTGCAGCGCGTCTTCTCTGCCGATGACCTGATCGCCCTTTTCTCTAAACGGGACAGAGAAGACATAATTGCGCGGATTGTAATCGGCGACGCGCGGGAGCGGAGTGTCCCTCTCCGGTGGTGATCGAACAACATCCGGCTCTTTGCTGTTGGCGATTGCACCCAACTCGTTCACAAGCTCTAAAAGCGGCTCACCAAAATCTTCGAAGGCGATAGCTCGTACCTCATATCCAAAGGGTATGCCTCGCTCAAGCTCTTTTCTGCGCATCAACACATAATGAGGGCCGTTTGCGCCTTGATAGATATTTTTGATGCCTTCAAGCTGCATGCCGAAATAAGCATCATCGAGACTAAAGCCGATGAATAAGAATGTGTGAGAGGCCAGCAAGCTACGCAGAGTTTGTAGCGCTGCTCTGTAATATTCCTCCGCTTCACTTTCGTTTGCTTCAGGGTAAAGACGTGCGTAGCCATCTCTTGTGAGAATGATCTTTGAAGTATTGTGAATATGGCCGTGGAGATGCCAGACCGTCGGGCGCTTTGTCCCACTACGCAGAAAGGCCGCCATTTCAGCGGGCGCTTCTGTGTCCCACAAGACGGGATGAGAGGGCGACGCCCAGCGCAATACATCGTCGTAGTTGGTTGTGATGATTAGTTGACTATTTAGCTTCCAAATCGCTTCCGCTAAGCGAAGGCTCTCCGGCTTCGCGCGCTCGCGTGGAGAATCAAGTTGGTCTTTCAGGAATGTATACCAGATTGATTCCCCTAATCCTTCGCGTGCTCGTCGTGCGGCATCCAAATAGTCAGGCTTATCTAAAGCTAATAAACCTCTCACGGTGAGTGCATACGGAACTCTATCTTCTTCCTCCAGACGGCTCGCTGCTTGTTCCAGTAATTCATGCCAACTGGGGAAGAGTCTTTCACCTGTTTCAGCATTGCGCACCGACATAGAAACGCCTGCGCCAACGAAAGGAATTACGTTGCCCGCAAGCAAACGATCTCGGAGGGCTTTAGGAATACTCATCGCGGTGAGGTTGCAGTTACTTTAATAAGTAGAAGTAGGTCTAAGTAACATCTCAAACTGCCAGAGCGCCAGTATCATACAACGGTACAGTTGTATTTCAATTAATTGTTATGTTGGCCTAATAGAATCTGATTGTTGGTTTTTGGGTTAGGCTGGACAGAGAAATTTGGCGCGTGCGCTCGTCTTGTGTGGTGAATTTGCGAGAGAAGAGTCTGGCCTATTGCTGTGTGGGGACGGCGATGAGCAAAGGCTAAGAGAACGTTTTTATTTTGTCCTGCGGGTGGTCTGAACTCTTGAACGGCTTCGGTCGTGAGTCAGCAGTGGCAAGGTGCGCGATTCTGTGTCTTAACTTTTTTAGAGTTCCGCGAGGCGGGCGTGACTTTTAAAGCATACGGTCATCCTCTATTTGGTGTGACGGGGCGGCTCGGGCGCGTGTGCGCTGAAAGGTTCGTCCGGTTTTCGTCATTCATCAAGTGTGAGGCTTCGGACGCTTGACCCCGACGGAGCGTGCTCAAGAGCCAGTGGCCGGGTCGAGAGAGTAAACTTCACGTCGTCAAAGTTCGCACCGGCGCTGAACGTGTGGAGGAGATGCGCCAGGACTGTAGCTCAGATACTTTTGAACAGCCTATGTCAGAGGAAAATCAAAGTCACTCATCGGGGGAGCGGGGCGACAGGCAGCGAGTGTTGACATCAATTAGTTGCAACTGGGGTTGGGACGAATCTGTGCCGAAGCATGGCAAAGTTACCAGCCTTAGTCTGCGCGGCTGCTTCCTGCAAACGACCGTCTATGGCGAAAGGGATAAGTTGCTGCACATACATCTCTGGCTGCCGACGAGCAGATGGCTGAAACTGCGCGGGGCTATCATGTACACGATGGAGGGGATCGGCTTCGGCATACGGTTCGACGCGCCGGATCATGAAGACGAACAGCACCTGCTCTCAGCCATCAACTACTTTGCGGCCAATCCGCCGCCCAAGCGTTGAAGAGCGCGGCAGCACGGATACCTCAACAGCCTGGTGGCGAGGCTTTCAATAGTTGGTCAGGATGCTTTCGGGCGCGAGTCCCATCTCCTGCAAGCGGTCGCGCGTGTGCGTGATCATCTCGGGAGAACCGCAGACGAGGGCGACGGGTTCGGTGAGATTGGGCAGCACGTGATCGAGCAGAGATTGGACGTAGCCGGTCGAACCTGCCCACTCGTAGCCGTCGGGTTTGGAGACGACCTGCCGCAGTTCGACCCCGGCGGCCTTCCAGGTCTCCGTCTCGTCGCGGTAGCAGAAATCGTCGGGCGTACGCGCGCCGTAGAGAACGACGAGTTGGCCGAAATCGTCGGCGCGTGTGAGCGCGTGGCGCAACGTGGAGCGCAAGGGAGCGACGCCCGTGCCCATCGCGATCAGGATGAGGTCTTTGCCCTTGTGCGCGTCGAGCGGGAAGCCGTGGCCGACGACGGCTGTGAGTTCGACCGTATCGCCCGCACGCAGTTCGTAGAGCGCCTGCCCACCATCGCCCCCGGCGCGCTTGACCAAAAACTCCAACTCCTCTTCTTCCGGCGCGCTGGCGAACGCGTAGTAAAAAGAGCGCTCGTCCGTGCCCCCTGCGCGAAGGGCTGCGACCTGGCCGGGCAGAAACTCTACGCGGCGCGCAGACGATCCGTCGCTCGCCTCCGGCATCATGTCGAACGAACGTATGTCGCGCGCCTGTTCGCGGACGCGCGTGATGACGAGTTGGCGCGAGGTCGTCTCTTTCATAAATCGACAGCCGTACTTTCCTGTTTAATTTGGGAACGTGCGGCAGTGTAGATCAAAGCTCAGGGAAAAGGGAAAGGGGAATGGTCGGGGGAAGGGGAAAAGGGGAAAGGGAAAAGGTGGAAAGCGGCAGCGCGTAGAAAGATTGAGCGTGAATGACTCGAAGCCGGCGCATGAATGATTCACGCGGATGTTTCACCTTTTCCCTTTCCCCCCTTCCCTTTTCCCTCGCTTTAACGTCGTTGCCTGCTCTCGCGCCGCGAGCGAAGCTATGTTAAAACTGTCGGCGTCGCACCAGCTTAAAGCAGTTCAGACGGGAGGGGCGGCGGGCGACCGCTGATGCGCGCGCTTGTGTCTGTGAGGTTCGCCGTCAAGCTGCTGATGCGGCTTATCTGAAACGGGGAAAGGATTTTTTTGATGTTCCAAAGTTTGATAGCGACGACCCCGGCGTGGTACACGCTGCCGGTGCGTCTCGCGCTCGGCCTCATCTTCATCGCACACGGCGCGCAGAAAGTTTTCGGCGTGTGGGGCGGGCCGGGCTGGGCGAAGTTTACGGCCGCGAGCGCGCCCTTCGGCTTCATGCGCCCGTCGTGGCTGTGGATGGCGATGGCGGCCGTGGCGGAACTGTTGGGCGGCGTGCTCGTCCTGTTGGGCTTGTTGACGCGCGCCGGGGCCTTCTTTCTCGCCATCACGATGCTCGTGGCGATGGTCGGCGTTCATTGGAGCGGCGGATTTTTCCTGAGCAATCGGGGCATCGAGTACACGGTCGCACTGCTCGGCATGTCGCTCGCCCTTCTCATCGCGGGCGGCGGTCGTCTCTCCATCGACGAAAGACTTCAAGCCCCGCCCCGTCGCCGTTGGTAACTTTTAAGTAAATGGTAAATGGTAAATGGTGAATAGAAAGAATCCTGATTCGGGTCTTTCCACCATTTACCATTTACCATTTACTATTCACCAGTTATGAAACGCTCGCCGCTTCTGGTTATCTTCGTCACGGTCTTCATAGACCTCGTGGGCTTTGGCATCGTCATCCCGGTGCTTCCTTATTACGTGGAGGGGACGCAGTTCAACGCCACGCCGCGCACGGTCGGCATCCTGTTCGCCTCCTACTCGGTCATGCAGCTTATCTTCTCGCCCATACTCGGCCGACTCTCCGACCGTTACGGGCGCCGCCCCATTCTCTTCTTCAGTCTGCTCGGAACGAGCCTCGGCTTTTTCATCCTCGGCTTTGCGACCACGCTCTGGATGCTCTTTTTGGGACGCATCATCGACGGCATCACCGGCGGCAACATCTCTACGGCGCAAGCCTACATCGCAGACGTGACGACGCCCGAAAATCGTGCCAAGGGCATGGGACTCATCGGCGCGGCCTTCGGCCTCGGCTTCATCTTCGGCCCGGCCATCGGCGGCATCCTCAGCCAGTGGGGCATCGGCGTCCCGTTCATCTTCGCGGGCGCGCTTGCACTGGCTAACGCCGTCCTGCTCTATTTCACTTTGCCCGAAACGGTGACGCCCGATCATCCTGCGCGCACGTCGGCGGCCGGCGGCCGCTGGTCGCAACTGGCGGACGCAGTGCGCCAGCCGCGCCTCGCTTACGTTCTCGTCATCTACTTTCTGTTCATCGTCGCCTTCTCGATCATGACGACCTCGTTCGCGCTCTTTACGATGTATCGCTTCGGCTACGACGCGACGCACAACGGCTATCTCTTTATGTACGTCGGCATCATCGGCGCGCTCATACAGGGCGGCTTGATCGGTCGTCTGGTGAAGATGTTCGGCGAGGTTCCGCTCGTGCTCGTGGGCGCGCTGCTGTTCGCCGTGAGCTTGTTTGCGATTCCCTTGGTCGGGCCGGGGACGGGTCTGTCGATGCTGCTTCTGGTCGGCGGGACGTTCGCGGTGGGCAACGCTCTGGCGACGCCTTCGCTACAGACGCTCGCCTCGCGCAGCGTCGGGCGCGGCGAGCAGGGCGGCGTGCTCGGCGTCACGCAATCTGTAGCGAGCCTCGCGCGCGCCGTTGGCCCCGGCATAGCGGCCTTGCTCATCCACAGTGCGATCGCCACTTACGGCGCGGATGGTCGCCTCCACGAGATGAGCGACCGTTCGCTCCGCATCACTTTCTGGACGGCCGCCTCCATCATGCTCCTCGCCTTCCTGCTCGCCGTCTACTTCGCGCGCCTACGCCGCACGCTACGCGCACGCCGAGATGCCCACCCCCGCCGAAAGTTAAACTACCGCATCGCGCGTGACAGGTAGACACGGCAACGTGTGTCGGCCGTGAAAACTTCGTCAAGCGTCTCCCCTTTAATCGGCGCATCCGACGACAAATCACAGGGGAAGGATTACACACGATGGCAGCCAACATAGCCGAGCAATTTATCGAAGCGCTGAGAAAGCTGGAAGAGGGACGCGACCTGGAAGCGATGGTCGCGCTCTATGCGGAAGAGAGCGAGGTGGGGAACGTCAACGCGCCCGAAAAATTCAACGGACATGAAGGCGCGCGCGAATTCTGGACGAAGTACCGCGACACTTTCGGCGAGGTGCGTTCGACCTTTCGCAACCGCATCATCACGGACGCGGGCGTCGCGCTCGAATGGACGACCGAAGGCACGACCGCAGGCGGCGCACCCTTCAACTACGAAGGCGTCAGCATCCTCGAAATCGAAGGCGACCACATCACGCGCTTTCGCGCCTACTTCGACCCGGAAGCCCTCGGCCGCCAAATCGAACGCGCCGCCGCGGGAAGGTGAAAAGTTGGTAAATGGTGAATAGTAAATGGTGAATGGATAAGAAACTGTCTTTAACCATTCACCATTTACCGTTCACCATTCGCCAAATTGTCTTCAGTCCAGATTGAAGGCAGCAGGGATTCGTCCGTTTCGAGCGTTTGGCCGCCGGGCAGGATGTGTATGATGCGCGCGCCGCGTGCGCGCAGGGGTGTGGAGAGCAGGCCGACACGGTGACAGTTGGCGCGCGGGGTGGTGTGGCGTGTGAGCGGTTGCGACTCGGAGCACATCAGCGCGACGCGCATCTCTGCGGCCAACTCCATGATTCGATCCAGCCCGCGCGCCAGTTCCGGCGGCGGCGCAACCACTTTGCCGCCGCACTCCGGCAGCCACTCGTAACCGATGCGCGCCTCGCGCAAACTCGCTTCCAGCACGCGCCCGTTGAACTGCGGCCAACGCGAACGCGCCGCGCTGCGCACGTCGCAGACGAGCGCAATCTCGTGCTCTTTGAGCAACGCCAGAAAGTCAGCCCACGCGTGGCGTCCGTGTCCGATGGTGTAGATGGTCGGGGCGTTTGCGTCCGTCATATTTGGTTCAAAGCAGAAGAGTCTCGATAGCTCAGTCAGAAGATCAGAAGAAGCGGCGGACAAGGTACATGACGAGGCTGAGGACGAGCGAGACGATGAGCATCGAGGTGATGGGGATGAAGACGCGCGTGCGCTCGCCGCCGAAGTTGAGGTCGCCGGGGAGGCGTCCGAACCATGAGAGCGCGCCCGCGTAGATGAGCAACCCGATGACGACGACAACTGCGCCCGCCAGGATTATGAGTAGCCCTGCGCCGCGTGCGTCCATCAAGAGCGTCCCTCCCATTTCTCGACGCGCGCTTTGAATTCGGCGCGCAGTTCGTCAATCGTCAGATAGGCGAGACGGCCGCCGGTGAACAGTTCGTCGTGCGTCACGTCGAGCGCGGCGAAGGAAGGCGGCGGAAAGTTGTCCATCTCCGTGTCGTCTTCGAAATCCGTCTCGGCGAGGATGAGGCCGTGAAGCGCGCCGAGGAAAACGTCCACGGAATACTTGCGCCCTTCGTGCTCGTAGGGGTAACGATTCTTGCGCAGTTCGTTAGCCTCGAAGACGGAGAAGACTTCGTATTCGTATTCGTTCAGATAGATGTTTGTGATGAGCGTGCGCGAGAAATCAGGCGGTGCGGGCGTGTGCTTCTGCGTGAGTTTCAGAATCCACTCGTTCGTGAGCGGCCAGCGATGTTTGCGCAGGCGCAGGCGCGTGTTCGTGATGTAGTTGTCCGTGATCTGCGCGTGCGGGTCGTTGACTTTCAGGCCGGGCGGTAACTCGCGCAGGAGGTAGCGCCGCTCGCGCTCCACACGTTCATACTTCCGCGCATGATCCGTCGTCAAGCGCCCCTTGCCGATGCCCTTCACGCTCCGACCAACTCCTCTTCGCGCACTTGCAAAAACTCTTCCGGTTCGACGATGTGCCCCGCAATCGCGGAGGCGGCGACTACATACGGCGACGCGAGATAGACTTTGCCGGGGCCGCTGCGGCCGGGGAAGTTGCGGTTCTGCGCGCTGACGGTGACGGTCTCCGAGGTCTTCGAAGCGCCCGGCCCCGCGTTGATGCAAGCGCCGCAACTAGGGTCGATCAACTCCGCGCCCGCGCGCTCGAAAATCTCTATGTAGCCGCGCGCGCGGGCGTACTCTTTGATCTTCTGCGAGCCGAATTGCAGGTAGAGACGCACACCCGGCGCAACGCGTTTGCCTTGCTCGACGGCGCGCGAGAGGACGGCCGCGTACATGTCCATGTCGGCCATCTTGCCGCCCGTGCAAGAGCCGCCGTAGGCCGCGTCGATCTTCACTTCCGTCGTCAAGTCGGCGATGTTGATGCCGTTGCGCGGGTCGCCCGGCGTCGCCACCATCGGGCGAATCTCGTCCAGATTGATCTCGAACGTCGCGGCATACTCCGCGTCGGCATCGCTCTTGAGGAAGCCACGGCGTATCTCTTCCGCATCCAGCCCGCGCGTGCGCACAAGGTATTCAAGCGTCACTTCGTCCGGCTCGATGATGCCGGTCGTGCCTCCGGCTTCGACGGCCATGTTGGTCAGAGTGGCGCGCTCGTCAATCGACATCTCGGCGAGTCCTTCGCCCGCAAACTCCAAGACCTGACCGATGCCCCGTCCCTCTTTCATGTAATCGGTCGAAAGGATTTTGAGCATCACGTCTTTGGCCGACACGTCCGCGCGCCGCTTGCCACGCAGGACGAAGCGAACGGTTTCCGGCACTTTGATGCGTATGTCTTTCGTGTACCAGGCGTTCGCCATATCGGTCGAACCGACGCCGAAGGCGAAGCAGCCGAGCACGCCCGCCATGCAGGTGTGCGAGTCCGTGCCGATGACGAGTTGACCCGGCAGCGCGATGTCTTCGACGACGGCGTTGTGGCAGATGGCTTCCGACCCGGTCTCTTCCGTCCCGCCGTAAAGTTTGATGCCCTGCTCGCGCGTGAAACTCTCCTGCGTGACGGCCAGCCCGTCGGCGCGTTCCAGTAAGCCCATCTTCTTCTTATCATCCGACATGACGCGACCGAGGAACGTCAGGTGATCGCGAAACGCGTAGACCGATTCGGCCTCCGTTACCTGCGCTTCGCGGCCGAGCGCGCTCTTGAACAGAGACTCGGCCATCGGCGTGACGTACTCGTGCGAGAAGCGCACGTCGGCCACGGCAAAGAGCGCGTCGCCCGGCTTCACGGCTTCCACTCCGATCTCGCCCGCACGCACGAAGGCGTGGCGCGCGATGATCTTCTCGACGATGTTCATCGGGCGCGCTTTCGTCTCAATCGGGGGCGGCGCAGTCTCGCCCGCGAGCCGCGCCTTGTTGTAGTTGAAGAGGCCGCCATATTCGACGATTGATTGCGAGACGGGATCGAGTCCGCGCGTAAACTCCGCGAGCGGAATTTCCTCGCCGCGCCGGATGCGTTCGATGAGGCCGAAGTCGGTCGAAGTCAAAAGGCCGATGTTCTGCGAGTTCTGGCCGTAGATTTTTTCGATGGTGCGCGCGATGACCAGTTCCACACCGGCCGCGCGCTCGGCGTAGGGCGCAGTCTCGCGCGAAGAGCCGCAGCCTTTCGACAGCCCCGAAACGACCACCTTGAAGCCGCCGTTTCGCACCTCGTCCTTCTGCACAGCCGCTTCGCGCATGCCGACGTAGACGTATTGGCCGAGCGTCTCGTCGTAGTAGAAGCAGACCCAACCGGGCGTGATCTCGTCGGTCGAGATGTTGTTCATCAAGGGGCGCTCCGGCTCGTATGGCAAATCCTCGCCCGCTTCGAGCTGGTGGCGAATAAGCGACACGTCGTCGGTCAAAAACAGGATGCGCCCGTCGAACTTGATACTGTCGGGGCGCTTGGCGATCTTCTCTGCTGCGGTCATCTTCTGCGGCTCCTGGCGAATTACTGCGTGTGAAATGGGGAGTCTCGGAAAAGGAGTATTATAACCGATTCGCGTGGGAAACCCGGAACGTGGCCGAATGCGCGCCGGGTCGCACTATTCGTACCTGAGCGCTTCTATCGGGTTGAGGCGGGCGGCCTTCCACGCAGGCCACAGGCCAAAGCCGACGCCTAAGCCGACAGAGACGCCGAAGCCCACGATGGGTGCCCAGAGCGGAATGTAGGTCGGCATGACGGTGCGTATGAGGAGCGCGATGCCTGAACCGATGACGATGCCGACGATGCCGCCAAGCCCCGTGAGCGTCGTGGCCTCGATCAGAAATTGCGTCACGATGTCGCGCCGACGCGCGCCGATGGCCTTGCGCACCCCGATCTCTTTCGTGCGTTCGGTGACGGAGACGAGCATGATGTTCATCACGCCGATGCCGCCGATGAGTAAGCCCACTGAAGAGAT
>DASZCS010000029.1:0-38165 GCA_035942855.1 Pyrinomonadaceae bacterium | reverse complement strand
ACGCAGGCTGCGCGGGCGCAAGGTGTGCGTCGGGACGAGGAACGAATCGAGGAACGACTGGCGCTGCTCTGCACTGGCCGCAGGGCGCAGGGCGTTGAAGTTGATGAATTCAGCGCCGAAGGTGTAGACGGTTTTGTTGAGCAGGTTGTCGACCTCGATGTTGGGACGCAGGCGCAGGCGTTCGGAGAGACGAAACTCGCGCGTGACGTTGAGGTCGAAGGTGAAGAAGGCGGGGCCGCGTCCGGCGTTGCGCGGGAGGTTGCCGGTGCGGCCGATGACGGGTAGTGAGAACGCGTCGGCGAGCCCGGCGGGGAGAGGTTCGCCGGGGCGGCGCGAGCGTATGAGCCGCGCGTCGCCTGTGAAGACGGGGCGGTCGTTGCTCACGTCGTCCAGGTTGCGGTCAGCGCCGCCGAGCGAGATGTTGAAGGGTGCGCCCGTCGAGATGCGCAGGATGGTGGCGAAGCGCAAAGCACCGAAACGGCGCGGCGCGGTCAGCGTGCCGGAGAGGACGAAGCGGTGGCGGCGGTCGAGCAGACTCGGTGAGCGCTCGCGTCGAAAGTCGCCGACAGTGAGCGCGCTCGAAGTGTTGACGACACCGTCGTCGATGAGGCGCGAGAGCGTGTAGACGGCGCGGAGCGAAAGGTCGAAGCCGTTGGCGCGTGCGTCGAAGCGGCGGCGCGCTTCGAGTGTTAAGCCGTGATAGAAGCTGTTGCCGACGGAAGCGAGTTGTTCGATCTGGCCGCGCGTGGGGTCTGGGCGCAGGTCGTTGAGTGCGCCGAGGGCGGCTTCGACGGCGCTGCCGGAACTGAACGTGTTGAGATTGAAGACGGTGACGGGCACGCCGAACTCAATGACGCGTGCGATTGCGTCGGGGTTCGACGCGCCCTGCGGGGCGAGGGTGAAGCGCACGAGTTCTCCGGCCGACTGCGCGTTGTAGAGCGGGCGCGTGCCGGAAGGGTCGCGGAAGTTTGAGAAGTCGCGCGCGAGCAGGTAGGCGGTGAAATCGGCATAGCCCGCAGGAAGGCGCGGTGCGTTGGCATTGAATTCGCGCCAGAGATGTATGCCGCGATTGAAAGTGTAGTTCGCCTCAAAGACGAAACCGCGCGCGAGTTCGCGTTCGATGCCCAGATTCATTTGATAGCTTTCGGGAATGCGAAGGGCTGGATCGAGACGGCGCGTGAAGTCGGTCTGGAGCGTGCCGAACTCTCGGACGACGGGTGAATCGACTGTGAGCGCGTCGGGGAAACTCAGGTTGGCGGCGATGAAGGCGCGTCGCTCGGCAGTTGTCATCAAGCGACCGTTGGCAGGATTACGCAGCGCGTCTGTGTCGAAGAAGACGCGACGTGCGCCGAGCGTGAAGTCATCGATTGTGCGCAAAAGTGCTCTGTTGAAGAACACGCCCGCGCCCGCTCGTATGACCGTCTTGCCGGAACGAAACGGATCGTAGGCGATGGCGGCGCGCGGGGCGAAGTTGTTGCGGTCGCGGATGATGGTTTCGTTTTCGTAGCGCAGGCCGTAGGTGAGTGTGAGGTTCGGGCGCGCTTGCCATTCGACCTGCGCGAACAGCGAGGCATAAGTGTTCTTCTGCACGGATTCGTTGTTGAAGCGTTGGCGAAAGCGCGCGGGTGCGTTGGCGAGAAACTCCGACGCGCTGTCGAATTCGAACGTGCCGCTTGCGTCCGAGAGGTCTCTGAAAGTCGAGCGGATGCGTTGCAAGTCGCCGCCAAACTTGAAGGTGTGCGCGCCGCTGAGAAGCGTGAGCGTGTCTTGAACTTGGAAGCGCGTCTCGCTGCGGCCGCTCGCGCCCGCGTTGGATGAACCGGCGACGAGCGTGCCCGAACGATTCACGGTCTCGCCCGGCGCGAGCGGATCTTCAAGCGTGATGAGGACGACGGGGCGCGCACCGTTTCCCGCAGCCGAGAGCGCCGGAGTGAGACGCGAGATTTGCGCGCGCAGTTGATTGACGAGACGCGTGGAGAAGACGAAGTTGTCCGTGTAGGCAAGCGCGTCCGTGTGGCGCGTGCGGCCTTGCAGGGCGTCGGCGAGGCGCGAGCCGCCGCCGAACTGTCTGAGGTTCAGGCTGCGCCCGCGTTGATAGAGAAACGTGCCGTTGTGCGCGTCCGTAAAATTGTGATCGGTGCGCGCCGTGAGGTTCGAGGCGCGAAGCGGCGTGCTGACAGTGGCGACAAAAGGAGCGAGTTCGGCGGGCGCGAGAGTTGGATCGACGGGCGCGGCGGCTTCCGTGCGACGCCCTTCGAGCGTGGTGGGCGCGGGGATTGGGAAACGCGGATTGGCAAGGACGGGCACGAGCGTGTCGATGACGGTCGAATCGAGCACGGTCTGGTATTCCGTGGCGAGGAAAAAGAAGTGGCGCGCGCGTCGCGCCGCATGCTCGTTTCGCTCGCGGGTCTTCGTTTGGCGCGTGCGGAAAAGTCTGGCGGGAGAACGGAGCGCGCCGCCGAGCGTGAAACCGGGGTTGTGTTCTTGCAGGGGCAGACGCCTGAGGCCGCGCGCGTTGTTCGCAAGGGTGTTCGCGTTTAAGGATTCGTCGCGGAAGAAATAGAAGGCGCGGCCGTGGAAGCGCTCTGTGCCGGAGCGCGTGCGCAGGTTGACGCGGCCGCCGGAGGCGCGGCCGTACTCCGCGGAAAATTGATTCGTGATGACCTGCACCTCTTCGACGGCTTCGAGCGACGGCTGGAAGCGTTCGCGCGCGGCGCGGTCGTCGTTGTTATCGAGGCCATCAATGGTGATGTTGTTGGAGTAGGCCGTGCCGCCGGAGAGCGCGAACGTGCCCGCTTCTTCGGGCGTGCGCGCTTGCGTGCGATTGCGGTCTTCGGCGAGGTCGCGCGTCGAGAGCGGTTCTTCGGTCACGCCGCCGAGCGTGTATATGAGGTCGAGCGGCGCGCGCGTCGAGAGCGGCAAGGTCTCCGTCTCAAGGCGCGTGAGCGTGCCGCCGACGATGGTGCGCGTCGTATCTATGGACGCGCCGCCCGCCTCGCTCACGACGGTTTGCTCGGCCAAGACAGTCGCCGGTCGCAACACGAAATCGAGCCGCAGACTTCGCCCCGCCAACAGTTCGCCGACCGTTCGTTCCTCGGTGGCGAAGCCTGCGGCCGAAGCGCGCGCCGTGTACGCGCCCGGTGCGAGTTCGACGAGACGATAGACGCCCTCTTCGTTGACCGTCGCAGTGCGTTCGAGTCCCGTCGCCGTGTGCCTGACGATTACTTTCGCGCCGACGACGACTGCGCCGTTTTCGTCCGCGACGCGCCCGCCGACGTTCACGTCGTCGAGGTCTTGCGCGAAGCCGACCGTGACAGACGCGAGCAGGAGTTGGAAGACGAGCAGCGCAGGCCGCAGGTGCGCGCTGAAGTGAAAGAGGCGGCAGCATGAGTTGAAAAGATGAAAGAGGATGATGCGCGAGTTGAGAGGATTCATTGAAAGAGGCTCCCGTGGCGGCGCGCGTTGCAGAAGGCGGCCGCGTGTGAGGCGCGCAAACGTCTTCCGAGCCGCGCGTGTCGGCGCGGGCGGAGAAACAAAGCGAGGCCGCGCGCACTAGCGTAAAGCGTGCGCAGCTAACGCCTGTTTGAAACGTTGCGAGTTGGTATGGAGAACGCCGTCGCGTGTGTGGGTTTGAGGCGAGCGAAGCGTCCGGTTTAGTCTCCCGACCGAGGCGCGCACTGTATCACCGCGACGGCGGCGTGCGCAAGAAGAATAGTTAGACGCGAAACCCGGCGCGGGCTAAAACAGCAGACGCTTCTTCACAGATTGAAGAGGCGTCTGCCATCTTTGGGGATGGCGCTCGCGGCCGCGGCCGCGTGCGTCTTCAAGAGATCGTTAAGAGCCGAAAGGCTTCACAGCTTCACAACTTCACAAGGGCGATGTTCCCTCTTTCGTTCCCTCTTTCGTTCGCTCTTTCGTTCGCTCTTTCGTTCGCTCGTTCAACGCCCTCAGACCCTCTGCAAAGACAGTCCGGTGAATCTCCGCAATCTGTTCCGGCACGACTTTCGGCTGTCGGTCGTAAGTCAGAAGGCCGTTGATCTCCTGTTCGATGTCTGTGAGTTGGGTGTAGCAGAAGCCGGCCAGAAAATGGAGCGATGAAAGCCCCGCCATGAGATCGGCGTATTTCTCCAGCAGTTCGGCGGGCGTGTTGAAAGTGCCGTAAAACTTGTAGAGGATGTCGCGCTCCGCTTCGGGGAGATCGGGCGGAATCAGCAGAAAGCCTCCGACTTCTGTGAGCATGATGGGCTGGTTTCGATAACTCGACCCGAGGACGAACAGAGGTTTGTGTTGCAGCCACAGATTTTCGGGCAGCACGCCGCTCGTCAAAGTCTCGCGGTAACGCTCCTTCAAGCCTTCGGATGTTTGTGTGTAATCGTGTATGGCGCAGATGTCGGTCACGTCCGTGTGCTCCCAGCCGTCGTTATCGATGACGGGGCGGCGCGGGTCGAGGCGGCGTGTGATGGCGACCATCCGTTCGAGGAAAGCGTACTGGCCGGGATGGCTCTGCTCAAGACCGGGAAAGCCCCAACTTTCGTTGACGGGAACCCACGTGATGATCGACGGATGGTTGTAATCGCGGCGGATGATGCGCCGCCACTCTGCGGCCAGTCGCTCCTCTGCTTTCGCAGACCACGCGCGCGCGTTCGCCATCTCGCCCCAGACGAGCAGCCCCAGACGGTCGCACCAGTAAAGCCAGCGCGGGTCTTCCACCTTCTGGTGTTTTCTCGCGCCGTTGAACCCGAAACGCTTCGCCCATTCCACATCTGCGCGCAGCGCCTCGTCCGACGGCGCAGCCAGATAACTCTCCGGCCAGTAGCCTTGATCGAGCACCATCACGAGATAGCAGGGTTCTCCGTTCAAGTAGAGAGCCCCTTCGCGCAACTCGACGCTGCGCAGACCGGCATAGGATTCGATCTCGTCGAGCAATTGATCGCCGTCGAAGAAACGCACGCGCAGGTCGTATAAAAAGGGCGACTCCGGCGACCAGTGCTTCGCGTAAGGAACGTCCAGATGCAAACGACCGGCGGCGGCCGTGATGGGTTGTGACTCCCGCGCCACTACTTCACCATCCGATGAAAGCTCGGCCTCAAGTCGCCACGGGCCTGACGGCGCGTGCAGGTAGATGCTCAGTTCGAAAGCGTCCTGCTCGGCGAAGGGAGTGATCTTCAACTCCTGAATGCGCAAAGGCGGCGCAGGCTCCAGCCACACCGTCTGCCAGATGCCGGTCGAACAGTAGTAGAAGATTTCGTTCGGAAGACCGGTAACGGACTGCTTGCCGCGCGGCTGTTCCGGGTCTTGTCGATCTTCGACGCGCAGGGTCACGCGGTTCTCCCCCTCTCGAACATAGGGAGCGATGTCGAACCAGAAAGGGATGTGCCCGCCCTGATTGTGCCCCACCTCCTGACCGTTCACCCAGACGGTGGTGCGGTAATCGACCGCGCCGAAGTGGAGCAGCAAGTCCTGCCCCTGCCATTCGCGCGGGCGCTCGAAGCTGCGTGCGTACCAGACAACTTCGTGAACGCCTTTGTCGTTGATGCCGGAGAGTTCACACTGGTAGGGGAAAGGGACGACGATGCGCCGGTCGAGCGTGCGACCATCATGCCAGTTGTTTTGCATCCCCTGATCGGCGTCGTCAAAAGCGAACTCCCACTCGCCGTTGAGGTTCAACCATTCTCGCCGGACAAACTGCGGCCGGGGATATTCGGGGCGCGGAATGTTGGTCTTCACGCTCTCGTTGCTCAAGCTCATCAGTTGATCATCCTCGCTATTTAACTGAGATAGAGAAAGCACGCGTGGCGTCGGCTTCGCTTTATTTACATCAACGAGCGGTCAACTTCAATCTTTCGTTTCCGTGAGCCAGCGAACGGCCTCTTCGTAATCCTTGAAGACTTTCAGATCGTAGTGGGCGGTGCGGGCGGCGATCTGGAGGAAGTCGTGTGAAGGGTCGTCGGGAGAGGCGACGACGGCGACCTTGAGCGCGTGCGCCGTCGGCACGACCGATTTCATCATGTAAGCGAATTCGTAGTGCGTGAAGGGTGTGCCCGTGTAAGGCATGCCGCGCACGTCTGAGAGCAGGCGGAAGACGCCGTGCTCGTTGGCAAACTCGGCCGCCGCGCTCGCTCTCTGCAAGGCCACTTCGTTCGTCACCGGCGCTTCCATCCGTTGAATGATGTAAGTGCCGTCTTCGGATAGGCTCAAGCCGTGCGTCGTAGACATTTCGCGTCCTCCCGCTCAGAGCGTCAACACAACCTGTCGGAAATTCTCAGCCGCGCCTTATACCGCAACCCTCGCGCTCGCTTCAATCTAAATCTTACGCGGGGCGGTAATAATTCGTGACCTTATCTTTTGAAAAGCGTAAAGAAAAGGTGAGAGCGTTGCCGCCCTCGCTACAGTGAGACGAACCAGCGCGCGCCCCGTTTCAGAGCGACGTTCTCTCGACGGAAAATCAGATATTGAGGTGACATCAATGAACTACGGAATACCCCGCACCGCCTCGCCCGCATGGGCGGTCGTTTTATTGCTCGCGGCAACGGTCGCTTACGCCTGGAAACCCGAGTTGAGCACAAGCGAGGCGGCCGCGCCGCCGCCGCAGGATGTGACCCGCATCGAAAGCCGTCTCAGCCTGATGGAGCAACGTTTCTACTCAATCGAGGCGAGCATCCGCAGTCTCGAACAGCAAGTCAGATTCTCAAGCAACACTTCGGGGGCGCGTGCGGCGCGCGACCCCGAACTTGATCTGTTTCGTTCCGAGTTGGAGACGCTCAGGCGACGGCTCGCGGAAGTCGAGTGTGGGCTGACGCGTGTGGACGAAAGGACGCTCACGGCGGCGGCCAGGCAGGCGCGGCGAGAGAACGCAAACGGCGCGGCGGCGACCGACCCGTGCCGTCTCAATCCGGCTGCCCCTTTGCGTCTCACGTCTCGCCCCTGAGCTTCCGGCGGCGCTGGCGTGAGAAGCAAGTCCGCTGAGATAATCGAGCCATGCGCGGAAGAATCGCCTCCTTGAAGAAACTTGCCCTCGGTGTACCGGCCTGGCTCGTCATCTGTTCGCTCGCGGTCGTAGCCCAGAAGCACAGCGTTTCAAACTACGGGATGGACGCGCGAAGGCTCGCGGAGATTCCGTTAAGGATGAACTCCTCTGTCCGGCAAGGCGACTTCGCCGGAGCAGTGATGCTGGTTGCACGGCGCGGCCGTGTGGTTAGTTTGGAAGCTGTCGGCTATCAGGATTTGGAAAGTAAGCGGCCGATGCGGACGGATACGATCTTCGACATCAGGTCTGTGACCAAACCCGTCACGGCCATCGGCATCATGATCCTGTTCGAAGAAGGCAAGCTCGCCTTAAACGACCCGTTAGAAAAATATCTCCCGGAATTCGCGGCGGCGCGCAAGGCGCGAGGCACGACCACGCCCGTCACGATCCGGCACTTGCTGACACACACTTCCGGCCTCCCGTTCAATCGCCCCCAGGAGATCGCAGACATCACCGTCAGGCGCGACCGCACTTTATCCGAGGTCGTGGCCTTGTTGTCGAAACAGGACTACGAATTTGAACCGGGCACTCAATTCAGATACCACACGGGCGGCTACGCCATTCTGGGGCGCATCATCGAAGTGGTTTCCGGTCGTCCTTACGAACGATTTATCAAAGAACGCATCTTCGACCCGCTCGGCATGAAAGACAGTTTCTTCCTTATCCCGGCGGAGAAACAGAGTCGCGTCGCATCGCTCTACAGGTGGCAGGACGGCACACTCAAGCGTTGGACGGAGATCGAGGCTTACAGCAGAACGGCTAAATATCCCGCGCCGGAGTTTGGCATGTATTCGACCGCTTCCGACCTCGCCGCGCTCGGCCAGATGATGCTCGACGGCGGCACATTCAAAGGCAAGCGAATCCTGTCCAAAATGGCTGTCGAGGCGATGACGAAAAATCACACGCCGAACCTCAAGAACGCGTTCACGCAGCGACCGGCATATCAAGGCTTGGGTTGGGGCTTGAGCGGCGACCCGTCGAACGATTTCCCGCTGACGACGCCCGGCAGTTACGGGCACAACGGAGCCTTCGGCGCACTCCTCTGGATCGACCCGCAAGAGAAATTGATCAGAATTTTCCTGGAGCACCGTTTCGGCTTCAACAACGAGAGCAACATCTTCATGGCGATGGCCGGCGCGGCAGTTATCAATTAGGGCAATAATCCAGTTGACCCGGCCGGCGCAGCTATGACCAGTCTGACTTAGCTGTCGAGCATCAGGGCAGCAACGGCGCTCTCTACGTAGGTACGGATGAGGCCGACGGGGAACTCTGGAAGATCGCGCCGGGGCGCTAAATCGAATTTTACAGAGTTCCCCGCCCTTCCCTGTTCACCTGATCTGGAACTGCACGGTGTAGACGGTGGGGTCGTTGCCGACGTAGAAAGCGAGTTGGTAGACGCCCGTCGCAAGACCCTTCGTCTGGAGGTTGAAGATGTAGCCGGGCGTCGCCGGGTCGAACATTGTAAAGCGGAAGTTCATGTCCGGATTAGCATGGCCCGCGTCCTCAACATCGCCCCAGGCATCGGGCGAGACGAGACGCGTGCCGATGGCCCTCAGGACGATGTTCTGCGCCGACAGGTTCGCGCCTGACGCGTCGCACAGTTGCAGCTTGACGGGGATTGTGCTCCCGCTCCTGTGCGCCTTCGTCTGGTCGTACAGAGCGCAGACGCCGTAGCTGACCTTGTTGACGTTGACTGTGGCCGAGGCCGCGGCCGAGAGGCCGCCGCCGTCGGTTGCGCGCACGTTGATGGTCTTCACGGCCGGGCCGCTGATGAGCGCGGCAGAGAAAGACACGATCTGCCCCGCCGTCTCGAATGTCCCGTCGTTGTCCAGATCCCAGGCGTAGGCGAGCGTGCCGGCCTCGTCGTCAGCGCCCATGGCGGAGACGAAGACAGTGCCGCCCGCGTTGACCGTGTAGGGGCCGCCCGCGCTCACCGTCGGGGCGTCGTTGACCGGCGTGACGTTGATGCTCACCGTCACGACGCCCGTGTCGAATGCACCGTCATTGGCTTTATAGGTAAAGGAGTCGGGGCCGGAGTAGTCGGCGGCGGGTGTGTAGGCAAACGAGCCGTCCGTATTCAGGGTCACGGAACCGTGCGAGGGCGAGCCGACGAGGACGGCCGTGAGTGCGTCGTTATCGGCGTCGGTGTCGTTAGCCAGCACGCCGGGCGCGGGCGTGTTCAGCGTGCCGTCCTCGGCGACGGTGTAGCTGTCGTCAGACGCGGTGGGTCTGCCGGCGGCGTATAGGACGGCGTTGAAAAAGAGTTGCTTCAGTTCGGGGTCGCCGACGTTGTCCTGCGCGTCGAATAAGATCAGGACGGCGTTTGCCGCCCCGCCGGGGAGCGGCCCGGCCATGACGGCCGGGTGTGTCCCACCGAAACCGTCGTAGGTCGCAACCGTGGTGAGGTTGCTGTCGTAGGGAGGCAGCGCGCGGACGAAAAATTCCGTACCGCCGAGTCCTGTAAACGTGGTGGGCAGGCTCCGTGCCACGGGGTGGTCGGGCAGCGTGATGGTGATGGGGTTGTCTCCTTCACCCACGCGATCTCCCAGGTCAGCCGCCCCCGTAAAGAATTTGAGCGTGTCGGTTAGCAGAGCCCAATTGTTCGGCATCGCCGTCGTCAATGCCGCGCCCGCGCCCCAATGGTCACCGACATAACCGCCGCCCGACGCGACGAACTCCCGGACGGCTGTGACGACCGCCGGGGGCATGTTCTCGCGATAGAATCGCGCCACCAGCACGTCATACCCGGCCAGTGCGCCGGCCGCGATCTCTTCAGTGCTGACCTCCGTCGCCTCGTATGCGGGGTTGGCGTTCAGGTAGTCCACCAGAGTGGGAACGTTGGCATTGGCGTTCTCGTTGGCGTCGGGGTTGACGGCCACTTTGATGGGGCCGGAGGGGACGGAACTGGCCGCTTCCGCCGCCGTAGATTGAGTCGCAACGTCCGAATAATTCATCGCGGCGGAAGTAGAGCCGACGGCAATAGCCGCGGCAAGGAAGATGGCTGAAGCCGTCAGAACGGCCTTTCGGGTGATTCTCGATTTGAGCGCGTCCGGCCTGTGGCGCGGACTGGGGTGGTTGCCGGTGCGAGAGTACATCTCGTTTCTCCTTAGGTTTAACTTATTCGCCCGGGAGCGATTGCATGCCCGCGCTATAGCTGAAGGGCGCGCGTGCGCGTAGGGGCAGATTTTTTTAGAGTGCGGAGTCGTAGTCGTTCGAGTGGAGCGTTGCGTGCCCGCCGGAGGCGGATTCTCTTCTGAGGTTCAGCGCGGCGGTTTGCCTCACGTCAGGGAGTTCGTGCGGCAGTGTGACCGAGTAGGCGCAGACGTACCGATAGCGTAAACAGAAGGCGCTTGAGGACACTTGCGGGAATCTCCGTTGCGGTGGCGTCGTTGTAGGATCGGGCGCTGACGAACTTGCAGCCGAGCCGGGGCTATTGCTCGAATCTTGCCGAACCCGCGGTGTGCGGCCACGCCGTGGGTGATAACTGCCAGCGAAGTGTGCAGACCCGTTCGGGGCGGGGTGTCGCAGGCGGGGCAATAACGGGCAAGGCTTATACCTCACGTAATAACCTAAAGTAAAGCTGAAATAACGGGTCGCTTTGGCGTCGGTGAAGTTGACTTGATCTAACGAGTAGCGCCAAGCTATCCGCCTCAGGCTCGGAACTTTTCTCGTTCACCCGTGTCTAACTGAAGGTTCTCATCACTTTGCTGACGACACAAGGGAGCGAAAAATGTCTTCTACACCTACGCGCGTCCGAGGCCAGCTAACCCCGAATATCAATGTCACCCCACTCATCGACGTGTTACTCGTCTTGCTCATTATTTTCATGGTCATCTCACCGCTCAGGCCAACCCGCTTCAAGGCACTCATCCCGCAGCCGCCGACTCAGCAAGAGCACGTCCTTCCCGACCCGCTCACACTCGTGGTGACCATCGATAACGAGTCGAGGCTGAGCCTCAATCAGCAATCGGGGATGGGTTCGGTTGATGATATGAGCGCACTCAACGGCAAACTCTCACGAATTTTTCAGAGGCGGACGCAGGCGGGAGCATACCGACAGACCTACAGAGGGCAAGCCGCCGCCGCTGAAGCAGACAAGATAGAAAAGACCGTCTTCATCAAAGCGCCGCGGTCAATCGCATATGGCGAAGTGGCGAAAGTGATAGATGGAATCAAAGGTGCGGGGGCAAACCCGGTAGGATTGCAGATCGATGATTTGGCTCAGTAACTTTGCGGGTGAGGGACATTACCTGCATTGAATCTTGATGTATTCACGAGCGACTCCGATGTGTGCCCCTCTCCGGACTCACCTCCGGAGGGCTTCTGTTATGCCCTTAGTATGCTGCCAGGCGTAGGCTCCTGCTGTTTCGTGTTTCAGCTTCTCAAGTTGCTGTTACACTGTCTGCCTGAATCAACTAAGTAATTCCTTTCAGCACCCTGACAGGAGGCACTACGCTTGCCGGAAATCTTCAAACTCGCCGGAATTGTGATCATGGTCTTGGGCCTCGCGTTGAGGCTTCGCACGACGTTGGTAGTTGCGACCGCCGGGCTCGTCACCGGGCTCTTGGCAGGGTTGCCGCTTCTCTCCGGGGTTGCAGTCCTGGATGGCTTGCCCCTCCTAACCAGCCCGGGCAAGGAAGGCATCATCAACATACTGGGGCGCGCCTTCGTCGATAATCGGTTGATGACCCTCTTCATCATTACGCTCCCGGCCATCGGGTTGGCGGAGCGCTACGGGTTGCAGGAGCAGTCCGCACGGCTCATACGCCGCATCAGTGCCGCCAGCGTCGGACGCCTTCTCATTAGCTACCAACTCCTCCGCGTTGTGATGGGCATCCTCGGGATACGCCTGCTCGGTCATCCCGCTTTCGTCCGCCCGCTGATCTTCCCGATGGCGGTCGGGGCAGCCGAGGCCGAAGCGACCGTGCGGAGCGCGGAGACATTACACGAAGGGGAGATCGAGAAGATCAAGGCCGGCTCGGCGGCGAGTGAGAACTACGGGAACTTCTACGGGCAGAACCTATCGTCGGTGCAGGCCGGCGTCCTGCTCGTCTACGGCACGCTGAACAAGTTGGGTTACGACGTCAGCGTCTGGAGCATAGTGCTCTACGCCACTCCTATCGCCGCCCTCTCCGTCGCAGTCGCAGCGGCGCAGTTTCTCTTTCTCGACCGCGTGCTGCGTCGCCGGCTCACGAGGGCGGCAGGAGGGCGCGACTGATGCCGGGGCTTGCCAACACTGCGGGCGCGCTCTTCAGCCTCGAGGCCGCCTACGTGCTGACGGGGCTCGTGCTCTGGGTCTTCGCGGCGCTCAACTTCCGCGACCGCGCGAACCCGCGCCGGATCGGCAGCACGCTCTTCTGGCTCCTCCTGGGCGTCGTCTTCGTGTTGGGGAGCGTGCTGCCCCACTGGTTGACGGGGATGCTTGTGCTCGTGATGGTAGGGTTCGACGGCGCGGGGCAAGTAGGCCACAATTCGCGCGACCGCAGCGAGACGACGATATCGGGGCAAGCCATGCCAAGGGGATCGTCTCCCGGCGACATGATATTCCTGCCGATACTGCTCATCCCGCTACTGGCCTTCTGTTTCGCTCTCGCCTTCCGCTACTTCGGCGGCGACACGAGCAGGGGCGCGCTCGTCGGCCTCGGGTTCGGCGGGGTCGCCGCGCTGGGCGCGGGTGTGGCCTTGACGCGGGGCACGCCGCGTGAGGCCTTCGCTGAAGGGCGCAGGCTCAACGACTCGATGGGCTCGGTCATCATCCTGCCACAGTTGCTTGCCTCGCTCGGCGTCCTCTTCGCGGCGAGCAAAGTGGGAGACCTTATCGCGGCGGGGATTCAGGGGGTCATCCCCGGCCAGAACCTCTTCCTGCTCATCGTAGCGAACTGTCTCGGGATGACTCTCTTCACACTGATCACGGGCAACTCGTTTGCGGCCTTTCCTGTGGTCGTCTCGGGGGTGCTGGTGCCGCTCATTATCAGGCCGTTCGGCGTAGACCCGGCGATGGTCGCTATCATCACACTGACCGCAGGCTCCACGGGGACGCTGATGACGCCGATGGCGGCAAACTTCAACATCGTGCCCGCAGCACTGTTGAGCATGCGCGACCAGTACGGGGTCATCAAGTTTCAAGTACCTTACGCCTTGACGATGTGGGTGCTGCACGTCCTTGTGCTGTGGATGATGATCCGCTTGTTATGAACCGTTCGGGAAAGAGCAGGTGAAAAGCTAATGGATAAAGGCAAGAGTGGTGGCACGGGGCGGAAGGGCGGGCTCGTCAGCCGCTTCGCGGAACTACCGCTCAGGTGCGTCCGCAAGGAGTACCCGAACAAGCTAGACCACTTCATGAACGACGCTTCGCAGGTGAGACCTCCAAGGGAACTGCATCCGGCCTTCTACGGTTGCTACGACTGGCACTCCTCCGTGCACGGCCACTGGCTGCTCGTCCACCTGCTGCGCACGGGCTTTGCCACGCTGCCTGAGGGGGAGGTGCGCAGAGCAATCGACGCGAACCTGACGGCCGAGAACATCAGGTTAGAGGTGGAGTACTTCAACGAGCCGGGTCGTGCCTCCTTCGAGCGCCCCTACGGCTGGGCGTGGTTGCTGAAGCTCCACGAAGAGTTATACCTTTGGGACGATCCCGATGCCGCCCGCTGGTTCGACGCCCTGCGGCCTCTGGCCGCGACGATCACGGCCCGTTACCTGTCATACTTCCCCAAGCAGCGATACCCTATTCGTGTGGGCACGCACTTCAACACCGCCTTCGGCCTAACGTTCGCGTGGGACTACGCCGAAACGCTTGCGGGCGGCGCGCAGAAGAGTCTCGACGCGGCGACGCTCGAGAGTTTGGTTCAACTCAAAGCACTGGTCGCCAAGCGCGCACTCACGTACTTCGGCAGTGACAGCGAAGCCCCGGCCGGGTGGGAGCCGAGCGGAGATGATTTCTTCTCGCCGAGTCTTATAGAGGCTGAGTTGATGCGGCGCGTGCTCGGCGGCGAAGATTTCGCGCGCTGGCTTGACGCCTTCCTGCCCGGCCTCGCGGAGGGCCATCCCTCGAACTTGCTCACGCCCGCAGACGTGAACGACCGCACGGATCCGAAGATCGTCCACCTCGACGGGCTAAACCTGAGTCGAGCGTGGTGCATGTGGGGCATCGCCTCGGCGTTGCCCCAAGGATCGCGAGCGGCCGAAACGCTCGCGAGCGCGGCCGCCCACCACGCCGAGGCTACACTCCCGCATGTCGCGAGCGGTGACTACGCAGGCGAACACTGGCTCGCGACCTTCGCCGTCTACATGCTGTCTAAGCAACCGAGTGCGCGGGCGGGAATATACGCGATATGACGACGCTGATTATCGACAACTATGATTCGTTCACTTTCAACCTCTACCAGTTAGTCGGAGAAATAACCGGAGAGGAACCGCTCGTTATCAAAAATGACGGCTTGGAGTGGGAGCAACTGCTGAACCTGGATTTCGACTCCGTAATCATCTCCCCCGGCCCCGGCCGCCCCGACAGGAAGCGTAATTTTGGGCTTTCGCTAAGGGTCATTCGGGAGCTTGCTCTACCTTTACTCGGCGTGTGTCTCGGCCATCAGGGAATATGCCATGCCTTCGGCGGCTCGGTCATTCACGCGCCCGCGCCGGTACACGGCCAGCTCAGCCTGGTGCGCCACGACGGTTCGGAGCTATTCAAGAACATCCCGAACCCTTTCCCGGCAGTTCGGTATCATTCACTCGAGTGTGCCGAGCCGCTCCCGCCGTGCATGGAGCCCACGGCCTGGACTGAAGACGGGGTGCTGATGGGTCTGGCTCACCGCACCAGGCCGATGTGGGGGGTGCAGTTTCACCCCGAGTCCGTTTCGACCGAGCACGGCAGCACCCTGCTCCGTAACTTCATCCGACTGTCAGCGCAACACCGGCCCCGACGACGCCGTCCTGGCCGGGCGACGACCCCGCCCATACGGGCGGCGACCGACGCGCCCCCGGGTACGGCTTCATCGGGCGGACGTGAGGCTTTAAATGAGGCTTCGGAAGTTCGAAAATTGTTCGTGCGCAAACTCAGCGTGCGTGCGGACGCAACGAGCCTATTCACAGCAATGTTCTCGGAGGGAGTGGCCGCGTTCTGGCTCGACAGCAGCATGCTGTCGGTCGGCGGATCACGCTTTTCGATCCTCGGGGGCGCGACCAGCACCGGCGGCGTCCTGCGTTACTGGGCGAGCGAGCGTAAACTCGTCGTCGAGCGTAATGGATCGATAGAGGTCTCTTACGAAGACCTCTTCTCTTACCTCAAGCGCGTCGTCTCACAGACGACCGTGCCTCCGGTCGACTTACCGTTCGATTTCAACTGCGGGTATGTGGGCTATTTCGGCTACGAATTGAAGGCCCTCTGCGGAGTCGGGCCGGCGCGCCCCTCGGAACATCCCGATTGTATTCTGCTGTTCGTCGATCGCTGCATCGTGATCGACCATGAGGAGGGCGACCTCTATCTGCTCTATCTGGCGCAGGAGTCGGAGAATCATGCCGCCGCCCAGTGGTTCGACTTCGCCGTTTCGCACCTTCAAATGGACACGCGGGACAAGCCCCCGCCAGCCAACTACGAACCGCTCCACTTCAGGGCAGCGCGGACGCGAGAGGTCTACCTCCGGCAGATCGCGACGTGCCTGAAGCACATCAGGGACGGCGACTCTTACGAGGTGTGCCTGACGAATCGGCTAGAGGCGCGAACCGATGTACCGCCTTTGGAATTTTATAAAGTCTTGCGGAAGCTCAACCCCGCGCCCTACTCTGCCTACCTGAAATTTCCCGAGGTCGAGATTGCGTGCTCATCGCCGGAACGCTTTCTCAGAGTCCGGCCGGACGGGGCTGTCGAGACCAAGCCTATTAAGGGCACCCTCCGCCGCGTCATCGACCCCGCAGAGGATGAACGCCTCTGTCGCCTACTGGAGCACGACCCGAAGAACCGTTCGGAGAATCTGATGATCGTCGATCTCCTGCGGAACGACCTCGGGAGCGTCTGCCAAATCGGAACAGTGTCTGTCCCGAAGTTCATGCACGTCGAAACCTATGCGACTCTCCACCAGCTCGTCAGTACGATTACGGGGCGGCTGCGGGCCGACCTCACCGCAGTAGACTGTCTGCGGGCTGCCTTCCCCGGAGGCTCCATGACGGGCGCGCCGAAGCTCAGCACGGTAAACATCATCGAAGAATTGGAGCGCGAGGCGCGGGGCATTTACTCCGGCTCCATCGGCTACCTCTCCCTCAATGGCTCCGCCGATCTGAATATCGTGATCAGGACGGCCGTCTTCTCGAACAGGCAGGTGTCAATCGGGATCGGCGGCGCTATCGTCGCCCTGTCGGACTTGGCCGAGGAGTGGGATGAGATAGTACTGAAAGCGAAGGCGCTGCTGAGAGCTTTTGGAGAGCTCACGGGTGCGCCGCCTAGCCTGGAGTATTAGCCTGGAGTATGAGACCGCGCCGCTGCGCGACGACGGCGGACGCCCTCCGGCCGCGTGAGATGCGCCCGGAGTTTTTACTGGCAGGGGGCGGAAAGTCTGCCGGGAGGTGTGCTAGATCAGGTTGAGTTCTGAAGCATATTTCAGGTACAGCTCCATCCCCCGCTCCTCATCCGGCCCGACCTCGAAGGCAAGGTGCTCCGTGAGATATTTCCGCGCCAGCGGTTTGGTGAAGCCGCGCCGACCCGCCTCCGCCTCCACGATGTCGTCTATGTGATCCCTCCCGTAGCGGTAGGAGTCAAGGAGGGAGTTCCCCAGCGCGGCTGAGGACGCATCGTTACGAACAGCCCAGACAGCGTAGACCATCGGCAGGCCGGTCATCTCCGTCCACTCGTGGCCCAAGTCGTAAACCTCGTGAGGGAGGGCATTCGGGTCTAAGCGCAGAGCCGGGTCTCCAATGATTAAGGCGGCGTCTGCCAAACGTAGCATCCCCGTTAAATCGGGGGGCGCGGAGATCACTTCTGGCTCTACGCTGAAACGGCGTTTGAGGATGATGCTGCAAAGGGCCACGGAAGTCCGCGAGCTGGCGTCGGCAGCCAGCGTCCTGAGCTCGCCTATAGGTCTGTTAGCGATCAAGAAGATGCTGCGGACGCCCCCCCTCGACACTATCCCCAGGCCGGGAACATGCTTCAAATTCTGGCGCGGCAGCTCGATGGTAGAGAGGATGCCGATGTCGGCGGTGCCCGTCTTCAACGCCTCGGCAGTCTGCGCCGGAACGCCGAAGGTGAGGTCGAATCTTTCGCGCTGGTTGCCATGCAACATACCCCAGACAAGCGGCACTGTGTTCAGGTAACTTACCGCGCACGCCTTGATTTTTTCGGACTGGTCGGACAATTCAGCAGATTTCATGTTCTAAGCGCTCTGACCTGGGGGCTGGCGCCGGGCGCTACGGATCCACTGTCACCCACTACCCCGTGCTGCTTCTGTTCTTCCCTGCTTCTTTTCCTCGCCAAACGCTCTTAGTCTTCGTCGTGTTCTTCGCCGTTATAGCGCATGACGATCCGCTCGCCGTCGGCCGTGGTTTCGAGATGGACGGGGCGACCCCACAGGCGGAAGACGTATTCGATCACTTTGCGCGCGTAGTTGGCGTCGAGTTCCGCGCCCTCGAACTGGTGTTTGAGGTAGAGTTCGCGGTTGCGATTGTAGTCGCCGTCGGCGACGACGATGTAAGGGAAGCCGAAGTTGGTCATGTTCGAGACGAGTTGGTCGCGCACGCGCTCCCAACGCTTCTCCGTCACCGTCCACTCCTCTTCCTCCACGAGTTCGTAGACGAACAAGTCCAACTCTTCGCATAACTCTTCGGTCAGGTAGTTGCGCAAAAACGACACGTCGTTGTCCAGTTCGCGCACCTCAAAAATCTTCTCACGCCCCTCGCCGCCCTTGCGCCCCAACTTCTCGCGCTCCTCTGCCGTCGGGTTATCCCAACGCCGCTCGATGTCCTCAAGAATCTTGTAGCCCAGGTAATACGGATTCAACTGCCCCTTGTGCGGCGACACCACGCCTGCGTGCAACTCCGCAAACTCGATAGATTCCGTGTCCGTCAGATCAAGCTCGCGCATGATGCGCGAATGCCAGAAAGAGTTGTGATTGACGAAGCCGTTGGCGACGTAGGCGTGTTTCGTGTCAACTGTAATGTCGTACACGTCCGCACAGCCATATTCGATGGCAACAACTTCATCGCTCGAATCCTGCTGCCTGAACCAGCGATGTCCATCGACGTATGCGCCGAGTGCACGCTGTTTGCGCGTGAGGTCGAACCCTATCTCGCGCCGGAAGAGGGCAGCGGAAGTCCCTGTGATTTCAAGCTGCGTGCAGCCATCGCGGTGCGGTCGCTGCGTCGAAAGAATGCCGTAGTTCAGTAGGACGAGTTGCACGGTGCGAATCAATTCGTCGCTGCTGGAAGATAGACGCACGCCCTCGCTTCCGGCGTAAGCATCTGCATCGAAGTAGCCGCGCAGGAACGCCGAGACGATCTCTTTAGGCGAGCGCAGGACATGCGTGGGAATCTTCTTGTGCGGCGATTTCGCGCGCAGATCGAGACCGCAGCATTCCAGCCAGCGGAGAAGTTCGCGGGAATGCACGACGACGCGCCAGCGCCCGCCCGTCGCCGTCGCATCCCATTTGACGCGTGCGCGCAAGCCCAACTCGCGTTCGATGATTCCAGACAGTTTGCCGACTAACTCTTCATCGCCGCAGGTCAGACAAATGCCGGACTTCGTCCGGTTGCCGTCGCCGACGAAAAAGCCGAGCAGCCAGGCCAACTCGACGCTCAATTGCCGTGGCGCTCTGAAAGGCGAGCGCGTGCTGAGCACTTCCCCCGTCATGCCCGATTGATAATGCGTCGCACACAGAGCAGCCTCAATCTCAGCCGACTTAATGACGCGACGCCCGCGCAGATACCGCAGGATCGTCCATTCCGAAACTCCCGCTTCGGCTGCCACCGTGTTTAGTGTTGCGCTCGGCACGGAGGAGAGGAACGGCAATGCGGGCTGCTCGGCAGGCCAAACGTTATTCCCCGATTCGACGCGTACGCGTTCGCCCATCTTCACGTCCGAGAGGTAAGCCCAACTCCCGTCGGCCAGCATCAGCCGGTGTTTGAGCGCGCCTTCAATCGTCAACCCGCGCCGCGTGCGGATGCGCAACGTGGGCACCAGGGGTTCGCGGTGGAAATCGGTGATGTGATAAAGCCGATTCGCGTCGCCGCCCGCCACGCGAAGTTTTTCGCCCGCCGCATATAACTCGTCGAAGCGAAGGAATCCGGCCTCCGTCAGCAGCAAAGAGTCGCCGGTCGCACACGCCCATCCTTCGTTCATGATCTTGGTCTGCATCTGCGGGACGAAGTATTCCATCTCTTCGTGGATCATCGCCATGGCGTCGCGTTGCCAGTCGGTGAGGACGGGCGAGTTGCGCATGATGTAGTAGACGAGGTCTTTTTCGGGGAGGCGTACGCCGCGCGGCAGTTCGCGCGCCGCAGTTTCGTCGGACGCGGGCGGCGTGGATTGTTCGCCGATGCGCCAGAGGTCGTCGTAGCGGCCTTCCTTCTGTTTGGAGTCGATGCGCTGCTGCTCGGCAGGGTCGCGCGCGGGGCGTTCCTGTTTGATGAAGAAGTTCGGGTCGATGTGTTCTTCGATGGAGAGCACGGCGTCTAAGAATTCTTCGACGGTCTTGCGCCCGTACTTGAACTCGTACTCACCCATGCGCCCCGCGTGCGACGAGACGGATTCGACCATGCGGCGGTTGGTCTTCGAGAAATAGACGTTGTGCTTGAAGAAATCGACGTGACCGAGGACGTGCGCCATCACGAGTTTGTTCTGGATGGGGCTGTTGGTTTCGAGCAGAAAGCCGTAAGAAGGATTGGTGTTAATGACGACTTCGTAAATCTTCGACAGCCCGAAGTCGTACATGGTCTTCATGCGATGGTAGGCTTTGCCGAACGTCCAGTGCGAGTAGCGGCCGGGCAGGGCGTAAGAGCCGATCTCGTACATGACGGTGGCGGGCACGATCTCGAAGCGCGTCGGGAAGGGGTCGAGTCCGAAGCGCGTGGCGATCTCCCAGATTTGTTCCAGTGCTCGTTCGAGGTCTTTGATTTCGCGATCGTCTGCCATGCGCTTATTTTCCTCTGAGAGCGGCGCGGCGGCAAGTAGTAATTGACGCCGGGCAGAGCAGACGGGAAACGAAGCGGGAGTGTGAGAGCGACGGGCACAAACAAGAAACCACGAAAGGACACGAAACAACACGAAGCAGAGTTTAGTGTGGCTTTGTGTGTGCGTGGTTTCATCGTTTTAGTTTTCTTCGACGCCTTGAGGCGGTTCTTGCGGCCTCAAGGCGTCTTCTTCTTGTCACTCGCGGCTGCGGCGCGCAAGGTCTTGATGGCTTCGCGGATGGCGGCGGCGTTTTTCTGGTCGGGCGACAGGCGCAGGTATTGTTCGAGTTCGTCTGCGGCGCGGCGCGGGTGGCCGCGTTTCTCGTGGAGGCGGGCGAGTTGGAGATGGACGGCGGCGAGTTTGCGATTGCTCAGTTGAAAGGCACGCGTGAGGGATTTTTCGGCTTCGTCGAAAGCATAGTTGCGTTCGTCTGCTTTCGCAGGGTCAATCGTCAGGGCTTGTTCGAGCAAGGCCATCCCAGCGTGCAAAGGGTAGAGCGGATCGCTCGGACTGAGCCTTGCGGCTTCGGCGAAGACGCGCGCGGCGACAGCGAATTTGCGCTGCTGCATGAGCACGCCGCCGAAAGCGTGCCACACGCGGTCGTCCTTCGGGTTGATGCGCTGCGCTTCGTTCAGTTCCGAGATCGCATCCGTTAGTTTGCCCTGCTTGATGTGTTCGGAGGCGAGCAGAAAGCGCGCGTCGAAGTAGTCGGGGAAGATTTTGATCGCTTCGTTGAGGGCGGCGAGAGCTTCCGCGGCGCGTCCTTCACGCATGAGTTTCAGACTCGATTCATAAGCCGCGCGTGCGGCCTTCGGCACGTTCTGTGCGAAGTTGAGGCCGGGGCGCGGCGGGCGCACTCCGCCCCGTTCGACGAGCGTGATTTCGATGGTGCGCGTCTCGCCCACTTCGCCGGGGTCGAGGCTGCGTACAAACTCGACGCGCTCGGACGCAGGCGTGTAGTCGGGCGCAGAGATGGCGACGACGTAACTCGGCTCGCTCAAGTTGCCGAAGAAGAAATCGCCCTCGTTGTTGGCGACCGTCTGATCGACGAGCGCGCCGTTGCCGCTCTCAAGGTTGACGGTGATGCGCGGCACGCTCGCGCCCGATGCGCTCCGAACTTTGCCGCGAATGCTGTGGCCTTGCGCGAACGTGCCGGCAACGGACGCGAAAGAAAGAAGCAAGAGGAAGACGGCTGACGCGGCGATGCGGAGTTTCATGATCGTCACTTTCGGAAAGCGTGCGCGAGGCTTTGTGAAGAAAGCGTTGGAGACTGCTGTGACAGTCTCCAACGCAAGTGGACGAGCGCGTGTTCGCTAGAAGCGGAACTTCGCGGCGAACTGGAAGGCGCGCGGGCCGCCCGTGCCGAACACGCTCGTGGCGCGCGAGACGGGGGCGAGGAATGAGCCGCCCGCTCCCTCGTCGTCGAGCACCTGTGTGACGTTCGCTTCGTCGCGGTAGTTGGCGACGTTGAAGAGGTTGAAGACCTCGCCGATCAGGTCGAGGCTCAGACGCTCGTTGAAGCGAATGCGTTTCGTCAGGCGCAGGTCTTGTGAGATGAGCGAGTCGCCGCCGAGCGATTGATCGGCGGGCAGGAGCGCGAGCCGTTCGATCGGATCGCCGAGCAGGTCGCAGCGCCCCGTGCCGCTGTCCATCCCGCACGGAACGCCGAGCGTCGGGATGCTCTCGTTGTAGGCCGAGATGAGCGGGTTCAAGTCCGAGCCGCGCCGGAAACGACGACCGAGATCGCCCGGCCCCGTGCCGGGCAGGTAGGTGAGGAACGTGCCCGTGCCCGACAGGTCTATGTCGTGCGGCAGGAAGGCGTTGAAGGGCACGCCGCTAAACGCCGTCGAGATGAAGGAGACGTTCCAGCCGCCGAGCACGTTGCGCTTCAAGGCCGAACTGCTGTCGCGGAAGAAGGGCATGTCCCACACCGCGCTCATGACGAAGCGATGCGTGCGGTCAAGCCCGGCCGGGCCGAACTCTTTACGCAGGTCGTTCAAGTCCGTGCCGATCGCGCCGAGGCCGAGCGTGTCCGCGCCGAAGGCTTTGAAGCGCGAGAGGCTGTAGCTGGCCGTCATCTGGAAGCCGCGTTGGAAGCGTCTGTCCAGACGAAGCAAGAGAGCCTTGTAGGTGGAGAAGCCGGACGAGTCTGCGTAAGGGACGGAGTTGTCGAAAACGTCGGGCGACAGGCGCGGCCCCGTCACAACGTTGTCGTGCTGGTTGATGTCGTAGGTGATGACTTCATGCACGCCCTTGCGATAGTTGAAGTCGGCCTGCAAGAGCATGTTCCAGGGCAACTCGCGCTGCACGCCGAAGGCGAACTGGATCGAGTAAGGCACTTCATACTCGGTCGAAAACAGCGGGCCGGAGATGGCCTGGAAGCACTCTATGGAAGTCGGCAAAGAGCAGTTGAACGTGCGCGATTCGATGTCGCTGCGCGCGGCGGGCAGGAGCGCGAGCGCGTCGCGCAGGGTGATGAAGCCCGTCGGGTTCGGAACCTCTTCGCCTTCTTCGTTCGTGACGGTCGCCGTCTCGCCGAAGCGGCCGTTGCCGCCGGGGAAGAGACTGCTCTGTAGATCGTTGCCGACGAGGAACAACTGCGCTCCCGGCGGGCCGAGGTCGGCGCGCTCGAAGAGACGCAGGTTATCGATGGTCGAATCGTAGTACATGCCGATGCCGCCGCGCAGCACCGTCTTGCCGTTACCGGCCAAGTCCCAAGCGAAGCCTGCGCGCGGGCTGAAGTTGTTTTTGTCGGAAGGCGGAGCTTGCGTGCCTTTGCCGAAGAGCGGGGCGAGGATGGCCGGTCGCGGCTGGTCGTGATTCCAGAGGTTGTTGTCGTAGCGATAGGCCAGTCCGAAGTTGAGCGTGAAGCGATTGGTCAGTTTCCAGTTGTCGTTGCCGTAGAACTGGAAGCGATGGTTGATGGTCTTGCCCTCCGGCGTGTTGAAGGGCAGGACGGCGTTGCCGATGCCCATCGCGATGTCGCGCACGGGCGAGTTGAGAAAGTCTTCTTCGGTTTCAAGCCGCTGGCCGAGATCGAAGATGCGTATGCGGCCGGGGCTGGCGAAGACGAAGAGGCCGGTCAGAGACGAGCGTTCGTAGTTGCCGCCGAAGCGGACTGTGTGCGCGCCCGACGTGTAGGTCATGTCGTTGCGAAACTGGTTGCGATTCTGGAAGGTGGTTTGCGGCGCGATGGCGTTCGTGCCGGAGCGGAAAATCTGCCCCGGAAAATCGCGTATCTCCGGCACGCCTTCCGTCGCCGGGGTGATGACGTTGCCGAAGTCGTTGAAGTTGTAGATGAACTGGTTGGTCAACTTCGGCGTGAAGATGGTGGTCAGGCCGGTGACGAAGCCATGCGTGTCATTAACGACGATCTGATCGTTTGAGGTGAAGATGTTGCTTGCAGACTCGCGCGGCACGATGCCTGTGCCGGGAGCGAAGGGCACGGTCTGGTTGTTGTCGTTGAAAGAGTAGCGGAAGAACGCGTTGTTGCGGTTGTTGACGTTCCAATCAACCTTGGTCGTCAGCAGTCGCTCGTCGAAGGGGTTCGGCGTAAAGCCGCTGAAGCTGAGAGCCTTGGGCACGAAATGGATCGCGACGGCGTCTTGATTGTTCTGTTCGTAGTTGGCGAAGAAGAACAACTTGTCGCGTTTGATGGGGCCGCCGAGGGTGAAGCCGTATTGCTGGCGGTCGAACGGGATGCGGTCGGCCTGCGCGACCGCGGGGACGCCATTGGCCGCGTCGAGACGTGCGAGCGCGGGGAAGGCCGCAAACTTGTCGTCGCGGTAATAGATGTAAGCGTTGCCGTGATACTCGTTCGTGCCCGAGCGCGAGACGACGTTGACGGAGCCTGTGCCGGATGCGCCCGTCGAGACATCCACGTTCGAGATGCCGAGTTGAAACTCCTGCACGATCTCCTGCGAGAAGTTTTGCGTGGTCGTGCCGACGACGTTATCCACAACAGAGCCGCCATCGACCGTGATCTGCGTGGAGCGACCGGCCTGTCCGGCGATAGAGATGCCGGTGTAGTTCGCTTTCGTCGGGTCGAAGCTGCCGCCGGTGACGGTTTCGACGCCGGGCTGTAGCTGCGCGAGGTCTAGGAAGTTGCGACCGTTCAAAGGCAGGTTTTGAATCTGCACCGTACCGACCACGCCGGAGATGTTGTGATCCACGCGGTCGATCTGCGCTTCGCTGCTGCCGATGATGGTGACTTCTTCGGTCGCGCCGCCGATCTGCAACTGCGCGTCGAGCGCCGTGTTCTGGCCGACGGCCACTTGTACGTCTTTGTAGATCGTCCGCTTGAAGTTTGCGCCCGTCACCGTCACTTCGTAGTTGCCCGGGGGAAGTTGACGGATGGAGAAGTTGCCGTCGTCGCCCGTCGTGACGGTGCGGCTCAGATTAGTGGCGGTGTTGCGCGCAGTGACCGTGGCATTGATCACGATGGCGTTTTGCGGGTCGGTGACTGTGCCTTCGATTGCGCCCGTCGGCTCTTGCGCCGCGGCCGCTCCGCTGAAGCTCAGCGTAATCAACGCCAGCGAGAGAAAGCATGCCAGCCATTTCTTACATTTGTTCTTCATAAGCTTTGTCCTTTGTCGATAGTTCATCTATGAGAAGTGTTCGCCGCTTGATTCGTTTGTGCCGTTGGCGGGCGCGCTTGCAAGAGTGTGGGCTAGGTTCTCTTGCGCTTATCGTCCAGATTGAAGACGACTGAACGTAGCTCCGCCGTAGCGCGTTAGCGTCGCCGCTCGCGCGGGTCGCTGACGCACTTTGATCGATCGAGACACGAATATCGCTGAACACTTCAGGGAGGAGACTGATCACCCCAGATGCAAACTACATTCCAATCCGCAACGCGCTTGCGCCGCGAAAAACTTAAACCTCACATTACGCTTGCGTTTAGGTGTGGAGACGAAGACGGGCGGGATGCTGCGCGTCGAAGTGAGGCGAAGCGCGGACAATGTCGTTTCTGAATTATTCTCCAAAAAATTGAAGGCTCACGTCATTTGACAAAACAACGAACTACGAAAATACACGCGCACGATACGAAACTCTGGTTCGTCTCGTGACGCGTAAGTTCGACTCCAATCTTTTTCACTTGTGCGGTGTGGCGCGGACGTGATACAAGCCGCGCTCTAGTCAGCCTAGCCAACAGCCGGAATTAAGGAGATGAACATCATGCGTCACTCGCGCCCGCAAGGCGGTAGCGACAATCTGCAAAGGTACCGGCATCAGATCGAAGAAATCTCCCGCAGCGCGGGGTCGCGCGCATGGACGCCGGGACTGGCCGCTGCCTTCTACCTCCTGCTCCTCGTGTTAGCAATAACGATCATTGCCTCCCTCTTCGTTACCATCGGCAATGTCGGAATCACAGTCTTATTGTTGGCGTTGGAAGTGGGCGCCGCATTGGTTCCGGTATTCATCTACTATTCGAGGGGCGGGAAGGATGTGAGCGACCGTTGCATGGAACTGGATAGAACCAAACCCGGCCTCTATGAGGCCTACTTAGAGTGGAAGGACGAGCAGCGGGAGAAAATGCCGGACAGCTATATAAACTGACAACAGCCAAGCTTTTGAGGGTCTATTTCAACTAAATTCTTGCTCATAGATAGCTCAACCCCCAACAATGCTTGTCTTGCATGACGCGGGAGTTTGCTAATCGCGAGAGAAGGGAAAGCATCTAACAACTCTCTATGCTTCGATGCCGCGGCGGCCGAAGAATTGTTTGAGCGCCGGGTAGACGTCTTCGCGTTCGTCTATGCGCACGCCGACGAAGCGTTCCTTGCGATGCAGTCGGTCTTTGAAGATTGAAAGCAGCGCGCCCGACGAACGACGATAGCCGCTCGTGCCCTCTTCGCCGATCTCGCCGTAGCCGAACAGGTTGCACGTCTGGATCAACTCGTCGGCCAGGCGCACGGCCTCTTCGTTGTCCGAGTAATAGTTGTCGCCGTCGGAGAAGTGGAACGGGTAGACGTTCCAATCGCGCGGGCTGTAGCGCGCCTTGATGATCTCGAGCGCGAGTTGATAGGCTGAAGAGACGACCGTGCCGCCCGACTCGCCCTGCGTGAAGAACTGTTCTTCCGTCACCTCTTTCGCCTCTGTGTGGTGCGAGATGAAGACGATCTCCACGTTGTCATACTTCGTCCGCAGGAAACGCACCATCCAGAAGAAGAACGAGCGCGCGATGTACTTTTTGAACTCGCCCATCGAACCCGACACGTCCATCAGCGCCAGCACGACGGCGTTCGATTCATAGCGGTGCTCCTCTTCCCAACTCTTGAAACGCAAGTCCTCTTTCTTGACGTTGCCGAAGCGCGCCACACGCGCCTCGCGCGCGTTGCGTTTGATGTTCTCCAGAATGAGCCGCCGCTTGTCGAGATTCGCCATCACACCCGTGCGGCGAATTTCGTTGAAGCGCGTCGTTTTCGAGGGCACGGCCTTCTTCGCCTTCTCTTCGAGGAAAGGCAGGTGCAGATCTTCAAAGATCAGCGCGGCGAGTTCGTCTATGTTGACTTCGGCTTCGTAATACTCCGCGCCGCCGTCCTTCCCGGCCGGCCCCGCGCCCTTGCCCGGCGAGCCACGCCCCTCTTCGCGCCCGAGCACGTCGCCCACGCGCGTCTTGCCGTCGCCCTGCCCGATGTGTTTGCGCTTGCGATGGTCGTAACGAAACTTGTACTCGTCGAGCGAGCGGATAGGGACTTTCACGCTGCGCTTGCCGTCGGACAAAATGATCGCCTCGTTGGAGACGATGGAGCCGAGGTTCTTGCGGATCGCTTCTTTGACGCGATCCTTGTGCCGCTCCTGATCGATGATGCCCTTGCGCTGCAAAGACCAATCGTTGCGCTGTACAGACATGGCCCGTAAAACTCCTCTCTCAAGCTCGCCCCCGGTAACGCCGGTTATTCTCCGACCTCACGTATAACTCGACATGGATTGCCCGCCGCCAACACCCCCTCCGGGATGTCTCTCGTCACGACGCTCCCCGCCCCGATCACCGATCCCGCACCGATCCGCACGCCCGGGCAGATAATCGCCCCGCCTCCGATCCAAACGTCGTCGCCGATCTCAACCGGCCTTCCCGCTTCGAGACCCGTCCTGCGCTTTGCCGCGCTTAGCGGGTGGGTCGCAGCATAGATTTGCACCGCAGGCCCGAACAGCACGCCCGAGCCGATTAAGACAGGAGCCACATCGAGGACGACACAGTTGAAGTTGAAGAAAACCTTGTCGCCGAGTGTGATATTGCTCCCGTAGTCGCAGTAAAAGGGCGGCTCGATCCAGATTCCTTCGCCCGCGTTGGGAATCAACTCCTTGATAAGACGGGCGCGTTCATCCTGCTCGTCGTCACGTGTCTCGTTAAGTGCCTTGAAGAGGAGCCGGGCACGCCTGCGCTCGGCGGAAAGCTGAGCGTCGAGCGGATCATAGAGTTCGCCGCCGAGCATTTTTTCTTTTTGGCTGCTCATCAACTCTCTCGAAAACCGATCCACTGTCGGCCTGACAAAACTTCTCTCGACGAACGCAAAACCTCGACGCTACAACTTCTCTCGAAACTCTTCCCGCAGAGACTCCGGCGCAGGCGTCGGCTCTACAGCGGCGTCGCGGCAAAACTCCGCGACGAGCGAGACGAACTGGCGCGGGCGCTCCTCCTGCGGCAGATGCCCGCAATTGGGAAAGACGAACAGGCGCGAGCCTTCGATCAACTCGTGCAGGCGCTCGCCGTAACGCAAGGGCACGTCGCGGTCGTGCGCGCCCCAGACAAGGAGCGTCGGCTGTGTGATGCGCGCCGCTTCGCGTTCGATGCGCGCCGCGCGCCAGTTGCGCAGCGTGCGCAGAATGGCGCGATGCGTCGCCGCCGCGCGTAAAGGTCGTTGATGCGCCGCGACGCGTACGGCGTCGAGCATGTAGCCGTTCTGCTCCGCGTAAGTGGTCCGCAGACGATTCTTCACGAACCTCCGCGCGTCGAGCAGAACGGGCGCGAGCATTTCGCCGAGAAGCGGCGTCGCCGCCAGACGCAACAGGGGCTTCCGTATAATCTCGTCGTTCGACACCGCGCCGACAAGCACCAGCCGCTCCACACGCTCGGCGTAATCGAGCGCGCAGACGGACGCGACCGCGCCGCCGTAAGAACTGCCCACGAGCGTCGCCCGCTCAATTTCGAGTTCGTCCATCAACCCGACGAGGATGCGCGCCTGAGCCTCGATGGTGTACTCGCCGCCGCCGGGCTTTCCCGAAAACCCGAAGCCCACGAGGTCGGGCGCTATCACGCGAAAGCCCGCCTCGGCCAAAGGCACGAGCGCCTCGTTCCACACGAAGTTCGACGCGCAGAACCCGTGAATCAAAAACACCGCGGGCGCTTCCCTCTCGCCCGCCTCCTGATAATGCACGCGCACGCCTTCGATCTCCACGAAGCGCGAACGCTCCGCATGATGCAAGCGCTCCCTGTGCTCGCCCCACTCCACATCATCAGGACGCGTCAACAACTTCAACGCGAGCGCGCCGCCCGCCGCCGCCAACGTCGCCCCGCCGATCCAGTATCGTTTCTTCATGCGTTTAGTCGTAAGTCGAACGCCCGCGACTTTCAGACGGGAAAGCGCGGGCGTCCGGGTTGTAAAAGCGTGCCACGCTTCAGGGAAGCGCACTCGCCCTCGCGCGTTTAGCGCGAGAGCAAAGTGCCGACGTAGGTTAAGAGTTCGTTGGCGCAGACGGGGCAGTAGCCGTGGTCTTTGACGAGACGGTCTACGACCTCGTTGATACGGCGCAACTGATCCGGGTCGGGCGTTCTGGATGAAGTCGTGATCTTCACTACGTCTTTGAGGTCTGCGAAAATTTTCTTTTCGATGGCCTCTTTCAGGCGCTCGTGCGAGGTGTATTCGAACTGTTTGCCCTTGCGGCTGAAAGACGAGATGCGGATCAGTATCTCTTGCCGGAAGGTGTTCTTCGCGTTGTCCGAGACGCCGATCTGTTCTTCGATGGAGCGCATCAGTTGTTCGTCCGGCTCCATCTCTTCTTCGGTGATCGGGTCTTTGATGCGTTCCTTGTTGCAATAGGCTTCGACGTTGTCGAGATAGTTATTGCAGATGGTGCGCGCCATCTCTTCGAAGGAATAGACGAAGGCACGCTGCACTTCGATCTTCGCCAGTTCGTCATACTCCTTACGCGAGGCGGAGATGAGATTGAGATAGCGTTCGCGCTGTTCGGAGTTAATGCCCGTGTGCTGCTCGAAGCCGTCTTTGATGGCGCGCAGGGCATCGATCGGGTTGATGCAGGTGACGCCGTCGCGCACGAGCGCGCCCGACAGGCGGTTGATGATGTAGCGCGGAGAGATGCCGTCCATGCCTTCGCGCACGGTCTCTTCTTTCAGTTCGCGCACGTCCTTCGACTTGTAACCTTCCACGTCTTCGCCGTCGTAGAGCTTCATCTTCTTGACGACATCGACGCCCGCGCGTTTCGGTTCTTCCAGACGCGTCATCACGGCGAACATCGCCGCGACCCGCAGAGTGTTCGGCGCGATATGGACGTTGCGCAGGACTTCCGACTGGTTCAGCAGTTTGCCGTAGATGCGTTCCTCCTGCGAGACGCGCAGGTTGTAGGGCACGCGCACGAGGATGATGCGATCCTGCAAGGCTTCGGATTTACGATTGCCCGCGAAACTGACGTACTCGTTTTCGTTCGAATGCGAAAGGATCACTTCGTCCGCATAGATCATGGCGAAGCGGCCGGTCTTGATGTTCTGCTCCTGCGAGAGCGTCAGGAGCGAATAGAGAAACTTCTCGTCGCACTTGAGCATCTCGATGAACTCCATCACGCCGCGATTGGCGATGTTGAGTTCGCCGTCGAAGCGATAGGCGCGCGGGTCTGATTCGACGCCGACTTCGCCGATGGTCGAGAGATCAATCGAGCCGGTCAGTTCCGTGATGTCCTGCGACTTCGGATCACTTGGCGAGAACGTGCCGATGCCGACGCGCTCCTTTTCCGAAAAGAGCACGCGCTCGACGCGCACGTCTTCGTGGCGGCCGTGGTAAGTGTGTTCGAGCGCGTAGCGGCATTGCGGGCAGAGGTCGCCTTCGATGTAGAGACCGTAGTGCTTCTCGATCTCCGGGCGGAGTTCGTTGGGGATGAGATGCAGCGGCTCCTCGTGCATCGGGCAGTCTTTGATCGCGTAGACCGCGCCCCCTTCGGTACGCGTGTAATCTTCCAGCCCGCGCTTGAGCATCGTGACGATGGTTGACTTGCCGCCGCCCACGGGGCCCATCAAGAGCAGGATGCGTTTGCGAACTTCGAGACGCTGCGCGGCCGACTTGAAATATTCGACGATGCGCGCGAGCGGTTCTTCGATGCCGTAGAGTTCCTGTGCGAAGAACTTGTAGCGCGCCACCTCGTCGCGCGTGCCCTCGTTGAGTTTTTCGATCCCGGCGGCGTGGATCATGTCGTTGACGCGCGCGTGGGAGAGTTGGGCGAGTCTGGGGTTTTGGGAAACTAACTCGAAGTAGTCGCGGAAAGACCCTTCCCAGTGGAGGGCTTCGCGTTCGCGGCGCAAGTCTTCGAGCCGCTGGCTGATGTTGAATTGATATTTGCCATCCTGCTCTTCGTGCATAGCCTTGATACCTCTAAAACGGCTTCGCGCGCGTGGACGGCGTGGGGAAGACACGCCCTTCCTTGGTTGTTCAGGTGCGGCTCGTGCGCGGACGCCCGTGGCGAGTCGCGTGGTGATTAGGACAAGTCTCGATGCGACAGGCGGGAACGTTCGCGCGGATGTGTGCCCAACTCTAGCGCCGTCGAGTCTTTAAGAATCCTGTTGGAACTTGATTGTCAAACGAAAGCGACGGGCGGGACACCTGCGACTTCGGACGCGACCACTATTTCCGCCGCTTGCACCGATTATAACACAGCACCGGGGACAGAAAATCAACGGTTATTTTTCGTCGCGGGTCGGTTTGAAAATGCGAGCCGCATAAATGTTGCCCGGAATTTCAAACTAACCCGCCGGGTTATTTTTCGTCCTCCACACAGAGCATCACGCGCGGCTGCACGTGCGCGCGCGCCGCAACGTAGACGCCGACGGCGATCAAGTTTCCCGCCCCGTCGCGCAAGCGCACGTGCTCGCCCTCGCGCCAATTCGGCCGTGACTCGGGCGCAACCTCGACAGCCGCGCCGTGTCGCACGCGCCGCGCCTCTTCGGCCGTTAGATGCACGAAAGGCAATTCGGGGAGCGCCGCATCCGGCGCGGTGAGCAGTTCCGACGCACCCGACTTTTCGGCGGCGAGCTCGGCCAGTTGCTCCAAGTGGACGGCCTGCGCGATGTGAAATGCGCCCGCGCGCGTGCGACGCAAAGCGGCGAGGTGTGCGCCCGTGCCGAGCCGCGCGCCGAGGTCTTCGGCCAGCACGCGCACGTATGTTCCCGCCGAACAGACGACGCGCGCGCGCAGGTCGCACGTGCCGTCTTCGTTTCGGCGCAGCCACGCGTCTGCGTCATCGGGCACGATCTCGAACTCGGCGACGTTGACACGCACGGCCTTGCGCTCGATCTGCTCGCCGCGCCGCGCCAGCTCGTAAAGTTTTCGGCCTTGAACTTTTTTAGCGGAGTACATCGGCGGCACTTGCTCGATCTCCCCGCGCAAGCCCTCAAGCGCACGCTCGACCTCTTCCCTGCTCCACCCTGCACACGGTTTTTCTTCCAACGTCTGCTGTTCGCGCCGCGCGCCCGTCAGGTCGCCCGTCTCGGTCGCGTAGCCGAAACGCACGAGCGCGTCGTACTCCTTCTGAGCCCCGGCCAAGTATTGCGCGAGCCGCGTCGCGCGGCCGACGAGTACGACCAGCACGCCGGTCGCAAAAGGGTCGAGCGTGCCGGTGTGCCCGACACGCCGCACGCCGAGCACGCGCCGCACACGCGCTACCACGTCATGCGAAGTCCACCCCGCAGGCTTGTCTATGATGAGCACGCCGTTCATGCGTGTTAGGGTAAAGGGAAAAGGGGAAAGGCGAAAGGGGAAAGCAAAAGAGTAGAACGAAAGATACGTGCAAAGGTCATGCACGGGCGGCACGACTCTCTCGGCGGGAACGAATATTAATCGCTTCGCGGAAACGAATGCGAAGTCGTCGCGGAACGCAGTTTTCCTCCTTTCACCTTTTCCCTTTCTTCTTTTCCCTATGCTTTAATTCCCGCATGCGCAGGCGTAGACGAAAGTTGCCGGAGCGGAATTTACAGGAGACGGAGGCCAAGCCGAAGCGCCCCATCGACGCGGAACGCTCGCGCACACGCACGCTCCAACGCGCCGTCAAACTGCTCGCCGCCAAGCCGCGCTCCGTGGCCGAACTGCGCGAGCGGCTGCTCGAAAAAGAGTGGACGACCGAAGAGGCCGCCGATTACGCCATCGCCAAACTCAGCGAGTATGGCTACGTCAACGACGAGCAATTCGCGCTCGGTTACGCCTCGGCGCGTGTGCGGCAGAAACCCGTCGGCCGCCAGCAACTCGCACGCGACCTGCAAATGAAACAGATCGACCGCGAACTGGCCGAACAGACTCTCGAAAAAGTTTTCGAGGCCACGCCCGAAAGCGAACTCATCGACGCGGCCATCGAAAAGCGCATCCGCCTGCGCGGTCGCCCGACGACCAGGCAGGAAACCAAAAGTCTTTTCGACCATCTCCTGCGTCGCGGCTTCAGCTACGACCTCATCATCAACAAAGTCCGCGCCCTCTCGTCCGCCGACCTGAGCGAAGACGAAGAGGCCGCAGGCGACCCCGACGGCGATTGAGACGGCGTGAACGCGAGCCGTGGAGACGCACATGGCATCAGCTTTCAGAAACTTGTTTGACTCGATCATCGAAGCGCTCGGCGGCGGCTTCGACAAACCTCCGCAGCCGTCCGAACCGCAGACGCCGCAGCAACCCGCCGTTCGTAATGTTCCCGCCACCGGCGCACTCTGTCGCGTCTGCAAAGTGATGCCTGCGAAGCCTGAGTATTTTAACGAGTTCTGCGACGACGACTGTGTGCGGCGCGAAATTGAACAGGACTTGGCCGACCGCATGGACGCCTGGCACGATCAATTTCAAGAACGCTTCAGCGACGACTAAACGACCCGCTCGCCCTCCGTATCTTCACACACCAAATACACGTCGGCCGATACCGCAGTTTCACCCGCCCGCGCGCCGCGTGCTAGACTTACAGGTCAAACTAAAGGACGGAAATTTGACGGCTGAGGGCTGTCAACCGATTGTATTTTTATGATGACTGGGAATGAAATTCGCGAACTTTTTCTGAGTTACTTCGAGCGCAACGGCCACATGCGCGTGCGCTCCAGTCCACTCCTGCCCGCCAACGACCCGACGCTCCTGTTTACCAACGCCGGGATGAACCAATTCAAGGACGTGTTTCTCGGCCAGGAGACGCGCGCCTACACGCGCGCCGCCTCTTCGCAGAAGTGCATCCGCGCGGGCGGCAAGCACAACGATCTGGACGAAGTGGGCAAGACCGCGCGCCATCACACCTTCTTCGAGATGCTCGGCAACTTCTCCTTCGGCGACTATTTCAAGGAAGACGCCATCCGCTATGCCTGGGACTTGCTCGTCAACGAGTATGGCCTAGACCCTGCACGCCTGTGGTTCTCAGTCTTCGAGGGCGACGAGGAAGTGGCTGCGGACGAAGAAGCCGTCGCGCTCTGGGAAAAGGTGGGTGCACCGAAAGAGCGCATCCTGCGTTTCGGGCGCAAGGACAACTTCTGGCAGATGGGCGACACAGGCCCCTGCGGCCCTTGCAGCGAGATTCATTACTACATGGGCGAAGACCCGGAAGACCCTCAGAAGAATCGCGCTGAGTTAGTTAACGGCCCCGGCGACACGACGATGGAGATTTGGAATCTAGTCTTCATGCAGTTCAACCGTATCGGCGAGGGCACGCGCGATCCGCAGACCGGCAAGTATGAGTCTTACCGTCTCGAACCGCTGCCCAAGCCTTCCGTAGACACGGGCGCTGGCCTCGAACGCCTCGCCGCGGTGCTGCAAGGCCAGAGCACCAACTACGACACGGACTTGATCCGTCCCATCATCGACTTCACTGCGAAGCTGGCCGACCGCCATTACGAACCCGACACGCAGGAAGGCTTCGCCATGCGCGTCATCGCAGACCACGCGCGCACCACGGCCTTCTCCATCGCAGACGGCATCCTGCCCGGCAATGAAGGGCGCAACTACGTCCTGCGCAAAATCATGCGCCGCGCCATCTACCACGGTCGCCACACGCTTCATTTGGACAATCTCTTCTTCAACGAAGTGACCAATTTCGTCGTCGAACAGATGCGCGATGCCTTCCCCGAACTCGAAGAACATCGCACCTTCATCGAGCGCATCGTCAAACTCGAAGAGAGCCGCTTCGCTTCGACTCTCACGGTCGGCTTGCAGAAGATCGAATCTCTCTTCGCCACTCTGGAAGAAGGTCAATACCCCGACTGGAAAGAGATCGCGCGCATCTACGACACGTTCGGCACGCCGCGCGATCTCATCCGCGTCAGTTTAGAGGAGCGCGGCCTGAACGAGTTTGACGAAGACGCTTTCAACGAACGCTTCGACGCCGCGCTGCGCGAACTTCAACAAGCGGGAGCGAATCAGAAAGCGGAAGGCAAAGCCAAGGTCAAGCCCGTCTATCTCGATCTCTCCGTCCGCACGGATGTGCGCTCGGAGTTCAGAGGCTATGAGACGACGCGCGTTGACGATGCGCGTATCGTCGCCCTCGTCAAAGGCGAAGAAGAAGTTAAATCTTTGCACGAGGACGAAGAGGGCGAGGTCGTCTTGCACCACACGCCGTTCTACGCCGAGTCGGGCGGGCAGGTGGGCGACGTGGGCGAATTTCTAGGCGACGGGACGAAGGCGAACGTCCTCGACACCTATGCGCCCGCGCAAGGCTTGATCGTCCACAAGGTCAAAGTGGAAAAAGGAAATTTGAAGGTCGGCGATGTTGTCTCTGCGCGGGTTGACGTGGAGAAGCGCGACGCGACGCGGCGTAACCACACGGCGACGCACTTGATGCACGCCGCTCTGCGCGAAGTGCTCGGCACACACGTCAAGCAGGCCGGGTCGGTCGTCGCGCCGAACTACCTGCGCTTCGACTTCACGCACTTCCAGCCGCTCACACGCGACGAGATCGCAGAGATCGAACGCCTCGTCAACTATCACATCCTGCGTAACGAGCAGGTGCGCACAGAGGAACTGGCGCTCGAAGAGGCGATGCGTTCGGGCGCGATGGCGCTGTTTGGCGAGAAGTATGCGGAGAAAGTGCGTGTGCTGAGCGTGCCGGGCACTGAGGGTATCTTCTCGAAGGAACTGTGCGGCGGCACGCACGTCCGCTCGACGGGAGACATCGGCCTCTTCAAGATCGTCTCCGACGAATCCATCGCTTCGGGCACGCGCCGCATACGCGCCGTGACCGGTTGGGACGCGCTCACGCGCTTCCGCGAGACGGAGGCTCTCGTGGATCAGGTCACGTCGAATTTGCGTTCGACGCGCGGCGACCTGCCCGCCACGGTCGAACGCCTGCAAGAAGAACTCAAGCGTGCGCGACGGACGACGGAAGAGTTGAAACAAAAACTCGCCAGCGGCACATCGGGCGGCGCATCTGCTGGTAACGGCAACGACGTGCGCGAGGTGGCGGGCGTCCGCGTGCTCGCGCGCGAGGCGAGCGAACTCGATGCGGCCGGACTCCGCCAGTTGTCCGACACGCTTCTGGCGCGCGTGCAATCCGGCGTCGTCGTCCTTGGACGGCAAAGCGAGGGCAAGGCTTCGCTCATCGTCCGTACGTCGAAAGATTTGCACAAGCGCGTGCCCGCAGGGCAGGTCATACGCGAACTCGCGCCCATCATCGGCGGGCGCGGCGGCGGCAAGCCCGACATGGCCGAAGGCGGCGGCGCGCAAGTCGAGAAACTCGCAGAGGCTCTGGAAGCGAGTTACGAAGTCGTCGGCCGCCTGCTCGCCGCGCAGGGCAACTAGCTTCAAACAAAACCGGGAAACCACGAAACGACACGAAGCAACATGAAACGGAACGAAAGCTCTCTTCGTGTTATTTCGTGTCGTTTCGTGGTTTCATCATTTTGCTAGTCGCTCTTCGTTCGGCTTACGCACACGCGATTTATGTCGCGGGTTTCCACTCCTTCTGTTTATCCGTGAGGACGACGCCCATCTTTTCCAGTGTGGATTTGTTGAGCGTTCCCGTTACTTTTAGCCCTTCGGCCTCCTGATATTTTCTGAGCGCGGCGCGCGTGTCGGCGCTCAGTTTGCCGTCGTCCTGGCCGTTGTAAAAACCGCGCGCCTTCAGTAACGCCTGCGCCTGTTTGATCTGTTCTTTGGTCGAGCGAAAGACGGGGCCGCGTTTCGCAGCGGGCTTCGCCTTCGCCTCGCCTTGCGAAGGGGCGGACGGCTTCGCACTCTGCTGCGCCGCCGACGAGACGGACGCGGCCGAGAGCAGCAGCGTGAGGAAAGCTACGAGCAGTCTTCTCATGGAATAAAAAACTCCTTCTTTGAAAGTTGTGGCGCGTGAGGCGCTTCAGAGGCATTGTGACTTCGAGGCGAGTCACTTGAGGTTTAAAGCGGACTCATCATACATACGCTGTCAAGCCCTCCGGCCGGGCGCTCACGGAGCATGCTGCAAGCCCCCGAGTGAAAGTTAACTGCCTGACCGCGCACGCTTTGTCTTCCTTTTCGGCTATCAATGAGCAAGGATCAGGCCGCTCTGTGCGGCGACGTTCGGAGCAAAAAGTTTGCATAAAACGTTGCAAGGCTCTCGCTCTCCCGCGCCTTCTTAGACCGTGAATGCTTCCCTTCTGCGCGCATCGCCCGCCCTGTTCCACACACGCCCTTTGGTTTGAACTTTGTTGTTGCCGCCCTTTCTGCCTATGTGCTACTCTCGAAATGCGTCCTCCGATCCGCAGGACGCGCCCCAAAATGAAGACGCTCTCAGGAGAGTTTTCATCCCTCCTCTCAATTTTCTAAAGCATCTTTCTCAGCCCTAGAGTTCGCTAAAAGTGACGGCGCAAGGGACGCGTCTCTTCGTCGCCGTCCCCGAATCCAGTCCAGACGGGTCATCCCAAGACCTGACAAGCTGTATGAAAAAGTTTTCCCTCTCATTCGCCGCGCTCGCGCTTCTCGCGGCCTCAGCCACACACGCCGCCGCGCAGACCGGCGCGCGTTATCATCACGACAACTTCGATTTTGCGGGCGGCGTCCGCATCGCTGCGGAACCGACGCCCGTGTCCCTTGCGGCCGAAGTCAAAAACAGCAAGGGCGCACGCGCTCTGACGACTTTCGAGCGCGCGAACCTGACCGTTAAGCCGACTGTTAAGCCGACCGTCTACGTGCGCCCGACCGCGAGCCGCACGATGTACGCGGGCTCTGCCCTCGACGGCTTCACGACGGGCGATCCCAAAGTTGACTCTTACATCGTGGATTCGAGCACGCGTCACGGCGTCGACCCGGTGCTCATCTACTCGATCATGCACCGCGAGTCGGCCTTCAAGAAGATGGCCGTCTCTTACAAAGGCGCGCGCGGACTGATGCAGTTGATGCCCGCGACGGCCGCGCGTTTCGGCGTGCGCAACATCTTCGACCCGGCGCAGAACATCGAAGCCGGCACACGTTACATGCGCTGGCTCTTGAACCGTTTCAACGGCGACGTCGGCCTCGCGCTCGCCGGTTACAACGCGGGCGAAGGCGCGGTCGATAAATACAGGGGCGTGCCGCCCTACCGCGAGACGCAGGAGTACGTGAAGCGCATCTCGGAACGTTACGCCCTGATGCGCGACCCGCAGACTGCGCGCCGTGCTCCCGTCGTGACGAAGACGCCGGACACCGTCGCCAGCGCGGCGACCCAGACACCAGCCGCAGAGCTTTACGAACGAAACGTCTACGCCGTCCGCCTGCCCGACGGCAAACTGATACTCGTCAGCCAGTAAAGTTATCGAGCACGGGGGCAAGAGCAAATCAGACGAAGCGGGGCGTGTGTGGCATTCAC
>DASZCS010000028.1:0-35131 GCA_035942855.1 Pyrinomonadaceae bacterium | reverse complement strand
GTCGGCACAAGCGACGACGATTAACAGCCGTCCGACGAATCAAAAGCCTTGAGGGGCGGCGTATTCAAATTTGAATACGCCGCCCCTCAAGGCTTTTGATTCGTCGGACGGCTGTTAATCGTCGTCGCTTGTGCCGACTCTTTACTGCCCCGGAATGCGGAAGGGCGGCATGGGCGCGGCGGCCTCTTCCTGATCGGCGTTGCGCGCCAGCACGTCTTCGTAGATTTTGACTTTGCCGTCGCGTTCAAGCCGCGCGCGCATGGCCGTCACGTAATCGTCGAACACGTCGTTGCGCCGCGTGGTCAGAAGGCTCTGTGTCAGTTGCTCGCGCTGCTTGGCAAACTCCGCGAGGTCTGCATCGGTGCGCTTCGTGGCGGCCACGACAACCCACGAGTCGCCGAGTTTCACGGGCGTCTTGGAAACTTCGCCTTCCTTCAAGTTGTAGATCGCGTCGTCGGCCGCCGCGCTCGTGCCCGCGCCTTCGAGCGGCGAACCGAGTTTGTAAGCCTCGGACGTCTTCACTTCGAGACCCAATTTTTCGGCCGCCGCTTTCAAGGCGTCGGCGCTGCCGTTGTTGCCCGCGAGTTCGCGCGCCGCCTGTTCGAGTTGCGACTGCGCGCGCGCCTGCTTCGCACGCCTGACAACCTCGTCGCGCACTTCCGCGAAATCGGGAATGCGCGGTTCGCGGCGCTCGACGAGCATCGGGATGGCGAAACCGTTTTTGATGCTGACGCGGTCGCCGACGTCGTTGGCATTCTCAAGCGGGCGGATGGCGTCTTCAAACTGCGGCGAACTGCCGATGTCGGGCACGTCGTCGCCCGGTTTGACGAAGGGCGTCTCCTTCACCATGTCGGCCGCGTTCATGTTCGCCTCGGCGGCCAACTCCTGCGCCACCTTTTGAAAGTCGCGCGTCTCTTTCAGACGCCCGGCCGCACGCGCGGCCAGATCGGCCGCAGCCTTGTAGGCGCGCGTGTTGCGCTGCGAGACGAGCAATTCGCGCTTGGCCTCTTCAAAAGTCTTCGGAACTGAGGGGCCGCGACGGAAGACGTAGTAAGCGCCGCCCGTGTAGACCGGATCGCCGACCTGCCCTTCCTGCATGTCGAGCGTGGCTTGCAGGATGTCGTTTTTGCGGTTCGGGTCGCGGCGCACGGGCGCGGCGAGCCAACCGCCTTTGGTCGCCGTCGCAGGGTCTTCCGAGTTGCCCTTAGCCAGTTCGGCAAACTTCTCTTCGCTCGTGTTGGCGGTGGTCGAGTCCTGCTGCCCGCCGCGCGCCTCCTGCGCGAGTCGGGTGGCCTTCGCCAGCACCTCCTGATCCAGTTCCTTGCGCGCCACCTTCAAGACGATCTGTTGCACGCGCACGCCCGCCTGTTTGTTCTCAGGCTTCAGAGCGTCGTAGGCCGCGCGCAGATCCGCGTCCGGGATGTTCAACTTCTCGCCGACCTTCTCTTGATTGATGAAGAGATAGCGAATCTTCTTCTGCGGTTCGAGATACTTGAAGCTGTCCTTGTTGTCGTTGTAATACTTTTGCAGTTCCTCTTCCGAAGGCTGGATGGAGGCGGCGAGTTTGTCGGCGACGACGGGGACGTAAGTTAAGTTGAACGAACTGTTCTTGCGTTTGAAATCCTCTTGCACCTCTCCCTCTGAGACGGAGACGCCCGCCGTGACGAAGGCGCGCAGTTTGTCGGCGGCGATGGACTCGCGCAACTCCTCTTCGAAACGCTCGACGCTGCCGTAAGCACGCCCCACACGTTCCTTGTACTTGTCCACGCCGATGAACTTGCCGCCCTCGTCCACAAACTGCTCGTGGACGGCCTTGTTCACTTCCGCGTCGGACGCGCCGAGGCCGAGGCGTTCGGCTTCCTGCGCGATGATCTTGCTGCGCACGAGACCGTCGAGCATCGACTTGTCGTTCATGCCGAGTTGCGCGAGGCTGAACTGGCCGCCGAAACGCTGTTGAAAAGCCTGCTTCTGCCGGTACAGGTCGGCCACGGTGATGTCGTCGCCATCGACTTCGGCCAGCGTCTCCGTGTTGGTCGCAGGGTTGGCGTTCACCTGATTGCGCCCCGGCGCATAGAACAGGACGAGACTGAGTCCCATCAGTATGGCGAAGAAAATGATTATGTATTTGTGTGCGCTCTTGGCGCGGCTAAACTGTTTAAGCATCCTCGATCCTTCCCGAATCCGAACTTCGATTTTTAATATTTGAATAGTAGCCAGCGGGACTCTCAAGGGGCGTCGCCGCGAGTCAGAGCATACAGCCAACTTCCGTCGCGTCCCATGAATCGCCGATTGTAACGGACACCCGCGCGCCGTCGCAACCGACAAGACAGAGGTTAGAGGACAGAGGTTAGAGGTTAGAGGTCAGAGAAAGACAAGAACGGGTTTTAACTAACCTCTGACCTCTGTCCTCTAACCTCTGCTTTTAGCCTCTTGCGCTTCGCGTGACGCGTGCTATATGTTTAGGCGCATGGAATATTCAATTTGGGCATGGGTGGGTTTTGCTGTCTTCATCCTGTTCATGCTGGCGCTGGATCTGGGCGTGCTCAACCGCAAAGCCCACGTCCCCTCTTACCGCGAGGCGACCGTTTGGAGCATCGTCTGGGTCACGCTCGCGATGATCTTCGCGGCCGGCGTGTTTTGGAAACTGGGGTCGCTGACGGGGAAGGAATTTCTGGCCGGTTATCTGATCGAGTTGTCGCTCTCGGTCGATAACCTGTTCGTCTTCCTGCTGATCTTCTCCTACTTCAAAGTCCCTGCGAAGTATCAACATCGTGTGCTGTTCTGGGGCGTGATGGGTGCGCTCGTCATGCGCATCACCATGATCGGCATCGGCGCGGCCTTGATCGAGCGTTTCCACTGGATCATCTACATCTTCGGCGCGTTTCTCATCTACACAGGCATCAAGATGATGCGACAGGAAGAGACGGACGTTAAGCCGGAAGATAACCCCATCGTCAAATTCGTTACGCGCTTCATCCCCATCTCGCGCCACTACGAAGGCGAAAACTTTTTCACGCAGGTCAACGGCAAGCGGACGGGCACGCTCCTCTTGCTCGTACTCGTCATCGTGGAAGTGACCGACCTCGTGTTCGCGGTCGATTCCATCCCCGCCATCTTCGGCATCACGACCAACACTTTCATCGTCTACACCTCGAACGTCTTCGCCATCCTCGGCCTGCGCTCGCTCTACTTTCTGCTGGCGGGCGTGGTGGAGAAATTCCACTACCTGAAGCTCGGCCTCGCCATCGTCCTCACCTTCGTCGGCGTGAAGATGCTCGGTGAGGGCTTCGTGCACCATTGGCTCGACAAGGAATCCATTATCGGCATCTCGCTCGGCGTCGTGGCGCTCGTCCTGACCGGCTCGGTCGTCGCTTCGCTCATCTGGCCGCAGCACGCCGAAACGAACGTCGAGGTGCAACTGCCGCCCGGCTTCGATTCCCCTTTCGACGACGATCAGGGACGCCTCGGCGCGGACGAACCGCAAGCCTGAGCGCACGCGGCCGTCATCAAGAGTTGTCACGAAAATCGCTTTAATTACTGCGGAAAAACCGGCCACACGCGCCCCGCGCGCCGCTTCGGAAAACGTGCTTGATGCGGCGCGCGTCCGTGTGTTAAGTTGCTTGTGAGGCCGAATTCGGATTCGCCCGCCCCAGGTTCCAGTCCCACACCAGTTGAGCTGCAAACGAGCAGGCCGCAAACTGCTTTAACCCGTAGCATCGCTAAGGCAACTTCTCCTCGTCAGTTTCCGTCGTCTTATTCGACATCGCTAGTTATGTCTACCAAAACCAGTCGCTTCGATCTCGAATGGTGGATCGTCTCGAAGCGCGTGATCTATCTGCTCGTCGCCCTGCTCGTCGTCACCGTCACGGCGAGCGGCATCGGCATCTACACGTGGCTGTACGGCAACCCGTTCAAAGGGGTGGGGACAGAAGCGCACGCCCCGGCCGGAGCGCGCTTCATCTCTTTTGACGGCGACGTGCGCGTCGTGCGCGCGCAGACGCGCGAATCGCTCCTGGCGCGCAGCGATACGCAACTCTATCCCGGCGACATCGTGCAGACGCAGGCCGACGGCCGCGCACGCATCCAACTCGCAGACGGCTCGAACTTGATCGTGCGGCCGAACAGCGTCGTCACCATCCGCGACAACGCGAGCGGCGAAGGCGGGCAACGCACGAACGTGCGCGTCGCCGTCGCGCGCGGCCAGATCAACGTCCGCACCGAACAGCAGCCCGAAGGCGGGAGCAACATCGTCGAGACGCCTTTGACGAGAAACAGTCTGACCGGGCAGACGGGCGCGTCCTTCGACGTGCGCGAAGACAACTCGGAAGGAATTCGCGTCAGTTCCGGTCAACTCGAAACCGTGACGCGCGGCGGCGTCAAGACGACCGTGCAGGGCAACGAATATATCGCGCTCAATCAACAGGGCACGATCAAGAGCCGCGAGAGCCTGCTGGCGATGCCTCTCCTGCTCTCGCCGCGCGACCTCGAAAAAATCTCCGCCACCGAGAAGGGCGCAACGAGCGTCACGCTGCGCTGGGTGCGCCCGCAGACGGGCACGCCGCGCCATTATCACGTCGAAGTTGCCACCTCGCCCTTCTTCGTCACCGCCGGAAAAGTGACCGAACGCGATCAACTGGAAGCGACGCAGTTCAGCGTGAGCGACCTGCGCGCGGGCATCTACTTCTGGCGCGTGCGCGCCGTGGCCGCTTCGGGACAGATCAGCGAATGGACTGAGCCGCAGAAGTTCACCATCGTCGCCGGAGGGACGGGCACGGCCGACCATATCACCGTCTCGGATGTGGCGTTCGACTTCGTCGGCGGCCAGATTTACGTGGCGCGCGGGCGCACGCAGCCAGGCAACACCATTCGCATCAACGGCCGCGAAACGCTGGCCGCCTCGGACGGCTCGTTCCAACTGCAAATCTCCGCCCCCAAAGCGACGCGCGAAATCGTCGTCGAAGCCGAAGACTCACAAGGCACGCGTAAAGATACGCGCGTCCCCTTCAAAGGCAGCGACTAGTGGCGAGTGACAAGTGACAAGTTGAAACAAGCGCTTTGTCATCAAACTCGCTTCAGAACTCTGCTCTTAAACTCGTTTCGAATTCGCTTCGAACTTGCTTTGTATTTGAACTCGTCGCTCGTCACTAGTCACTCGTCACTGTCTTCTTATGCACGTCATCCTGTTAAAAGTTGAGGCGGAGCGCACACCGGGGCGCGCGCTGCTTGAGACGTTGCGCGAGGCGGGCGTGTGTGTGGAGGAACGCGCGGCGGCGGACGCATCGTGTGACGGGGGCGCGGGACGCGGGGCGACAGCGGCGGTGTCTGCGGCGGCATCGCCCGTGGCGGTAATCTGCGAGGTGGCAGAGGGCGCGAGCATCGGCGAGATTCACGCGGCCGTTAAGGAAGCGACGAACGCCTGGCCGGATGCGCCGCTCGTCGCCTGTCGTCGCTTTGAAGCGGGCGAGCCGCAGGCCGACTTTCATCGTCTGGACGCGCACGCGCTCCTCAGGCTCGGCTTTCACGCCGTCGCGGACGACCCCGTTCAACTGCCCGCGCTTTTACGCGACCTGGAAGAGAGCGGCGAGAGTTTGCCGGAATCCGCTTCGCACTCGGAAGAGTTTGACGCGAACGCGACGCCCGCCAGCATGCTCTTGCCAGACAACTTGAGCGTGGCGCGTTTGCGCGCGGCCTTCGAAGCGGTCGCCTCCCTGCATTTCGTCAGCGATCAAAAGAGCGCGGCGCAGACGGCGCTCGCGGGACTCGCTCCGCTCGTCGGCGCGGAGCGTTGGACGATCTACCTGACCGAGACGGAGCGCGGCGGGCGTGAAGCGCGCTTTGAACCGCTCGCCGTGCGCGGGTTGACAGAGAGCGAGCGCGCTCTGCCCGAAGGCGACTGGCGACGCGCGCTGCACGCAGACTCGCTGATGCTCCTGACGGGTACGGAGTCTGAGGCGGCGCGGGCGGCCTTTGCCTCGAACGAGACGCAGCGAAAGACAGAAGGCGGGCGGCGCGTGCTGGCTGTCCCGCTCACGAGCGGCGACCGCGTCGTGGCCGTCCTCGAAGCGGTGCGCGAGGGTACGCCCCCGCGCGCGTTCACGGCGAGCGAAGCGACTTTGCTCTCGGCGCTCGCGCTGCCGCTGTCGGCCGCACTCGCCAACTCAGTCCGCATCGCCGAAGCCGAAAAACTTTCGCAGACCGACGACCTCACCAAACTTCACAACGCGCGTTTCCTGCGCCAGTATTTGATCGCCGAAGTGAAACGCGCGCGCCGCTACGGCTCAACCGTCACAGCGCTCTTTTTCGACCTCGACGATTTCAAAGAGATCAACGACCGCTACGGCCATCTCGTCGGCTCGCACGTCTTGATGGAGATGGCGACGGTGATCTTGACGGGCGTGCGCGACACGGACGTGGTCGCGCGCTACGGCGGCGACGAGTTCGTCGTCATTCTGCCGGAGACGAACGTGGAGATGGCCGTGCGCGTCGCCGAGCGCATGCGCGAAAAGGTCGCCGGGCACACGTTCACAGGCGGGCGCAACCTGCGCCTGCGCCTCACGGCCAGTTTCGGCCTCTCATCCTTCCCAGAACATTCGCAATCCCCCCAACAGTTAATCGCCGACGCCGACGCCGCGATGTACGAAGCCAAAGCCGCGCGCAAAAACTGCGTCCGCATCGCTTCAAAGTCGTAAATGGTAAATGGTAAATGGTGAAGAAACTGTCTTCTACTATTCACCATTTACCATTTACCAGTCTCTCCTTCATCGTTTTCTCCCTTCCCTGCTCGATTTCCACAATAAAATCCGCAATTTGAGCCTGTTGGCTTTAGTATTTGGGCTTTTTCGTTGTATCTTGTTGAGTTCGTAGGGCGTCGCGGGGCAGCCGCCCCGCTAGGGTGTTGTGGAAAGTCAGACTTACGTGGTGTTATTTCATGTAATCCTCAAACTTTGCCCCGGCCTCGCCTGCTACGTTCAACTCTAGCGCATTACATTCATGCTTGGATCGGAAAATTAATGGCTTTTAAATCACTCTTCAGTCTGTTTTCCAGCGATCTGGCGATTGACCTCGGCACGGCCAACACGCTCGTCTACGCCAAGGGGCGCGGCATCGTCGTCTCCGAGCCGTCCATCGTCGCCATCAACAAAGTCACTAACCTGCCGGAGGCCGTGGGCAAAGAGGCCAAAGAGATGCTCGGGCGCACGCCCGGCAACATCGTCGCCATCCGCCCGATGAAAGACGGCGTCATCGCCAACTTTGAAGTGACGGAGAAGATGCTCCAACACTTCATACGCAAGGCGCACAACGGCAAGTCCTGGGTTAGCCCACGCGTCGTCATCGGCATACCCAGCGAGATCACGCAGGTCGAACGCCGCGCCGTGGAAGATTCCGCCTATCGCGCGAAAGCCTCTGAGGTCTATCTCGTCGAAGAGGCGATGGCGGCGGCCATCGGCGCGGGTCTGCCGATCACGGAGCCGCACGGCAACATGATCGTGGACATCGGCGGCGGCACCACCGACATCGCCGTCATCTCTCTTTCAGGGATCGTCTACTCGCGCGCCGTCCGCGTCGCCGGCAACGAGATGGACGAGGCGATCACGAGTTTCATCAAACGCAAGTACAACCTGCTTATCGGCGAACGCACGGCCGAGATGATCAAGATTCAACTCGGTTCGGCCTTCCCGCTCGACGAACAACTCTCGATGGACGTGCGCGGCCGCAACCTCATCGAAGGCATCCCGAAAACCATCACGATCACGGACGACGAAGTGCGCGAAGCTCTGGCCGATTCGATCTCCACAATCGTCAACGCCGTGCGCGTCGCCTTGGAGCGCACGCCGCCCGAACTATCGGCCGACATCGTCGAGCGCGGCATCGTGCTCACGGGCGGCGGCGCGTTGCTCAAGAATCTGGACAAGCGGCTCTCCATCGAGACCGGGCTGCCCGTCTCCGTCTCCGAAGACCCGCTCTCGTCCGTCGTGCTCGGCGCGGGCAAGATGCTCTCCGACTTCAACCTGCTCAAGCGCGTGAAGTGGGACAACACTCTCACGAGCGGAACGTAAAAAGCAGAGGTCAGAGGCTGGAGATCAGAGGTCAGTTAAAAAACTGAAAGCTGATTTAACTGACCTCTCACCTCTGATCTCTAACCTCTGTCTTGCAATGGCTGTAACGCGAACGCAGAAAGAGATCAGGCAGCGAGCGCCGCTGTGGCTGCTGGCGCTCCTCGGCGTGAATCTGGTGTTGATGTCCGTGTCGGCGCGCGACGAATCGGGGCATAAGCGTCTGATTCAGGTGTGGGCGCAGGCCATCGCCTCGCCCGTGCAAAGCCTCTTTTCGGGCGCGGCGGGTGCGGGCACGGGATTCTTCCAGCGCATCGGCAATCTCAGGCACGCCGCCACGGAGAACGAAGACCTGCGCCGTCGTTTAGCCTCCGCCGAAACAGAACTGCGCGAGGCGCAGATGGCGCGCGACGAGAACGAGCGGCTGAAAGGCTTGCTCGAACTCAAGGAACGGAGCGGTTACGGGACGGTCACGGCGCGCGTCATCGCGCGCGACCCGTCCGAGTGGTTCGATTCCGTGATGATCAACCGGGGCAGCACTTCCGGCATCGAGAAAGATATGCCGGTCGTGACGCACGAAGGCATCGTCGGACGCATTATCGGCGTCAGCCCCGTCACCTCTCAGGTGCTTCTCATCACCGATGAGCGTGCCGCGGCCGGAGCGGTCGTCGGCCAACTCGGCGCGTCGCAGGCGATGGGTTCGGTGCGCGGCTACGGCCGCAACGGCCTGCTCGACATGCGCTACGTTTCGGGACTGGAGACGGTCAAACAGGGCGATCTCGTCGTGACGACCGGGCAGGACAACATCTACCCGCCCGGCCTGAGCGTCGGGCAGGTGGTGGAGTTCCGGCAAGGGTCGGCCACCTCGCCGCACGAAATCAAAGTCAAACCGAGCGCGCGCCTGAATTCACTCGGCGAAGTGGCGATCTTGCTCTACCGCCCCCCGCCGCGCTCTGCGCCGACGCCAACCGCCACCCCCACGCCGTCAAACACTGTCAGACCAGCGACGAGTAACAAGTGACGAGTCACAAGTTGAAACCAAAAAAAGTTTGTTCTGATTCCTGTTCATCACTTGCCGCTCGTCACTCGTCACTGTTTTTATGAAGCTGAAGATCGCCGTTTGTGTCGCGCTCGCCGTTTTGTTGCAGACGAACCTGCGCCTCGTCTGGCCGCCGCTGGTTTATCTCGATCTGCCGCTCGTGGTCGTCACCTATTTCGCGCTCAGGCGCGACGTGGTGCAGGCGCTCGTCGTCGGGTTCGCGGCCGGTCTCGCCACGGACTTTTTCAGCAAGGGGCTGCTCGGCGCGAACGGGTTTTCCAAGACCTTGATCGCTTACCTGATCGCCGCCCTCGTCACGCGCGTGATGCTCGACAACCCGCTGGCGCGAATTCCCGTCTTAGCAGGTGCGGTCGCGCTCGACGCCATCATCATCGTGTTGCTTCATCGCCTGCTCGGCCAGCCGTCGCTCGTGCCCTTTGCCGAGACGGCGGCCTACAAGATGATCGCCACGACCATCACCGGCACGTTCATCTTCTACGTGTTCGATATTTTTTTCAGCGACCGCGCACGACAGCGCCGCCACTTCGCCTTTCGCCGCCGCGCCGCGCGTCGCAGTCTGGTCAGCCGTAGATAAAAGAAGAGTGGCGAGTGACGAGTGACAAGTGATGAGTTAAAATTCATTACGGGAAGTCGCTTGAACGTCTCTCAAACTCGTCACCCGTCTTAAACTTGTCACTCGTCACTTGTTACTCGTCACTGCTTTATGAAATTCCACGACGAATCGCAAAATTTGCGGCTGCGACTGAGGATCATTCAGGTGCTCGTCTTCGCGCTGCTGGCAGTGCTCGGCGTCCGCCTCTATTTCCTGCAAGTCGTCAACGGCGCTTACTACGCCGAGCGCGCCGAGAATCAGCGCGTGCGTCTGCTGCCCATCCCGGCGCAGCGCGGCACGATCTTCGACCGCCACGGGCGCATCCTCGTCGATTCGCGGCCGATCTACAACGTCATCCTCTCGCGCGAGGAGATGCAGGGGAAAGACTTCTCGTCGCTCGTCGCCCCGCTCTCCGAAGGACTCGGCCTCGACCCGGAACTGTTGCGCGAACGCTTCAACGAACTCAAGTCGCAGCCCGCTTTCGAGTCGATCATCATCAAACAGAACGCGACGATGGCAGACATTCAGTGGGTCGAGGCGCGGCAGGGCTTTGAGCACCCGGAACTGCGCATCGAGCAGCAGCCGCAGCGTCGTTACCCGGAGAACGGCGTGCTCGCGCACGTCCTCGGCTACGTGGCCGAAGTCAGCCCGAAGCAGTTGGAGCGCGAGGAATACAAGGCCAAAGGACTCAAGCCCGGCGACATCATCGGGCAGGAAGGCTTAGAGGCGACTTACGACAACTACCTGCGCGGGCGCGACGGTTACCGCAAAGTGATCGTCGATAGCCGCGGGCGGATTCAGGACGAGCTCGAGAGGGTGACGCCGCAGCCCGGCCAGGACATCGTCACGACGATTGATCTGGATTTGCAGGAGAAGGCCGAAGAACAACTGCGCAACTCGCCTTCGGGACGCGGTGTGATCATCTCCGTCGATCCGCGCAACGGCGAGATACTGGTGATGGCCTCCGCTCCGACCTTCGACCCGAACCTCTTCTCACAGCGCATCTCGACCAAAGAGGGACGCGCCGAATACGCTTCGCTCATACGCGACCCGAAACGCCCGCTCTACAACCGCGCCATACGCGGCCGCTACCCGCCCGGCTCGACCTGGAAAATACCGATGGCCGTGGCCGGTCTGGAACAGGGTGCGATCACGACCGAGCACTCGAACCTCGTCTGCGGCGGCGGCATCACGGTCGGCAACAAGTTCACGCGCTGCATGGGACATCACGGATCGCCGCCGTTGACTACGGCGATCAAACATTCCTGCGACGGTTATTTTTATCGCCTCGGCCTCAAGATGAAGCTCGAAGGCATCATGCAGATGGTTGAGGAATTTGATCTCAACAAACGCACGGGAGTTGACCTGCCGCACGAGTTGATCAGTTGGACGCCTTCGCGCGAGTTCAAGAAGAAGTTTCAGCCGAAGGCCGCCGAGTGGGGCGACATCGACACGGTCTTCGCCTCGTTCGGACAGGTCTACGAAAACATGACGCCGCTCTCGATGCTGCGCACGATTGCGGGCATCAGCGTCGGCGGCAATCTCTACGTTCCGCACCTCTTGAAAGAAGTGCGCGCCATCCCGGCGATGGGCGAGCCGGGCAGGTTCGACTACCGTCCCGCGCGCGACGCGCGCACGTTCACGCCGCTCGACGCCTCGCGCCCGAATCCGAAAGTCGTGCGCATCGCGCCGGAGCATCACCAGATGGTGGTCGAAGGGATGTGGCAGGTGGTGAATCAACCGGGCGGGACGGGCGGCGCGATGCAGATGGCGGGCTTCGACGTGGCGGGCAAGACCGGCACGGCGCAGGTCGTCTCGCTCGGCAAGGACGTGGGCGAGAATAAAGATCACTCATGGTTCGTCGCCTACGCACCGTCCTACAAACCCGAAATCGCCTCCATCGCCTTGATCGAAAACGTCGGCTTCGGCGGCAAGTTCGCCGCCCCTGCGACGAAGGCCGTCTACGAAGTTTACTATCGCAAGACGCGCCCCGACGCGCCGCAACCGGAAGTCGCCGGGAGCAAAGCCCCGAAACTCGACTCCAATGTCGGACTTCAGTGAGCTATTAGCTGTCAGCTGTCAGCTTTCAGCAAAACCAAACTGTCTGAGTGATAACTAAGGGGCGTCGGCTAGAGTTGGTAGCCGACGCCTAAAAACCAACAGCTAATAGCTAACAGCTTAAATCCATGGTTGCAATTTTAGAAAAGGGTCGCCTGCGCGATTTCGACTGGCTGTTGACGTTCCTGGCGACGGGGATCGTGTTTTTCGGTACGTGGCAGATTCACAACGCGCAGCCGTTTGAGAATTACTGGAAGAAGCAGTTGATCGGGTTGGCCGTCTCGCTCGTCGCGCTGTTTGCAGTGGCCTTCACGGACTATCGCAAGCTCGTCCACTTCGCTCCGGCCTTCTACCTGTTCGGCCTCGTGCTGCTCGTGCTCGTGCTGATTCCCGGCATCGGCATCAGGATCAACGGGCAGCAGTGCTGGATCAGGATGCCGGTCGTCGGCCAGTTTCAGCCCTCGGAGTTCGTCAAGATTCCGACCGTGCTGATGCTGGCCTATTATTACGGGAAACAGCGTTCGGCGGCGCTCGGCTGGTTCGAGATTGCCGTAGGCGTCGGCATCCTCGCCCTGCCCATCGGGTTGATTTTGCTCGAACCGGACGCCGGACAGGTGATCACTTACCTGCCCCTGCTCGCCGTGGTGCTCTTTCTGTCGTCGGTGCGGATGTGGCTCGTCCTCACCTCGCTCGCCCTGAGCGTGGTGCTGATTCCGGCGGCCTACGTTGTCGGCGTCAAGACCGGCAAGATCAAGAACTACCAGCAGCAACGCATTCAGGCCATCCTCGACCCCGAAAAAGCCGACCGGCGCGGCTACGGCTACCAGACTTATCAATCCATCCTCTCCGTCGGCAAAGGCGGTGTGGCGGGCACGGGCGGCGTCTCGACCGAATACTCGCAGAGCCGTCTGAAATTCCTCCCCGAACCGCACTCCGATTTCATCTTCGCCGTGACGGCCGAACGCACCGGCTTCGTCGGCTCGATCCTGTTGCTCATCGCCTATGCGGTGCTGCTCTCGCGCCTGCTGATGGGTGCGCGGCGTGCGCCCGACCGCGCCGGAATGCTCGTTATCATGGCGATTGTGGGCGGATTGGCCTTTCAGATTTTCATCAACGTCGGGATGGCGCTCGGACTCCTCCCCGTCATCGGCGTGCCTTTGCCGATGATGAGCGCGGGGCTGTCTTCCGTCCTCGCCACCTTCATCGCCATCGGCTTCGCCGTCAGCGTCCAACTACGCCGCTTCGTCAACTGACGAGTTGGACGATCAAAACCGGAGACTTACGAGTACGCGCTAAGGCGACGTGATCAACGTCGCCTTAGCTTTTTTTGCGCCTGCTACGCAAGGCTGCGCCCGCCAGTCCCGTGCCGAGCAGGATGAGCGTGGCGGGTTCGGGGACGGGTTGCAGTTGCCCGCGTATCTCGCCGCCCGGAAAGGCGTTGCTGTGGACGTTGAAATAGGTCAGCCCGTTTTGTAGGCCGTTGAGGAAAGCGATTCGCGCTCCTTCCACCGTTCCGCCGTTCGCGTTGATGAAGGCGGGGTTATAACTGGAAGCAAGGGTCAGATCGAAACTTTGCAGGTAAGTGCCGGAGGTGACGCCGGAGGGAAAGCCGGGAAAGGTCGGGACAGGGGTGGCGACACCGGCAGCGCCCGTGGCCGGAACGCAGCAGTGTATGTGCGCGGCCGTCACGCCGCTCGGCGCGCCCGTAGATGTGGTGCTGACCAACCCGCTGAAAGTGGCGTTGACGGTCATAATGTTTCCGTCCACGGTGACGACGACGAAGCCCGTGCCGGGAGAATTGTTTGGGTTTGGCCTTTCATTCGCGCCGGAGAGCGTCGCGGTGAAGACCAGCGGGTCTGCGTTCGCCGCTCCTGCCAGCGCCACCACGAAGACAAGAAGGCTGAGTATCCTTTTCATCACACACCTCTTCCTCTGATTTGAATTGTTAGCCGCACGGTTAGGGCGCAAAAGCTACTCTCTTTCCGACGCGGAGTCAACATTTTTTCGCCGCCTTCGGCGCACGCACGCGCGTCTCCCGTTAAAGCGAAAGGGGCGACGCGCCAACAGCACGCCGCCCCTCTAACTTTCTCCGTTGTCGCGCAACTTTCGCCGCAACTTTCGCCGCCTGACGCCTGCCGACGCTTCAGCAGACTTTAAGTCTTCTTGCCCTTCGTCGCTTTCGGACTAGCCGCCGGTTTAGCGTCCGGTGTGGCGGACGCTCCGGGCTTCACGTCTTTCGGATCGACCGTGGGCGTCGCGAGCGGAGGCGCGCCGCCTGCGGGCGCGATCCAGAGTTCGACGGTCGGCTGCTCGCGGTAGCCGCCCACGCCGGAGAGCGTGCGCGCCCCGTCCATTTTCCTCACGTTCATCGTGTAGTCAGTGGCGTTGTCGATGGCCTTCTGCGCGTCTTCGGGACGGCTCGCACGACCGCCGTATCCGATGAGGTAGCCTTGCGCCGTCGGGTCTTGTTGAAGTGCGCTGACGAACTTGTCGAGTTGCGCCTTGTTGGCAGTAAGGTCGCGCGTGACGTACTCGCCGAACTTGACGGCGGGGGCGGCCTTCTTCGTGATGCTCGCCGTGCAGGAACTTGACGTGGAACACTCGCGCGCGAAGCCGCCCAAGTCCACGGTCGCCGTCACGGTCTGACCGCCGATGCCGGTCGTGTCCACAGAGATCGTTGAAGTGCCCTGCCCCGAACTGATCGTCCCGGCCGAGATCGTCCAGTTGAAAGTCGGCGTCACTTTCGGATCGCCGCCGCTCACGTTCGCCGTGAACTTCAAGCCGGACTCCTGATTTTCTTCGGCCGTGTCCGGGCAGGACACAGTGACCGTCGGACATTGCTCGACAGCGGCAAACACGGGCGCGGGCGCTTCGGCCGACGCGGAACGATTTACGCCGCCGACGCCGTAGACAAGCCCTAGCGCGGCCAACAGCGCGGGCGCGGCCACACGACCGTAATTGAGTTTCATCACTTGTGCTCTCCTGAGAAGATCGGAATTTTTGCTTTGGATGGCGCGTGCTCGAATGGGCGCGGAAGAAAAATCGGGGCGAAACCTCCGGCGCGCAGCGTTCAACTTGCGCCAGCCATTATCGATAAAATCCCATGCAGATCAACCGCGCGCGGGTGTCGAACCGGGGCGCTACTGCTTTTCTTCTCCATTGTCGGCCGACGACAAATGCGCGGAACCTGCGTCGGAAAGAAAGTGCATTGACAGTTTTCCGTGTCTTTGCTCGCGTTTCGCAGGGGCGTCGGTTATACTCGCCGTGCCTCGTCCGAAATCGGTTTGACCGGCGCGGTGCAGACGCGCTTTGAGTCGCGGCAAGATTTCAATCTCGCAGCCCGCTAAAGCAGACGAGACGATTTTTTAAACAGCGTCGCGGAACGTGAACCGCTCCGCGATTGTTGATGAGATGTTTGAAGCCGTCGGCGGCCGTCGTAAGTAGTGAGCGCGCGTGTCAAACGCTAGCGACACTCAGAGGCCGCCCGCTGTTGCCAGCGAGAGACAGGAAACGTCAGGCCGGAAGGGAGACACGAATGTACGGCGGCGCGCGAGTTTTGCGCCCCAAGCCGTCTCGGTTCGTATCGTCCGCCTCTGCCGCCGCCGTCAGTCTCGCCCGGCGCGCGACTCGAAAGAGACGGCTCGACGGAGTTTTCGGGTGAACAGTTCAAATCGCTTTTCCGCTCCGGCGGAAGCGGCGCACGCTACGCAGCGTCCCGGCACGTCCGGCCGCAGCAGTAGTAGTGCGAGACGCATCGCTCGCCGGACACACGCAGAAGAGGTATTTGCGCCGACGCACGCATCCCACCGTCGATCTCTAAATTCCAATTCATCTCATCTATCACACACGCCCGGCGCACAGGCCGCGTCGCCCCTTGCCATGAAAGCCATGAAAGTCATGCAAGCGGCCGAACGCCTGCGCCCGGTACTGAACCATAAGAACGCGCGCCGAACGCCGCACGAGCAGCGTCGCCCGCACCTTTTCCACACCACGAACGCCGCCCGCCGCACACAGAGCGCGACAGACGCGCCGGAGGGTCGGCAGTAGCAGGAGTCAAAAAGTTTCACATCATGTCGAAAGAATTAATCGTCAGCGTCAACGGACGCGAAAAGAAGATCGCCATCATCGAGAACGGTAAAGTGACGGAGTTTTACATCGAGCGGGGCGAAGACGGTCAGGGCATCGTCGGCAACATCTACAAGGGGCGCGTGATGCGCGTGCTGCCCGGCATGCAGTCGGCCTTCGTGGACATCGGCCTTGAGCGCGACGCCTTCCTCTACGTCTCCGATTTCTTCGACGAGGAAGAAGAGTTCGAGCGCATCGTCGTCGACAAGAAGAAGACGGAGGGCGCGGACGAAGCAACGGCCGCGCGTGCCGCCGCCGAACGTATCGAACGCTCACGCCTCGAACGCGAACGCCAGATGGAGACGGCGCAGGAACGCGCGCAGCCCGTCGTCGGCGGAGGCGTGGATGAAGAGGAAGCGGACGACGAAGAACCGGAAGTTGCCACACAGCCAATCGCCGCGCAGGAAGGCGCGGGCGACGAAAGTGCGACGACTGCCCCCGGCGTCGAAGAGGAAGGCACGACCGATTCAGGGCGGCGCGGCAGGCGCGACCGCAAGCGACGCGGGCGCGAAGGGAGCACGCAGCGCGACATGGGCGCGGGCACATCTGCTGCGGTCGGTGGTGGCGGTTCGCCGCTCTCCACGAGTTTCGCCGAAGACGTGCAGGCGCGTCTCTCCGCGCGCGAAGAGATCGACACGCCCTTTGTCGTGGCCGACAATTCGTTCGAGCGCGTGGTGGACGACGAGGCGGCGGGCGACGGCGAGATGTTCAAGGACGCGCGTTTGCAGGAACGCATCTTCGATCAAATTCACGCCGTCGAGTTCGACATGGAGACGACGACCGAGGCGGAAGTCGGCTCGCTTCTCTCTTCCGAAAACATCTCTTCGAGTACGTCCTTCGAACGCATCGCGGACGATGACGAGATGGACGCGCCGCCCTCAGTCGAAGCCGTCCAACCGGCCGTGGCCGCAACCGTGTCGGCCTTCATCGACGAGACGGACGAATCGACTTTGGCGACGCAGGCGCAATCGTTCGAGCGCATCAGCGACGACGGCGAGACGAACGAGAGTGCCGCACAGCCGACGAGCGTTGACGAACCAGCCACGCCCGCGCGCGGCAAAGCGAGCAAGTCGCGGCGCGGCGCAAGCAAGAGCAGGAAGGCGGCAGCAACGGAAGCGAGCGAAGAGACGACCGGCGCGACTGCCGACGAGGCGACGACCGATGCGACGGCGACCGAAGAGGCCGCGCCGAAAAAGAGCAGCCGCTCACGTTCGTCAAAAGATGGTGCGTCGAAAGAAGGCGCGTCGAAGAAGTCGGCCGCCAAGGGCAAGACGACGAAAGGCGCTTCGACGCGTCGCGGCAAAGCCAAGTCCACAGACGCGTCCGCGTCGAGCGAGACGGCCGCAGAGGCGACCGCCGAAGGCAATGCCCCGGACGATGCGGCGGCCGAAGCGGTGGCCGCCGGTCAGTCTTTACCTGATGCGGACGCGAGCGTGCGTTCACGTCGTACAGCGCGCGATGAATTCGCGCGACGCGGCGGGCGGCGTCGCAATCGTCGCCCCGGCGGCAAAGGCGGCGAGAACGGCGTGGAAGAAGATCGCTCGAACGGCCACGCAGAAGAAGTGACCGAGGCTGTTGAAATTGAAGCGGCGACGGAAGCGGAAGATTTTCAGGACGCGCCGCAGGAAGTGCGCGCAGAGGAGACGCGCACGGACACGCGGACGGACACGCGAACGGATACACGCCCCGAACCGCGAGGCCGACAGCAACATCAGTCGCGCGGCGAACGCTCGAACGAGCGAGGCGATCGTGGCGGACGCAGTGATCGCAACGAACGCGGCGGACGCCCCGAGCGCACCGAGCGCGCCGACGGCGGCGGCGGACGAGACGGCGGACGCGGCGGTGACGGCAGAGGCGACGGTAGGGGCGACGGACGCAGTAGCGGCGGTGGTGGCGGTGGACGCGACCGGCGCGAACGCCATACGCCGCTCATCACAGACCTCTTGCGCGAAGGCCAGGAGATTCTCGTCCAGATCGCGAAAGAGCCGATTGCCGCCAAGGGCGCACGCATCACTTCGCACATCGCCCTGCCCGGACGCTTCCTCGTCTACATGCCCACGGTCGAGCACGTCGGCGTCTCGCGCAAGATCGAGTCGGACAGCGAACGCGCGCGCCTGCGCAAGTTGATTCAGAACATACGACAGACGGAAGACGTGCCTTCCGGCGGCTTCATCGTCCGCACGGCAGGCATCGGCATCAGCGAAGAAGACCTGCGCGACGACGCGCGCTATCTCGTCCGCACGTGGCTCGACATCCGCCGCACGGCCGAGAAACAGAAAGCGCCCACGCTCACGCACAAAGACCTCGACCTCGTGCAACGCATCCTGCGCGATCAACTCTCAGACGACTTCGCGGCCATCCGCGTCGATTCCGAAGAGGAATATCAGAACATCGTCGAGTTCATCAATCGCATCCAGCCGCGACTCGTCAAACGCGTCAAACTCTACACGCGGGACGAACCCATACTCGAAGCCTTCGGCGTGCAGGCCGAGATCGATAAAGCGATCAAGCCGCGCGTGTGGTTGAAGTCGGGCGGCTATCTCGTCATCAACCAGACGGAAGCGCTCGTCGCCATCGACGTGAACACGGGCAAGTTCGTCGGGCGCGGCGGCACGCGTCTCGAAGACACGATCACGCGCACGAACCTCGAAGCGGTTGAAGAGATCGCGCGGCAGATACGCCTGCGCGACCTCGGCGGCATCATCGTCCTCGACCTCATCGACATGGAAGACCGCCGCAATCGCAACCGCGTGATGGGCGCGCTGCAAGACGCCCTGCGCGACGACAAATCGCCGACGAAGGTTTTGTCGTTCAACGATTTCGGACTCGTGATCATGACCAGAAAGCGCGTCAAGCAGTCGCTCGAACGCACGCTCTGTAGTCCCTGCCAGTATTGTCAGGGCGCGGGGCTGGTCAAGTCTGCGCAGACGGTCTGCTACGAGATTCTCGAAGAGGCACGCCGTCTGGCACGCGCTATGAACGGCGACCGCCTGAAGCAGACGACGCTCAGGATCAACCCCGAAGTCGCACGCGCCCTGCGCTCAACGGAGCGCGACGTGCTCGGCGAGATCGAAGACTATCTCGGCGCGGTGGACATCACCAGCGACGAGCGCGTCCATCAGGAGCAATTCGACTTCGCTTTCGTCTGAAATGCAGAGGTCAAAGGTTAGAGGTCAGAGGTTAGTTAAATCAGCTTTCCGTCTTTTACTGATCTCTAACCTCTGACCTCTAACCTCTTTTTTTATGGGTGTGAAGCAAAAATTTTGGAAGGGGCTGTTCGTGGCGGGCGGCGCGGGCGTGGCGGCGCTGGCGGCGATGAACGCGTCGATTGCGCGCGGCGTCAAGACCGAGCCGGAAGATAGTTCGCTCGGCGGCGAGACGCGTGCTTTCGAGTCGCGCTACGGCAGCGTCTATTACCGCGCGGCCGGTGCGGAGGGGCACGAACCGCTCGTCTTTCTGCACGACATCGGCGCGGGCGCGTCTTCTTTCATGTGGCGCAAAAATTTCGACGCGCTCGCCACGGATTTTCGCGTCTACGCGCCTGACTTGCTCGGCTTCGGACTCTCGGATAAACCCGCCGGCGCGCCCTATTCGGCAGACCTCTACGTCGCGCTCATCAGAGACTTTTTGACCGCCGGGTTGCCGCGACCGCAGATGCCCGCACACCTCGTCGCGGCCGGTTTGACGGCGGCCTTCGCCGTGCGCCTCGCAGACGAACATCCGGCGCTCGTCCGCTCGCTCACGCTCATCGCCCCGACCGGCGCTTTCGATTCGCGTCCAGACCTGCCCGGCGCGGCCTTCTACGGCTTGCTACACTCACCCGTCCTCGGCGAATCGTTTTATAACGCGATGACGAGCGAGCGGAGTCTCCGCGACTACGCCGCCAAGCGTCTCTTCTACGAACGCCGCTTCGCCACCGAACGACTCGTCGCGCACTACTACACGACGAGCCACCAGCCCGGCGCGCAGCATGCAGTCGCAGCCTTCCTCTCCGGCTATCTCAACACGGACATACGCGAAGCCTTCGCGCGCGTCACACAGCCCGTCACGCTCGTCTGGGGCAGAGAGGACGCGACCACACCGCCAGCGCAGGCCGACGCGCTCTGCCGTCTCAACGCGCATGCGCGTCTCGAAGTCTTCGAGCGCTGCCGCATGACGCCGCAGACCGAACACGCCGAAACGTTCAACGACCTGCTCCGCACCGCGCTCCTCTCGCGCTCGGCCGCCGCTTAAAGCAATTTGAAAAGCTGCGACGAGGACGACGAAATCTCACTTTCCCGATAGACCTCTGCGCCTGACGGCATGGCATACTAAGCACATGCCGAAACGCACACGCGGGTTGACGCTTCTGTACGCGGCGACGTTGTTTGTGAGCGCGTCGCTGCTGTTCTGGGTGCAGCCGATGCTGGCGAAGATGCTCTTGCCGCTCCTCGGCGGCACGCCCGCCGTCTGGAACACCTGCATGCTCTTTTTTCAGGCGATGCTGCTGGCAGGCTACGCCTACGCGCTGGCTGTCTCCAAGTGGCTGACACTTCGCTGGCAGATCGTCGTCCACGCACTCGTCTTGCTCTCGGCCACGCTCGCCTTTCCCATCCTTATCTCTGAATCGGCCGCCCGCTCTGTGCCGCGCGAGGGCAACCCCGCGGGCTGTCTGCTCTGGAGTTTGCTCACAACCACGGGGCTGCCCTTCTTCGCCGTCTCCGCGAACAGTCCGCTCCTGCAAAAGTGGTTCGCCGAGACGCGGCAGGAGTCCGCGCGTGATCCGTATTTTCTCTACGCGGCTAGCAACGCGGGCAGTCTCCTTGCGCTCCTGAGTTATCCGCTCCTTGTCGAACCGCGCCTCACGCTCGGCGCGCAGAGCCGCCTCTGGTCGCTCGGCTACGCGCTGCTCGCCGCGCTCATCGCCGCCTGCGCTTTCGCGCTGCTACGACGGCGTCGCGGGACAACACAACAAGTTGACTCCGAACCAGACGGCGTCGCGGGGACAAAAGCGGCGACCAACTTCGGGGACGCGGAGATGGAGACTGCGAGCGACTCCGGCGACCGGCAAGCGGAAGAGACTCTTTCGTGGCGGCGTCGGCTGCGCTGGGTGGCGCTCGCCTTCGTGCCTTCGAGTCTGATGCTCGGCGTCACGACCTACTTCTCGACCGACATCGCATCGCTCCCCTTGCTCTGGATCATCCCGCTCTCGCTCTATCTGCTCACGCTCGTTTTCGCCTTCGCGCGCCGACAAATCTTCAAGCCCCGCACCGTAGCACGCATGCTGCCGGGCGTGGCGCTCATCTTCGCGCTCGTCTATCTGTCGGGCGCGACGCAGCCCGTCTGGTTGCTCCTGTTCTCGCATCTCTTCTTCTTCGTCGTCGCGGCGCTGGCCTGTCACGCGCTGTTGGCCGCAGACCGCCCCGGCGTCCGTCATCTCGCTGAATTCTATCTGCTGATGTCCGTCGGCGGCGTGCTCGGCGGCCTCTTCAACGCGCTCCTCGCGCCCGTCGTCTTCAACACCACGCTCGAATATCCGCTCGTCATCGTGCTCGCCTGTTTACTGATGCCCTGCCCCGCTGCGACCAATAGAGACGCTGCAACAGACGCGCCGCGCGAGCGTCTGTGGGATGTCGGCATACCCGCAGGCGTCGCGCTCCTGACAGTCATCACCGCGCTCGTCGTCAATCGCTTCGTCTTCGATTGGGTGCAGGGTCTCGCGCTCGTGACGGGCATGCCGCTCATCATCAGTTATTTGTTCAAGCGCCGCCCCGTGCGTTTCGCGCTCGCCCTTGGCGCTTGTATGCTCGGCAGCAGTTTTCACGCCGGACTCACACGCGAAACCCTGCTCACCGAACGCAACTTTTACGGCACGCTGCGCGTGACGCAGGACACGGGCAGCGACACACACTGGCTCTATCACGGCACAACCATTCACGGCCGCCAGTCGCTTGCGCTCGACCGACATTGTGAACCGCTCTCCTACTATCATCGTGAAGGCCCGCTCGGACAACTCTTCAAAAGTCTCGACGCCGAAGCGGCGAACACTAACATTGCCATCGTCGGCCTCGGCACGGGCGCAACCGCCGCCTACACGCGCGCAGGGCAAAATTGGACGTTCTACGAAATCAACCCCGAGGTCGTTCGCATCGCGCGCAACCCGACCTACTTCACCTATCTCTCTTACTGCGCCGCCGCTCCCGTCGCCGTCTCGCTCGGCGATGCGCGCCTGCGTTTGCAGGACGCGCCGCCCGCGCACTACAACCTCATCGTCCTCGACGCTTTCAGTTCCGACGCCATCCCCGTGCACTTGATGACCGTCGAAGCGCTCGACCTCTACCTCTCCAAACTCGCCCCGGGCGGTCTCGTCGTCTTCCACATCTCCAACCGCAGCCTCGACCTTCATCCAGTCGTCGCCGACCTCGCGCTTGCGCGCTCGCTTCATTGTCTCGCCTTCGATGACACGGCGCGCAACCAGCCGGGCGGCAAAGAGCCTTCGCAGTGGGTCGTCCTGGCGCGCAGTCCCGAAGACTTAAAGACGCTCGCCGCCGACACGCGCTGGCGACAACTCGAAGGCCAACCGCAGCGCCCCGTCTGGAGCGACGACTTCTCGAACATCGTCAGCATCTTCAAATGGCGTTGACGTGTTGCTATACTTCGCCTCCGCGTCCGCGAACGTAGTTCGGGCGCGTCCTCGCTTCGCTTCTCCGACGGAATCCACAAGGCGAGTTGAGCGTTAACGAAAGCGGCTGTGAAAGCGCAGCCTGCGGACGCAAACATTACCCGAAGCCAACCAGTGCGAAAGGAAATGCGAATATGCCTCCCACTTCGACCTTGACGTACATCACCGAAAGCATCCCCGATGGAACCGTGCGCAAGCCCTACAAATTTGCTTTGCAGCCGAGCGGCGGCAAGCCGCCCTACAGTTTCAAGATCACGCAGGGCACTCTGCCGAAGGGTTTGACGATGACTTCGCAGGGAGTGATTTCGGGCGTGCCGAGAGCGGTGGCCGACAACACGGTCTTCGTCAAGTTGACGGACAGCGCGCGCGCTACTCTCACGCAGGCTTTCCCCGTGCGCGTCAACGCGTCCTAACTTTTAAACGCGCATGGCTCCGACAGTCGGCTTCGTCTTACTCACGCACAACAAGCCGCAGATGACAGGCCGGCTCATAGCGAAACTCTGCTCGATGTTCGACGCGCCGCCCATTGCCTGTCATCACGATTTCTCGAAGTGCGATCTGCCTGTTGAGTCTTTGCCCGCCAACGTCTCTTTCGTCAGGCCGCACGTCGAGACCAGTTGGGCGAGTTTCACGGAGGTGGAGGCGACGGCGCGTGCGATTCGCCTGCTGTACGAAAGCCAGTCCGCGCCCGATTGGTTCATCTACTTGAGCGGCGCGGATTATCCCATCAAACCGGCCGCACAGATTCTTCGAGACCTGCGCGCAAGCGAATCGGACGCACACATCAACGCCGAACTGATCGAGCGCGGCCGGTTCACACACCCCTGGCACGGCCTCTGCTATCACAGGTATTGCACGAAGAGGCTGACGCCTTTCTCGCCCCGGTTCAAGTGCTACGCGGGCGGCCAGTGGTTCTGCGCCAACGCCCGCGCGGCCGAGTACATCGTCGAGTTTCACGCGACGCAGACGGCGTTGGCCGATCATTACCGCGACTTGCAGTTCGCTTCCGAATCCTACTTCCAATGCGTGCTCGCGAACGCGCCGCACCTGCGCCTGAGCGAGCAGACGTGGCGCTACACGGACTGGTCTGCGGGCGGCGCGCACCCCAAAACGCTCGGCATGGAAGACCTGCCCACGCTCCTTGCCTCGCACGCGCACTTCGCCAGAAAGTTCGACGCCGACACGGACGCACGCGTCCTCGACGAACTCGACGCTCGCACTTCGTAGCTAAAAACTGAAACCACTAACCATACGAAACGACACGAAGAAGAGGTGTCTCCTGTTTCGTGTTGTTTCGCGTGGTTTAGTGGTTTTTGTGGCTTTACTGAATTGATCTTAGTCTGCGAAGGCAACGGTCAGTTCGCGCAGGGTGGCGGAATCGCTCGTGTCGGCGGCTGTGGATTCGTCGCGGTTGATGTGGTTGTAGAGGATGTCGCGTTGTTGCGGGCGGAATCCGGCGGCGCGTATGAGGTAGCGGAGCATGCGCTCGTCGGCTTCGTTGTGCGCACCCGCGGCCGAGACGACGTTCTCTTCGATCATGATCGAACCCATGTCGTCCGCTCCGAAGCGCAGGACGACTTGACCGAGACGAAGACCTTGCGTGAGCCACGACGACTGGATGTGTTCGATGTTGTCGAAGAAGAGACGCGAGACGGCCACCATCTTCAAATAGTCAACGCCCGTCGGCTCGTCCTTGATGCGGCGGCCGAGCGCCGTGTTCTCGCGTTGGAACGTCCACGGGATGAAGGCCGTGAAGCCTCCGGTTTCGTCTTGCAGGTCGCGTATGCGTGCGAGATGGCGGACGCGATGCTCAAGGCGATCGCCGATGCCGAACATCATCGTCGCCGTCGAACGGAGTCCCACGCGATGCGTGGCGCGCATCACGGCGAGCCACTCGTCGGTCGTGCACTTGGTCGAGACGCGTTTGCGCACTTCGTCGTCCAGAATCTCGCCGCCGCCGCCGGGCAGACTCGATAGCCCCGCAGCCTTCAGGCGCTCCATGATCTCTTCGTAAGTGAGGCCGCTGATGAGATGTATGTTGTGAATCTCGGGCGGCGAAAAGCTGTGCAACTGAATTTGCGGATAACGTGCGTGCAGCGTGCGCAGTAAATCTTCGTACCACTCGATGCCGAAATCGGGGTGCAGCCCGCCCTGCATCAGGATGCCAGTGCCGCCGAGCGCGATAGTCTCGTCGATCTTCTCGCAAATCTCTTCGACAGTGCGGACGTAGGTGTCTGGCTTGCCCGGCCGACGGTAGAAGGCGCAGAAGGTGCAGACGACGTTGCAGACGTTCGTGTAGTTGATGTTGCGGTCGATGATGTAGGTGACGACGCCGGACGGGTGGCGTCGCTTGCGCATCTCGTCGGCGGCAAGGCCAATGCGCGCGATGTCGTCGGACTCTAAAAGGGCGGCGCAATCGTCTGCGCTGATGCGCTCTCCGGCGAGCGCGCGGTCTAGTATCGGTTGAATGTCGATCATAGCTTCAATTTGCATTTTGGGTAACGAAACACCTTTCTTCATCATCCCAAATGATATTTTCTTTATGCTTCTCCCAGATTCGCAACCAACGTTCTTTAATCTCTTTTCTTCCTCGACTGTCAACGTAGTCGCGTAGACGATCTTCCCCGGTGACGCTCCCGTCATGCTTGCCGCCTAAAAATTCATCCCAGCCGACGCCGGGAATAGTCGTTCTCTCCCAACTTTTGTCGGTGAAAAAGTCTGTCAGGATAACTAAAGCCACATCCCCGACTCGCACCTCAGACCAGTAATCCAAAACACGCTTCTCGATTTCCGTTTCGTCTTCAAGCCGACTGATCAGAAAGGGGATAGCTTCCTTGCCGTGCTCAAGTAACTGGTCAACCACAGGTAATTGATTATCTTCTTTGTCCTGGACTCGACCCTTTGGTGCGATTCGACCGATTGAGGCGAGATTAATGTCAGATAGCGCCACCTTCGGCGAAGGCTTAACGTTTACGTGCGCGGCAGAGTCTTCAGGTCTTAAAGCGCGCGCCTCACGACAACCTGCCAGTGAGAGAGCAACAACACAAACTGTCAAGATTTTGTTCATAAGACTTATCTTTCCGCGCCTTAGTTTCAACTCATTATACGCCACGCGGCGCGCTTTGTTTGAACGCCGGTTCGTGCGGCGTCAGTCCGTGTTTGTGTGTGAGGCGGAAAAACAGTTCGAGACCAGCGCGTATGGAAGTCGCCACACGGGGCACATTCACCTGTTCCCTTATCTCAGAAATAAGTCCCACACTCTCGTCAAATTGATCCACGCGCGGCCGCGCCCAACCCAACCGCCGACAGATGCTAACCCGACGCCAACCGACGCCGCAAGAACTCCTTCAAACGCCAACCCAAGACCGCGTTGACAGCCCTCGAAACCTGCCATTACCATGCACGAATGACAGGTAAATAGTAAATGGTAAATGGTAAATGGATCAGAACTGTCTTTCACCATTCACCATTTACTATTTACCATTCACTGCTTTTTCTTATCACTTGTCACTCGTCACCTGTCACTGTCTTTTTATGCCTATCTACGACATCAGCGTTGCTATTTCGCCGGAGACAACTCCGACTTATCCGGGCGACCCGCCTCTGGAAGTCATCTCCTGGGCGGCGATGGCGCGGGGCGACGCCGCGAACGTCACCTTCCTGCGCCTCGGCGCGCACACGGCCACGCACCTCGACGCGCCCGCACACTTCATCGAAGGAGCGCCGCAAATTTCCGCCCTTCCGCTCGAAGTTCTCTTGGGCGAGGCGCGCGTGGTCGAGTTGGGAGATGAGGTGCGAGAGATCGACGCCGGGCACATCGCGGCGCACGTCCCGGCGGGCACGGCGCGCGTTCTCTTCAAAACGCGCAACTCGAATTTCTGGCGTGACGATGGCAAAGCCTTCCGCGATGACTTCACGCATCTGACTGTGGGCGGCGCGCGTGCGCTGAACGAACGCGGCGTGCGTCTCGTCGGCATAGATTATTTGTCCATCGAAAAGTTCAAGTCGGAAACCTTCGAGACGCACACGACGTTACTCTCTGCGGGCGTCGTCATCATCGAAGGATTGGACTTGCGCGAAGTCGCGGCGGGCACTTACGAACTCATCTGTCTGCCTTTGAAGATCGAGGCCGGAAGCGGCGACGGCGCGCCCGCACGCGCCGTCCTGCGCACACTGGATTGAAACGGCTGTTGGAAATCGCCTCGCGCACGCGAAGGAACACTCGTATGGAAGTGGTAAATCTCAAAGACAAGTTCGCGCTCTTTCAAGAGCACTGGCAGCCGCGCATCGCGGGCGAGGTGAACGATGCTTACATCAAGCTCGTGAAGTTCAAAGGCGAATTTTTGTGGCACAAGCACGACGCGGAAGACGAGTTGTTTCTCGTCGTCAAAGGGAACATGACGATCAAATTGAGAGACCGCGACCTCAAGGTAGCGGAGGGCGAGTTTGTCATCATCCCACGCGGCGTCGAACACATGCCCGTGGCCGAAGAGGAAGTCGAGGTCGTCTTGATCGAGCCGAAGACGACGCTCAACACGGGCGACAAGCTGTCCGAACGCACGGTCTCCGAATTGGCACGCATCTGAACCGCACGCAAAGATGATTTCCACGAACGAGAAACGAAAAGCTTTCGCCGCCGCGCGCGCCCAATTTGCGCGCTTGTCCGTGCCCGAACTGATCGAGTTATTGTCGAGCGAGAATTTGCGCACACGCTTTCTGGCCGAGATGTGCCTGCGCGACGCAACCAATACCTGACTCAGTTTCCAGCCTGCGGCTTCGCAGGCCGAACGCATGCGGGCGATTGAAGAGTGGCGCGCGTGGTGGCAAGCACACGGCCGGACGGGTAAAAAACGATGGACACGAAAGCAAAACGAAGCAACGACGAACGCGAACCGAAAACCGGCGACGCCGGGCGCGACGCGAAGACCTGGGTGAACGACCCGGACATTACCAACAAGCCGGGTTACAACGAACGCGTCTTCGAGATCGTCCGCCGCATCCCTGCCGGTCACGTGATGACCTACGGGCAACTCGCGGAAATTCTCGGCGAAGGATACACGGCGCGCACAGTCGGCTTCGTGATGAACAAGGCCGACGAGACAGTTCCCTGGCATCGAGTCATCAACGCGCAGGGGGCTTGTTCGACGGGGCGCATCCTGTTGCCGGTGAATAAGCAGCAACGGATGTTGGAAGCCGAGGGCGTCGAATTCAACGCGCGCGACCGCTGCGACCTCGGACGCTATCGTTGGACGCCGGAAGAGGCGCGCGACGACAATGCGGACGATCATAACGCGCAGCCTTCACTCTTCGGCGATTGAAGCGTTCTCAACCTCCATTCCACGACGGGGCATCAAATATGAACAGCGACTCTCTCCCGGTGCGCGCGCCCTACGAAATCAGCGAGCGCAGCTATTCGGTCTCGCCGCACATGGTGACGACGGCGCTCGAACTTCCCGGCTTTCACATCAAGCGCAATCTCGGCATCGTGCGCGGTATCGTCGTCCGCTCGCGCTCCATTGTCGTCAACACGGGCGCATTCTTCCAGATGCTCGTCGGCGGCAACATCACTGCCTGGACGAACCTCTGCGAACAGACCCGGCGCGAGGCGTTTGAAATTATGATCCAGCACGCGACGGAAGTGGGCGCGAACGCCATCGTCGCCGCGCGCTACGACGCGACGGAGATCGCCACCGGGGTGACGGAAGTTTTGGCCTACGGCACGGCCGTCGTCGTCGAATCAAGCGACGCCGGGGCGGGACTCTACAACTCTTGAACGACACACCACTGACGCCCGAACAACTCGACCGCCTGCGCGAGGGCATGAGTCGTCTCCCTTATGCGCAACTGCTCGGCATCGTTTTTGAAGACGCCGTGAGCGGCGCGGCCACGCTGTCTATGAACTCGCGCCCCGAGCTGCAACGTTTCAGCGGCATCATGCACGGCGGCGCGCTCGCCTCTCTGGCCGATACGGCCTCGGCCTTCGCTGTCCTCACCACCATCGAACCCGAAACGCAGACCGTTACGGTCGATCTCACGCTCCACTACCTACGCCCCGTCACGGAGGGCAAATTAACCGCACATGCGCGCGTCGTGCGCGGCGGACGGCGCGTTGCGACCGTCTCCGTCGAGATTTTCAACGAATCCGGTGCGCTCGTCGTCACTGCGCTGACGACCTACCTGAAAATCGCCTAAGTCTCCTGTTTGTGTAATTAATCTTACCCGGAGCGGAGCGGCCGGGCGATCTTTCCGCAGCCAAAAAGTGGCCTGTAAATATTCATAGACAAAAGCTGTTAATTCATGCAAAATATGTTTTGTCTTAGGTCGCTTCCATGCGGCGGCCAGACTTTCATCTTCGCCGTTCCTCTTGAACACGCCTCCGAACAGGTCTCCCGTTCGTTTCGAGTCTCATGCTTTCTCTTTATCAAACGCTACTTTCCCAACACTCCCGGCAGTTGACGCCGGTGCGTTGCGCCGACCAGACCATCGCGCAACTGCATCGCTACTTCGAGGACGTGGTGTTGGAAAACAATCTGGCGGCGTTGGTGGTTGAGAGTTTGCCGCTACAGGTTGAGCGTTCGCCGCGTTCGGCCGAACACGTCCTGAAGGTGATGCGTGCGTCGCGTCACGCCTTCTTCTTTATCGCGCCCGACGACGCCTACAACGAGATGCCTTTTCTCAGTGGGGTGCGCGATTCGATGTTGCTGGCGCGCGCGCAGGGCGAGAACAACGAACATTTCATTATCATCGCCGACGCGCGCTTCTCCGCCCTGCTCGTCTCTTTGAGCGGACAGTCAGACAGCGGCGCGGAGACGATCACTGAAAGCGAAGTTATCTGGACGTTCGAGCCGGATATCGTCTACTCGGCCTTGGAATACCTGATGGCGCGCGTAACGGCCGAGCGCTTCGCGCAGACGGAAGCCTTCTCGCAAGCCGTGCGCACGTGCATGCCGAAGGCCACTTCGCTGCAACTGACCGTCTCGGTCACGACGAAGCTGGCGCGCCTGCTGCAAGAACAGGCCGCGCGCGAAGTCGCTATAAACCGCATCGCGTCGGCCATCAGAAGTTCGCTCTCGCTGCCGAGCGTCTTGCAGACGACCGTTGACGAAGTCGGACGCGCGCTCGGCGTGCAACTGAGCGGCCTGCACGTCGAAGGCGAAAACGGGCAGTCGCCCGTGATGAAGTGCTATTTCCGCGACGGCGACCCGACCGAGGAAGACCGCGAAGCCCTCGTCAACGATCTCTACGCATACCACACACAACTCGCGCGTCGCCTCAAACATTACGTGCTCGACGAGCAGCGCGGGACGAGCGCGCAGACCGAAGACGAGACGCGCCCGCTCGCCGTCGTGCCGCTTCTGTATCAAGCGCGCTCGATGGGCGTGCTGCTGGTTTGTTCCGACGACCCGCATCGCATCTGGCAAGAGAACGAACTGCTGCTGCTGCGCACGGTGGCCGACCAGGTGGCCGTCGCAGTCAATCACGCGCGCCTGTTCACGCAGATGCAGCAGTTGGCTTTGACGGACGGTCTGACGGGCTGCGTCAACCGCCGCTCTTTCGAGATGCAACTCGAACGCGACTTGAGACTGGCGACGCGCATGCGCCAGCCCGTCTCACTGATCATGCTCGACATAGATCACTTCAAGCGCGTCAACGACACCTACGGGCACGACGCGGGCGACGCCGCGCTGCGTTTCCTCGCGGACGTGCTCAGAGACGAACTGCGCGGCGTGGACACGGCCGCGCGCTACGGCGGCGAAGAGTTTGCGGTCATCCTGCCGCAAGCCGGACTCGAAGGCGCGCTCATCGTCGCCGAGCGTCTGCGCTCGCGTCTTGAGACGACGGAAGTGCCCGGCATCGGTCACATCACAGGCTCGTTCGGCCTCGCCACCTTCCCGTTGCACGCCAATACGCGCGACGGCCTCGTCGGTGCGGCCGACCGCGCGCTCTACGAAGCCAAGCACGCCGGACGCAACCGCATCTGCACTCCGCCGAGCGAACAGACCGAAGTGAGCGACGAGATGTACGGTGCGCCCGTCGAGATGACAACACAGCCTGACGCCGAGGCCATCAACACGCCCGTCGTCTGAACGCGGGGTAAAGGAAAAAGGAAAAGGGGCAAAGGAAGTTGATTCTTCCTTTGCCCCTTTTCTTTTCCGCTCTCCCTTTTTTCCTTCACCTTTCTCCTTTCGCGTTCAGCTCTCTTCTTCGTCTGGGTTCTGCCTTCCCCTTTCCCCTCTTCTGGCCGTTTGGTTTTGGCGCGAAAGTCGCGCATCATAGGCATCAGCCGGTTCACTCCAAAGTTGACTTCGAGACTTTGCGTGCAACCGCGTCTGTTTCCCTGTTATGGACGACCTGAAAAAATTCAGCCTCTACTTCCGCCCGTACAAAAAAGAACTCATCACGGGAATCATCTGCATTTTGGCCTCGGTGGTGGTCGGGCTGTTCATCCCGCTGCTCGTCGGCCGTGCGGTGGATAGCCTGCGCGCAGACGTGACGTGGGGGAAACTGACGCGTTACGCGCTCGTCATTCTCGGCGTCAGCATCGTCAGCGGCACGTTCCTCTTTTTGCAGCGCCGCATCCTGATCGGCATGTCGCGCCACGTCGAGTTCGATCTGCGTCAGGACTTTTACAGACACCTGCAACACCTCCCGCTCTCTTTCTTTCAGGCCAACCGCACGGGCGACTTGATGGCGCGCGCCACGAACGATCTGGCCGCCGTGCGCCAACTCGCCGGGCCGATGATCATGTACACGCTGCAAACCATCTTCGTCGTCGTGCTCATCCTGCCCTTGATGCTTCGGATCAGCGTGCGCCTGACGCTCCTGCTCTTTGTGACGATGCCGCTCGTCTCTCTGACCGTAAAATTCTTCGGCCAGCAGGTGCACACACGCTTCGAGAAGATTCAGGACTTCTTCGCGCAGATTTCCGCGCGCGCACAGGAAAATTTCACGGGCGTGCGCGTCGTGCGCGCTTACGCGCAAGAGGAAGCGGAGATCAAGGTCTTCAAAAAACTGAACCGCGAATACGCCGACCGCAATCTCGGTCTCGTCCGCATCGACGCCGTGATGCGCCCGCTCATGCAGTTTCTGATCGGCCTCGGCTTCGTCTTGATCCTCTGGTACGGCGGCGTGCTGGCCGTGCGCGGACAGATCACGGTCGGGCAGTTCACCGAGTTCAACCTCTATTTGACTCGACTCATCTGGCCGCTCATCGCGCTCGGCTACGTCGTCAACCTTTATCAACGCGGCACGGCGAGCCTCAAACGCATGAACGCCATCTTCGCGATCAAACCGGCTATCGCTGATTTGGAGGACGTGCGCGAGCAACCGCCGATCAAAGGCCGGATCGAGTTTCGCAATCTGACGTTCGGCTATAGCGAACATCTGCCGCCGGTCTTGCGCGACATCGATCTCCTGATCGAAGCCGGGCAGACGGTCGCCTTCGTCGGGCGCACGGGCACGGGCAAGTCAACTCTGATGAACCTTCTGCCGCGCATGATGGACGCGCCGCGCGGCACGGTCTTGCTCGACGATAGGCCGCTTGCGGACTATCCGCTCGCGCAGTTGCGTGCGAGCATCGGGTACGTCCCGCAGGAGTCTTTTCTGTTCAGCGAGTCTTTGGCGGAAAACATCGCGTTCGGCGTCGAGCGCGCCGAACGCGCGGAGGTCGAATGGGCGGCCGAGATCGCTGGCTTGAGCGAAGACATACGCAGTTTTCCTGAAGGCTTCGACACGCTCGTCGGCGAGCGCGGCATCACGCTTTCGGGCGGGCAGAAGCAGCGCACGGCGATTGCGCGCGCAGTCCTGCGCCAGCCGCGCATCTTGATCCTGGACGACGCGCTCTCGAGCGTCGATACTTACACGGAAGAGAAAATCCTCGCACGGCTGCGCGGCGTGATGCGCGAGCGCACGAGTCTCATCGTCTCGCACCGCGTCTCGACCGTGCGCGATGCAGACCTCATCTGCGTACTCGAAGAAGGCCGCATCATCGAACGCGGCACGCACGATGAACTGCTCGCACGCGGCGGCGAATACGCCGCGCTCTACGAGCGGCAGCTTTTGGAAGAGGAACTTGCCGCGAGTTGAGTTTGGCGACGAGTTGAACGCCGGAAGGCCGATAAACTTTGGTGGTGGAAGCTGAGAAACGTTGACGGAGTTTGGAGTGAAAGCTGATGAATGAGAACCCTCTGCGAGCGACGCCGGAAGCGCGGCGGCGCGGGCTGCTGCTCATCTGGGGCGCTCAACTGATGTCGCTCGCGCTCTTGTTCGGTTTAACTTACGTCATCCGGCCGGAGTCGAGCACAGACGGCAATCACACGCTCGCGTGGGCGCTCGGCACAATCGGCTTCGTCTCGTTCATCATCTCGTTTCTCGTCAAACGGAAACTTCTGGCGCAGGCCGCCGCGAAGCGACGCATCGATCTCGGCACGACCGCTTACGTGTTGGCCTTCGCTCTGTGCGAGATGACGGGCTTGCTCGGCTTCGTCGCATACATCATCACGGGGCTGTCCTACTCGCTCCACTCGTTCATCATCGCCGTGGGCGGCCTCGTGCTGCACTTCCCCGCGCGGGGCGCGCTCGACGGTATCGACGCGAACGGCGCGGGCGCGGATTTCAAGACGACTTTATAACGGGCGGAATTTTTCGAGCATGGCGACAGCAGTTCAACAATTTCACGAAGAAGAGGCCATCGGCAAAACTTACGACTCGCAAATCGCGCGTCGTCTCCTGCGCTACCTGAAGCCCTACCTGCGACTGCTCGTCCCCGCGCTTCTGCTGACTCTCGCGCTCAATGGCCTGCGCGTACTGCAACCGAAGTTCACGCAGTATGCGATTGACTGGTACATCGTGCCGTGCGGTCAGAGCGGCGGCGTCGCGTGCCAGGCGGGCGGCCTCGTCTGGCTCGCGCTTGCTATGCTCGGCGTGCTGCTCCTAACCTTCATCTTCACTTACGCGGCGGCCGTTCTCCTAAACACCATCGGGCAGCACGTCATGTACGACCTGCGCGCCGAACTCTACGACAAGCTGCAACATCAAGAGGTGGCCTACTTCGACCGCAACCCCGTCGGTCGTATCATGACGCGCCTCACGTCCGACGTAGACGCGCTCAACGAACTGTTCACTTCCGGCGTCACGGACGTGCTCGGCGACCTCGTCACGATCTTCATCATCATCGCTATCATGCTGGCGATGGACTGGCGGCTCACGCTCGTCACGCTCGTCACCGTCCCGCTCCTGTTCGCTGCGACCTCCTGGTTTCGCAAACACGCGCGGCGCGGCTACGACATGGTGCGCACGCGCCTTGCGCGCATCAACTCTTTCTTGCAGGAACACCTGTCGGGCGCGCAAACCGTCCAGATTTTCAATCGCGAGGCGAAGGCAGAGCGCAAGTTTCACGAGCTGAACGACGATTATCGACGCGCCAACGTCGAGACGATCTTTTACTACGCGGTCTTCTTTCCGCTCGTCGATCTGATCGGCGCGGTCGGCATCGCGCTCATCGTCTGGTATGGCGGTTATCGCGTGATGGGCACAACGCCCGGCGCGGGACAACTCCTGACGCTCGGCGCGCTCGTCGCCTTCATTCAATATTCGCAGGCGCTCTTTCAACCGATCCGCGACATCTCGGACAAGTACAACGTCCTGCAGGCGGCGATGGTCGCCTCGCACCGTCTGTTCAAGACGCTCGATCTGCCGCTCGCCATCACGACTCCGTCAGCGCCCGTGCGTGCGGGACGTGCGCGCGGACGGATCGAGTTCGATCACGTCTGGTTCGCTTACAAGGGCGAAGACTGGGTTTTGAAGGATGTGTCGTTCGTGGTCGAACCGGGGCAATCGGTCGCGCTCGTCGGGCACACGGGTTCGGGCAAGACGACGATCACGAATCTGCTCATGCGCTTCTACGACGTGCAACGCGGGCGCGTGCTGCTGGACGGCGTGGACGTGCGCGAGTGGGACTTGAAGGCGCTCCGCGAAAACTTCGCGGTCGTGTTGCAGGACGTGTTTCTGTTCAGCGGCACGATTGAAAGCAACATCCGGCTCGGCCGCGCCGAGATGCCCGACGAGCGCATCGCGTGGGCGGCGCACGAAGTGCATGCGAACAGTTTTATCGAACGCCTGCCGGAAAATTTCAAAGCCGAGGTGCGCGAGCGCGGCGCGGGGCTATCGGTCGGGCAGAAGCAGTTGATCAGTTTCGCACGCGCGCTCGCCTTCGACCCGGCGCTCCTGATCCTCGACGAAGCGACGAGTTCAATCGACACGGAGACGGAGCAACTGATCCAGCAGGCCATCGAGCGCGTCATGCGCGACCGCACGGCCATCCTCGTCGCGCATCGCCTATCCACCATTCAACGCGCAGACCGCATCATCGTCCTCCACCACGGCGAAATACGCGAGCAGGGTTCGCATCAGGAACTGCTCACACTGCGCGGCCTCTACTGGCGACTCTACAAGCTACAGTACGCAGACAAGTCGCGCGGCGAAGCCGTCCCCGACTTGGCCTTGCCAGACTCAACCGTGCAATACGGCGACTGAACCGTTGAAGCGACACAAAGAGAGGCGGGGGGGGGGGGGGGGGGGGG
>DASZCS010000027.1:0-116767 GCA_035942855.1 Pyrinomonadaceae bacterium | reverse complement strand
GCGGTTAATTCCGCCGCCCACGCCCGTTGTGTTCGTTAACAGTCTGCGCGATTGCTAGGTAAGCAGCAACGGAAGGCGCTTATTTGCCGCAGCCTACGATGAGATGTTTGTCACCACTTGGGGCGAGAACTGAAAGTTTGCAAAGCGCCGGTCGCTAGTTTGCAAAGCGCGTGTCGCTATTTACAACCCCGCCTCAGTAGCCTGCAAGCGGCGCTCTCCCGCGTGACTCTGAAATACGCTCTCGGAGAGATGCCTCACATACGCTTAGCGCGCGGCTGCTTTATCCCGCAGTTGTTTGATCGTCTGCTTGATTTTTTCGGTGTCGCGCGTGTCGGGCTGGTGCTTCAGAAATAGTTCCAACTCCGTAGCGGCTTCCGCGTAGCGCTTCTGGTCGCTGTAGAGACCGGCCAGTTGCCAGTGAACGTTGGCGACCTTACCTTCGCCCAACTCGTTCGCCAATTTGAAAGCCTTCTCGGCTTCCGCCAGTTTCCCCGCCCGTTTGTAGGCCATGCCCAGATAGGCTTGAGAGCCGACGTGTTTACCGTAGAGGGTGTTCGCCTTCTGTAAACTCTCGATAGCCTTGTCGGTCATTTTCAGGTTGTACTGCGCCATCCCCAAACCGTACATGCTCGAAAAACTCTTCGGATTTACTTCAATCGCTTTGGTGAGCAAAATGAAGGCGGCTTCGTGGTGGCCGCGCACCACGTATTCCGTACCCAGCCGATCCAACGCAAGGTAGTAATCGGGGAAGATTTCCAGCGCTCGCTTCAGGCTTTCAAATCCCTCTTTGTCCTTCTTGTCGCGCAGACTGGCAACGCCCGTCTCGTACAACTTCTGAGCGTCCTTCGGCACGTTTTGGGCGAAAATCGTTCCCGGCGCGGCCAGCGGGCCGGAGGTCAGCCCCGGACGTACCCGGAGATAAAATTCAATCTGTTCGTTGACAGCGCCGCCGCCGGAGATGATGGAGACGGTGGCGAGTTGTACGTCGCGCGTCTCCTCCGCGTAGTCAGTTCCGTAAGGCTTGACCCTCACTTTAAAGGTGCCGTCCGGCAGGCCGGGGAAGTTGAAGTAACCAGATCCGTCCGTCTTCACCTGGCCGAGAGTCGAGTAGACGTCATTCATCAGTTCGACGTAGATGTCGCGCAGCGGCAGACGCGTCGGGCTGAAAACGTGACCGGAGATGCTGTTTTTGTTCTGGGAAACGACGACATAGTTCGAAGTGTGGGCGACGAGCGACGACGTTTCCGGGGCGGGCATTCTGCCGTGGATGGCGGGCGGGGCGCTGACGGCAAGGCTAAGCAATAGGTATGCGCTCTTCCTCTTCATGTAGTTCTCCTTCGTGCAGAGAATGGTTGGGGATTTGATAATGTACCAGGATCGGACTGGCAAAAACGGGGCAGACGCGCGCGAGTATAACACAACCTGAAACAGTGAAAATAGAAGGAATTCAGCCCGCATAAATTTTGCATAAATTTCTCGGGGGCTGAATCCGGGTCAAGCTCGGATGGATAACGCGGGTGCAATGAGAGCGTGAAAAAGGGGCGCGGCCAGTTGATGACCGCGCCCCTGAGGTTGGGCTCGTTTCAGTTAAGCAGGACGGAGCTTCAGGCGCTCTGCTTCAAGTAGCGGTCGAACCACCCGATGACGGTGTTGTACCAGAGAGCAGAGTTTTGTGGTTTCAGAATCCAGTGGCCTTCGTCCGGAAAGTAGAGCAGCTTCGAGGGCACGTTCTGCTTTTGCAAATAGGTGAACAACTGGAAGCCCTCGCCGATGGGCACGCGGAAATCGAGTTCGCCGTGCGTGACGAGCGTGGGCGTCTTGAAGTTCTTGGCATGTAGGTGCGGCGACCAACGCGTGTAGAGTTCGGGATTGTCCCAGGGCGTGCCCTTGAATTCCCATTCGGGAAACCAGAGTTCTTCGGTTACGCCGTACATGCTCACGAGATTGAAGACGCCCGCGTGTGAGACGAGCGCTTTGAACTTGACCTGCGGGTGGTCGTTGTGGCCGAGAATCCAGTTGACCATGTAGCCGCCGTATGAGCCGCCCGCCGCGCCGATGCGCTCGCGGTCAACGTCCGGGCGCGCGGCGACGTGCGCCACGCCGTTGATGATGTCCGTGTAGACTTTGCCCGCCCAGTCGCCGGAGATTTCGTCCGTGAACTGTTGGCCGTAGCCGGTCGAGCCGCGCGGGTTCGGCATGAAGACCATGTAGCCCGCGGCGGCGAAGATTTGCGGGTTCCAGCGATAACTCCAGGCGTCGTTCCAAGCGCCCTGTGGCCCGCCGTGGATGAGCACGACGAGCGGATGGCGCGGGCTGGTGGTCGTGCCCGGAGCGGGACGCACGAGCCAGCCGTGAATCTTCGCGTCGCCCGCCCCAGTCCATTCCACGTCTTCGGCCTGCTGCAAGTGGAAGCCTGCGAGAAAAGCGTCGTTCGTTCTCGTCAGCTGCGAGACGACGTGGTGGCCGCCCTCGGCCGAGTAACGGTAAATCTCCGTCGGCTGAATGGCGCTCGTGCGTGTGAAGACGAGAGTTTCGCCGTCAGGGGCGACGCGCACGTCGTCGTTGAAACCGTCAAAGACTTTCTTCAACTCGCCGTCGGCCACATTGACGACGTAGAGCGGATGACGACCGCGCTGGCCTGAGACGAAATAGATGCGCTTGCCGTCCGCTGTGAAGCTGAAGCCTTCGACGTAGGCGTCGTGCCGGGGCAGCAGTTCCCGCGTCTTCTTCGTCTGCCGGTCGTAGAGCATCAGACGCCAGCGCGCGCTCTCGAATCCGGCCGTCGCCTGCGAGCGATAGGCGATGTAGCGACCGTCGGGCGAATAAAGAGGCGATTGATCGGAGCCGCGATTGTCGCCCGTGATGCGCTGCGGTTCGCCGCCCGCCAGGGGCACTATGAAGATGTCGTTGTTGGTCGAAGTCGCTTCGACCTTCTCTGTGTTTCGCGCAAAGGCGAGTTCTTTCGAGTCGGGCGAGAAGGCGTAGTCGGGCGGGCCGCCGAGAGAGAAGGGCGGTGCGTCGAAATCGCCGGGCGTCACGTCGCGCGCCGCGCCGCCGTCCGAAGAGACGACGAAGACGTGCGTGCGTTTGCCGTCTTTCCAACTCGCCCAGTGGCGGTAGAGCAGGCGGTCGATCACTTTCGCCTTCACCTTGTTGGCTTCAACTTCGGCGTCGCGTTTCTGGTTGCAGGCGTCGTCGGGGCAATCGGGGTAGATGTCCGAGACGAAGGCGAGCCAGCGTCCGTCGGGCGACCAGACGGGATCGCCTGCGCCCGTCGAGATGTTCGTGATCTTTTTGATGTCGCCGCCCGTCGTGTCCATCGTGTGAATCTGACCGCCGCGCACGAAGGCGATGCGCTTGCCGTCGGGTGACCAGCGTGGCGACGAGGACGAAGCATCGCCCGTCGTCAGTTGCACGGGGTCGCCGCCCGCAAACGGAATCAAGTAAATCTGCGTGCGGCTGCGATTGGCGGCACGGTCTGGATCGGTGATTTGATAGGCGACGAGGCGGCCGTCGGGCGACAGTTGCGGGTCGCCGACGCGCCGTACTTTCAACAGATCATCAATGGTCATCGGGCGCTTCGCGGTCTGTGCCGTGGCGGCAGAGAGCGAGAGCACAAGCGTCAGGAAGACGACCGAAACAATAGAACGCTTCATACAGGTCTCCTCGAAAATTTCGATGTGTTCAGGGAAGAGTCTCCGGTGCGCGGAAATTTATCACAGATGCCGCGCGCCACGGTAGAGGAAGGGAAAGGGGAAGAGGGGAAAGATAGGGCGCAGGTGACGCACGACGAACGCGACGCTCTTGCTTTTCGCCTCTCCCCTTCGCCTTTCCCTATTCCCTATCTCTAGATTTTCCTTGACGCTTGCGACCGGGGCTCGGATAATCTCTGTCGTCAACAGTCACAGCCCCACGTCGAAGTCTCCCCCTTAAGTCCTCAAAGTTGAAGTCTACCCAAGGTGTCTCTATATGAACTCGTCTCTCCAACGCGCGCGTTCCGTCGCTGCTTTCATCTTCGCGTCGTTCGTGGTCTTCTGCGTCGTTCCACAAAACAACACACGCGCGGCCACTGTGCCCACCGGTTTCACAGACACGCTCGTGGCGGGAAACTTGTCGAACGCGACGGCCTTTGCGTTTGCGCCCGACGGTCGCATCTTCGTCTGCCTGCAAGACGGCAACTTGCGCGTCGTCAAAAACGGCGCGCTGCTCCCGACGCCTTTTCTCACCGTTACGGTCAGCGCGTCGGGCGAGCGCGGCCTGCTCGGCGTCGCCTTCGACCCGAACTTCGCGTCGAACAATTACGTCTACGTCTACTACACGGCCACCACGCCCGCCATACACAACCGCGTCAGTCGCTTCACGGCCAATGGCGACGTAGCCGTCGCGGGCAGCGAAACCATCTTGCTGGAGTTAGACAATTTGAGTTCGGCCACTAACCACAACGGCGGCGCGATGCACTTCGGCGTGGACGGCAAACTCTACGTCGCCGTCGGCGAGAACGCGACGCCCTCACATTCGCAGACGCTCGCCAACCTCCACGGCAAGATGCTGCGCATCAACTCGGACGGCTCGATCCCGGCCGACAATCCCTTCTTCAACACGGCGACCGGCAAGAATCGCGCCATCTGGGCTTTGGGCCTGCGCAACCCTTACACCTTCAACTTTCAACCCGGCACGGGTCGCATGTTCATCAACGACGTGGGGCAGAATGCCGTCGAAGAGATCAACGACGGCATCGCCGGGTCGAACTACGGCTGGCCGACCTGCGAAGGCAGTTGCTCGAATCCCAACTTTCGCAATCCGCTCTTTCAGTACGGCCACGGCTTCACTTCGACGACCGGCTGCGCCATCACCGGCGGTGCGTTTTACAATCCCGTGACCGTGCAGTTCCCGGCCTCTTACGTCGGCAAATATTTCTTCGCCGATTTTTGTAGCAACTGGATACGTCTCTTCGACCCCGCGAGCGGCACGGCTTCGGACTTCGCCTCCGGTGCGTCTTCGCCAGTCGATCTGCAAGTCTCCGCGGATGGTAGTCTCTACTACTTGCAGCGCGGCGCAAACGGTCAACTGCGTCGCATCCAATATCCGGCCGGGCAGACGCCGCCATCTTTCAACACGCATCCGCAGAGTCAGACAATCGCCGCCGGACAGCCCGTCACCTTCAACGCGTCCGCCACGGGCAGCACGCCGCTGCAACTACAGTGGCAGCGCAACAACGTGAACATCCCCAACGCGAACGGCGAGAGCTACACGATCTCTTCCGTCAGCGCATCGGACAACGGCGCGCAGTTTCGCTGCGTCGCCACGAACGCGTTTGGCACGGCGACGAGCAACAGCGCCACGCTCACCGTCACTACTGCTAACACCGCCCCGACCGCGCAGATCAGCACGCCTCCGGTCGCCACGCTCTACAGTGCGGGCGATCAGATCAGCTATTCGGGCACGGGCACGGACACGGAAGACGGCACGCTCCCGGCGAGCGCTTTCACCTGGCAGGTTGATTTTCACCACGACACGCACACACACCCGTTCATCCCCGCGACGACGGGCGCGACCGGCGGCTCTTTCAACATCCCGACCACGGGCGAGACTGCGGCCAACGTCTTCTATCGCATCTATCTCACCGTCAGAGATTCCGGCGGCCTGACGCACACAGTCTCACGCGACGTGACGCCGCGCACCGCGACCCTGACGCTTCGCACCAGCCCCGCAGGTTTACAGGTCACGCTCGACGGGCAACCGAAGACGGACGGCTACGCGGAACTCAACGTCGTCGGCATCCAGCGCACGCTCGGCGCTCCGTCGCAAACGCTGAACGGCGTCACTTACAACTTCGTGTCCTGGTCTGATGGCGGCGCGGCCACGCACAACATTAATGTGCCCGCCGCGAACACGACCTACACGGCCGTCTTCGCCAAAGCGGCCAACACGCGCGAGGTGTTGATTACGGAGTATCGTCTGGACGGCCCCGGCGGTTTGCGCGACGAGTTTGTCGAACTCTACAACAACACGAACGAGCCTATTACCGTCAGCACTTCGGACGGCTCGGCCGGTTGGGCTTTAGTCACAGGGCGCGACGGCGCATCGGGCGTCGCGCTCGAAACTTATCGCATCATCCCGAACGGAGTGGTTATCCCGCCGCGCGCGCATTACCTCGTCGCGGGCAGCGGCTACACGCTCGGCGCTTACGGCGGCGCGAATCGCGCGCTTGCAGACCTCACCAGCCAGCAGGGCGATCTCTCCGGCGACACCGACGCGCAGCCCTTCCGCGGCGTCGCACTTTTCCGCACGGCCGATGCCAACAACTTCACGACCGCGAATCGCCTCGACGCGGCGGGCGGCGCGTGCGCCGATGCGCGCCTGAGCGAGGGACGCATCAGTGGACTGTGCCGCAACGTCGGCACGGCGACGACACCGGCCGCAAACTACAGCCTCGTGCGCAAGCAAACCTCCGGCACACCGCAGGACACGGACAACAACGCGGACGACTTTACGCTCGTCGCCGTCGAGAGTCCCTTGCAGAGTGCGGCCGCAGGAACGAGCATCGCCGCGGAACTCGGTGCGCCCGCACCGGAAAACCTGGGCAGCCCGACGGAACACAACGCCACGATCAAGGCGCAGCTCATAGACCCGCAGGCCGCGTCCTTTTCGCCGCCGAACCGCGTCCGCGCGGGCGGGCAAATTCCAAACGGGCAGTTTGGCACGCTCACCATCCGCCGCCGCTTCACCAACAAGACCGGGCGCACAGTCCTTGCCCTGCGTTTCCGCCTGACCGGCATCACCACGCTTGGCTCGCCTGTCGCCGGCACGCCGCAGGCAGACCTGCGCGCCGCCAGTTCGTCCGACACAGAAGTCCAGACGACGGGCGGAAACGTGCTCACCGTCAGGGGCACGGTGCTCGAACAGCCGCCCACGCAAACGCTCGGTGGCGGCTTCAACTCAACGCTCGTCGTGCCGCTCACGGGCGGCGCGCTCATCCCCAACGCGAGCATCGACGTGCAGTTCGTCCTCGGCGTGCAACAGGAAGGCGCGTTCCGCTTCTTCGTCAACGTCGAAGCACTCACGCAGCCCGTCGCCAACACACAGCAGAAGGGCGAACAGGGGAAAACGATAAAGGAGGAACGATGAATGATGAACGGAAGACAAGTAAATCGTGAATCGTAAGTCGTCAATAGAGACGACCTATGTGCTTCTATTGACGATTCACGGCTTTTACTTCATCGTTCCTCCTTCATCGTTTTCCGAAAATAGACTGAACCGGCGCGCGGTTTCTGACGTTTTTCTACTTGGACTACAGTGGGGAACATAAAACTTCGCGCGCTGGAATACCGTAAAAACGAGCATTCGTGCAGAGCGCGGCGGAAGGCCGCAAGAGAGAGAAGCGACGATGAAACTCAGAATCTTTATCGTGATCGTGGCGGTGGTGGTTGCATGGGTGGCCGGGCGGAGCATCAAGAGCGGCGGGCACAGCATCGTCCGCTCGGTGCAACATGAAATACAGCACGACGCGCACGAGGATAACGCCCCGCCTCCCCCGAACGCGCCGGGTGCGCCCGATGTGAACCCGGCCAATGGCGCGAGCGAACGGCGCATCAACCAGTCTTACGAACTGGCCGACGGCGCGTCGGTTGACGTGCACGGCATCAACGGCCCCGTCACCGTCGAAGCCATCGACGGCAACACTGCCGAAGTACAGATCACGAGCACGGCGGCGAACGCGGCCGACCTGAAAGACGCGCGTGTCACCATCGAGCACACGAAGACGAGCCTCGTCGTGCGCGGCAAAGGCAATAATGGTTCGAGCTTCTGGAGGTGGTTGCAGGGCGGTGGCAGCAGCGGCGAAGTGCGTCACAACGTCTTGCTGAGACTCCCGCGCAACGTCGAACTGGCGACGCGCGGCACGAACGGGCGCGTCCAGATCGCCGAGATGGAAGGTTCGGTAGAGGTTTCAGGCGTCAACGGGCAGGTCGAGATCGGCGGCGCACGCAGCTTTGCTGAAGTCTCCGGCGTGAACGGTGGCGTCGTCGTCACGGTCACCGAACTCGGCGACAAGGGCTTGCGTGTCAACGGCATCAACGGCGGCGTCGAAATCCGGCTCGGCCGCGACGTGAACGCCGATGTGGAACTCAACGGCGTGAACGGCCATATGAAAGTCGAAGCGCCGAACGTCGAGGTGAAAGAGCAGAAGCGCGACCGCCTGCGCGCGCGGATCGGCACGGGCGGCGCGGACATCGAAGCGAACGGCATCAACGGTGGCGTGCGGCTCGTGGGCGTCTAAGCGACACGGCCGGGCGGCAACGCTTCCCCCAAACTTGCGAAGGCCGGAGAGTGTTTCTGAACTCTCCGGCCTTCGCATTTTCGATAAGGCTGAATCAACCTTTCCACAAACGATAAAGTCCTAACACCGCACCCCACAAGGCAAGGCCGGCGCAAGTTGCAGCGATTGTCGAGGTCAGACCGGACATCTTCCACCACGCTATCAAAGCACGGACGACACCGCCCGCCAGCAGGCAAGTCAGGCTCATCTCGAAAAAACCGTTTACGAGAGGACTCTTTGATTTGGTCAAACGTTCGATCATACCTTCGATGCGCAACGTGCGTGAGATTGATTGACTACTCTCGCCGTGTGAGAGCGGCGCGCGCCGTGCGGACGAGCGCGAGAGCTTCGTCCGTGGTCGGGGCAAGCGCGGTGAGGTGTCCCATCTTGCGTCCCCTGCGCGCTTCGTGCTTGCCGTAGAGATGCAGTTTGACGTTCGGCACGGCGCAGGCCGCGCGCCAGTTCGGCTCGCCTTCCTGCCAGAGGTCGCCGAGCAAATTCGCCATCGCGGCCGGGCGCAGTTGTTCGGTCGAACCGAGCGCCAGTCCGCAGACGGCGCGCACCTGTTGTTCAAACTGGCTCGTGGCGCAGGCGTCAATGGAGAAGTGGCCGGAGTTGTGCGGGCGCGGCGCGAGTTCGTTGACGAACAACTGGCCCGCGCGCGTGAGAAAGAATTCGACGCAGAGCACGCCCACCACGTCTAGCTGCACGAGCAAGCTCTCCGCGATCTCTGTCGCCTGTCGCGCGACCTGCGTTGAGACGCGCGCCGGGGCGACGGTACAATCGAGTATGTGCCGCTCGTGCGAATTTTCGACGACGCCGAAGTGAGCCGTTTGCCCGTCCGCGCCGCGCGCGCAGACGACCGACACCTCGCGCTCGAAATCAACGAACGCTTCGAGAATCGCCTCCTGCCCGCCGAGCGTCTGAAACGCCTCCGCGCTTTCGTCAATTGATTTGATCAGGCGTTGGCCTTTGCCGTCGTAGCCGAACCCTGCGGTCTTCAAGACGGCCGGGCAACCCAGTTCGACGAGCGCCGCGTCAAGTTCCGCGCGCGTCGAGATGCGCCGGAAAGGCGTGACGGGAAAGCCCGCGCGTTCGAGAAAAGTCTTCTCGCGCAGGCGATGCTGCGTCGTGTAGAGCACCGCGCCGTTCGGGCGGACGGGAACGAGTCCTTCGATGGCTTCGACGGTCGCCGCCGGGACGTTCTCGAATTCAAAGGTGACGACTTCGACGCGCGACGCAAACGCACGCACGGCGTCCAGGTCTTCATACGCGGCCGTGACTTCAACGTCTGCAACCTGACCCGTCGGCGTGTCGGTTTCGGGCGAGAAGGTGTGAACGAGATAACCCATGCGGCGCGCGGCCATCGCAAACATGCGGCCGAGTTGACCGCTGCCGAGCACGCCGATGGTCGCACCGGGAAGGAGCGTGCGCTCGCGCGTATGAGACGTTGGGGAGCGGTTCACGTTTGTCACGCGTTAAAGTGTCTGGCGACTCTGAACTCAGTTTAACCTAATTGCGATTCGCGCACCTGTCGTTCCTGCTCGGTGCGGAACGCGCGCAGGCGTTCGCGTAAAGCCGCATCTTCGTTGGCGAGGATGGCGACGGCGAGAAGGGCGGCGTTGCGTGCGCCCGCTTGTCCGATGGCGAGCGTGCCGACGGGAATCCCGGCGGGCATCTGCACGATGGAGAGCAGAGAATCTAAGCCCTTGAGCGCGCGGCTCTCGACCGGCACGCCGAGCACCGGCACGAGCGTCTCGGCGGCGACCATGCCGGGCAGGTGCGCTGCGCCGCCCGCACCCGCGATGATCACTTTGATGCCGCGCCCCTCGGCCTCGCTCGCAAACTCGGCCAGCAGGCGCGGCGTGCGATGCGCCGAGACGACGCGACACTCGTGCGCCACTTCGAACTCGGTCAACACTTCATCCGCCCCGCGCATCGTCTCCCAGTCGGACTTGCTGCCCATGATGACGGAGACGAGCGGCGGCGACCCGGCGTCGTCGGCCGTGTGCGTCGTTTCCTGTTTCGAATCTTCTTTCACCTTGCGTCAGTAGAAGTTGAAGTTGTATTCGATGGTGGCGTATTGCGAGACGATGTGCCCGTCCTTCATGGCCGGGTTGAACTTGATCTTTCGCGCCGCCTCGATGGCCTGCACCGTCAGGCCGTGCGGCAGCCGCGAGACCGGAGTGATGTTCGTCACTTCTCCGGAGGCCGACAGCACGATGCGCAATCGTACCGTCCCGTAGACGCCGAACTTGCGCGCCGATTCCGTGTAATCGGGTTTGGGCTTCGAACGAATCACGGCCTTCTGCGTCACTTCTGCCCCTCTGAATTTTCGCGTGTAGTCTGTCGGGCCGGCGACGCTGCCGTCGCCCACACCGCCGCCCCCCCCGCCCATGCCGGGGCCGATGCCCATTCCCACGCCCATCCCTACGCCCGGACTCTCTTTAGGCAAAATCAGCCTGAAGGAGTTGATGAACTCCAAGACCTTATCGGCCTCTTGCAACTCGCCTGTGGCCGCGATGATGTAGATTTGCGAACCCGCGACGTAGATGCGCGTCTCGCCGCGCTGTTTGTCGAGTTGGAGGCGATAGCTTCTGCCGTGTATGCCGTAAGAGCCTGCGACGGGCATCTCCCGATCGTAAATCAGATTGTACTGCGGCAAGTTGAAGAAAAGCCTCTTAACTTTCCCCCCGCGCGGCTTAATCAACAGGTTCCAGGCGATCTCGGCCGCGCGGTCTAGATATTCATGCTCGTCGTCCGTGAGCGAGGCGGGCGCGTCCACGGCCTTCAGAGACCAGACGACGTACTCGGCCTTGTCCTGATGCAGTTGATGGCGCTGCCCTTCTACTTTCAATTCACCCGAGACGGCCTGCTCCGCTGTGGATGCGGGCGTCCCCGGCATCGACACCATGAACGACCTGTCGGGCGGCACGAACTTGAACAGAGCGGGCGCGGCTTCAACTTGCGCGCCCGTCTGCGCGTTCGCTGTCAGAACACAGAACGCGCAGACGAGCACCACAGGAAGCACGCGGCGAAACTTGAAGGCGAGTGACTTCATAGCGATGACTTGGTACGTGTGGCTTCGTTAACGTTTCTCGTCGGCTTTAAGTTTGAACGCGCCGCGCTTTGAACATTACTTGCAACATTACTCGCATCATTGCGAGTAGCCGGGCTTGCCGTCGAAGGTGTAGAGGTTTTCGGTCTTGACGAAATCAAGGCCGTGGTCGGCGATGCGTTGCAGGAGCGAAGTGATCTGCGAGTGTGAGATGGCCGCGCCCTCGGTCGAGGCCAGATAGCGGCAACGCCAGTGGTCTGAGAGGAAAGTTTCGGGCAAGCCCTCAGGCCAGACGGTGATGCCGCGATTGCCGACGAGCTTCAACTTCAAACCGTCGCCGCTCAGGCCGTCGCACGTCGCGCCCAACTCTTCGGCCGACGCGCCCTCCCAGTTCAAGAACACGTCAACCCCGACCAACTCCTTCTGCTCAACTGCTCTCGTGCCCGCGCCAGCCGTGCTCGTCTTGTCCGCGCCGCCCGCGTTGTACTTGACGGCCTTCAAAGTTTGCGGCGTCTGCCCCAGACGCTCGACCACCGCCGCCGCGAACTCGCGCGTGCCTACTTTTTGCTTGCTCACGCCCTCCGCATAAATGTCATAAGTGTGGATGCCGTCCTCGACAGCGCGTAGCCAGGCGTTGTGCACGCGCTCGGCCACTTCGGGCTGGTTGATGTGAACGAGCATCATCACCGCGCCGAGCAACAGGCCGGAAGGGTTGGCGAGGTTCTGCCCCGCGCGACGCGGCGCAGAGCCATGTATCGCCTCGAACATCGCGCCCGACGTTCCGATGTTGGCCGAACCCGCCAAGCCGACCGAGCCTGCGATCTGCGCGGCCACGTCCGACAGAATGTCGCCGTAGAGATTCGGCATCACCACCACGTCGAAGGCTTCGGGCGTGTCCGCCAGTTTGGCCGCGCCGATGTCCACGATCCAGTGTTCATTCTCGATGTCTGCGTATTCGGCCGCGATCTCGTCGAAGACTTTATGAAAGAGACCGTCGGTCATCTTCATGATGTTGTCTTTCGTGAAGCACGTCACCTTCCGGCGGTTGTTGCGCCGCGCGTACTCGAAGGCGTAGCGCACGATCTTTTCGCAGCCCGGGCGTGAGATCAGTTTCAGACATTGATAGACCTGAGCGGTCTGCCGGTGCTCGATCCCCGCATAGAGGTCTTCCTCGTTTTCGCGCACGATCACCACGTCCATCTTCGGGTGCTTCGTATCGACGAACGGATGATAAGAGACGCACGGCCGCACGTTGGCGTAGAGGCCGAGCGTCTTCCTCACGGTCACGTTCAGACTCTTGTAGCCGCCGCCCTGCGGCGTCGTGATCGGCGCTTTCAGGAAAACTTTCGTGCGCCGCAGAGACTCCCAGGCGCTCGCCGGGATGCCTGCCGTGTCGCCGCGCAAATAAACCTGCTCGCCGATCTCTATCGTCTCAATGTCGACGCTCGCGCCCGCCTCGCGCAAGATGTGGAGCGTCGCCTCCATGATCTCGGGGCCGATACCGTCGCCGTGTGCAACCGTGATGGGAACATTCTGTGCCATGATTTTAGTTCGAGCACCTTTCGCTAAATTCGGATTTGAAGAAGACAACTTGAGTGGGCGATAGCTTACTACTTTTCCCCCGCCGCCCGAAAGTTTCCCGGTCGCTTCAACTCGCCGAGCCAAGTCTTTCCCCTGCGACTGTAAATTTAGTATGATGCCGTTTGTGTCCAACCCCCATGCGAGCGAAAGTCGAGAGCGGTTTTTGCGCCGTCGATGCGTGTGGACACGCCCCCACCAAACGCCTGTTAACTACCTTTGCAACTTGCAACCCGCACCGGCCTTTCACGGACGAACGAAATGTTGAATTTGACACGATCCAGCTGGGGGCGTTATCTCATCGCGGTCTTGACGGTCGGGGCGTCAACTCTCAGCACCTTCGCCTTGTGGCCTTTCAACCAGCCCGTGCGGCTCGCCTTCTTCTATGCGGCGGTGGTCATCAGCACGATCTACGGAGGCTTCCGCGCCGGTGTGCTCGCCATCGCGCTTGCGGTCGTCACCAGCGCCTACTTCTTTTTCGCCCCGGCCTTTTCGTTCAACATCGGCACGACCTCTTTCATTCAACTCGGCGTCTTCGTCGCCGTCACGCTCCTGATCGTCTTTATGATCGAGCGTGGCAAACGCGCCGAGAGCCAGTTGGCCGTCTCCGAACGACGCTTCCGCCAGTTGGCCGACAACACGGATCAGGTCTTCTGGGTCTACGACGTGAAAGAGGCGCGCGTCGTTTACGCCAACCCGGCCTACGAAACGATCTGGGGCGACACGCGCCAAAATCTCTACAAAGACGAACGCGCCTTCTTCGCACACATACACCCTGACGACCGCGAGCGCATGACCGACGCCCTGCGACGGCAACGCGCGGGCGGGCGCACCGAAGCCGAGTATCGCATCGTGCGCACGGACGGCACGACGCTCTGGATCAACGACCGCGGCTTCCCCGTCCGCGACGAGCAGGGCGAAGTCTTCCGCATCGTCGGCATCGCGCGCGACGTGACGGAGAGCAAGGCGGCCGAGAAGGCTCTGCGCGAGCAGACCGAAGCGGTCGAGACGGTCAATCGCGTCGGCCAGATGCTCGCCGCCGAACTCGACCTGCACAAACTGGTGCAGGCCGTGACAGACGCGGCGACCGAACTGACAGGCGCGCAGTTCGGCTCCTTCTTCTACAACGTGCTCGACGCGCGGGGCGAGTCGCGGATGCTCTACACTCTGTCCGGCGTGCCGCGCGAAACGTTCGCAGGCTTCCCGCAGCCGCGCGCCGCAGACCTCTTCGGCCACACCTTCCGCAGCGTCGGCACGATCCGCATGGAGGACGCCAGAGTCGATCCGCGCTACGGGCGGAACTCGCCCTATTACGGAATGCCTGAAAGTGAACTGGCCGTAGTCAGCTATCTGGCCGTGCCGGTCATCTCTCGTTCGGGCGAAGTGCTCGGCGGACTTTTCTTCGGCCACCCGGAGGCGGGCGTCTTCACGGAGCGCGCCGCGCGCATCGTCGAAGGCTTGGCCGCGCAGGCCGCCATCGCGATGGACAACGCGCGCCTCTTCGAGTCGGCCAGACAGGAGCGCGCCAACGCCGAAGCGAACGAGCGTTACTATCGTTTTCTCGCAGAGGCGATCCCGGAGATCATCTGGACGGCTGACCCTGACGGCACGACCGATTACTTCAATCAGCGCTGGTACGAATACACCGGCCTGACGCGCGAAGAGAGCCTGGACTGGGGCTGGAAAGAAATCCTGCACCCGGACGACGCCGAGCGCTCCGTAGATCACTGGCGGCGCTCTGTCGAGACGGGCGAGGTTTACGAGATCGAATATCGCTTCCGGCAGGGACGGGACGGACGCTATCGCTGGCACCTGGGACGCGCTCTGCCCCTGCGCGGCGACGACGGCAAAATCATCAAGTGGTTCGGCACGTGCACGGACATCGACGACCGCAAGCATGCCGAAGAACAGCAGCGTTTTCTTGCCGAAGCGAGCGCCGTGCTCGTCGCCTCGCTCGATTACGAAACGACCACCACGGCGCTCGCGCGGCTTATCGTCCCGCGCCTCGCCGACTGGTGCACCGTCGACATGCTCACGGACGAACGCACCATCGAGCGCATCGCTGTCACTCATCAAGACCCGGCGAAGGTTGAGTTGGCGTGGGAACTGAATCGACTCTACCCGCACGACATCTACGAGCAGGAAGGCGTCTCGAAAGTTATCCGCACGGGGCGGCCGGAACTCTACCCGAACATTCCGGACGAACTGCTCGCGCTCGTCGCACGCGACCCGGAACACCTCAAATTCCTGCGTCAACTCGGCCTCAAGTCGAGCATGATCGTCCCGCTCATAGCGCACAACCGCGTGCTCGGCGCGATCACTTTGATGGCGGCCGAGTCAGGCAGACGTTTCACTACGGCCGACCTCAATTTCGCCGAAGACCTCGCCGGGCGCGCCGCGCTGGCCGTCGATAACGCGCGACTCTACAGAGAGGCGCAGGAAGTCAACCGCCTCAAGGACGAATTCTTAGCCACGCTCTCGCACGAACTGCGCACGCCTCTGACGGCCGTGCTCGGCTGGACGCGCCTGCTCGGCACGGGGCAACTCGAAGAAGCGACCGAGCGGCGTGCGCTCGAAACCATCGAGCGCAACGCGCAGGCGCAGGTGCAACTCATTGATGACATCCTCGACGTGTCGCGCATCATTCGCGGCAAACTTCGCTTGAATGTTCGCCCTGTCGAACTCGTGCCTGTCATCGAAGCGGCCGTGGATTCCGTCCGCCCTGCGGCCGAAGCCAAGGGCATCCGCTTACAGGTCGTGCTCGACCCGCATGCCGGGCCGGTCTCCGGCGACCCCGACCGCTTGCAGCAAGTGGTCTGGAACATCCTTTCGAACGCCATCAAGTTCACGCCGAAAGACGGCCGCGTGCAGGTCTTGCTCGCGCGTGCCGGGTCGCATCTCGAACTGACCGTCACGGACACGGGGCAGGGCATCGAACGGAAGTTCCTGCCTTACGTCTTCGACCGTTTTCGTCAAGCCGATCCTTCGACGACGCGCACGCACGGCGGCCTCGGCCTCGGCCTCGCCATCGTGCGTCACCTCATCGAACTACACGGCGGCACGGTGACGGCCGAGAGCGAGGGCACGGGGCTTGGTACGACGTTCAAAGTGTCGCTTCCGCTGATGATCGTCCACCAGCGGGAGTTTGGAGCGAACGGCGCAGGGCGCAACGCTACCGCGGCGGCAGCCGAGCACCCGACGGCCGGGGGGCGCATGACGCTCGAATGTCCTTCGGAGTTGGAGGGTTTGCGCGTGCTGCTCGTCGAAGACGAACCGGATTCGCGCGAGATGCTGATGGTCGTGCTCACGCAATGCCGCGCAGAGGTGCGCGCCGTCGCAAACGCCGCGGACGCTCTGTCGCAACTCGAAACATGGCGGCCGGACGTTTTGATCAGCGACATCGAGATGCCGGGCGAGGACGGTTACAGCCTGATTCGCAAAGTTCGCGGTCTTCCGCCCGAACGCGGCGGTCGTGTCCCTGCCGCGGCACTGACGGCCTACGCGCGCACGGAAGATCGCATGCGCGCACTGCTCGCGGGATTCCAACTACACGTTCCGAAGCCCGTCGAACCGGCCGAACTCGCGGCCGTCGTCGCCAGTCTCGCCGGTCGCGCCGTCGAAAAATAGGGAAAGAGGTCAGAGGTTAGAGGTCAGGGGTTAGTGAAGACAATTTTTCACTAACCCCTGACCTCTAACCTCTGACCTCTTTCCCTAAAAGTTTTCTTAGTGTCCGGCAGCGACCGAGGCGGCGCGCGAACGGCCTGCGGCGGCCGGGCGTCGCTCGTGCTTGGCGCAGGCGCGCGCGAGCGCCTGTTGGACGCGCGTTTCGACGTTGCATTCCGGTTGGCGGCAGACGGCGGCCAGTTCGGAGATGACCAGGTAGTGCGCGCGTTCCAGCATCCTCTGTTCGCGGAAGCTGAGCGGCTTGATGTGGCTCAGGTAGGTGAGGTGTTTGAGCACGTCCGCGACTTCGAAAATGTCGCCCGTGCGCATCTTTTCCGAAAATTCTTTGAAGCGATCTTTCCAGTCGTTCGGTGCGGCGGCGAAATCGTCGCCCAGGTTCTTCAACAACATCTCGCATTCGGCCGAGGAGATCGGCGAGCGCAGGCCGACTTCGCCGGCGTTGGCGACGGGAACGAGGACGACTGAGTTAGTGGCTGCGAGGCGAAGGGTGTAAAAGGGGATGGATGTTGCGCCTATCTGTTTCTGCTCGACCTGTTCGATAGTTCCGATGCCATGATTGGGATAGACGACTTTCTGACCGATTTTGAAGCCCACCACGTACCTCCTCTAACACTGTCTAAGAAAAGTTTGCACTGCGTGAGCAGTGGCCGGGTCTTGTAGGTTGAACCCTCTTGCTCTGCTGGCGCAGGACGCGCCGAAGACTCTGTCCTAAATCTTCACAAAAGTGTAACAGCCGCTCTCGCCGAGCGTCAAGACAAAGGATGAGGGCGGAAGGATGAGAGATGAAGAAAAGCATTTGGCCTTCGTTCATCCCTCACCCTTCCGCTCTCATCTCTCATTCCTTCTGCGGCAGTTCGATGGTGAAGGTCGAGCCCTGACCGGGCGTTGAGCGGACGGTGGCCTCGCCGCCATGCGCGCGCGCAAGGTGCTTGACGATGGCGAGACCGAGTCCAGTGCCGCCGAGGGCGCGCGAACGTGCGCGGTCAACGCGGTAGAAACGCTCGAAGATGCGATGAATGTGCGCGGGCGCGATGCCTTCGCCCGTGTCCGCGACGGAGATGCGGTCGCGCCCCGCCGCGCGTTCATGCGCGACAGTGACCGTGCCGCCCTCAAGGTTGAACTTGATGGCGTTGTCGCACAAGTTCGTGAGCATCTGTTCGAGACGGCGCGCGTCGGCCTGCACAAACACGTCTTCGGCCACTTCGTTGCGAAGCGCGACGCCGCGCTCTGCCGCACGCGCCGCGAGCGCCGTCTGCACGTCCGCGATCATGGAACGCAGGCGCACGGGCCGCGCTTCGACCGACACTTTGCCGGACTCGATAGCGGATAGTTCGAGTATGTCGTCGATGAGGCTGTGCATGCGCGCGGCGTTGCGGTCGATGATGGAGAGGAAGCGTCGATTGTTGTCCGCGTCGTCGAGCGCGCCGCCGTCGAGCGTCTCGACGAAGGTGCGAATGGCCGTCAAAGGCGTGCGTAGTTCGTGCGAGACGTTGGAGAGAAATTCCTGTCGGACGCGTTCCAGACGTTCGAGCCGCGTGATGTCGAAGAAGACGCCGACCGCGCCGCGCACCTCTTCCACCAGTGCCCCCGTCTCGCGTCGCCTGAGCGGCGCGACGCGCAGATCGAAGACGCGCCGCTCCGTAGTCGTCAATTCTACTTTGACCTCGACGCGCGCGCCCCGCTCAATCGCTTCCAGATAGGCCGAGAGAACTTCGGGTTGACGCGTCAACTCGCCGAGCCGCACGCGTCGCTCCGCTGCCCCGCCTGCCGCCGCGTCGCTCTCGCCGAATCCGAAGAGGGCGCGCGCCGCGGCGTTCGAGGCCAGCACGTACAAGTCCGCGTCAACCACCAGCATCCCCTCGCGCATGCTGTCCATCATCGTCTCGACCAACTCGCGCGCCGGTACGATCTCGTTCGCCGCACGCGCCGTCGCCTTCGCGCCCTGCGTCTTGCTGTTGCTCTCGCGCGCTCTCGCGCCCGCCTCGCGTTCCTGCGTCGCCATCGTTCTGCCCGCCCAGAGGCGCGCTACGGCTGCGCCGCCGAGCGCGAAGGCCAAAGCGGGAAGCGCCGCGAGGGGTCGCCACCAGACGAGTGCGAGAAAAGAGACGAGGAGCGCGGCGGCGAGCGAGACGGCTGAGGATACGCGGAGAGACATCTGTGAAGTTCGTGCTCGCTCAGCAAGGAAAGGAGTTGTTGGCGAAATAGACTTTGGAGCGGCGCACGCGATTGATTCTCAAGCACCGGAGCGACGAGGTCAACCGCCAGGCTTCGGGGCTGCTTCGCCTCCGTTACTCCTTAGCTTGCGCCTCGTCCGGTTTGGGGCAACCGACGAAGCGATAGCCGACGCCGACGACCGTTTCAATGCAGCCGCCGCACGCGCCGAGTTTTTGGCGCAGGCGGCGAATGTGCACGTCGAGCGTGCGCGTGTCGCCGTAGTATTCGTAGCCCCACACGTTGTCGAGGATGTGCTGGCGGGTGGCGACGCGGCTGCCGGTCTTCGACAATAGTTCGAGCAGGGCAAACTCTTTGCGCGTGAGTTTGACGGGTGCGCCGTCGCACGTTACGCGCATGTCGGCGAAATCGATCGCGAGCCGTTCGTCGCCATAGCCGGGCGCGCTTTGTTCGTCCGTGCGCCGCAAGAGTGCGCGCACGCGCGCCATCACTTCTTTGACGGAGAAAGGTTTCGTGATGTAGTCGTCCGCGCCGATGTCCAGACCGGCGACGCGCTCGGCTTCGTCAGCGCGCGCGGTCAGCATCATGATCGGCGTGCGGCGCGTGGCCGGTTCGCGGCGGAGGCGTCGGCACAATTCCATGCCGCTCATGCCCGGTAGCATCAGATCGAGTATGACGAGGGCGGGCGCGCGGCGCGCATCGAGCGCGGCCGTCAAGCCCTGTTCGCCCGTCGGCGCGATGACGACCGCCAGCCCCTCGCGCTCCAGGTTGTAACGCAACCCCTCGGCGATGTCCGGGTCGTCTTCGACGATGAGAATCGGCTTTGGCATAGTAATAAGGGATGAAGGATGAGGGATGAGGGATGAACAAGAAAAGCTTGTTTTCATCCTGATTTTTTCATCCCTTATCCCTCATCCCTCATCCCTCCTTACTTGCTGTGTTTGATGATGGCCGCTTCGGCCATGTAGACCGTGAGTTCGCAGATGTCCGTGACGTAATCGCCGACGCGTTCGAGATGTTTGGCGACGAGCAGGAGGCGCGCGGCGCGTCCGGTCGTCGTCGGGTCTGAGGCCATCAGCTTGATCAGGGTCTGGAACAGATGTTCGTAGAGCGCGTCGATTTCGTCGTCGCCGTCGATGACGGCGCGCGCCTCTGCGGCGTTGTTTGTGGTGAAAGCGTCGAGCGCGGCGCGCAGCATCCCCGAGGCTTGTTCGGCCATGCGGGGCAGTTCGGCAAAGGGTTTCAGTTGCGGCTCGTCGTTCAGGTCGATGGCGGCGCGTGCGATGTTGCAGGCGTGGTCGGCGATGCGTTCGAGGATGGGCGTGACCTTCGCCACCGAGACGACGAAACGCAAGTCCCGCGCGGCCGGTTGGCGCAAGGCCAACACGTCTATGCAGAGACGGTCGATCTCCACTTCGAGTTGATCGATCTGATCGTCGTCGCGCAAGACTTCATGCGCCACCGCAGTGTCGCGTTCGACGAGCGCGAACATGGCGCGCGCGAGCGCCGTTTCGGTCTTGCCGCCGAGCAGCAGCACGCGGTTGCGTAAGCTGTCCAGATCGTAGTCGAGAGTCCTATGCCGTTCCATGATAAAAATTTCGGCGTCACGATTCACGTTTGCGGCCAGCGGCTTAAAGTTCGCCTCTCACGTCCGAGACGTGAATCTGAAATCCGCAATTCGCCATCGCAAATTCTTTAGCCGAACCTCCCCGTGATGTAGTCCTCAGTCAATTTCTCGTTCGGATTGGTGAACATCTTCTCGGTCGCGTTCACCTCGATGAGTTTGCCGAGCCAGAAGAAAGCGGTCGTGTCCGAGACGCGCGCCGCCTGCTGCATGTTGTGTGTGACGATGACGATGGTGTACTGCCGTTTGAGTTCCACGATCAACTCTTCGATCTTCTGCGTGGCGATGGGGTCGAGCGCCGAGGCCGGTTCGTCCATCAACAACACTTCGGGACGCACGGCCAGAGCGCGCGCGATGCACAGACGCTGCTGCTGCCCGCCGGAAAGTCCGAGCGCCGAAGTCTTCAGACGATCTTTGACTTCAGACCAGATGGCCGCGCCCTCCAGAGCCTGCTGCACGCGATCCTGCAACTCCGACTTATTGGTCGTCAGTTTGTTGATGCGCAGGCCGTAGGCGACGTTATCGAAGATGGATTTCGGAAACGGGTTCGACTTCTGAAAGACCATTCCCACCCTGCGCCGCAAGTCCACGACATTCAAGCCCGGCGCATAGATGTCTTCGCCGTCGATCAAGACCTGGCCTTCGGCGCGCGCTCCCGGAATCGTGTCGTTCATGCGATTGAGCGTGCGCAGGAAAGTCGACTTGCCGCAGCCGGAAGGGCCGATGAAGGCCGTCACGCGCCGCTCGGCGATGTCGAGCGAGATGTTGAAGAGGGCTTGCGTCGCGCCGTAGAAAAAGTTCAGATCGCGCACGCTCACTTTCGCCTGCGCCCCTTCGGCCACAGGTTCGCCCGCGCGCTCGTCGCTCATAAAAGATGTTGCCGTCGTTGACATAAATTCAAGAGTGAATGGTGAATGGTAAATAGTAAATGGAGCGACATCGGGTTTTCACCATTCACCATTTACTATTCACCATTTACCAGCCTAAATTTTCCGCCGCGTCAGGAAGCGGACGGTGATGTTGATGACGAGAATCAGCGTCATCAGAATGAGCGTCGCCGCCCAGGCCTGCGCGTGCCATTCGTCGTAGGGCGAGATGGCGTAATTGTAAATCTGCACGGTCAGAGAAGCCATCGGCTGGTCAAGATAGACGTTGAAGAAGCGGCTGCCGAAGGCCGTGAACAGAAGCGGCGCGGTCTCGCCGGAAACGCGCGCGACGGCCAGCATTGCGCCCGTCACGATGCCGCCCGAAGCGGCGGGCAGCACCACGCCGGTCGTCACACGCCACTGCGGCGCGCCGAGCGCGAGCGCGCCTTCGCGCAAACTCGTCGGCACAAGCCGGATCATCTCTTCGGTTGTGCGCGCGACGATGGGGATCATGATCACTGCGAGCGCCACGCCGCCCGCCAGAGCCGAGAATCGCTTCGTCGGCAGCACGATGATCGTGTAGACGAAGACGCCGACAAGGATCGAAGGGATGCCCGTCAGCGTGTCTGTCAAAAAGCGGACGAGCGAGGCGAAACGTCCCGTGCCGAACTCTGCCAGATAGACGCCCGTCGCGATGCCGAAGGGCATGCCGACCACACAGGCCATCGCGAGCAGAATCAAAGTGCCGAGGATGGCGTTGCCGATGCCGCCGCCTTCGCCCACGGGTTTCGGCGTCTCGATCAAAAATTGAAGACTGATCGCGCCGAGGCCGCGATAGGCGATGTAGCCGAGAATCAACACGAGCACGGCCACGGCGAAGAAGGCGCACGCCGCCGTCAACGCCGTCATCACGGCATTGGTCGTGTAGCGTCTGGTGTGCGTCCTTCTCATAAAACTTTCACGCTCTGGCCGTGCCGCTCGTCGAGCGCGTGACGCTCCAGACGAGGAGACGCGCGGCGGCGTTGATAATGAAAGTGACGAGGAAAAGGATCAAACCTAGTTCGACGAGCGCGCTCAGGTAGATCGCTTCGGTCGCTTCCGTGAATTCGTTGGCGATGACGGAGGCGATGGTGTAAGACGGCTCAAAGAGCGACGCGCTGATCTCTGCGCGATTGCCGATCACCATCGTGACGGCCATCGTCTCGCCGATGGCTCGGCCAAGGCCGAGAATGATTGCGCCCGCGATGCCGGGGCCACCGTTGGCTAACACGACGCGCGTCGTCTCCCAACGCGTCGCGCCGAGTGCGAGCGCCGCCTCACGTTGCGTTACGGGCACGGCCGCCAACACGTCGCGCACCACTGCGGAGATGATCGGCGTGATCATGATGGCGAGTATGATCCCGCCCGTGAACAGACCGATGCCCGTGATCGGGCCTTGAAAGAACGGCGTCCAGCCGAACCACTTTTGCAGCGGCGGCTCGATGTACTGGCGCAAGACGGGCGCGAGCACGAAGATGCCCCACAATCCGTAGACCACGGATGGGATCGCGGCGAGCAGTTCGACCAGAAACGTGATGGGGCGAGACAAACGGCGGGGCGCTTGTTCGACCAGAAAGATCGCCACGCCGAGCGACAGCGGCACGCTGATCAAGAGCGCGAGCAGCGAAGAGACGACCGTGCCGTAGATAAAGGGCAGCGCGCCGAAACGCCCCTCGACCGGATTCCACTCACGGCTCGTCAAAAAGCCGAAGCCGAACTCTCTGAGCGACAGGCGCGAGTTCGAAGCCATCGCCGCGATCATCGCCGCCACGAGCAAGAGCACCAGAAGCGCGCAACCGAACAACAGGGCGCGAAATACCGCGTCGCCCATGTTGCCCGTCGGCGACAGCGCGCGCCGCCAGTTCCACGCGCGAAAACGCGCGCCGTAGGCGGACGTGGGTGTCGGCAGCGATGGCGAAGGGTTCTTCATAGGGAGAGCAGTGAATGGTAAATGGTAAATGGTAAATGGTAGAAAAGGGGTTCTTTCCATTCACCATTTACCATTCACTATTTACCAGCCTTCCGTTCATCGTTTAGCTTCTGAGCGTCTTGCCGCCGGAGGTGATCGAGTTGAGCTTGGCCGAGGCTCGTTCGACGATCTGCGCGGGCAGGGGCGCATACTGTAAATCTTTGGCGAAGCGTTCGCCGTCGTGGATGCTCCACCAGAGAAAATCGACGAGGGCTTTGCCCTTGGCGGCGTCCTTCTGATCTTTGTAGACGAGGATGTAAGTGTAACTGGAGATCGGATAGGCCGTCGCTCCGGCTGCATCCGTGATCGAGACGCGTAAATCTTCGGGCGTCGTCGGCAGACTTTCCGCAGCAGCGGCAGTCACGGCGTCGAGCGACGGTTCGACGAAGTTGCCGGACTTGTTCTTGATGAGCGCGACGGGCAGTTTCGTCTGCACGGCGTAGGCGAGTTCAACGTAACCGATGGTGTTCGGCGTGTTCTTCACCTGACCCGACACGCCTTCGTTGCCCTTGCCGCCGATGCCGACCGGCCAGTCAATCGACTTGCCCACGCCCGGCTTCATCTTCCATTCGGGGCTGACCTTCGCCAGATAGTCCGTGAACACGGCGGTCGTGCCGCTGCCGTCCGAACGGTGGACGACGGCAATGTCCGTGGCGGGCAGAGAGACGCCCGCGTTGTCTGCGGCGATGCGCGCGTCGTTCCACTTCTTGATCTTGCCGAGGTAGATGTCTGCGATCACGTCAGGCGAGAAGCGCAGAGGGGTCGTGACGCCTTGCAAGTTGTAGGTGATGACGACCGCGCCGAGCACGGTCGGGATGTGCAGCAGTTCGCCCGGCGCTTTCTTCAAATCCTCGTCGCTCATCGGAGCGTCGGACGCGCCGAAGTCCACGGTCTGCGACTGTATCTGCTGGATGCCGCCGCCGGAACCGATGGATTGATAATCGATCCTCGCCTTCGGATTGACCTTGCCGTACTCGCTCAGCCACTTCTGGTAGAGCGGGTTCGGAAAAGTCGCGCCCGCCCCCTGCAAGCGGACGGTGTCGCCGCTTGCGCCCGGCATCGTGCTGTCGGCGCGCTCGCCGCTACAGGCGGAAGCGAATGCCACGACGAAAGCCAGTAAGGCCGCGAACGCGACACTGCTGTTGCTCGGTCGCCTGCGGCGCGTCGTCTCTGGTGTGGTGAACATCGGCACTCTCCTCGGAAGTTTCTCGTCTCAAAAGAAGATTTAAGAGGATACCGACGCGCTGTTACACGCACCTGAACGTGACTTTAAATTTATGTTAACTGGAACGGGGCGGGCGCGCGTGAATTAGTTAAACGCGCCCGCATCAGGAGAGACTCTCAACGAGAGAGACTGTCAAAGAAGCGTATGAGGAGGAACGAGAGCGCAGCGATGAGAGCGGCGAGCGGGATCGTCAAGACCCACGCCCAGACGATGCGACCGGCGACGCCCCATTTGACAGCGGACAGGCGACGCGTCGCGCCGACGCCGACGATAGCGCCCGTGATCGTGTGCGTGGTGGAGACGGGGATGCCCGCGAGCGTCGCGCCGAAGAGAGTCAGCGCCCCGGCCGTCTCGGCGCAGAAGCCGCCGACGGGTTTCAGTTTCGTGATCTTCGATCCCATCGTGTGGACGATGCGCCAGCCGCCCGAAAGCGTTCCGGCGGCAATTGCGGCGTGCGCCGTTAAGACGACCCAGAGCGGAATTTCGGGTAGCTTGCCGCCCGCGCCCGATTCGATGAGTCCGCTCGTGACGAGCACAATGGTGATGATGCCCATCGTCTTCTGCGCGTCGTTGCCGCCGTGGCCGAGCGAGTAGGCGGCGGCGGAGAGCAGTTGCCCGCGCCGGAAAAGTTTGTCCACGCGGTTCGGCGTCGCGCGGCGGAAGATCCAGAAGACCGCGACCATCAGGATAAGGCCGAGCGTCATGCCGATGAGCGGCGAGGCGATGATGAAAACGAGCGTCTTGATCCAGCCTTCCGGCTTCAACAACCCGGCGAAGCCACCGTAAGCGGCAATGGCCGCGCCCGCGTAGCCGCCGACGAGGGCGTGCGAACTGGACGTGGGAAGCGCCAGATACCAGGTGATCAAGTTCCAGATGACAGCGCCGAGCAAGCCTGCGAGCAGCACGTAGAGGCGCTGGTCTTGTTCGATGAGATTGATCTCCACCAGATCGCCGCCGATGGTCTTGGCGACGCGCGTGCCGAGGACGGCGAAGGCGATGAAGTTGAAGAATGCTGCCCACGCCACCGCCATGCCGGGCGAGAGCACACGCGTCGACACAACCGTCGCAATCGAGTTCGCCGCATCGTGAAAGCCGTTGATGTAGTCGAAGACGAGCGCGATGAAGATGATGAAGATGACGAAGGCTAGGGTGACAGACATAGGCAATCAAAGAGGTCAGAGGTTAGAGGTCAGAGGTTAGTTGAAGACAGTTTTTGCTTTTTAACTGATCTCTAACCTCTGACCTCTGACCTCTGCCGTTAGGCGTTCTTGATAATTACGCTTTCGATGATGTTGGCGACCTGTTCGCAGCGGTCAACGGCGGCTTCCAGTTTCTCGTAAATCTCTTTGAACTTGAGCACGGTGAGCGTGTCGGCTTCCTGGCGGAACAGTTCGCCGATGGCCGCATGATAGGTGTCGTCGGCGACGTTCTCAAGGCGATGGATTTCGACGAGGCGCTGGTTCATGTCCGTCGGGCGCGCAAGCGTCGAGACGATCTCGTGGAGTTGGACGGCCATGCGCTGGATCACGTCGGCGAAGGCGCGTGCGTGCGGGGTGCTGCTCTGGATGTTGAACATGACCATGGCGCGCGCCGCATCGTCGATGAGATCGACCACGTCGTCGAGCGCGCTCGACAACTCGTAGATGTCTTCGCGGTCGAAGGGGGTGATGAAAGATTTGTTGAGGCTGGTGGAGATAGTGTGCGTCAACTCGTCGCAGGCATGCTCGATGGTCTTGATGCGCTGTGCGTAGGCATTGTAGTCGCGGCTGCCTTCGCCCATCATCTCGACGAGGATTGTCGAGGCATCGTAAATGTAAGAGGTCATCTGCGAGAAGAAGGAGAAGTATTGATCCTCGCGGGGCAGAAAACTGAAACGCGCCATCTTTTCACCGGCTCCATCGTGAGATTAAAAGAAGCCGCACTATAGACGAACTTGCCTGAAACTTTCAAGGTGAACGCGGGCTGAACGGAAACTGGCGAATAGTAAATGGTAAATGGTGAATGGGAGAAGACAGTCTTTTCTCCATTCACCATTCACCATTTACCATTCACCATTTACTGCTCTTACTTCATCGTTTCAAGTGACGAGTCGGTAGCCGACGTTGATCATCGTCTCGATGTGGACGCGGAAGGGGGCAAGGCGGCGGCGCAGGCGGTAGATGTGGACGTGTAGGCTCTCGGCGTTGAAGCGCGCGGCGGGCGGCCAGGCGTGTCGCCAGAGGTCTGCGGAAGAGACGACGCGCTCGGCGTTCAAGGCGAGACGCGAGAGAAGCAGAAACTCCTTGCGCGGCAGTTGTAACACCTGTCCGCCGCACGCGACGTAATAGTTGTCGTGTTCGACGCGCAGCCGCCCGTCGTCATAGACGCTCGCCTCCGTCTCAAACCCGCGTCCGCGCACAGGCGTCTGAGATTTCATCTCAGTGCTCATAAAGTTTAAGAAGAACCATCAACCTTGAAAAGCAGTAAATGGTGAATGGTAAATGGTGAATGGTAGAAGACAGGTTTTTATCCATTTACTATTTACCATTCACCATTCACGGATTTTAAAACTTCAGTTTCGCGCCGAACTGCATGACGCGCGGGCCGCCGACGGTGTTGGTGATCCTGCCGAAGTCGGTGGTGTCTTGCAGGTCGTTGTTCGGGTTGGCGAAGTTGACGTTGTTGAAGACGTTGAAAACGTCCCAACGCAATTCCAAACCGACACGCTCGGTGATGGCCGTCGTTTTCGACAGGCCGAGATCGAAACGCTTCTGGCTCGGCCCGCGCAGGACGTTGCGGCCGAGGTTGCCGTATTGGCCGAAGGACGAGCAGAGCGCGTCCGGGTTGAAGTAACGCTCGGTCGGATCGTCGCCCTGCTGGCGTAATTGGTCGAGCGTGCCGCAGAGATTCGGGCGGCCGAAGCCGGGACGGAACAGTCCGCCCGATCCGGTGCGGAGAGGTGTAAGCGCGGCGACCGTTCCGGCTTCCGGTTCGGCGGCGAAGATGGAGAAGGGCGTGCCCGACTGGACGTGCGCGAAGCCCGAAAGTTGGAAGCCGCGCAGGAAGCGAGAGGTGAAGCCGAAGGTCGGAATGTCGTAGACGAAGCTCAGGCTGAAGCGCTGCGTGCGGTCGAAATCTGAGAGCGCACGATTGCTGTTGATGTCGTTCGAGTCGTTTTGCAGGATGAAGCCGGTGTTGGGAACGTCGGGTTTGCCGCCGCCCGCGGTCGAGCCGGGATCTGCGCTCGAAGTGTCGATTGCCTTCGAGAAGGTGTAGGAAGCATTGAACTGGAGGCCGCGCGTCAGGCGTTGCGTGAGATTGAACTGCGCGCCGTGGTAGATAGAGTTTCCGTTCGATTGCAGGAAGAGTGCTTCGGGGATGTTGAAGCCGAGCAGTTGCCCGCGCGCCTCGAAGCCGATGATCGAGCCATTCGGGTCGCTCAGGTTGTAATCGACGGGGTTGCCCGTCGCCGTGTTGAGGAAGCCGAAGGCGATGCCGCGCCCGCGCTCGCGTTCGGTCGCGGCCGTGCGCAAGGGGCCGCGCAGGGCGTTCGCGTTGCCACGCTGCGCCGCTTCGTAGGCACGGTTGAAGCGGGCGAAGATGTAATCGGGCGTGTTGGGGTTGTTCAGATCGTAGACGCGGTTGAGCGCCGTCGCTTGCAGGAGTTTCGTGCCCTTCGTGCCGACGTAGCGCGCTTCGACGAGCAGGTTCTTCGTCAATTCATATTGCATGCCTAGATTCCACTGCTGGACGTAAGGCGTGCGCAGATTGCGATCAACGGCGCGAAACTCGAACGTCTCGGCGATGTTGCCGAGCGAGGGTTGACCCGTCGCCAGATCGATGGGGTTGTTGGCGTTGTTAGCATCGCGGGTGACGCCCGTGTTGTCGCGGATGACGTATGTGATCGCGCCGCTCGTGGAGACGAGTTGAATGCGGTTCGGGAGAAATTGGTTGAGACCGAGTTGCGGATTCTGTTGCGAGAAGGCCGTGCCGATGTTGATCTGGCGCGAGGGCGCGGTCACTTCGATCTCGCGCAGGAAGGGATAGTTGCTGAAGACCGTGTTGATGAAGGCCGAGGAGGGGCGGTCGAAGAAGACGCCGTAGCCGCCACGTATGACCATGCGGTTCGATTCGAGCGGCGAATAGGCAAAGCCGAAGCGCGGTGCGAAGTTGTTGCGGTCAGGGTTGATGGTCGAGTTGTTATTCGCACGCGCGGTGACGGCGAGCGCCGTGTCGAGCGCGGCAAAGCCGGTCGGGCTTGCGTTCTGCGGAACGACGAAGCCACTGAGCGGATTCTCCGTGCTCGTCAGGAGCGCGGGGTCGAAGTTGCCGAACTGGCCGTTGGCCTCGACAGGTGTGCCGAAGAACTCGTAGCGCAGGCCGAGATTGAAAGTGAGTTTGCGGTTGAATTTCCAGTCGTCGGCGATGTAGCCGGACAGGTCGCGGAAGCGAAAGCTCTTGTCCGTGATGCCGAACTGCGTGTCGGCCTCCGTCGCGCGACCGGCGAGAAACTGCGTGAAGTTGTCGAACTTCTCAAACTCGGTTGCCTGTTCCTCCGGCAAGTTCGTGTCGAACTGGAAGCGCTTGAACTCGCCGCCGAAGCGCAGCGTGTGCGAGCCGCGAATCAGAGTGACGTTATCGGCGATGCTGTAGGTCTGCTGCTTGCGGCGGTTGAAAGAATCGTTCGGGCCGCCGAAGGAGAAGTTGGCGAGGTTGTTGCGACCGATGAACTGGCCGAGGCGCTGCGTGCCGACGCTGTTGTCGAAAAAGAGCGCAGGGTTGTCGATGCCGACCGACGCGCTCGTGATCGCGGCGAAGTCGTCGCGCAGGGTGCGCGAGTTGTTGAGCGAGAAGTAACCGAAGCGGACTTCGTTGATGAGCGTCGAACTGAAGACGTGCACGTCCGAGACGGCGAGTGTGCGGTTGCGGTCGTTGCGGACGAGACCGGCGGGCGACGCCTGGCTGTTCGGAGCGTTGAAGGGATCGAAACCGGGGAAGTTCGAGAAGAAGAAAGCTCCGCTCAGGCGGTTGTTGGTGGTGAGTTGCCCGTCGAGTTTGAGCGTGAACTGATCCTGCTCAAACTCGGCGGGGAAGACGTTGCGCTGGCGCACGAGCGGGTTGCCGCCGAAGAGTGTCGCATTAGTCCCAGCGACCGCTTGATCGTTGAAGACCGTGCGCAACCCTGCGCGCGGCGCGGGGATGAGAAAGTCGCCTGTGATCGGGTTCATCACGTTCAGCAGGTTCAGGGCGATGGGCGAGATTTGCGAAGGCGTCAAACAGAAGCCTGCGGTCGGCGTGCCCGCATTGTTGCGCACGCACGGGTTGAGCGCGCTGAAGGCCGCGACGACGTTCTCGGCCGTGCGCGCTCCGCTGATGAGGCGGAGCGCGGCGGGCAGGACGGTTTGGCTGCTGGCCGTAGGCACAAAGCCTGTGCTTGCGCTGGTGCGTTGATAGCCGCCGAAGAAGAAGAAGCGCTCTCGGACGATGGGGCCGCCGAGCGTGAACCCGCCCTCGTGGCGGCGCGCGCGGGGCTTGTCGATTCCGTCCTTGTTGTAGAAGAAGTCGTTGGCGTTGAAACGCTCGTTCTGCACGAAGTAATAACCGGAGCCGTGAAACTCGTTTGTGCCCGACTTGGTGACGAGTTGAAAGTTGCCGCCGCCGCTTCTGCCCGTGGAAGCGTCGTAGAGGCTGGTCTGGAGTTTCACTTCGGAGAGCGTTTCGGGCGCGGGGGCGATGTTGTCGTTGAGCGAGCCTTCGTTGTTCGTGACGTTGGTGGCATCGACGCCGTTGAAGAAGAGGCTCGTCGAGGTGGTGCGCGTGCCGTTGACGGAGGGCGAGACGTTGCCGTTGCCGTTCGTGAGCACGGGCGAAAGCTCGGCGCTCACGCCCGCCTCGGACGACAGCAGTTGTGTGAAGCTGCGCGTCGAGGTGGGGATGGCGACCAGTTGCTCGGACGAAACTTGTCGCGCGGTCGTCGCCGTCTCGGTCGCCAGCAGCGTGGCGTCGCCCGAAGTGATGGTGATGACCTCGCCCGACAGTTCTCCGATTTCGAGTTGGTCTTCGAGTGTGCGCGGGACGGCGGCTTCAACTTCGACGTTCTGCCGCACCAGCCGCTTGAAGCCCGTTTTCTCGATGACGACTTCGTAACTGCCGACGGGGAGCACGGGAACCGTCCAGCGTCCGTCTTCATTCGTTGTGGCAACGCGTTCCTGCCCCGTCCCCGTGTTCTTCACGTTGACGGTGACGCCGGGCAGAAGCGCGCCGTTGGCGTCCTGCACCACGCCGCTCAAACTTCCCGTCGGGCTTGACTGCGCCTTGAGCGAAGGCGGCAACGCCAGCATAACTCCCGCGACGAGCAGCAGCGGCAAAAGCCCGAAAGCTTTTTTACAATTCAATATAAAACTTCTTCCGGTGATAGACCTCATATGGTTTCTCCTGCGAATCTAGTGAAAGCACGCAGAGGGCTGCGAGCCGCACGCGTGCGAAAGTTTCAACAAAAAATTAGAGCGATGAGTGATCAATAAAAGCACTTCAGCCCGGTTGAAAGTTGGGCGAGGCGTGTGTGTTTGCGAAGCTGGAGACTAAAGCGCGCGGGTTAAGGCGACGTGAATGTCGTCTTAAAAAATTATTAACTTTGAAGGGAGAAAAGAGGCATGTGTTTTTAAGATAGGCGCGCGTGTTGAAGGCTCTGCGTCCTGCGGATGCCGTACGAACCAGTCCTTGAGACTCAAAAAGAGTTGAGCCGCGCATGCCGGATCGGAAAAAGATTGACACATGCAGACACTAAGCGTAAATTGCCGGACGACGTTAAGCGCAGTCCTGTTCTCTCATCGACGAACGGCGCATCAGTTCGGCTACTTCACCAATCCTCAGCCGCTCTCTCGCTCCGACATCGTAACAACCTTATCCGTGGTTTATCTCCACCTCTGACCGGGAGATTTGTATGCCTAATCTAGCCAAAAAAGTCGAACTGTTAGCCAATATCGCCATCATCGCCGTCGCACTCGTGCTCGGCGGCGTCCTAGTCAAAAAATACGTGCTTGCCGATGGACAAGCGGATAAACAAGCGGCCGCACCGCAGCCCGACATCCGCGTCCCGCGCGGAACACAACTATCACTGCCCGGCGTCGATTGGGCGCACAACGACCAGACGCTGCTACTGGTGGTTTCGGATACCTGTCGCTATTGCACGAACAGCGCCGAATTTTACCGGCGTCTCGTGCAGGAAAAGGCTGCGAAAGGCGGCCCGCGTCTGGTCGCCGTGCTTCCGCAGGACATGGACAGAAGCAGGGCGTATGTCGATAAGTTGGGCGTCGCGGTGGACGAGGTGAAACAGTCGCCGCTGGATGCCGTCGGCGTGAAAGGGACGCCGACGCTGATTCTGGTGAATAGAGAGGGACAAGCAATAGAGTCGTGGGTTGGCCGTTTAGCGCCGGACAAAGAGGCCGAAGTGCTAAGCCACTTCAAGAGCGCGCGGGCGAGCGATTAGCCCCCGGTTTGTTTGCCACATTCGATAGAACTGAATCGGCAACTCGCTTCCGTCGGATGAAAGGCTCAAGGACGCTTTTGTCCACATGTCAGAGTCTTCTCTCAGCCCTAAAACTTCGCACACCGAATCAGTTGAAATAGCTAAAGCTGATTCACTCCCTGCGCATCTTCACCCGGTGCGTATCCCTCAAGGAAGAAATATGGAGCGGCGTAATTGCCGCAGGAAGAGAGAGAAAAGCTATGCTTCGAGCAATTAAGCTGAGACTCGTTCACAGGCTGATGGCGCTGGCCTTGTTGTCGGCCTGTCTCTTTGGCGCGGTGTCGCAGGAGAGCAACGCCTCCGCTGTCGTTCTCCAATGCTGCATTGACTGTGAAGTCAATGAGATGAATTGTCAGAGTCAACCGAACCCGGAGAGCTGTATGCGACTGGTTAATTTCTGCTATAGACATTGCAGCTACGACGACTTGTACTGTAGTTGTGACATCTACGGCGACCTCAGACCCCTCCATTGCGATCAATAGACGAAGTTTGATCTCTTGAACTGAATCGAGAGCAGACCTCAAGCGCGAAGCAGCGACGGCGTAAGTTCCCCGCTTTGCGCACAAGGTCTGCTCTCGATTCGCGTTTGGAGGATGGGCGTGCGAAGAGGCGTGAAGAGAGTTGAGATTATTTCTTTCAAACTGACCTGTGCCGCGTCAAGTTGAATGGCAGATGCGTCAGCGAGTTCTTTGAGAGTAACGGGGCTTTTGGCGTTTTCGCTGGATTTATCGGGTTCGTGCGCGGGCGGCGATGGTGGCCTTGGAATTGCTTTGTGGATGTGGCAGATGCTCGCTTGGGGCGGGCAAAAAACAAAGAACCGTCGTTGAAGCCGCATGAAGAGTCTGAGCGAACACGAAGCTGTCAGCACCTATACGAAGGTGATTTTGTCGGTCTACGCCGTCGTCTTTCTGGTGGCGTTGTACTGTCTGCCGGTGGCACACATTGGTCTTCCATTGCTGCTGCTCGCGCTCCTCACAGTTCGCGCCAGCGTGAGCTTTCCGGTGAAGACGGCCGGGGCGGGCAATCATCTCTACCTCACGGACAGTTTACTGCTCGTGACGCTTTTGGTGTTCGACGCCGAAGCGGCGGCCGCGCTCGCCTGCATCGTCGTGCCCTGCGTCCTGCTTCATTCGAGCAAGAGCCTGACGTCGCTCATCTGCCGTTCGGCCATCTCAATCCTTCCGACCTTCTTCGCGGCGCTCGTGCTGCGCTTCGGTTTCGGCTCAGTGCCGGAGCTTGCGCAGGGGCAGGATGTGGTCGCGACCGTAACGGCAGTCGCAGCGGTGATCATCGTCCAGTCTGTGACGAGCGCGGCCATTCTTCTGAGCGGCCGGAGCGCCAGCCCGGAGCAGAAGCGCTGGCAGGCGTTCGTGAAAAGTTATCTGAAGCCGCTCGCGATCTATCTGGCGGCCGGGTGTGCCGCCACGCTCTTGGCCTCGGCCGCACACTTCCTCGGCCTCAATCTCGTTACGCTCGTCGGCGTGGCCGGGGCAATCGCATATTTCGCTTACGCGTCTTACCAGGATAATCACTTCATCAGCGTGCCCGCGCAAGTGCAAGTGGCGGCAAGCGCGGGTAACGCGCAGAGCGAAGAAGACCGTTTCCGCAACGCGTTCGACTTCGCCGCCATCGGTATGGCCTTAGTCTCTTCCGAAGGCCGCTGGTTACAGGTCAACCGCGCTCTCTGCAAAATCCTCGGCTACTCGGAACGCGAGATGATCGTGACGGACTTTCTGACCGTCATTCATCCGGATGACCTGAGCGTGGCGGTCGAAGCCATCAAACGCCTGCGCAAAGGCAACAGCACCATCGACCAGTGTGAGGTGCGTTTCCAGCACAAGTCCGGCCACAAGGTTTGGGGACTGTGGAGCGCGTCACTGGCGGGCGGCTCGCACGCCGCTTCGACGCCGCTCGTCTTCCAGATTCAGGACATTACTGATCGCAAACGCGCCGAGGAGCAACTGCAACACGAGGCCATGCACGACGTGTTGACGGGATTGCCGAACCGCGCCATGTTCATAGACCACCTCGAACTCGCCATCGCACGCGCGCAGCGCAATGAGGCGCGCAAGTTCGCCGTGCTCTACGTCGATCTCGACCGCTTCAAAGTCATCAACGACAGCTTAGGCCATTCGGTCGGCGACCAGTTGCTCAAAGAGGTGGCCGTGCGCCTGTGGAAATGTGTCAGAGCGGGCGACACGGTGGCGCGTCTGGGCGGCGACGAGTTCGTGCTCCTGCTCGAAGACATCTACGAGGAGAAGGAAGCGATTGACGTGGCCGAGCGCATCAAGGGCGAGTTGGCCGCCTCGTTCACGCTGAACGGACGTGAAGTGTTCACCACGGTGAGCATCGGCGTGGCGTCTAGTTGGACGAGCTATCATCAGGCCGAAGGCTTGATCCGCGATGCCGACGCGGCGATGTATCGCGCGAAGTCGCTCGGCAAGAATCGACACGAAATTTACGACTCGGCGATGCACGCGCAGGTCAACGATCTGTTGCAGATGGAGACGGCCTTGCGCCTCGCCATCGAGCGGCAGGAGTTGATGGTCTACTACCAGTCAATCGTCGATCTGGAGACGTTCAAGATTTCCGGCTTCGAGGCACTGGTGCGCTGGCAGCACCCGGAGCGCGGCTTCATCTCGCCCGCCAACTTCATCCCGCTCGCGGAAGAGACGGGGTTGATCGTGGAGATCGGCGAGTGGGTCTTGCGCGAGGCGTGCCGACAGATGGAGCGCTGGCAGAAGATTTTCCCGTCCGATCCGCCGCTGTTCGTCAGCGTCAATTTGTCGAGCAAACAGTTTATCCAGAGCGATCTGATCCAGCGCGTGACGCAGATCATTCAGGAGACGAAGATCAATCCGGAAGGCTTGAAACTCGAAATCACGGAGAGCGCCGTGATGGACAACGTCGAGACGGCGACCGAGATGCTCAAGAAACTTCGAGCGCTCGGCATCAAACTGAGCATCGACGATTTCGGCACGGGTTATTCCAGTTTGAGTTATCTGCACCGCTTCCCGATCGACACGCTCAAGGTTGATCGCTCGTTCGTCGTCAACATGTCGGAGGATAGCGAGAACGTCGAGATCGTGCGCACGATTGTCAGTCTCGCGCAGAACCTCGGCATGAACGTCATCGCGGAGGGCGTGGAGACGAAAGAGCAACTGGCCGCACTCCGCCGTCTGGGCTGCGAAAACGGTCAGGGGTATCTGTTCTCGAAACCTGTGAACGCGAAGGCTGCGGAGAATTTGATCTGCGACACTTACACGGTCGAACCGGCCGTCGAACCGCTCGTCAACTCCGTGCGCACGCCGGAAAAGGTCGTCCGCTATCAAGTGGTGGCTTAAAGGAACGGCGAAGATTCGCCTGACAACTTGTCGGATAAAAATGGGGGCGCGTCCGTGCTTCGGGGAGAAGCGGGACGCGCCCCCTGTCCGCAATTATTCGGGCGGGACGATGTGTGGTGGGGTGCGCGACGAACTCTAAACGCGCGACGCTACAACAAAATTAACGGTGACTTAAATGTCCGTGAAAAGTTTGAGCCTTTAAGCAGACAAAGAGCGGAACCACGCGCTTCACACGAAGCAACACGAACAAAACCTTCATGCTGTTTCGTGTTGTTTCGTGTGAAGCGCGTGGTTCCATAGTTTTGTTACTTCAGAAGCGGAATGTCGTGTCGAATTGCAGGCGGACGGTCGGGCGATTGAGCGAGCCTGCGGGCGTCTGTCCGAACACTCCGGCCAGCCCGTGCGGGCGTTGCGAGACGACGCCGTTGAACGTGAACATGACGCGCGGGTCAACCGTGTAGATGAATCTCACGCGCTGCGTGCGCACGTCCGAACCCTGCACGAGATCGGAATAGTTGAAGGGCGTGAGCACCGCGTCCTTTTCGATGCGGATGAAAGTGTAGCTGAAGAACAGGTCGCCGCGTTCAACCGACTTGCCCGCCTGAATCTCTCCCCAGAAGCCCAGGTTCTCGTCGTTCTCGATGATGCGATTCGCGCCTCCCGTTCCCGCCTGCACCACGTCGTGCGCCTGCGTGTTCGTGACGAGGTTGAGGATCACCGTGACGGGGAAGCGTTTGCTCTGCGTGAAATCAAGGCGGCCGATGAGGTCTACGAGGTTGAAGCCGGACGAGAGACGCCCATCGCGATTGACGGCGTTGGTGTTGGCGTTAAGGACGCCGAGACTGCTGCCCGCGACGAGCAGGTCGCGCGGAATGGCGGCGAAGCCCGCAACGGTCTGCGCGGGCGTCGTCGCGGTCGCAGGGATCGTGACCGTGACGGGCGCTTGAAATTGGCCGCCGAAGAACTGCGCGGGCGTGATGAACTGCGTGCCGGAGTAATAGAGGTCTGCGGCCGAGAGCGTGAGCGCGGTCTTGTCGCCGAGGGCGAGACGCGTGCGCACCTGTGCGCCGTAGAGCGCGAGGTCGCGCCCGCCGCGCCGTGAAGCATCTATGTTGACGCGCCCGTCCGAGCCGAGGACGAAGGCCGCCTGTCGTTCGAGCAGCGGCAACTGCCACGCGACGAGCGTCAGATTTTTGAACAGGTTGTGTTTGAAGTCGCGCGCGTAAGTTTCGTTCAAGCCTTCGGGCTGGTTGTCTGCGTCGAAGGTCATCTCGGTGAAGAGCCAGGGCGTATCGAACTTTCCGGCTTGCAGGCGCAGGCCGGGAACGGCCGCCGGACGATAGGTGAGATAGGCTTGATTGAGTCCGAACTGCTTGCGGTCGAAGAAATCCGTGAGCGTCTGGTTGCTGCTCGTCAAATCGGCGGGCGTGCCGGTGGCGAAGCGGATACCCCAGTCGAACTCCTTGCCGATCTGCCCGCGTATGGCGAGGCGCGCACGAATCCTCAAGCGATTGCGCGCGGTCAACTCGTTGCCGATGATGGCCGGATTATCGGCGTTGGCGAGCGCGTTCAACTGGCCGAACTGCGTCTCGAAGCGGAGGCGCAGGTCGCCGCTGAAAGTGATCGAGCCGAGTTGACGCGAAAGCGACTCGTTCGTCTTCTGCGCCTGCGCCTCGATGGCGCGCACGCGCGCCTCCAGGCCTTCGGTCTGCGAATTCTTCGCCGCCACATCCTGCCCCGGCGCGCGTTCGGCGCTGAGCGTGCTCGTTACCGTCACGTCGCTTGAAGAATAGACCGCCTCTTTGACTGACGCTGCGACCGCGTCGGGGCGCGGTGCGGTGCGCGCGAGCAGTTCGTTCAGGAGTTTCGACTGTTCCGCCAGCGTCGTGCGCAGGCGTTCAATTTCGACCTGCTGCTCGCGCAACTGTCTGCGCACGTCGTCGAGCGCGGACGGCTCGCGCGCCTCTTGTGCGGCGGTGTTCTGCGCGTCAGTGCGGGGCGCGTGCGCGGCCTTGGCGGCGTCCGTTGTTGTGTCGGGCGTGCTGCTTTGCGCGAGCGCGCAAGGGGCGAGGACGAAGAGGAAGAGGCACGCGAACAACGCGCGCCGGGCAGCAGTAAACATGGAGAACTCCTTCCTTGTATTCCTTGTAGAGAGAATGAAGCCGCGACCGTCGAGTTCAGATGATGATGCGCGCAGACTGTCGCATCTGAACGCGAACTGACCTTGAGCAAACGGTCGTCTGGATTGTCCGGGCGACAGCATCATAAAGAACTTGCGGCGTAAATATAAGCGCGGCGGCTCGCGTCGGGCGCGAAGCCTCCGCGCGCAGGCAACAGGGAAGCCGCCTGCACGCGCGCCGACGAGAATTGAGGTCGAGATATGAGTTGGTTAACTGCCGGACGCGGCCGCTTCGGCGACGACGGGCGGCGTGCCGTGGATGAGCGCGCGGCGGCGACGCTTGCGTTCCTCGTCGGTCAGTTGCCGGAGCGCGGCGTGAAAGGAGATCACGAGTTCCGTCAGGTCTGTCTGTGAAGTCGCGTTCGAGTTCGCATGCGGGGTCAACAGCGCCGTGGCGACATCGCAACTCAGTTCATTGGCGATAGACATAAGACGAACATGCTCCTGTCTTGGGGTGGCGGAGATTGAATTCGACAGCCTGCTGGTTCCGAGAAAGGCGGATTGTAGAACGCTGAAGTTAACAACGCGTTAACAGGATGTTACGAGCCCTACGTTGTTCTTCAACTTAGCGTTCGCCTGACGGCGTCGTGCCTGTGGCCGGATGCGTCGCACGGGTTCGGCGCGGCGCGCTTTAGTCGCCGTGTGCTATGATGTTTCTCGCTCCTGTGAACAAAATTTTTCCGGCGTGTGCTTCGGGTTTCGGTGTTATGAGATCAGGCTCCTTCATGCGAAAGACGCGGGCGTTGATGGGTTTGGACGCGCTGCGCGATCTGGTTTCCGATTCGATGGCAATTGACTTGGGATCGGCCAGCACGATCATCTCCGTGCGCGGTCGCGGCATCGTCGTGGACGAACCGTCCGTCGTTGCCATCAGCAAGACGACCGGCGAGATCGTCGCCATCGGGCGAGAGGCGCACACCATGCAGGGACGCGAGGCGCGCGACGTAACGCTCGTCATGCCGATGGTGGACGGCGTCGTCGCGGACTTCGAGCGCTCGCAGCGCATGCTCGATCATTTCGTGCGCAAGGCGCGCAGCGGCATGTCGCATTTCAGTCGCCGCGCAGTGATGAGCGTTCTGTCGGGCGTCACGCACGTCGAGCAGCGTGCGTTGATGGCGGCGGCCGAGGCGGCGCACATCGGGCGCGTCTACATGGTCGAGGAAGGCTTGGCGGCGGCCATCGGCGCGGGCGTCTCGGTGGACGAGCAGAAGGCTTCGGCCGTGGTGGACATCGGCGGCGCAACCACGAACGTCGCCGTCGTCGCGCTCGGTATGATCGTCTACGCGCAAGCGGAACGTGTGGGCAGCGCCGACATCGACGAGGCAATCGTGGATCGCCTGCGTCGTCATCACGGCCTGATCATCGGTGCGCCGACGGCCGAGCGTCTGAAGATTGAGTTGGCTTCGGCCATCGAACCGAAAGACCCTTCGCGGACGTTGACCGTCAAAGGACGCGACGTACAGAGCGGCACGCCGCGCGCGGCCGAGGTAACGAGCGAAGAGGTTTGCATCGCGGCCGAAAACGTTGTGCAGCGCATCGTGCGCGTGGTGCAGCGCGGCCTGGCCGACCTGTCGCCCGAAGTGGCCGCAGACATCTACGACCGCGGCCTGATGCTGACGGGCGGCGGTGCGATGCTTGAAGGCATAACCTCGTTCCTGCAAAGTGAGACGCGTCTCTCCACGCATCTGGCCGAAGACCCGCGCCACGCCATCGTCAAAGGTCTCTCCCAACTCTTCGACGACCCGCTGCTCTTGCGTCGCGTCGCCCGCAACGAACCCTCGCTCCTGCTCGACGGCGAAAGCAGCAGCACATTTGAAACGTATGATTAGCTGTTGGCTCTTAGCCGTTAGCTGTCAGCTAAAACATAAAACAAAAAATTGCCTTTGTGCTGTCCGGCTAAGAGCTAACAGCTAACAGCTAACAGCTTTCTTTATGTCTTACGCTCGTATTCTTCACCGGCAAGTGCGCGTCGCGCGCATCTTCGGGATTCCCGTGAGGATCGATTATCGCTGGTTCATGGTGTTCGCCTTGAGCACCTGGCTCATCGCCAGCAACTTCCAGCAGGGCACGCCGCTCGTCCGCTACGTTAACGTCACGCCTTCGGCCGCGTGGATCGTCGGACTGGTGACGACGCTCGGCCTCTTTCTCTCGATCTTCGGACACGAACTGTCGCACGCACTCGTCGGGCGCATCGAAGGCATTGAAACCGAAGAGATCGTCCTTCATCCGTTCGGCGGCATGGCGCGTCTCGACCGCGAGCCGGACAATGCGCGCGCGGAGTTTCGCATCGCCGTGGCCGGGCCTGCTTCGAGTTTCCTGTTCGCGGTCGCCGCCTTCGGCGCGATGATGCTCGCCGCCGCGTTCGAGCAAAAACTGGCGGGCGCGGTTCTCTTCATCCTCGGCTTCTGGAATCTCATGCTCGCCGTCTTCAACTTGCTGCCCGGCTACCCGCTCGACGGCGGGCGCGTGCTTCGCGCCTTCCTCTGGCACAGGAACGGAAAACTCGAAGAGGCGACGCGCATCGCAAGCTTAGGCGGCCAACTCATCGCGTGGACGCTCTTTGTCTTCGCACTGCTGCTCTACTTCAAAACGGGCGACCTCTTCATGGCCTTGTGGTCGGTGGTGGTCGCGCTGTTTTTGCACAGCGCGGCGGCGAGCGTCGGGCGCAAGCGAACGAGTCTGCGGACGGTGGGCGAGGCGATGAGCGCGCCCGTCTCGGTCGAGCCGGACACGCTCGTCAGTCATTTCATAGATCTCTTTTTGCCGCAGCACCCGCAGGAGGCTTTCCCCGTCGCGCGCGGCCGCAGCCTGCACGGCATCCTGACGCTCGAAGACTTGCGAAAACTCCCCGATGCCAGCCGTCATCGCACGCGCGTCGCAGACGTGATGCGACCCGTCGCGCCCGAACTCTTCGTCGATCCGCAGACGCCCTTGGAGCGCGCCGACGCTTTGATGAAACAGAACGGCACGGGCGCGCTCGCCGTCCTCAACGGCGCGGGCGAACTCGTCGGCTTCCTCCAACGCGCACGCCTCAAGCGGCGCAAAGAAACGAAATAATTCGACGGTTTTTAGTTGCGCCTCATCAGCACGTGAACGCACGTGCGCAAGGGATAGTTGTTGCTTTGTCCCGAGCTTTTCGTCATAATCGGCGCGGATGCGTGTAACCCTAACCCCCTGGGAGAGACTGTAGATGCTGGCTGTGTTGGGCGCGCTCCTTGCGAACGGGTTGATCACCGTCAGCACGTCTGCGAGGTCGTCAGACTGCTGACCCTGCACCTTGCGCCCAAGCAGATTTTGATCAACTTCCGCAACGAACTGGTGACACACAACATCAGGCAAACAAGCCACAAGGAGGAATGATGAACGGAAGACAAGTAAGTCGTGAATCGTAAATCGTGAATAGTGAAACCCTGTCTTTCTCTATTGACGATTTACGATTCACGGTTCTTATTCATCGTTCATCGTTCCTCCTTCATCGTTTAGTTTTATGTTTATCGCACCGACTTACACGGAATATCTGGAGAGGCTACGTGAGCCGCGCAATTTGCTCGACATCGCGCTGGTCTTTCTGATCGTGTACACGGTGTTGAAGCTCTTGCGCGGGACGCGCGCCGTACCGATGGCAATCGGCATCGCGGCTTTCGCCTTGCTCTACTGGATCGCTTACCGGCGCGATCTCGCCACGCTCGAATATGTCCTGCGCGGCGTGCTGCTCTATCTGCCGATTCTGATCATCGTGCTTTTCCAGTCGGAGATCAGGCAGGCACTAACCTCCCTCGGCAATCAGATTCGACTGCCGAGCCTGGCGCGTCATCGTGGGCAATTCGGCGAGGGCGTCTACGATGAGATCGTGCTGGCGGCAACCACGCTCGCTTCGACCAAGACGGGCGCGCTCGTCGTCATCGAACGCGGCGTCGGCTTAAAGAACGTGACGGACGGCGGCGTCAAGATGGACGCCGAACTCAGCTACGACCTGCTCGTCACCATCTTCAACCCGGCGACGCCCTTGCACGACGGCGCGGTCGTCATTCGTCGTCACCGCGTCGCGGCGGCCGCCTGTTTTCTGCCGCTGACGCTGAACCCGCGCCTGTCGAAAGACCTCGGCACGCGCCACCGCGCCGCCATTGGCATCACCGAAGACACGGACGCCGTGGCGGTCGTCGTCTCCGAAGAGACGGGTCTGATCTCCTTCGTGCAGGCCGGACAGATCAAGCGCGGCCTCGACGCCACCAAACTGCGCGCCGCCATCTTCGACGCTATCAAATCCCCCGCACGCACCGCCGACGAACCGGCACAACTAAACACCGAAGCCGAAAGCGAAAGGAACTTAACTACAGAGGTCAGAGGTTAGAGATCAGTGAAAGCAAAAAACTGTTTCCTACTAACCTCTGACCTCTGACCTCTAACCTCTGCTCTTATGACTTTGCGTGACATGGAAAGAGACGCCGTGCAGATGGGACGGCGTTGGCTGCACGACCTCCTGTTCGCAGACTGGGGTTTAAAGTTGCTTGCGCTCGCCATCACGCTCGGCCTGTGGTTTGCCGTCACGGGTCAGCGCGTGCCGACGACGGCGCGGCTGCACGACGTGCGCCTCTTCTTCGCGCTCCCGGCCGACATGGACATCAGCAACGAGCCGCGCGACAAGGTTGATCTAACTTTGCGTGGCAGCAAGCGCGTGCTCGACGCCATCAAGTCCGGAGATGTCTCCCTGAGCTACGACGCCAGCAGTTACCAGCAGGGCGAACGCGTCGTGCGCCTTTCGCCCAACAACGTCACGCTGCAACTGCCGGAAGCAGTCAGCGCGGAAGGCGTCGTCGTCGAACGCATCGAGCCGGGCAGCATCCCTTTGAGGCTGGAACGACGCATCGAGCGCGAGTTGGCGGTCGAACCGCAGACGGCAGGCCGTGTGCCCGAGGGGTACGAGTTGATGGGACTCCAAGCGCTGCCGGGGCGCGTGCGCGTGCGCGGCCCTGAGAGCCATGTCAATGCACTTGAAAAAGCGCCGACCGAAACCATCCTGCTCGACGGACGCGCCGAAAGTTTCACCGCCACGCAGATCGCCATCGACATAGAAGATCGCAAGATCGTCGCGCTCGACACGGTAGTTGACGTGCACGTGAAAATCTCCGAGGCGCGTGCGATGAAACGCCTCGAAGGTGTAACGGCTCGGGCGGCAGACGGCACGGAGTCGCGCGTCATGATTGAAGTGCGCGCCGCACGCTCTATCATCGAAAATCTGCGCGCCGCAGACGTGTCAATCGTCTTCGATCAGACGCCCGACGGCACGACGCGCCCGCGCCTTCTGCTACCGCCGAATCTGGAAGGCCGCATCGAACTAATCTCGACCAATCCTTGAAAGAGCCATCAGCCATTAGCTCTCAGCCGTCAGCAAGAAAGAACTGCTAGGCTGCCGAGAGCTAACGGCTAATAGCTAACAGCTAACCAATGAAAAAACTTTTCGGCACGGACGGTATGCGCGGCGAGGCCGGGCGTTTCCCGCTCGACGCGCAGACAATCTGGACAACCGGGCGGTCGCTAGCGCATCGACTGGCGGCACGAACAGACGGCGGACGCGCGCCGCGCATCATCGTCGGACGCGACACGCGCGAATCCGGCGAGTGGATCGAACGCGCGTTCACGCGTGGCGCGCAGGCGGTCGGCGCGGCGTGTGAGTCGGCGGGAGTCATCACGACGCCGGGCGTAGCTTTTCTCACGCGCGCGCTTCCGGCGGACGCGGGCGTGGTCATCAGCGCCTCGCACAATCCCTATCAAGATAACGGCATCAAAATTTTCGTTCCCACGGGGCGCAAACTCGACGATGCGACCGAACGGCTCATCGAAGCCGACATCCAACAGGCGCGTAGCAGCAACGAAGCGCACGCCGCTGAACATCCCTCATCCACATCGCAAAAAATAGAGATTGACGAAGAGGCGAAGCAGCAAGAGGGCACGAGAGACGCCGGGCAACGCGCGGCCGTCTTGCAGGCGCGTTATTCGGACTATCTGGCGGAAGAGGCGGCGGCGGGTTTGCGTCTGGATGGCCTGCGGATGGTCGTGGACTGCGCCAACGGCGCGGCGTCGCATCTCGCGCCCGCGCTCTTTGCGCGTCTGGGCGCGCAGGTGTCGGCCGTCAACAACACGCCCGACGGGCAAAACATCAATCGTGAATGCGGCTCGCTCTACGTCGAACGACTGCGCGAGAAAGTCTTTGCCGAACAGTCAGACCTTGCCGTCGCCTTTGACGGCGACGCCGACCGCGCGCTCTTTTTGGACGCGCGCGGTCAGGTCGTTGACGGCGATGCAACGCTGTGGGTGATGGCGAAAAGCTTTCAGGCGCGCGGCGAACTGGTTGGCGAGCAGGTCGTCGCCACCGTGATGAGCAACATCGGATTGGAACTGGCGCTCAGGTCGCGCGGAATCGAAATGCTGCGCACTGATGTCGGCGACAAGTACGTGCTCGAAGAGTTGCTGCGCACGGGGGCGACTCTGGGCGGCGAACAGTCCGGACACATCATCTTCCCGCGCGCAAGCCTCGCAGGAGACGGGATGACCACGACGCTCTTTCTGCTGCGGGCGATGCGCGAAGCGAACGCGTCGCTCGAACAACTGACCGAGGGATTCACGCGCTATCCGCAAGTGCTCGTCAACGTGCACGTCGGCGAGAAGCGGCCGTTTCAAGAAGTCGCAGAGATTGCTGCGGAAGCCCACCAGACCGAAAGCTTGCTGGCGGGCAAGGGACGTCTGCTGTTGCGCTATTCAGGCACGGAACCGCTCGCGCGGATCATGATCGAGGGGCAGCGTCAGGACGAAATTGAACGTCTGGCTAAAAATTTAGCCACCGTCATCGGGCGCACTCTAGGCAACGGAAAACAATAACGGCCGTGAAAACTTTACTCGCTAGTTGATGTAAATATTACCGGTTAATAGCTCCTGCGGAGTTTCTTTCCACGTCGTCTTAGGGTCGTAAAAAGTCGAAAACCCTTAGTAAAAACAGCGGATAAGCAAAAAAAGTTAAAAAACCGCTTGCATGGCATAGACGTTGCGATGTATATTGTGGGGCAAGAGAGACGGTTGGTGGATCCTCCGTCTCAGTGGTTGCTGGGGTGAGGACAGTAGCCACGAATTAGAACCGGCGCGGCGTTCCCCAAGTTCGCTGCGCCGGTTCTGCTTTTGTCTGAACTTTTCCCCGCGCCTTTCCCTGTTACACCGCTCGTCGGCTCGCATGTTAGAATCGCCCTCGTTTCGGAAAAATCTCTTTTCGGCAATTTAACTTTTCCACGGAAGCGCGAAGCCGTTCTTGCCGCTCCTATGAAGACGGGCGACTACCGGCGCGATTACGCCGCCTACTCGGCTGCGCTTGAGCGCGCCCGATACGAACACCACACGGGCATCGAGCCGCGCTTGCGCCTCTCGCCGCTTCGAGACCGCTACGCCGATCTCTGGACGCGCGATGCGGCGAGCGACCTCGCACGCGCACGCGAAGATATTCCCAGACAATTCGAGACCGAGCGCGCCGCACTCGCAACGCTACTAAGCGCGGCCGAGTCGGGCTACGCAGAGACGTGCGCTGCGGAAGTGACCGCCGAGCTTCTACGCTGTGAAGCCTCTGCGCGCGTCGAGTGGGAAGGCGCACGGCTCGCGCTCGACGAAGCGCCTGCCGTAATCGCGTCCGAGACAGATTCCGCACGACGCCGCGAACTGGCCGCGCGCTGGCTCGACGCGCTCGGCCAATGCTCCGACCTGCGCGCCGCACGCTTCGATGCGTTGCGCGAAGGCGCACGCTCTCTCGGACACGACTCTTATTTCACTCTCGCATCGGGAATCACAGAGGCAGGCGTCGAATCGCTCGACGCGGGCGCACGCGTCTTTCTCGAACGCACCGCGCCCATCTATGCCGCGAAGTTGTTCGAGTGGTCTGCGCGCCACCTGCCCGCCCCGTCCGTGCGTGCGCCGGCGTATGCCGATAGTCTCTTCTTCGCGCGCCTTATGCATCTCGACAAGTTCTTTCCGGCAAGCGAACTGCGCGCCACTTATGAGGCGACGATGGCGGGACTAGGGATTCGCGTTTCGCGACAGGCAAACGTGCGAATCGAAACAACTGCGGCCGGACGCGTTGCCGCGTGCGCCGCCTGCTTTGCTCTAAAGCCGCCTGAGGACGTGCGCTTCGTCTATCGAAACGAGGGCGGCGCAAGTTACTACCGCAAGTTTTTAGAGACGGCGGGACGCGCACAGCATTTTGCCTGGGCTTCGCACGAACTGGCCGAGCGCTACCCGGAGTTCGTCTATACGCCTGACGACACGACGCGCGCTGGCTTCGCTTTCCTCTTTGGCGATCTGCTCACAGATGCTTCGTGGCTCGCCGCGCACAGAAACGTGCGGCCTTCGGAGGCGAGCGAAATCGCTCGCGCTTGTGCGCTCGTCGAGTTGTACCGTACGCGTCTCGCCTGCGTCCGTCTTCAACAGCAGCGCGCGCTCGAAGCGGCGACCGACACGCGCTCCGAATATCTCGCCGAAGCCTATGCCGCGTCGCTCTCGGAGACGACAAACTTCGCCGCGCACCCGTCGCTCTTCCTGCGAGATTTGATTCCCGTCGGTCTGCACGAAGAGGGTGGAGAGTGTGCGTCGTCTCCGTCGCCCGCCGTTTATTTGCGCGCGCGTCTCTTCGCTGTTGCGCTCGGCGAATATTTTCGGACACGCCACGGGCATCGCTGGTGGTCGAGCAACAGAGCCGCCGACGAGTTGATCGACATGTGGAACACCGCTTCGCGTTACACGGTCGAAGAGTTGGCTTCGCTCGTCGGCTTCGGCGCTTTGAGTTTCGACCTGCTGGCCGATGCGTTCAACTCAATTCTGACGCGCGAATGAAACCGATGCGACGAGTCAGCGTGCGCCTTCCGGGGCGTGAAAATTACGAGATCGAGATCGGCGAGCACGCACTTGAGCGCATCGGCCGCATCGCGCGCGACACGCTCACGCCGCACGCGCGCCGCGTCGCCATCGTCTCGAACGCGCGGGTCTTCAAACTCTACGGCGCTCGTGTCGTGCGAAGCCTCCGCGACGCCGATTTTCAAGTGTCGCACTGGTTGATGGGCGACGGCGAGCGTCACAAAAATCTGAGGACGGCCGAGCGCGCGCTTGCGTTCTTTTCCGAGAGCAGACTTGAGCGCACGGATGCGGTGCTGGCGCTCGGCGGCGGCGTGGTCGGCGACCTGGCGGGTTTCGCCGCGGCCGTCTACCTGCGCGGTATCGTTCTGCTGCAGGCGCCGACGACGCTGCTTGCGCAAATCGACTCTTCGGTCGGCGGCAAAACGGCCGTCAACACGCGCGAAGGGAAGAACTTGATCGGGGCGTTTCACCAGCCGCGCGCAGTCGTCATCTCCACCGATACTCTGCGCACGCTTCCCACACGCGAACTGACGGCCGGTTGGTGCGAAGCGATCAAGCAGGGTGCAATCGGCGGCCGTCAGTTGTTTGAACAGACGCGCCGTTTTCTCTCTGCGGAACGCGCTCCTGAAACCGCGCGCGATTTGAAACGTACACAAGAGCGTGCGGATGAACTCGCGGAGTTGATCGCCGCGCAGTGTTCTTTCAAAGCGAAGATCGTGGCGGGCGACGAACGCGAGGACGCGGGGCGCACCGATGCACGCTCGCGTCGCATCCTGAACTTCGGACACACAACCGCGCATGCGCTCGAAGCCCTGACGGATTACAGGCGCTTCCGGCACGGCGAGGCGGTGGGCTACGGCATGCTCGTCGCGGCCGAAATTTCCGAAAGGCTAGGCATGCTCCCGGCTTCAGAGTTAGAATCTCTGAGAGCTTGCGTAAGGCTCGCAGGGCGCTTGCCCCGCGCGGACGATCTAGACCCGCGCACCCTCTTACGCTCTATCGCTTCCGACAAAAAGAGCGTCGGCGGCCACGTCCGCTGGGTGCTGCTCGAACGCATCGGGCGGGCGCGCATCGTGAGCGGCGAAGAGATTCCGCCGCGCGTCGTCACGGCCGCACTCCGTGCTGTGCTGAAGGGAAGTTTGACAGTCAACAAGTGAGGACTAACTGAGATGAATCAGGTGCGGGACAACTATCGAAGCGCGCGGAGAAGGCCGTCGGAGCGCGGCAGTTCGCGCCTCAATTTCCTGATCCTGATGGCCGTCATCGTGGCGGGCGCTTACGCGGGCTATCAATATATCCCCGTCGCGTATCAGGCTTCGCAACTGAAAGTCTTCATGCAGGACACGGTCAACAACGCGGTGATTACGGACAAGGATGCGCGTTGGGCGGAAGATCAGTTGCGCCGCAACCTGACCAGCTACGGCGCGCCGCCCGACGCACGCATCTCGGTCGCCAACCGTGAGTCGCGCATCGAAGCACAAGTCCAGTACACAGTCCCCGTCCCGCTCGTCGTCACCACCTACGAATACAAATTCGACCATACCGCGCGCAGCAACAATCTACTCCCCGGCGGAGGGGATAGATAGAGCACTGGGGAAAAGTTAAAGATAGACCGCAGACAAAAAGCGGAGCGCAGCCATCGATGGCTGCGCTCCGCTTTTCTTAACCTTTAAACTCTACCCCTTACCCTTTTCCCTCCTGCTTATACGGTTGCGACTTTCGCGCCGAGCAAGCTTTGCAGTTGGACGTAGGCCGTGGGCGCGCTGGCGAGCCACGTGGTCGGGCAGACGCCGCAACGCTCGCACGTGCTGACCGAAGGGCAAGGCGCGGTCGATTTCGCGATCTGCGCGCGTTCGTGTTCGCGCTCGAGAAAGGGGCGTCCCATGCCCGCATCGACGATCTCCCACGGCAGGAATTCTTCGTAACCGCGCGCGCGGCCGGTGTGAAAGGCCGCGTCGAATCCTGTCTCGCGCAAGGCCGCGGGCAGGTCGCCGCCGTTCTGTGTCAACACTTCGATAACACAACTGACCGTGCGGTCGCCCGACGAAAAGAGCGCCTGTTCGTGCGCGATGCGCGCAGACATCGCGCGCACCTCGACGTTCGGAATCCTCGCCAGTTGCTTCGAGACCCATTTCAGACGCCGCTTGAGTTCGCGTTCTTCGCAGATCGGCTCCCACTGAAACGGCGTGTTCGGCTTCGGCACGAACCCGTTGAGCGCCGGGATGATTTTGCCGACACGTCCGAAGCGCTTGCCCGCTTCGAGCATCCTGTCTTTGATGCGTTCGACGAGCGTGACCATCTCCGTCAAATCTTCGTCCCGTTCGGTCGGCAAGCCGACCATCAGGTAGAGTTTGATGGTCAGCATCCCACGGTCGAAGACCGCGCCGCAGATGTCGACGATCTCGTCGTTCGTCAAATTTTTGTTGATGACTTTGCGCAGACGATCCGAACCCGTCTCAGGCGCGACGGCGATCTGCTGGTCGCGCGATTCGACGAGCGCGTCCAGCAGTTCGTCCTCAATCTGATCGAGCCGCAAACTTGAGACGGAGATGCGATAGTTCATCTCGCGCAGGCCGCTGAGGATTTCGCTGATCTCCGGATGGTCGCACACGGCGGTCGAAACCAGCCCGATCTTGTCCGTGCGCGCGCGCCACTCGGCGGCCTTTGCCAGCACGTCGCGCGCCGGCACAACGCGGGGCGGCCAGTAGTTGAATCCAGCCCAACAAAAGCGACACCCTTGCGAACAGCCGCGCGAAATCTCGATCAGGAAACGCTCGCCCATCTCCGCTTCGGGCGACCAGACGACCGTCGAAGGCGCGAACACGTCCTGCTTGCGTAAGCTCTCGGCGATCTCCAGATCGCCGCGTCTCATCGCGCGGCGCAGCGTGCCCTCTTTCGGATTCTCGGCTGCCACTGCGCGCCCGACGCGCATGGGCACGCCCGGCTGCTTCGGCGTGTAAGATTCGATTGCCCCCGCGGCCGTATAGCGCACTTCGTAGAGCGAAGGCACGTAGAAGCCGCGCCCGCGCCGTGCGAGCGCGAGCAATAAGTCTTCCTTCCCGCCTTCGTTCTCAAGGATCGTTTCGACCAGTTGCGGGACGAGCACTTCGCCCTCGCCGACGCCGACGACATCCGTAAAATCCGCGATGGGTTCGGGATTCAAAAACGACGCCGCGCCGCCCATCACCACGAGCGGATCGTGCTCCGTGCGATCACATGCGCGAAGAGGCACGCCCGCCAGTTTCAGCAAGCGCGCCATGTTCAGATAGTCTGTCTCGAACGAAATGGAGAAGGCGAGCACGTCAAAGTCGCGCACGGGCGTCTGCGTCTCCAGAGAAAGGAGCGGCGTGCGCGACTTCTCGTATTCGCGCAACTCCACTTCGTCCGGCAGAAAGACGCGCTCGCAGGAGACTTCCGGAAGGTTGTTGAAGATTTCGTAGACGGCGTGAAAGCCCAGATTCGCCATCCCCACCGCGTACACGTTCGGATAGCACAAGGCAACGCGAAGTTGCGCCCCGCGCTTCACCACGTAGCCCTCTTCGGTCGAGAGGCGTCTCCTGTAACTTTCGATGATTTTCTTCATTAAAAAACTGTCAGTCGCGCGCGGTCAGTGGTCCTTAGTTGGACTGTATTTGATGCTCAAAACCGACTTTAAGAGGCTTCACTGCCGGAAAAACAACTGACCGGGAATAACCGGCGACTGACCAAACTTACTGCCTCGTTCCTTCCAAAAACGCCTTGAGTTTGCGCGAGCGCGACGGGTGGCGCAACTTTCTGAGCGCCTTGGCTTCGATCTGGCGGATGCGTTCGCGCGTGACGGCGAAGTGCTGCCCCACCTCTTCGAGCGTGTGCTCCGATCCGGTCGTGCCCAGGCCGAAACGCATCTTGATCACCTTTTCCTCGCGCGGCGTCAAGGTCGCCAACACCTCGTCCGTGATCATGCGCAGGTTCGACGCTACCACCGCATCGGCCGGATTCAAGATCGAGCGGTCTTCGATGAAGTCGCCGAGGTGCGAATCTTCCTCCTCGCCGATGGGCGTCTCCAGAGAAATTGGCTCTTGCGCGATCTTCAAAACTTTGCGCACCTTCGAGACGGGAATGTCCATCTTGCGCGCGATCTCTTCGCTCGTCGGCTCGCGCCCCAACTCCTGCACGAGCGCGCGCGAAGTGCGAATCAACTTATTGATGGTCTCGATCATGTGGACGGGGATGCGGATGGTGCGCGCCTGATCCGCAATCGCGCGCGTGATCGCCTGACGAATCCACCACGTCGCATAGGTCGAAAACTTGTAGCCGCGCCGCCACTCGAACTTGTCAACGGCCTTCATCAAACCGATGTTGCCCTCTTGAATGAGGTCCAGGAACTGCAAGCCGCGGTTCGTGTACTTCTTCGCAATCGAGACGACGAGGCGCAAGTTGGCTTCGATCAGTTCGCGCTTGGCCTGTCCCGTCTCATGCTCCCCGGCGACGATGGCTTGCAGCGAGCGTTTGATCTCGACGGGCGAGATCAAGGTATCAATTTCGACCTGTTGTAGCTTGCGTCTGGCGGTGGCGATGTGCCGCTTGCAGTCGCGTTCCTCTTCGGGCTTGAGGCGTCGCTTCGTCAAGCGCTCGGTGTATTTGTCTATGTCGCGCTCGGCGTTGCGCACCTCTTTAGCGAACGCGCGGATCGCATTGATCATGCGCTGGCGCGCGCGCTCCGTCAGGTTCAACTGCCCGATCTCCTGCGCGATCTCAAGGCGCGTGCGCGCAACCTTACGCTTCAAGCGCAGCAACTTTTTCGAAGGCTTGCCGCGCACCAACTTTTGCTCGGCGCGCAGACGCTCCCACTCTTTGAGTCCGGCCTTGAAATGCTTGCGGATGTTGCCGATGCCCTCAATCGTCCACTGGTAATACTCTTCGGCCTTGTCTTCGACTCCGGTGAGTTCCGCCTGCTCGGAGAAGTTGACGACATCGCGGATGCTGATCTTGGCGGAGAGGAGATCGTCGCCGATGCGCAGCAGTTCGCAGACGGCGATGGGCGAGCGCGAGATGGACTTGCGCGTCTTCGTCTGCCCGCGCTCGATGCGTTTGGCGATGGCAACTTCGCCTTCGCGCGTCAGGAGCGGCACGACGCCCATCTCGCGCAGGTAGAGTCGAACGGGATCGTTCGTCTTGTCGAGCATCCCGGCCGACAGATCGAGGTTCGCTTCGTCTTCGTCCAGAGTCTCCGCGTCTTCGGGCGAGACTGCGGTGGCGACGGCCGACTGCGCGGCCTGTTCGATGAGGCGTTCGTCGGAATCGGCGATGATGATGTTCGCGCCGTCCAACTTTTGCAGCACGTCTTCGATGTCGTCGGGCGAGACGACCGAGTCGGGCAACTCGCGGTTGAGGTCGTCGAACGTCAAGTATTTCTTGTCGCCGCCCAACTCCAACAGACGTTGCACCACGTCGTCCTGATCTTTCTCTTCCATGCTCGACATAGCTTTGCACTAAGATCGAAAACAAACACCCGTCCCGTTTAGCTGCGAGGAAGGAGGGCGCTCCTGCGCCGCGTCCAATTCAAGTTCTCCATCACGAGCGCGTCGCGCCGCTCTGCGTCGCCCGCACGGTCGGCCGCCGCGATCTCGACCGCCAACTCTTTCAGACGCCGCTCGACTCTCATCAACCTGAGCGTCAGCAAACAACTTTCGGCTTCCGCCACAACCTCGTCGGCCGCCTCGCCCTCGGCGCGTTCCACCGGTTCGCTCATCAACAGGAGCGGCACGAGGTCTGCGGCGACCGCGTCGCCTTCGGTGCGCTGGCCGAGCGTGTCGAAGTTGACTTCCGCGCCCGCCGCTTCCGTCTCGGCGATAGCGCGGAAGACTCCGGCCGTCGGCAAATCCTCGTAGTCTTCGCGTTCGATGCGCGGTAACATGATGCGCCGCAGTTCGCCGTCGTGGACGAGCAGTTCGAGCAGCCGTTGCTCGGCGACCGTGAGCGGCGCGCTCTCGGCGCGCGCCACTTTGTCCTGCAACGCGGCGTTACCGTCAGCGTTTGTCCCGGCGGCGTTCGTCGCCTGCGCCTTCGCCACCGTCTGCCAGAGTTCGCGCCGGAGCGCGGGTTCTTCGACGCGCAGCGCGTCCATCGTCATGTCAAAATATTCGCGCTTCTGAATTTTGTTGCGCACAGCGCGCAGAAACGGGAGCACTTCTTCGACGGCCTCGGCCTTGTCGGCCGGACGGCGAAGGTTGCGATCCCGCATCGCTTGATCGAGCACGAATTGTATGTGGGGGAGCGCCGCACCGCGCCGCTCGTTGTAGGCTTCGACGCCCGACGCCTTGATGAATTCGTCCGGGTCTGCGCCCTCCGGCAGCACCAGCACCTTGATGTCAAAATCTTCCGCGAGGAGAGTTTCGATGGCACGCTTCGCAGCCGCGACACCAGCCCTGTCACCATCATAATTGACCACGACGCGACGCGCAAACCGCCCCAACAGCCTTGCCTGCTCCGGCGTCAACGCAGTCCCCAAACTCGCCACCGCGTTCCTCACGCCGAACTGGTAAGGGATGATCAGATCGAGATAACCCTCTACGAGGATCGCAAACTTCTTGCGCCTGATCTCGTCGCGCGTCTGATGCAGACCGTACAGGTGTCGCCCCTTGGTGTAGGCCGCAGTCTCGGGCGAGTTAAGATACTTCGGCTCGCCCGCGCCCATCACGCGCCCGCCGAAAGCCACCGCGCGCCCCTGCGCATCGAGCACCGGAAAGATCACGCGCCCGCGAAAGCGATCATAGAAACCGCCCGCATCTTTTTTAACGACCAGACCGCTCCGCTCGATCTGCGACGCGGTTGCGCCTTTGCGTTTCAGGTACGAACTGAGGCCGTCCCAACTGTCGGGCGCATAGCCGAGGCGAAAAGTCTTCCGCGTCTCTTCGGTGATGCCGCGCCCCTCGACGTAATCGCGCGCCGCCTTCGACTCCGCGCCGCCTTCCGCAAGCATCTGCTCCCACCACTGAAGCGCCCACGAGTTGAGTTCGACAACTTCGTCAGCCTCTTTGCGCCGAGCCTCGAATCGCTTGTCCTCCTGCATCTCCGGCAGCGGCATGTTGACCTTCTCGGCCACGATCTTGACGGCTTCCGGAAACGACACGCGCTCCATCTCCATCACGAAGTTGAAGACGCTGCCGCCCTTCTGGCAACCGAAACAATAGAAGATGTCTTTCGACGGGTTGACGGAAAACGAAGGCGTCTTCTCCTGATGAAACGGGCAGCAGGCCATCCAGTTCGCGCCCTTCTTCTTCAGCGAAACATAGTCCTGCACCACGCGCACGATGTCCGCCTGCCGTCTCAAGTCGTCAATGAATGTCTGCGGGAAGCGCATGGTTCAGAATCACAGTTAGGCGCGCCGGGTTTAGTCGAAAGGTGAAGTCGAGAGTTTCCAGCCGGGGGCGACGGGCGGGTAAACCTTCTCCTGTTGGGCGTCGTGATCGTAATAAGTCTCGCGGCGGTTTTCGTCGAGACTGCGGATGACGATGCCTGCGGAGGATGTTTTGCCGACGCGCGTGAGTCTCACTACTTCGTCCGAATCGAGCACTCTCAGTTGCAAACCTCGTTTCGCTCCGTGCATCGTGCCGACGTTGACGTTGACGTGTGTGACGGAGGCGGAGGCGTGCCATTCGCCCACTCCCGCGGGGCTTTTGTAGCTGTAATCGCGTCGCACGCTGCGCTTACCGACCGAGACGATCTGCCCCTCGATCGGCTGCTTGAGAAACCGCTCGTAGCCGGGCGGCATGACGGGCACGGCCGATGCAGGCGGTGCTTCCGTCGCCGATGGCTCAGTCTCTCCCTCGCGCATCTGGTAGAAGAAAGACGTGGAGAGGACGTAATAGATGAACGCGTGTTCGTTGAACTTGCCCAAGCCCGCCACGTAATCGCCGAAGTCCGTCATCTCGCTTTCGCCGACCAGCAGGCGATCTCCCCTGAAAGTCACGGGCACGAAATCTAGATCCGTGTGCTGGCGGCCGTGCGCGTGTGCGTTCGGGTCGTGCGGGCGCATGGCGCGTTCGGGGATTAGTTGAACTCGCGCGGGCGAGATCGACACTTTGCCGTAACTGAAATCTTCGACCTGCGCGGCGCACTTGTTGACTTTCAGCAACACGAATCCGCCGCGCGTGGAGAGGCGCAGGTAGCTGCCGTGCGTCTCTCCGCCGACAAAGTAGTCGCCCGCCCAGGCATCCGCCGCGCCGCCGCGCATCTCTTCCGCAATCGACGCCCAACGCGCTTGCATCGCGGCGATCTCGTCCTTCGCCGCCGTGTCGGAAAACCACCACGCTTCGCTGATGCCGTTCTCCCAACGCTCGTATGCGTCGGTCTGCGCAAAGGCATCGCCAGTGATGCAGGCGGACACGGAGAGCACAACCAGCAGGCAGCGCAGGAAGGCACGACGCACCGCGCGTCTACGCGAACATTGCATGACGTTCAACTTCCTCATTGCTTCAACTCGACGACGGTTGCGCCCGCGCCGCCCTGTTCGGGCGGGGCAGGGGCGAAGGATTCGACGTGCGCGTGCGTGCGCAGGAAGTCTGCGACGGCGCGGCGGAGCGCGCCCGTGCCGTGGCCGTGGATGATGCGCACCCGTGCGAGGCCGTTCAGATACGCTTCGTCCAAAAACTTGTCGGCCGCATCGACGGCCTCGTCCGTGGTGCGGCCGATGAGATTGAGTTCGGCCGCCGGTTCATCCTTCGAGCGGCTGAGGCGCACGTCGGCCGTGCGCGAAGCAGCGGCGGCCATGCGTTCGAGTTGCGAGCCGCCTCCGCGTGCGCTCTCGCCTTTGCCTTGCGGCGCACGCTCCATGAGTTCGAGGTTGGTCAGCTTCTCACGGAGACGCACGTGGCCGATGCGGATTTCTGCATCCGCGCCCGCGACTCTTTCGACTACGCCCGTCTTACCGAGCGTGCGCAGGCGCACCGTGTCGCCTTTGACGATCTCGCGCTCGACCGTCGCAGGTTGAAAAACTTCGCCGCCCATCTTCGCGCGCTGTGCGCTCACGTCCGCGCCCGACTGTCGTATGACACGCACACCGCCCACACCTTCCGCAGCGTTCGCAGTAGACTTCGACCCGGGACGCGCCCCCGTCGTCGTCGAAGCGGCGGCGCGCTGCGCTTCACGTCGCAACTCTGCGGCGCGCGCGGCGGCCTCTCGTTCGACCCTCACGCGCTCGGCGCGATCTTCGATCTTGGAGAAGAGTTCCTTCGAGCGTCGTTCAAACTCGGCGAGCCGTTCGCGCATCTCGCGCTCGAAGGCGGTTTGACGTTCGCGCTCGCGTCGTTCTGCGTCCCGGTCGAGCGTGGAATATTTTTCGGCAACGGCCGCACGTTCTTCTTCGAGCGCGCGACGCAACGTTTCGGCCTCTTCCGATTCGCGCTTGATGCGGCGCAGGTATTCGGACGCCTCGCGCGCAGACTCGTTCACACGGGCCGAGGCGGCCGCGACGATTTCGGGCGGGAAGCCGAACCTCCCCGCGATCTCTATGCCGGAAGACGAACCGGCGAGTCCGACGAGCAGGCGGTAAGTCGGTTGCAAAGTCCGCTCGTCGAATTCCACACTCGCATTGAGGACGCCCTGTTCGTTCGCCGCATACTGTTTCAAGCCGCTGTAGTGCGTGGTGGCGACGACGTGCGCGCCGCAAGCGCGGCGGAAGTGATCGACGACGGCGACGCCCAGAGCAGAGCCTTCTTCCGGGTCTGTGCCCGTGCCCACTTCGTCGAGCAAGACGAGCGCGGGCGCGCGACAGTCTGCGAGCATGCGGCTGATGTTGGCGACGTGCGCCGTGAAGGTCGAGAGGTTCGCGGCGAGCGATTGACTGTCGCCGATGTCTGCCAGCACCGAACGGTAGAACGGAAAACTCGCCGCGCGCGCAGGAACGTGCAAGCCCGAAAGAGCCATCAACGCGAGCAGCCCTGCGGTCTTCAACACGACGGTCTTGCCGCCCGCGTTCGCGCCGGAGATGACCATCACGGGATGCTCCGCATCGAGCCGGAACGAGACGGGGACGACCGCGCCGCCGCTCGCGCGCAAATTCTCTTCGAGCAAAGGGTGACGCGCTTCGTCCAGTTCGAGCGCGGCCTCACGTCCGACGAAGGGCGCGACGCAGTTGAAACGCAGGGCGAGCGCGGCCTTCGCGTTGATGAAGTCGAGTTCGGCCACGGCTTCGGCGGCGCGTTCGATGGCGGGCAGTTCGCGCCGCAGGTCGTCTGTGAGCGTCGAGAGGATACGCGTGATCTCGCGTTCCTCGGTCTCGCGCAAATTTTGCAGTTCGTTGTTGCTTTCAATCGTCTCCAGAGGTTCGACGAAAACGGTCGCGCCGGAAGACGAGAAGCCGTGCGCGACGCCGCCGATGCGCCCGCGATGATCCGAACGCACGGGGATAACGAAGCGTTCGTTGCGCACGGTGACGAGTTGGTCTTGAATCGCCTCGTCCGAGCGGCGCATCAGGTTTTCCAGCGAGCGCGTGATGGATGAACGCAGGCGGTTGATGTCGTGGCGTATGCGCGCGAGTTCGGGGCTGGCGCGGTCGTCCAGTTCGCCGCTCGGCAAAATCTTCGCCGTCACGCGCGCGGCCAGACTGTATAACTCGCGCGGCAAATCCGCGACGAGTTCCCAGAGGACGGGCAGGTCTGCGCGCTCCGTTTGAATGAGCGCTCGCGCCGCGCCCACTTGATCGCAGAGGCGCGCCAGTTCCAGAAGCGGCAGCGCATCGAGCGTCGCGCCTTCGATTCTCAGTCGCGCGATTGATTCGGACGGGTCGGCCAACTCCGAGAAAGACCACGCGCCCACCTTGCGCCGCAACTCTATACATTCCGTCACGGCGTCGAGCGCGCGCCGCACAACTTCCACGTCCGCGAGCGGCGCGAGCGTCTCCACCCGCGCACGCCCCATCGGCGTCTGCGCGCCGCGTCTCACCAGCGCGCGCAAAGCGTCGTATTCCAGCACCCCGAAAGCCTGTTCGTTCATAACTGGTAAATAGTAAATGGTGAATGGTGAATGGTAAATGGAAGAAGACGGCTTTTCTCCATTCACCATTTACCGTTCACCATTCACGGTTTTTCACGTTCTCTGTCTACGGCGTTCGACGCCGCGCATGGCTGTCTCGAAGAGGCGTGCGGGATCGAGAAGCGCGATCGTGTGCGCGCGGTAGGGGATTAAGCGGCGCACGAGGGGAAGGGAAGTTTGGTCGTCCGTTTCTATGTCTGTTGCGTCGTCGTACAGCTCGATGTCGTGTTCGATGCTTTCGACGGCAAGCGCAAGTTGTTCGTCGCCTTTGAGCGCGACGACGTAGGGCGCGCGCATCGCGGCGGGCGCGGCGAGAGTCTGCGCTTGCGGCGCGGGCGCCTGTGTTGCGCCGGGCAAGAGCGTGTGCGGATCGATGAGGGTGAGAATCCGGCCGCGCCGGCTGACGATGCCGCGCACGGGCGCGGGCGCAAACGGCAGCGGCGTCGGCGTCAAATTCTCGCACGTCGTCTCGACCTCGTCCGCATAGACGGCGAAGAGTCTTGCGCCCGTGCGCATGACGAACAATTTGCGGCGCTCTTTCATCTCGCCCGACATGGTAAACTGAAGCGCAAAACTTTGCGAGAAACGACAGCGCGACCGTTAAAGACAAAGCGATTGAATATGAATGTGCGCGTGCGACGGCGCGGGGATTTTCTTCCAGCAGATGTTTGGGGAGAAACCTGTGCGCGCAAACCTCTGTGGACGCGAGGCGCGTATATCGTGCGCGCCTGCTGTGACGGAAAGTTTGTGGTTGAGAGTTTTTAGGGGCTGAGCGCGGAGAGAGTCTAGAGTGTCGATGTCGAGTAAACATCTGAGCTATGCGCGTGTGCTGGTTCTTTTCGTGCTTGTGTGCGCGGCGCATGGTGTCGCTGTCGCTCGGTTGGGCGAGAAGCCGGAACGAAAGAGTTTTGAGATGTCCATACCAGATCAAGGGCGCGTGCGTGCGCCCGAACTCGGAGATCATCGCGGGTGGCTGAACACAGACCGGCCGCTTTCGCTCACGGCGCTTCGCGGCAAAGTCGTCCTGCTCGACTTCTGGACTTACGGCTGCATCAACTGTATCCACATCATCCCCGACCTCAAACGACTCGAAGCGAAATATCCGAACAACCTCGTCGTCATCGGCGTCCATTCCGCGAAGTTCGAGAACGAGAAGCAGACGGACAACATACGCCAGATCATCCTGCGCTACGAGATCGAGCATCCGGTCGTCAACGACGCCGACTTCTCCATCTGGCAGTCTTACGCCGTGCGCGCGTGGCCGACGCAAGTGTTGATCGATCCGGCCGGATACGTCGTGGGCAAAGTTGAAGGCGAAGGCAACTATGAAGTGATCGACGAGGCCGTCGGCGAACTCGTCGCGGAGTTTCGCCGCCGGGGCGAGTTGAACGAGCAGCCGCTCAAACTCGCGCTCGAACGTGCGAAGGTGGCCGCCATGCCGCTCGCCTTCCCCGGCAAGATTTTGGCCGACGCGAAAACAGACCGCCTCTACGTCGCAGACTCGAACCACAACCGCATCGTCGTCGCCAAACTCGACGGCACCGTCATCGAAACAATCGGCACGGGCGAGCCGGGCGCGACGGATGGACAGATCGAGCGTGCCACGTTTCGACGCCCGCAGGGGCTTGCCCTCGAAGGCCACACGCTCTACGTTGCCGACACGGAGAACCACACGATTCGCCGCGTGGATTTGAAGGCGCGCACCGTCGAGACCATCGCGGGCACGGGCACGCAGGAATATGGCTTCGATGCGGAGGCGGCGCGCGCCGGGGCGCGCTCGACGGCTCTGAACTCGCCCTGGGATTTGCAACTCGTCGGCCGCACGCTCTACATAGCGATGGCCGGGCCGCATCAGATTTGGCAACTCGATCTGGCGCGCGGCCGGGTTTCCGTCTTCGCCGGGTCGGGACGCGAAGCGCGTCTCGACGGGTCGCTCGCCGCCTCGGCCTTCGCGCAGCCTTCCGGCCTTGCCACAGACGGTCGCACGCTCTACGTCGCCGACAGCGAGTCGAACATCATCCGCGCCATCACTCTGCCCGCCGCGCACGACAACTCGCAGGCCGTCTCGACGACAGCGACGAACGCGTCGCAAACGAACGCGGCCGCGCGTCAGGTGCAGACGCTCGTGGGCGGCGACCTCTTCGAGTTTGGCGACGCGGACGGCACGGGCGACGAGGCGCGCTTGCAGCATCCGCTCGGCGTCGTCTACACGAACGGCGCGGTCTACGTCACAGACACTTACAACCACAAGATCAAACGGCTCGACCCGGAAACGCGTGTCCTCAAGACCTTCGCGGGCACGGGCAAGCCCGGCCAGACGGACGGCGCTGAAGGCTCCTTCTACGAACCCGGCGGCCTCTCCGTCGCAGGCAATAAGCTCTACATCGCGGACACGAACAACCACGCCGTCCGCACGGTCGATCTCAAGAGCGGGCAGACCTCAACGCTCCCCTTGCGAAACTTGCGTCCGCCCGCTGCGAGCGCACGCGCGTCCGAGACTGACAACTCCACTTTCACGCCCAACGCCGAAGAGATCAAACTCGCGCCGCAGCGTCTAGCGCTCGCTTCAAACACGACGGCTGCGACGACGGGCACGAACGCGCTCGTCGTCGAAGTGGCCTTGCCCGCTGGTTATCACCTGAACGAACTCGCGCCGCATCGCCTACAAGCGACGGTCGAGAGCGGCGCGGATAGTGTTGCCTTCTCCGGCGGCGCGCGAAAGGTGACACAGAGCGGGAAAGATTTGCTCAGCCTGCCGGTGCGCGTGCCCCTGCGCCTCGTCTCCCGTGGCGCGGCCGAACTACGCGTCCAATACACACTCTACTATTGCCGCGAAGACAACACCGGCGCATGCCGCGTCAAGACGCTTCTGTGGCGCGCACCCCTCGACATCACCTCCGACACAGACGCCCCGCGCGACATCAAACTCCGCGCAGAAGTGAAGTGAAACGATGGAAGACTGGTAAATGGTGAATGGTGAATGGTGAATGAATAAAAACCGTCTTCTTCCATTTACCATTCACCCTTTACCGTTCACTGCTTCTATTCATCGTTTCTCCTTCCCCGTGCTTCGTTGTAAACTTTCGGGCGAATGAATAATTTGTGAGATGTCGTGTGGTTCGCGTGCAGATGCTGCGCGTGGACTGTGCGGCGTTTGAGGCGTGCGACGTGCGTGTGAGTTTCAGCGTTCGCGCGCTTCGTGGGGAGTGGAGTTTTGTCCGGAGCAGAGCCGACGAGAGATATGTATGCGGGTCGTCCGAGCGTGTGCCGCAACTGCGGCGCGCTCGTGGGCGCGGGCGAAGAGGCATGCGCCGTGTGCGGCTTTCCGGCGGGCGCTCAGCCGCCGTCTCCGACGCCGCAGCAAACGTCAGAGCAACGCGAGCGGCCTCTGCCCGACCCGGAGACGATGCGTTTTGCGCGCGCGGTCTTGACGCGTCCTTCAACCTTCACCTTCGTCTTTCTCGCCGTCAATGTCTTCATTTTTCTGTTGATGACATGGGCTGCGCCGGACGGCTCGCGCGATAACGGAGTGCTGGTCGCTTACGGGGCGAAGGTCAACTCTCTGATCGACGGCGGCGAGTGGTGGCGATTCGTGACGCCCATCTTTCTGCACACGGGCGCGATTCACCTGCTGGTGAATATGTACAGCCTCTTTGTCCTCGGCCCTTACGTGGAGAAGTTGTACGGCTCGGCGCGTTTCGTCTTCTTCTGGATCGCAACGGGCGTGGGCGGCGTCCTTGCCAGTTATCTGGCGTCGAGGTCGGGGATGCATGGCGGCGCGCTCGGTGGTTTTTTGTTTCGCGGCGGCAGCGACGCGCCGTCGGCCGGAGCATCGGGCGCACTATTCGGTCTGATCGGTGTGCTCTTTGTTTTCGGCATCAAGTTTCGACACGAACTGCCCGAAGGCTTCAAGCGCGCCTTCGGCACGGGGATGATCCCGACGATCCTGATCAACCTCTTCATCGGCTACAGCATCCCTAACATCGACAATGCGGCGCACATGGGCGGCTTCGTCGCGGGTGCGTTGCTCGCGCTCTTTGTCGGCTACAAGCGGCCGGGACAGAGCACGGGTGTGGCCGTCTTGTGGCACGTCTTGCAGATCGCTTCGCTCGCCCTCGTCGTCGTCGGCTTCGGACAGGTCGCGCGTCATCTGGGCGATGTGCGGCCGCAGCCCGCTAACGCGGCGCAGGTGCGCGCCGACACCATCGGCGAATACGTCGAGGCCGTGAACGAAGGACAAAAGGCTTTTCGCGCGGCCTTCAATCGCGGCGACGCGGAAGCGGCCACGCGCGCCATCGAACGACTGGAACGAGTCCCGCCGCTCGACGCGCGGCCTGACCAGCTTCGTCTCGAACTCAGGGAACTGCTCGTGCGTGCGCGCACACTGGCGCAACTCAGCGCAGAGGAACGAAACGGCGCGGAGGCGCGCGCGCAACTCAAGCAACTCGCTTCTGACTTCGGGGCGTGGGAGCAGCGTTCCGACGAATGGGTGAAGACAGAGGGGGGCAATTACGGCATCGTCCTTGAGACGCAGAACGAGACGCAGAACGAAAATGCGCCGCCCCAAAATGAAAACGCTCCGTCTCAGAATGAAAATGCGCCGCCTCGGCAGAATGAAAATGCGTCGCCTGAGACGCGGAAATGAACAGTTAAGATTATCGCGCTAATAACAACGAAGACAGGAGAATTGAAACGAGTCATGGAAATCAAAAAAGTAGGCGTGCTCGGCTGCGGCCTGATGGGTTCGGGCATCGCGCAAACGGCCGCCACCGCCGGTTTCGAAGTGGTGGTGCGCGAAGTGACGAACGAACTGTGCGAGCGCGGCTTCGCCGGGATCGAGAAGTCGCTCGCCAGGTTTGCGGAGAAGGGCACGATCACCGCAGACCAGCAACGCGAGATTCGCGGCCGCCTCTCGGGTACGACCGAGTTTGCCCCTCTGGCCGACTGCGACATCATCATCGAAGCCATCATCGAAAACCTCGACACCAAACGCGACACCTATCGCCAACTCGACGAACTCTGCAAGCCCGAGACCATCTTCGCCTCCAACACCTCTTCGCTTTCCATCACGGAGATGATGACGGCCACATCAAGCGAACGCCAGAAACGTTTCATCGGTCTGCACTTCTTCAACCCCGTGCCGATCATGAAGCTGGTCGAAGTCGTCAAGACGATCCTGACGGACGAGAGCGTCTACGAAACGGCGGTCGATTTCGGCAAGCGGCTCGGCAAAGTTCCCGTGCGCGCCGACGACAAGACGGGCTTCATCGTCAACCGCCTGCTCGTGCCCTACATGCTCGATTCCATACGCGCGCTCGAAGAAGGCGTCGGCTCGATTGTGGACATCGACAACGCGATGAAACTCGGCTGCGGCTACCCGATGGGGCCGCTCACGCTCGGCGACTTCGTCGGCCTCGACACCACCTACTACATTGCCGAGATCATGTTCAACGAATTTCGCGAAAAGCGTTTCGCGCCGCCGCCCCTGCTCAAGCGCATGGTGCTGGCCGGACTCTACGGGCGCAAAACCGGCCGCGGCTTCTACGACTACACAGACCCGAAGAATCCCGTGCCGATGAACCTGGTTTAAGTCAGGGATGAGGGATGAGGGATGAGGGATGAATAAGAAAAGCATTCAAGTTTATTGGCTTGAGCTCTTCCCGTTCATCCCTCATCCCTCCGCCCTCATCCTTTTTCATAAGGGGGAACTGATGAGCAAAGAGACAAAGTTGACGCTTGGAGCAGGTGTGGCCGCTACGGCGACGGGCGGCGCGAGTCCCGATTTCGGGAGCGGCTCGATCTTCTTCGTGGGGACGGCGACGGTGATTTTGCGTTATGCCGGTTTCACCATCCTCACCGACCCGAACTTTCTGCACGCGGGCGACCACGTGCATCTCGGTTACGGCCTCACGGCCGAACGCCTGACCAACCCGGCCATCGAACTCGAAGAGTTGCCGCCGATAGACTTCTGCGTGCTCTCGCACTATCACGGCGACCACTTCGACCGCATCGTCGAAGAACGTCTGCAAAAGGATCTGCCCATCATCACGACCGAGCACGCGGCGGGCAATCTCAAGGAGAAAGGATTCACCGCACCCGTCGCGCTCGACACCTGGGATTCGGTCGTGGCGGAAAAGAATGGCGCGACGGTGCGCGTCACTTCGATGCCGGGCAAGCACGGCCCCACGGCCGTCGATTTCTTCCTGCCGCCCGTCATGGGCAGCATGCTCGAATTCCAGAGCGCGTCTGGACAGCGGACGACCTTGCGTCTCTACATCACGGGCGACACGCTCGTCCACGACGACCTCAACGAAATCCCGAAGCGCTACCCCGACATCGATCTCGCGCTCTTTCATCTGGGCGGCACGCGCATCATGGGCATACTTTTGACGATGGACGCCGAGCAGGGCGTCGAAGCCATCCGCATCATCAACCCGCGCGAAGTGATCCCGATCCACTACAACGATTACGAAGTTTTCCAATCGCCGCTCGAAGATTTCAAACGAGCGGTCGAGGCTGCGGGATTCTCCGAACGCGTCAAATATCTGAGCCACGGCGAGACTTACAACTTCGAAGTGCCCGCCAGCCGCTTCGCCTGAGCGGCCGGAGACTTGTCTGCAAGGCTGGTGAATGGTAAATGGTAAATGGTGAATGGGAGAAGACAGGGTTTTAACCATTTACCATTCGCCATTCACCATTTACCATTCACCTATCTTCAACTCGAACCCGAAGCCGCCGGATGAAACCAAACTCCAAAAAACAGATCATGGCGTTCGTGCTGCGCCTGTTACTGATAACTGCCGCTCTCGGCCTCGCTCAAATGCCTGTGACTCACACGGCGCACGCGCAGCGACGCGCCGCGAGTGCGACCACATACGTGTGCCCGATGCACGCGGACGTGACGTCGCGCAGGCCGGGCATCTGTCCGAAGTGCAACATGAAGTTGGTCGCGCGCGCGAAGGAGCGCACGGCGGGCGCTCGTGCGTCAAACGCGCAGTCCGCGCCGGGCGAGCAGCAGACAACGGCGGCCGAAGCGACGGCGGCGCGCGTGCGTGCCTTGGAGTCTTTGGCTCCGAGTTACGAATTCGCCTGCCTGATGCATCCGGAAGTTAAGCAGGCGCAGGAGGGCGTGTGCCCGAAGTGTGGGATGCCGCTCACGACCGTGCGGCCTTCGGTGCGCGGCGCGTATCGTCTCTCGGTCGCGTCAGAGCCGCGTGCGCCGAAGGCGGGTCAGCCCGTGCGCCTGAACTTCGTCGTGACGCACCCGGAGACGCGCGCACGCGTGCGCGACTTCGTGTTGAATCACGAGAAGCTGTTTCACCTCTTCATCGTCAGCGCGGACATGGAAGAGTACCAGCACATTCATCCCGAACTCGGCGCGGACGGCAGTTTCACCGTGGAGACGACGTTGCCGCGCGCCGGTCTCTACAAACTTCATTCAGACTTCTTCCCCTCCGGCGGAACTCTTCAAGTGCTGCACGGCGAACTCGCCACGGCCGGTTATCGCGCGCCGCGCCGAAGCCGCGCCGCAGCGGCCAGGCTCGTCGCCGACGAGTCTTTCACGCGGACGATTGAAGACACGACCGTCAATCTCGACTGGGGCGGCGGCGAGCTTAAGCCCGGCGTGTTCGTGCGACTCAAGTACCGCCTGACGGACAGACGCACGGGCGAGCCTGTGCGCGATCTCGAACCCTACCTCGGCGCGTGGGGGCACACGCTCATCCTCAACGCGGATCAATCCGATTACTTGCACTCGCACCCGACCGAGACGATACCGGAAGGAGTTGACCGTGCCAATTTGCGCGGCGGCCCCGAAGTCGAATTCGGCGCGATGTTCCCCGAAGCAGGTCTCTATCGCATCTGGACGCAGTTCCAACGCGGCGGCCGCGTCATCACCGTCTCCTACACCATCGAAGTGAAACCCACCGCCTCTTGATGTGATAAGACGTGCCCGAGACTGACGACACGACGAACCGGACGGCAACGCCGGATACTTGTGGACATGCCTGACACTTTAGAGACGCCCGATATCTTGCTTGAGGAACGCTTCGGCGGCAGCGACGGTCTGCTCTGCGTGCGCCTGAACCGCCCCGTCAAACGAAACGCCCTCACACGCCTGATGCTCGAACGACTCACGGAGATTTTCCGCGCGTTGGAGAAGCGCGAGGATGTGCGTGCCGTCGTCCTCACAGGCGCGGGCGCGGCCAGCTTCTGCGCGGGCACGGACATCTCCGAACTCGAAGACCTGGACGAAGCTGGCGCGCTTCAGACGGCCCGGCGCGGGCAAGAGACTTGCGAAGCGATTGAACTGTGCCCCGTGCCCGTCATCGCCGCCGTGAACGGCATCGCCGCAGGCGGCGGCTGCGAACTCGCGCTCGCCTGTCATCTCAGAATCGCGGCCGACCACGCCGCGTTCTCTCTCCCCGAACTCAACCTCGGCATGATTCCCGCCTACGGCGGCACGCAACGCCTCGCACGCGCCGTCGGTCACGGGCGGGCGCTTGCAGCCATGCTCGCCGGTGAACGCCTACCGGCCGCGGAAGCTCTACGCCTCGGCCTCGTCAACCGCGTCGTTTCGTCCGAACAACTCACGGCCGAAGCGCAGACGCTCGCCGCCGACATCTCTCGATTCGCGCCGCTCGCCATACGCGCCGGTCTCCGCGCCGTGACACGCGGCGCACGCCTATCCCTCGCAGACGGCCTCGCCCTCGAAGCCGAACTCTTCTCCCAACTCTTCTCCACCGCAGACGTGCGCGAAGGCACACGCGCCTTCCTCGAAAAACGCGCGCCGCAATTCAAAGGCAAGTGATAGCGGAATGCGGATTGTGGATTGCGGAATGCGGAGTAGAAAACAAGAACGCGCTTCAACATCCGTCTCTGTTTGTTAATCCGCAATCCGAATTCCGTCATCCGAAATTCGGTCTCCGCTTGTCACCCGCCACACGTTTTACCTATACTGCCTGTGAATCAATTTTCCAAAAAACTCGGAGTCGCCGGAAACACTTGCAACCCGTCACACATCAAGGCCAGTTGAACGCGAAGGGTTTTCGCTTCGCGCTGGTGTCGAGTCGTTGGAACGACTTTCTCACGTCGCGTCTGGTTGAAGGCGCGCTCGATGCTTTGGAGCGTCTGGGCGCGGCCGAGAAACAGGTGGAGCATTATCGCGTGCCGGGGTCGTTCGAGATACCGCTGCTGGCGAGCAAGCTGGCGGAGTCGGGAAGGTTCGATGCGGTCGTGTGTCTCGGCACGATCATACGCGGGCAGACGCCACACTTCGATTACATCGCGGGCGAGGTGACGAAGGGCGTGGCGCAGGCCGGGATGAGCGCGGGGATTCCGGTCGTCTACGGCGTCGTCACGGCCGACACGTTGGAGCAGGCGATTGACCGCGCCGGCGTGAAGGCGGGCAACAAGGGGTTCGAGGCTGCGATGGCGGCCGTCGAGTTGGTCAATCTTTACAAGGAAGCATTCAAATAAGGGATGAGGGCGGAGGGATGAGGGATGAATGAAGAGTTATTCTTATTCATCCCTCATCCCTCCGCCCTCATCCCTTGAGTCTGGGGTGTTAATTCATGGGTTCGAGACGTAAGGCGCGTGAATGTGCCTTGCAAATGCTCTTTGCGGCTGATGTCATGGGTGCGGCGCGGAAGGAAGCGGTGCGCGCCGACCAACTGGTGCAGCATTACTGGGCGGAATTGGGCGAGACGGAACTGGACGACGCAGCGCGCGAGTTTGCCACGCGCCTCGCGCTCGGCGCGCTCGCGCGCACGCCCGAACTCGACGAGCGCATCCGCTCGCGCGCCGAACACTGGCGCATCGAACGCATGGCCGTCGTCGATCGCAACGTGTTGCGGCTGGCCGTCTACGAATTCCTGCACGAGCCGACGCCGCGCACCGTCGCCATCAACGAGGCGCTGGAGATCGCACGTCGCTTCTCCACTTACGAGGCGACGCAGTTCATCAACGGCATCCTCGACGCCATCAAACGCGACCTCGATCAAGAGCAACCGCAAACTGAAGTCGTCAACGAAGACGAAACGAACACCGCGCCCGAAGATAACCCCGAAGACGACGAAGACGACGAGGAACGCACCGCTTCGGCGTCCTAAGAAAGGATGAAGGATGAAGGATGAGGGATGAGAGATGAAGGATAAGGCAAACTGCTTTTACTTCATCTTTCATCCCTCATCCTTCATCCCTTTCTTTTCATGCCCCGGTCGAAGTCCACGAAGAAAAATCGAGAGGCGTGCCGCACGCTGGCCGAATCCTTTCAGGAATACGGGCGCGGCGTGGCGGGCGGGTTGATGTTCAGCCTGCCGCTGCTCTACACGATGGAAGTGTGGTGGGCGGGCTTCAACGCGCACCCCTGGCGGCTGGCCGCCTACGTGGCGGCGACGTTTCTGTTGTTGCTCGCTTACAATCGTTTCACGGGCTTGCGGCGCGATGCGGGGATGTCCGAAGTGGCGATCGATTCGGTCGAAGAGATGGGCATCGGCTTCATCGTCTCGGCCGTGGCGCTCTATCTTCTCGGGCGCGTGACGTTCGAGATGCCGCTGAACGAGAGCGCCGGGCAGATCGTGATCGAAGCGATGACGGTCGCCATCGGCGTCTCGGTCGGCAGGGCGCAACTTGGCGGCGACGACTCGGACGACTCAGGGATAGATAAAGACACTGGACTGGCGGAAGCGAAGCGCGGCGGTCGGGGGATGGGCGCGACCGACGGCGAGCATTTACACTTCAGCGGGCAGATGTTGCTCGCCCTCTGCGGCGCGACGCTCTTTGCGGCCAACGTCGCGCCGACCGAAGAGATCGTTATGATCGCCGTCGAGATTTCGTGGGTGCGCTTGATCGGACTGGCGCTCGCCTCGCTTCTGACGGGGGCGCTCATACTCAACTACAGCGAGTTTCGCGGCGCGCGCAGGTTGGTGCGCGCGGAGGGCTTCGGCCAAGTGGTTGCGGGCAGCGTCAGCACCTACGCGGTTGCGCTCGTCGCGTCCGCACTGATCCTGTGGTTCTACGGTCGCTTCGACGGCGTGTCGCTTTACACGTCGCTGTCGCAAACGGTGGTGCTCGGCGTGGCCGCCACGCTCGGCGCGTCTGCGGGCAGACTCTTGTTGCAGCGATGAGTAAGCTACAGAAAAATTGGCTTGAGTGGACGGTCTTCGGCGTCGGCCTCTTGCTCGTGCTGTCTGCGCTCGGCTATCTCATCTACGACGGGGCGACGATGGGCAGCGACCCGCCGAGCATCGAAGTGCGGCTCGGCGCACCCGAACAGCGTGAGCACAACTTCATCGTCCCCGTCAGCGTCACCAACCACGGCGACGAGACGGCCGAAGGCGTCCTCATCGAAGTGCTGTTGGAGAGCGGCGCGGTCGGACAAGAGCCTATACGCGGCGAACTCAGCATCGCCTTCCTCCCGCGACGCGCCACGCGCGAAGGCTTCGTCACCTTCCAGCAAGACCCACGCGCCGCACGTCTCACCACACGCGTCCTCGGCTACGAAAAACCCTGATGTCGTGTCTGACATTCAACTCTGCTTCTGTCCTCCTTCGTGCCTTTGTGTCTTTGTGATAAATGACAGTTGATTAACCACAAAGACACTAAGACGCAAAGGACAAATCAATTGAGGACGCAATTCGCGGAGAAAAATTTGCGTCCGCCGTCTCGCGTGTTGTAGCTTTCCCGGCGCACGTAGATTTTCACGCCGACCGATTTCAGTAACCTTATGAAGAAACGAGAACACGCCGCCGAAGCGACGGCCGAAGAGCCTGACCTTCGGCGCACGTCGCGTCGCCAGTTTGCGAAGACCATCGCCGGGGCAGCACTCGCCGCGCCGCTCGTCGCCGCGCACGTCGCGCTCAGAGCGCAGACGCCGCCCGCGACGAGGCAAGCGCCCGCGCCGCCTAACCCGCAGCCGACGCCGCAGCAAGCCGCGCCGCCGCAGCCTTCACCACTGGCGGAGGCTTACGCGGAAGTCGGCCGCCTGCGCTTCGGCGACAAACTCACGCCCGACGAACTCGCGCGCATGAAGCGCGACGTGGAAGGCAACGTCCGCACGGCCGAACGCCTGCGCGCTTTCAAACTCAAGAACGCGGACGAACCGGACTTCATCTTCATCGCTTAAAAGCCGTTGGGAAAAGGGAAAGGGAAGAGGTAAAAGCCGCGCGTTTAGTTTTCCGTCTCAGCCGGCGCAGCGAATTTGCGTAAGCGCACGTTGCGCTCTTTTGTCTTCCCCCTTTCCCCTATTCAATTATGCTCACCGAAGACACTTTCTTTTCTTCCGTCGTCGAACTGGCCGCGCAGATACGCGCGCGCAGACTCTCGCCCGTGGAGTTGACCGAAGGTTATCTCGCGCGGCTCGAACGCTTCGGCGCGCGGCTCGGCGCGGTCGCCAATGTGATGCGCGCGAGCGCGCTCAGGGAAGCGCGTCAGGCCGAACGAGATATTCGCGCGGGTCGCTACAAGGGACTCCTGCACGGCATCCCCTACGGCGCGAAAGACCTGCTCGCCACGCGCGACGCCCCGACCACCTGGGGCGCGACGCCCTACAAAAATCAACGCTTCGACTACGACGCCACCGTTATACGCAAACTACGCGACGCGGGCGCGATCCTCTGCGCCAAGCTCGCCATGGTCGAACTCGCCGGAGGCATGGGCTACAACCAGGCGGACGCTAGTTGGACGGGCGCGTGCCGCACCCCCTGGAACACAGACTATTGGAGCGGCGGTTCGTCTTCGGGGCCGGGCGCGGCCGTCGCCGCGGGTCTCGTCGCCTTCGCCATCGGCTCGGAGACATCCGGGTCGATCATCACGCCTGCGGCCTTCTGCGGCGTCTCGGGTCTGAGGCCGACATACGGCATGGTGTCGCGCCACGGCGCGATGGCGCTCTGCTGGACGCTCGATAAACTCGGCCCCATGTGTCGCACCGCAGCCGACTGCGCAGTGGTGCTCTCGGCTATCGCCGGGCGCGATGCGCTCGACGCCAGTTCGCGCGACAGCAGTTTTCGTTATCCCGCGAACGCACAGAACGCGCGGCGTGCATCGTCTGCGAGCGCGCGCCCGCTTCGTCTCGCTGTGATGAAGGATTCTTACGAGAAGGCGCAAAAGGAGGTGCGCGAAAACTTCCTCGCCTCGCTCGAAGTGTTGAAGCGCACAGCAGGTGGTGTGCGCGTGGAGATGGACGTGAAGCTGCCCGATTATCCTTACGGCCCGGCAGTCGGCACGATTGTCGATGCGGAAGGCGCGGCGGCGTTTCGAGACTTGATCGAATCGGGGCGCGTGCGCGAACTCGCGTCGCCCGAAGGACGCATCGGCGGCTATTCGGCGTCGCTCGTCACGGCCGTCGATTACCTGCACGCGATGCGCATGCGCGTGCCGATGCGACGCGCGTGGCGCGAGTTGTTCCAGAAGTACGACGTGCTCGTTGCGCCCTCGCGCGCCACGGTCTCATATCCCGTCAGCAAAACTTTCGACCAAGCCTGGCCGGGCATCGGCGCGTCTTCACCCATCGGCGCGAGCAACCTCGTCGGCGTGCCCGCCATCTCCATCCCGAACGGCTTCGGTCAGGACAACCTGCCGACCGGCATCCAATTCATCTCGGCCGCCTGGAACGAACTCGCCCTCGTCCAACTCGCGGACAACTACCAGCAAGCGACCGACTGGCACAAGCGACGACCCAACGTTACATAAACGGTAAATGGAAAATGGTAAATGGTGAATGGAAAGAACTGGTTTCTCCATTTACCATTTACCATTCACCAGCTTTTTACAATATGCTCAGAACCGTCCACGTCGTCTGCGCTTACCTCATCATCGCGCTCGGCGTCGCGCATCTGTTGTTCACCTTTCACGATTACGACGAGTTCGTGCTCGATGCGCTCTGGTTCGCCAGCGCGGGCTTCGCCATCATCTTCGCGGGCTTTCTGAACTTGATTGCGACGAGGACGGCGGGACGAGACAAATGCGTGCGCTTGCTCTGCTTCGTCTCGAACGTCGTGGTCGCCGCGCTGTTCGTCGCGGCCTCGTGGTTGATGCAGCAACCGCAGGTCTTCGTCGGCATCCTGCTGTTCGTCGTCGCCGCCCTCGCCACACTGGCTGCACCGCCCCGCGCAGCGAACGACTGAATCATACTCAAGTTAACTACTACCGTTCGCCACGTTGCTTCAACAGCTTCGGCAGATCGAGCAGCAACCCGACCGTGCCGTCGCGCTGTTCGAACGCGCCGCCGACGCCGCGCCAGCGCGTCGCGTATCGTCCGAGACTTCGCACCAACGCTTCGCGCTCGCCTTCGATCTGCTCAACCGCGACAACCAGGTGATCCGTCGCGCGCTCCGTGCCCTGCCAGTTGTTGGCCTCGTCTTGTTCGCGCCGCACGACGATGGCGGGCACGCGGGCGTCCGCTTCGCCCGGCCGCACGACCGTGCTGCCAAGCAGCGACCGCAGCCACAGGAGCGGCAGCCTTTCGCCGTCTATCTGCACGCGATAGCGTCCCGCGTCGTCTGACTCGATCTCTGCCGGTTCGAGTTCGACCGTGTTGACGATGTGGCTCGCGTCGAACGCGTAGGCGTGGCCGCCTGCTGCGCGCACCTGCACAACCGGAACGAGCGCGAGCGTGAGCGGCACACGCAACTCGAAGGTCGTGCCCGCGCCGCGTACGGTGCGCACGCGCAACTCGCCGCCCGCGCGCTCCAACGAATGCTCCACCACGTCCAACCCGACGCCGCGCCCCGACACGTCCGAGACGCGCGCGGCGGTCGAGAAACCGGGACGAAAGATCAAGCGCAGCGCGTGTTCCTCCGACACCCTTGTGCCAGCCGCAACGAGTCCTTGCGCGACGGCGACGCGCCCCACTTGCTCAGTGTCGATGCCGCGCCCGTCGTCCGCTACACGCACGCGCACGCGGCTGCCCTCCGCAGCCACTTCCAGACGCACGCGCCCGCGCGGAGACTTGCCGCCCACGCGCCTTTCTTCGGCCGTCTCGATGCCGTGGTCGATGGCGTTGCGTAAGAGATGCAACAGCGGCTCGGCGATCTGCTCTGCGAGCGACCTGTCAACGCGCACTTCGCCGCCCACAATCTCCAGATCGATCTCTTTCCCGGCGATGCGCGCCGCGATGCGCGCCGCGCGCGCCGCGCGTTCGAGTACGGGCATGAGCGGTTGCATCCGCAGACGCATCACGCGCTCCTCCAACGCGCCGAAATCTTCGCGCAGACGTCGCGCACGTTCCGCTTCCGGCGACGAGGACGAAACCTGCCCCTCCCGCGCCTCATCTTCCGGCGAGACACCGCTCGCCCGCGTCGCAGTTGCATGCGGCGCGCTCGCCTGTTCAAGCATCGCCAGCGTGTCGTTGAACAGTTCATGAGTGGCCGTCACCAATTCGTCTAGTTCGAGCAGCGGCACGCGCACATGGACGGAGGCAGACGGATCACCCGCGTGCTCTGCCGCGGGACTGGCAAACTCGCGCTCGCCTGAGACGCCGGGCGCAGCGTCCGCGCGCGGCTCGGATTCAACGGACGCCCAGATGATGCGCGCGCCGTGTGGAGCAAGACGCGCTTCCAGTTCGGCGCGCGTGCAGTTGGCGGCGTAGAGAATGTGGAAGCTGATTTGATCTGCCGCGCCGGGGTCGCCCGGAAAGGTCGAAATGATCTCGCCGCATTCGCCGAGCGCGCTTGTGAGGCGACTGAAATGCTCGTCCAGCGTTGCGAGGTCGAACGCTGCGGCGACGACGATCACCGACGCGCCTTCGCTCACGGACTCGCTCAGGTGTTGCCGCTCGACAGCGGACAGTCCGCGCGCGATCTCTTCGGGCAACTCGTCCTCAGCGCCGCGCTGCACGGGCGCAAGCCGGTCGGCCGACGCGTCCTGCGCGCCCTGTGGGTTGTCAACTTCGTTTGCGTCCGAAGCGTGCGCGCCCGCTGTCGCTCCGGCGTGTCGGCGCAGTTGTTCGACGACGGCGATTGGTGTTTCGAACGCAGCACCGTCGCCGCGCGCGGCTTGTTCGAGCAGAAGCGAGAGCGCCTGTGTGGCGTCTTCGCAAACGTCGATGGCAGCATCCGTGAGCGGCGCGCGCCCCTGTCGCGCGGCGTCGAGCAGGTTTTCGAATTCATGTGCGAGACGACCGAGCGCGGCGAGTTCGGCCAGTTCGTGAAGCGTCGAAGCAGAGCCCTTGAGCGTGTGGACGTGGCGAAAGATGCGCGCGACGAGTTCGCGCCGCGCGCGCCCGTCCGACGCGGAGACGCGGCGCAGGCGCTCCACGTCCGCAAACAGAGCTTCGACCCGCTCGTCGGCCTCCGCCAGAAATTCGCGCAACAGTTGCTCGTCCATCGCGCGCGATTATAACTGAAAGGAGACATAGAAAAGCGGAAAGGGAAAGGGGAAAGGGGAAAGGTGAAAGATAAAGAGTGAGGTGCAGATGTCGCTTAAGCCACCATAACCACAGCCGCGCAAGCGGCGACAGTTAATAGCCCCGTGCGTCAGCGCGGGGATTGAGCACACGGAAAAAATGACGAAGCCCCGAAGGGGCGACACAATGATTTGGCATTGTGTCGCCCCTTCGGGGCTTGTATATGTTGTGTTTCGTTTGCTCCCCTACCTCACGGTAGAGGCTATTGACTGTCGCCGCTCATGCGGCTGGAAGACGCTATCACCTTTCCATGTCTTCCTTTTCCCTTTCCCTCGTCTCAATCGTTTCTCGCGCTCTGGCGTGCGAGCGTCTGCGCGCGTTCGACGAGTTGGACGAACTCTGTGCGGTAGCCTTGCGCGTCAGCGCCCGTGGCGGCGCGTGCGAGTTGGGCGATGTCCGCGTAGCGCACGTCGCCCTTGTATTTCGAGTCGCGCAGAAGCATGCCGAAGCCCGCAACCGCCGAAGAGAATTTGAAGTTGTTCGACGCGCTCTCAAGCGTCGTCCCTGCATCTGATACCCACACGCTCAGGAGTTTGCTCGCGTCGGCGTCCGGCTCTTTGTAGCGCACTTTGATCGTCATCAACTCTTTGCTGTTAGCGTTCGAGGTAACTTCCGAGGGCTTCTGGTACTTCAACCCGTCAACGCCGGGGTTCTCGAATTTCTGCCCGTAGGGGACGACTTCGTAGAGCGCCGTGACGGTGTGGCCTGCGCCGATCTCGCCCGCGTCCTTCGTGTCGTCGTTGAAATCCTGATCGCGCAGCAGACGGTTCTCATAACCGATGAGACGATAGGCAGCGGCCTGTCGCGGATTGAACTCGACTTGAATCTTCACGTCCTTGGCGATGGTGGCGATGGTGGCGCCGAGTTGTTCGCCGAGCACTTTGCGCGCCTCCTGCAATTTGTCGATGTATGCGTAGTTGCCGTTGCCCTTGTCGGCCAGCGTCTCCATCGTCGCATCTTTAACGTTGCCCGTGCCGAAGCCGAGCACGGAGAGAAAGACGCCCGTTTTGCGTTTCTCTTCGATCAGGCGCGTCAGTTCGCCTTCGCTCGTCGTGCCGACGTTGAAGTCGCCGTCCGTGGCGAGGATGACGCGGTTGATGCCGCCGCGTATGAAATTTTCGGCGGCAACACGGTACGCGAGTTGGATGCCTTCGCCGCCGTTGGTCGAGCCTCCGGCTTCGAGCGAGTCGAGCGCGGCGATGATCTCGCCGCGACGGTCGCCGGGCGTCGAAGGCAGAACGAGGCCGCTCGAACCGGCATAGACGACGATGCTGATCCTGTCGCGCGCTGAGAGTTGTTCGGCCAACATGCGCAGGGACGACTTGACGAGCGGCAGTTTGTCGGGCGAGTTCATCGAGCCTGACACGTCGAGCAGGAAGACGAGGTTGGCGGGCGGCAAGTCTTCCTTGTGCACGCGCTTGCCCTGCAAGCCGATGTGGACGAGGCGATGCTTCGTGTTCCAGGGGCAGGCCGAGACTTCGGCGTTGATGGAGAACGGCGCGTCGCCCACGGGCTGCGGATAGTCGTAAGAGAAATAGTTGATCAACTCTTCGATGCGGACGGCGTCTTTCGGCGGCAGTCGGCCTTCGCGCAGGAAGCGGCGCGTGTTGCTGTAAGAGGCCGTGTCCACATCGATGGAGAAAGTGGAGAGCGGCACGCGCGCGACCTCGAAGAATGGGTTCTCGTCGATATGCTTGTAGGCTTCGGTGTTGAACTCCTTATCGTCGAAATCGGCACGGTCAGCGCGTGCGACCACCTCCTTCCTTGCAGCACCGGGACTCGCAGGCGCTGCGACGAGGGGCGCGGAGACCTCGGCGCTTGAAGCCCTCGCCGTTTCCGCCGCGCGTTCATTTCTGCTCTGCGAAACTTTTTTCGGCTCGGACACGCGTTCGCACGAAGACAACAAGAGCGCCGCGACGATGCAGAGCGCGATCCAGAGCAGGCGCGCGTGTTGGCGCGAGGGCGAAGCGGTAAAAAGTCTGCGTGTGAAACCTGGCGAGGTGCGTGCGCTACGTTGTGCGTGGCTCATAAATCCTCCTGCGTCTTCGGTGGTCGAACTTCATAACCTTGTCACCCACTTGAATGCGGGCGCGAGGCGAAACTTGCAGGAGGTCGGAAAAAATTGTAACGACCGCCGAGAAAATTTTCTTTCGGCTATCAGGACGGAAGCGATCAGAGACGCGGCGACGTGATTCTTACCGATTCTTAGGAGGGGTTTGAGAAGTCCCTGACGGGACTTCTCAAACAGCTTCTTACTGATTCTTATCGGGGCGATGCGGGGCGCGGCGTTGCGCGCCTCGGGGTTGGTGTAGGCGCGGGAGGCGCGGGGCCGGTGTAGCGGTAGTGGCCCGTGATCTTCCATGCGAAGAGAATGTCTTCAATCTTCGGCCCCTGTCCGATGTTGTGCATGATCATGTAGCGGCCGGGCGTGGCCGAAGGCTGGTCAACCACGATGCCGATGTGTGTCTGCGACGCGTTCAAGTCCCACGTCACGATGTCGCCGGGGCGATAGTCGGTCGCTTCGTCCGTGATGGGCAGAGACTTGCCCTTGCGCTCGAAGAAGACGCGCAGGTTCGGCACGCGCCGGTGGTCTATGTTCCTGTCGGTTGACTTGAGGCCGAACTTCGTCGGGTAGAGAGAGAAGTTGGCGGCCATGTCTTCGTGAACTTCCTTCTGCAAGTCTATGCCGAGGGCGCGATAGGAGCGGATCACTTCGTCCGTGCAGACGCCTTTCTCTGCGGGCACGTCGCCGCCGGGATAGTCCAATTTGAAATAGCTCGGATCGTATTCAACTTCGTGTGAAGTGCGTTCGACCGCCGCCGCGACGAGGCGTTCGAGCACGGGCGACTCGTAGACCGGTTTCGCGGTCGGCTGCGGCGCGGGTGACTGCGCTCGCGGCGACGAAGACGCGCGCGGCGTGCGCGTCTGTCCCCCGCCCGGCGCATCCGCGCGCGGGACGCCGCACGCGCCGAAAGCGAAGGCGAAGAAGAGCGTTAAGCAGCGGAGCGCGGCGTGGAGTGAAGTTTTCTTCGGCGGCATAAGTCTCTTTCGCGCGGGCTGGTTTTCGAGGGCGGTTATGTGATGTTGAAATGGCGCGAACGGGTTGCGCCCGCAGTTGGCGACGGATGCGATGCGGGACGGAAAGTGATAGGCTATTATTTGAGCAACAAAGGACAATTTACAGAGCGTGACGGCCGCCCCGCCGTGCAGGCCACGAAGCGCGCGGCTTCTCTCCAAAGAGGTAATAAGACTTTGAGCGCACAACAGAACCAGTTCGACTACTCGCAATTCATCGCCGACAACTTCGGTGCGAACGCCAACTACGTGGAGACGCTGCTTGAGCGTTTCCGCAGCGACCCGTCGCTCGTGGACGAATCCTGGCGTGCCTATTTCGCGGAGATGCTGGGCCAAACGCCCGCGCCTCAAGCGCCCGCCCCTTCGAGCGCGTCTTCGGGCAACGGCGCGACCAACGCGAGCACGGCCACCCCGCCGCGCACCGACGGCGCAGCGGCGACGGCAACGACGCCAACGCCCGCTCCCGCCGCGCAGACGACATCGGCCGCGCCGCAGAGCACGACCGCCGCGACACAGGCCACGACGGCCGCGCCGCAGCCTGCCGCGACGCCGAGCGCAACGCCTCTGACGCCAGCGACGAACGCCGCGCCCCAGTCGTCCGCCGAAGCCGCACCGATTCGCGGCGCGGCCTTGAAGATCGTCGAGAACATGGAGACGAGTCTCACCGTCCCGACCGCCACGTCGAACCGGCAAGTGCCCGTCAAACTTCTCGAAGAAAATCGCGCCATCATCAACAAGCATCTGAAAGAGCACGGCGGCGGCAAAACTTCCTACACGCATCTGATCGCTTACGCTCTGTTGCGCGCGCTCCACAAGTATCCGCAACTCAACGACGGCTTCGCGGTCGTAGACGGCAAGCCCGCTCGCCTGCGCCGCAACGCAGCCAATCTCGGCGTCGCCATCGACATCCAGAAGAAGGACGGCTCGCGCTCGCTCCTCGTCCCGAACATCAAGGCGGCGAATGCGCTCTCCTTCTCGCAGTTCATCAAGGCTTACGACGACGTGATCAAGCGCGCGCGAGACGGCAAACTCGGCGTGCCCGATTTTCAGGACACGACCATCTCTTTGACGAACCCCGGCACGATCGGCACGGTCGCTTCCACGCCGCGCCTGATGGCCGGTCAATCCGTCATTATCGCCACGGGCGCAATCGAGTATCCGGCCGAGTATCACGCGATGACCGCGGAAGCCCTCTCGCTGCTCGGCATCAGCAAGACTTTGACCATCTCTTCGACCTACGACCACCGCATCATACAGGGCGCGGAGTCGGGCGCGTTCCTCGCACACGTACACGAACTGCTCGTCGGTCAACACGAATTTTACGAAAGCATCTTTCAAGACCTCGGCATCCCCTACCGGCCGATGCGCTGGTCTGTGGATCGCAACCCGGCGCTCCTCGGCGGCGACCGCACGCAGGAACAGATCGTCAAACAGGCGCGCGTGCTCGAACTGATCAACGCCTATCGCGTGCGCGGCCACCTCATCGCAGACATCGATCCGCTCGACGCGATGCCCCACATCGATCATCCCGAACTCGAACTGGAAACCTACGGCCTCTCGATCTGGGACTTGGATCGCACCTTCATCACGGGCGGACTTGGCGGGCGCGAAAGCGCGACCTTGCGCGACATCTTAGACACCCTGCGCCGCGCCTATTGCGGCAAGGTCGGCACGGAATACCGGCACATCCAGAGCAAGGAGCAGAAACTCTGGATACGCGAGCGCATCCGGCAGGAGTTCGTACACCCCGAACCGCTCTCGCCCGAAATCAGGAAACAATTGCTCGACCGCTTGATCGCCGCCGAACAGTTCGAGCGTTTCCTGCACACGAAGTACCTCGGCGCGAAACGTTTCTCGCTCGAAGGCTGCGAGACGATCATCCCGCTCCTGCACCAGTTGATCGAGAAGGCGGGCGAACGCGGCGTCGAAGACATCACGCTCGGCATGGCGCATCGCGGTCGTCTGAACGTGCTGGCGAACGTCGTCGGCAATTTCTCCGAACGCATCTTCACGGCCTTCGAGGGCGCAGTGCATCCGAACTTCCCGGCCGACGAAGGCGACGTGAAATATCATCAAGGGGCGACGGGCGAACGGCAGACGACGAGCGGACGCGCGGTGCGCATCACCGTCTCGCCGAATCCGAGCCATCTGGAATTCGTGGATGCGGTGGTCGAAGGCATGGTGCGCGCCAAGCAGGACGCGACGGACGCCGAACGCGAAGCGGCGATTGACCTGTCGCTCCCCGTCCTCCTGCACGGCGACGCGGCGTTTGCCGGGCAGGGCATCGTGATGGAGACTCTGAACCTTGCGGAGCTTCGCGGCTATCGCACGGGCGGCACCATCCACATCATCATCAACAACCAGATCGGCTTCACCACCTCGCCCGAAAAGGGACGCTCCACCATCTATTCGACCGACGTGGCGCGCATGACGCAACTGCCGATCTTCCACATCAACGGCGACGATCCGGAAGCCGCCTATCGCGTCCTGCGCATTGCGCTCGACTACCGGCAGGAGTTCAACAAAGACGTGGTGCTCGACGTGATCGGCTTCCGACGCCTCGGCCACAACGAAGGCGACGAACCGAGCTACACGCAGCCGCTCATGTACGCGCGCGTCAAAGCGCATCCCGGCGTCCGCGCCATCTATGCCAACCGGCTCGTCAGCGAAGGCGTGCTCACGGAAGCAGACGTGGAAACGATGATCAAGGAGCGCGTCGCGCACTACGAGCAGGCGCAGGCGCGCGCCAAGGAGATCGTCGCCGGAAAGCCGAAGATGGACGAACTTCCGCCGCCCATCGTCGAAGAGGACGGGTCAAGCGTGCTTGAGACGGCCGTGTCGGCCGAAGTGATCCGCGAACTCGGACAGAAGATCGCAGTCGTGCCCGAAGGCTTCAACATCAATCCGAAGATGGTGAGCCAACTGGCGCGGCGCGAGCGTATGGGCGCGGGCGCGGTGCCTCTGGATTGGGCGTTCGGCGAGGCGATGGCTTTCGGCTCGCTCGCGCTCGAAGGCACGAACGTGCGCCTGAGCGGGCAGGATTCGGGGCGCGGCACTTTCTCGCAGCGCCACGCGATTCTCTACGACACGCAGACGGGCAAGGCCTGGACGCCGCTCTCCGAACTGGCCGCGCGAGAAAACGGCCGACCGCGTTTCGAGGTCTTCGATAGTTCGCTGTCGGAGCAGGGCGTGATGGGGTTCGAGTACGGCTATTCGGTCGTGGCGCTGGACGCGCTCGTCATGTGGGAAGCGCAGTTCGGCGACTTCTCGAATGGCGCGCAGGTGATCATCGATCAGTTCATCGCGCCCGGCGTGGACAAGTGGCAGCAGCCATCGCGCCTCGTCCTGCTACTCCCGCACGGCTACGAAGGTCAGGGGCCGGAACATTCCAACGCGAGGTTGGAACGCTATCTCCAACTCTGCGCCGAGAACAACATGCAGGTCTGTTACCCGACGACGCCCGCGCAGTATTTCCACCTGCTGCGCCGGCAGGTGCGACAGCAGATCGCGCGCCCGCTCGTGGTGATGACGCCGAAGAGTTTGCTGCGTTTGCCTGCGGCCACTTCTTCCGTCGCGGAACTGACGGCGGGCGGCTTCCGTCCGGTGATTGACGACGCGGAGATCGCCAGCCCTGCGGACGTGCGCCGCATCGTCCTGTGCAGCGGCAAGGTCTATTACGATCTGAACGCGGCGCGTCTGAAGTCGGACGATAGACGCGTCGCCATCGTCCGCCTCGAACAGTTCTACCCGTTCCCCGAGCGCGCCTTGCGCGAAACGTTCGCGCGCTACGCGAACGCAGACCAACTCGTCTGGGCGCAGGAGGAGCCGAAGAACTACGGCGGGTGGCACTTCGTCGAGCCGCGCCTGATGCGTATGCTCCCCGGCTGCGAGCGCCCCTACTACGTCGGCCGCACGGCCTCGGCCAGCCCCGCCACCGGCTCTTACACCATCCACGAACTCGAACAGCGCGAACTCGTCAACCAGGCACTGACCACCGACGCGCCCGTCATCTCCAACGCCAGCACGGACAAGTACGCCGGGCAGGCGGATTCGTAAAGACAGGGCAAGGTTAAAGGGGAAAGCGCGCGGAGAGCATTTAAGACTCCGCGCGCTTTCCCCTGTAGAATTTGGAATGTTCAGCTAGGGCGTGCTCAGGAGAAACACATCCCACGACCAACGGGCTAAACGCCCCCCGTCAACTTTATCTATTTTGGCACGATAGCGAAATTCATTACCGTGCTCGTCCGTGCGTTTCGACTCTTTGTAAGCAAGATGCAAAACGGCGATGTTGGATTGTACCATGCCCCTCATCTCGCTCGGTTCGGAGATACCGTTGTGATTTACGTCTTGCCACAGCCTCAACCAATTAAAGACGGCATCGCTAGCGTCTACCACCCCGTCGCCGTTGCCGCCTTGATTCGGCTTGTCGTATTCGGCCAGCGCAAGATAACCGTTAGGTTCGCGTGATGCAGGCTGCCGTGTGAAGTTGCCGAACAACTCGCCGCCGTTATCTATCTGTTCGTTGCCGTCACGATCAAGTGCGAGCCATGCATCGTCTGAGTCCGGGCGCGTCCACGACCTCTGTTCCCGCGCGCCATCACCGTTGAGGTCGAACAACACGCCCCCGGCGACATCGGTTAGCTCGATCCCATCACCTTCCACGTCGATCAACACCGGCGACCCGCCGCACGCACCCTCCGTGTAATCATCGACGTAATTACAATTGTTATCGTTGCCTTCGCCGTAACAAGAGACAGGAGCGCCCGGATAAACGCTCGCGTCGCCATCGTCGCAATCGCTACCGCCGCAGCTACCGTTTGAAAAGCCGTCGCCATCGCCATCACACTCGGCCGGGGTGGGCGTGGGCACAGGGCAGTGCGATTGTCCGGCTGCGCGACGCGGGGTCAACGAGAGTGTGAATGCCAGCAACAGACAGAGGAGGCCGGAGAAGATAACGAGCGGGTTAAAGAATTGACGGCGTTGATGCGGCATATCAGCCTCCGCAAAATGACAGTGTGTTCCGTTTGTTTACCACGAGAAAATGCGCTCTCACTGAATATGAGGCGCGCCGGCCTTTTTCTCTTTCACGAATCTTTTTTCGTCGGAATCCCACACGGTATCGGCCTCATCAAAGTTGATGGTGAAAATATTGCCTCCAACCGCTTCGTTTATCTCCAGAGTCTTAATAGTAAACTCGGCCTGCAATGCCAGAGCGCCGTTGTCATCGAAGGCTTTAATGGAGATGTTGCGGGGGAAGTCGCCCAGTGCGCTCGGCATAAAATCGCTGAATGAAATTGATCCTAACGCCTTACCATCAAGCGCGATGCGGTCGATCTGTAACGGCCGCGCCTGATCTTCACTTGTTTCCAGAGTGCGAACAGCCAAACGAAAGGCTTGTTTGTTAGTTTTGCCGCCGGGCATTTCCAGTTCGCGGACGACTCCGCCTAAACGACTGTCACGCCGCTCGGACTTCACCGTCAGGGATTTGACACGGTTGCTCGAACGCGCGTTCTCGGTTTTGAAGTCGGACAGGCGAAGCGCGCATAAGATGCAATCGTCATCGTTATTGCTTAAATAATCGACGGGCAGGAATAGCGGATTAGGAAGTGCGACTGTGTTTCGCGGAACATCCTTCTGCTGGTAAGAAAGAACTTTTTGTTTGGGGTCTAATAAGTAGAAACGTTTTCCGTCGTAGGCAACATCGAAATCAGTTTTGAGTCCGATATGTTTATCGGTGCGAGACCTGATTCTGTATCGGTCATTCTCAGCCCAGAACTCGTAAGTTCCGCCGCCCGCGCGGAAGTCGTTGCCATAGATTGCGATTTTCACGTCGGCCGTAAGATGTATCGATCTGATCCCTGAATATTTTTCCCGGATGCGCTCTAAATGCCGGATCGCTTTTTCTCTATCCGCCCCCACACTGTTTCTTGACGCGACCGTCAAAAGAATAAGCGTTGCCGCAGTAGTAGCTATCAGCAACACGACAACGAAAGCCACACGCGCGCCTTTCCAGCCACTGCCAACGACATTAATGGTACTCATTAAAAACCTCCATCTCTTTAGTCTGAGCCTTCGAGGTGAGCGTCAGTTTTCGTTCGCCGTCGCCCGAACCGGGCAACAATCAAGGGACGGGTCAAGCCGCGAGTTTTTCCGCGTTCGTGCAGAGGCGACTCGAAATGGGCGGGCCGCATTCACAGGCGAAGAAGCGATAGCACTGTCGTGCGCCGCAATGTGTTCCGGCGTTCTCGACATACTAGTCGCCCGAACTATGCACGTCTATGGCGGGGAGCGAGGTGGGCGTCTTGATACATGAATTGAGGTATTCGCTGTCGATACATTCGACCGTCTGCCCGCAGATCGGCTGAGCGTGAGTGAGAGATTGGTAAGATTTCAAGCCTGCCGCGAGTGCTATCGCAAAGGCAAGAAGGAGGATCAGTTTGCGTTTCATCAGAGAGCCTCCACCGGGGAATGAGGACGGTAAAGAACGGATGCTCGTGTCTGAGTGTCAAAAGTTATGCTCTGTGTGAGGTGCGGGATGAAGACTTTGTAAGGGATGTCTCAAATCGTCCCCGCACCTGAGAAACGCGAGAAGTATCTTGTATGGAAATGTTGTTGTCAACCGGTTTTCGACAAGAATGTTTCTCGTCGTGCAGTTTGTCTTGGTGCTCCTGCGCTGTGCTCTATTCGGGCTTCCTGACCGGTTCTTCCTCTTCGGTGAAGTCGCCGTCTTCGATGATCTTCACTTCGCTGCCGAAGCGTTGATAGTTGCGGAAGCGTATTTCGTTGCGCGACTGGACGATCTCGGTCTGCGTGAATTTGCCGCGCCCGCCGTGTTCGATGTAGGTGACGGGAACGGCCGAAGTAAACGTGGCGTTGGCGGCGACGGGCAGAAGGTATTGACGTTCGGAGATCGCCACCCAGTCAAACTCGATGACCTTGTCAAGTTGGCGGATGGGGAAATCGGGTTCAACGTCCGTGGTCGTATACTCGGCGCGCAGCACGCGGAATTTTTCACGGTCAACCCAGATGCGCCCGCGCAAGCCCGTCGTCGTCATGCGCGTCTCGCCCGCACCCGTGTAGAGCAGTCGATTGTTAGCAGTCTCTTTTTTGATGTCGAAGTCGTAGATGATGGTGCGGCGTCCGCGCAAAGTGTCTGTGTCGACGGCTTGAAAAGCGGTCTTCGTGTCTTCGGAAAAAATGCGTATGAGGAGCGAGGCGAATTCGCCCGTGGTGGTCGAGCCGCCCGCCTGTTCGTAGCTCGCGCGTTCAGCCCCGCTCGAAAGGTTCGGGATGCCGTTCGTGGCGAGCAACTTGTATTGTTCGCCGCCCGCGCTCTCGCGATAACTGACGGCGACGGTGAGGCGGTCGCGCACATGCCAGTTCTGTGTCCGGCCGCGCGCTTCCGAACGCGTGACGAGTTGTTTGACGACGAAATCCGGAATGCTTTTCGAGGCTTCGAGCGAAGCCTTGCGCGCCTCTGCCAGAACGTGCGCGGCTTCGGCGGCCGAAGGCGGCGCGTAGGTGGCCGGGTTGGCGCGTCGCCGCGCGGCCTCTTCGAGCGTGCGGCGCAGGAGCGTGTCGTTGCCGCTCTTGGTGGCGACGATGCCGCGCAAGCCTGTCGTCAATTCAAAGTCGATGCCGCGCCGTCTGATCTCTTCCACGATCTCGTCGCGCTTCTGCGGCTGCGTCGGCAGTTGATAGACGAGCCGCACGAGTTCCTGACTCGTCAGAGGTTTCTGTTGGGGCTGCGATTGCTGTGGCTGCGCCGACGCGTGGCCTAAGAGGAAGACGACTGAGAGAAGCGCGCCCGCAAGCGTCTGAAAAAATGCGGATGTGAAATTTCGCTGAAGCATAAAAGAGATCGGTTGTGCCTTGTCAGTTGTCAGCCGCTTGCTGCGTTAAGTTTGTCGCCGATAGATTGAAGTGAGCAATGACGAATAGAAAAAATGATGACTGACTAACGACAAAATTCTTCAATCGCCCGGGAGAGCATTCGGACACAAGCGTCGAGTTCGGCGGCGGGCACAAACTCGCCCGTGCGATGCGCGGTTTGAATTTGACCGGGGCCGAAGACGACCGCTTCCGCACCCATCTCGATGAGTTGCGGGGCTTCCGTGCCGAAGGCGATTGTGCCCGCCGTCTGCCCGCTGAAAGTTTCAAGCGCGCGCACAAGCCTTGAATCCGCACGCGTCTCAACTCCACCGTCGAGCCGCAGGATTTCGATGTGACAATCGAAGTCCGGCTCAGCCCTGCGCAAATCTTCGACCTCGGCTTGGATGAGTTCGACCACGCGCGACGCTGCCTGTCCGGGAACGGGACGCCATTCGAGCGTGAAGCGACATTCGCCCGCGATGATGTTTTTGGCCGTGCCGCCGCCGACGACGCCGACGTTCAGCGTTGTGTAAGGCGGGTCGAAAGCCTCGTGCGCGTCTATTGTGCGCAAGGATTCGGCCACACGCTCGATGCGCGTGATGAGTCGCGCCGCGCGAAAGATGGCCGACGCGCCGAGCGACGGATACGCGCTGTGTCCCTCGCGCCCGCCGATGCGCACCTCCGCCAGACAATAACCCTTCCCCGCGCGCATCGGTCTGAGCGAAGTCGGTTCGCCCACGATGGCATAGCGAGCACGGAGCGCGTCCGCCTCTGCGAGTCGTTTCGCGCCGATACAGCCGACCTCCTCGTCCGCCGTGAAGACGAGCGCGAGCGGTCGCTTGAGTCGAGCCACATCCGCCTGCTCGACGGCCGCCAGCGCGGCGGCGATAAAGCCTTTCGTATCGCACGCACCGCGCCCGTAAAATTTTCCTTCACGCTCCGTCAGCGCGAGCGCCTCCGTCCACGCCGCATCGTAAGGCACTGTATCCGTGTGCCCGACGAGCGCGAGTTCAACTTCCATCCGCTCCGCATCAACTGATGGAGGAACGGCGACGAGGTTGAACTTCTTCACGCCCGCCGCATCCGTGTAAGGAAACATCCGCGCGCACAAGCCGAGGGCTTCGACGCGCGCGGCAAGGTGAGAGATGATCTCCAAATTAGAGCGCGCCGAAACCGAGTCGATGTGGACGAGTTCGGCGAGTGTCTGTGCGACATTCATATTGATGTGCGAAGGTTCAATGCCACAGTTTGCGCTGTAGATTTGTGAAGCGTTCGATGATCTCATCTTGCGCGTGGTGGTGTCCATCGGAGACAAGCGTGCGGCCGCCGACGACTACGTCGCGCACGGCGGTGCGCGCGAGCGAGAAGACGACGGCGGGCAAGAGGTCTTCGGCGCATGCTCCGGCGATGGAGGGATCATCGAGTGCGAGGGTGAAGAAATCGGCGGGGCGTCCCGGCTCAAGCGTGCCGCCGCCCTGTGCGCCGATGGAGGCCGCGCCGTTCACTGTGGCGCAGTCGAACAGTCGCGCGGCGAGCGCGGCGAGATTGCCGGTTTCGTCTCCGGCTTCGCTGGCGCTTGTCGCGGGAGCGAGCACGGCACGTTCGAGTTTTTGCAGGCGCAGGTGGTATTCGAGTTCGCGCGCATCTTCGAGCAGATCGATCTGCGTGTGGCTGTCCGTGCCGAGCGAGACGGGGACGCCCGCGGCGAGCAGCAGATCGGCCGGGACAATGCCGTCGCCGAGGTTGCGTTCGGTCGCCGGGCAGGCACAGACGTGCGCGCGTGCGTGGGCAAGCGCACGCACGTCTCCTTGCGTGATGTGGACGGCATGGACGGCCGTGAAGTGTTCGCCGAGCAGCCCTTCGGCGGCGAGCAGCGCGACGGGCGCGCGGCCGTGTTCCTCCGTGCAGGCGGCGATCTCCGCGGGTTGCTCCGCGACGTGCATGTGGACGGGCATGGCGCGCGCGTGGGCAAACGCCGACACCTCGCGTAGATATTCGAGCGGCACGGCGCGCACGCTATGCGGCGCGACTCCGACCCACGCGGCGGGCGTCGTTTCAGACTCTCCCGGCGAGTCGGCGTTCGGATGCGCGAGGTCTTGTGCGAGAGTTTCGGTCTGCTTAAGAAACGCTTCGGAGTCGGGTTCTATGAAGCGTGCCTGTCGCGGGTCGGGCGGCTTATTCCAGCCCGCGCGCACGTAGGCGACGCGCAGGAGCGCGATGCGAATACCAACATCCGTGGCGGCGCTGACGACTCGCTTCGCCAGTTCGTTTGCGTCCGCGTAGCGCACGCCATCGGGCGCGTGGTGCAGGTAGTGAAACTCGCCGACGGCCGTGATGCCGGAGGCGGCCATCTCAAGGAAAGCCATGCGCGAGGCGTCGTAGATGTCTTCGGGAGAGAGGCGCGTGGCTGCGGCGTACATCATCTCGCGCCACGTCCAGAAAGAATCATGCGCGGCCGAGCGACGTTCGGTGCGCCCGCGTATGACGCGTTGGAAGGCGTGCGAGTGCGCGTTGACGAGGCCGGGCAGAAGCGCACGTCCCCGCAGGGGCACCACGCGTGCCGTGAGTTGTTCCCAGTCGCGCGTGAGTGCGACGATGCGACCCGCGCCGTCCGAGACGAGCGCGAGGCCGCTTGCGAAGCGCCCGCCCGTGTAAATCAGGTCGGGCAGCCACGCCGTCAATGTCTGTTGAGCTTGCGGCAAGTGTAAGTGCTTAAAAGTTCAAACGGAATATCTGCACGCCTTGAGCATACAATACATTGTCCGTTGTCAGTAGCCGGTTATTCGTCCCTCCCGATTGCTGACGTTCGACCGCTCGCACGCATCTAAACGGACATGAATACGACTATCGGCAATTTAAGAACGTATGCGGGATTTGCGCGGCGATTCGGGCGGCGTTTCGTGGAGGAGCGTCTGCGGGAGCGGCGCGAGGCAATCGTCCCCGCGCCGCACCAGCCGCGCCCTTCGGAGTGGCCAGACGACCGTTTGACTGTGGCGTGGCTCGGTCATGCGACGGTGCTCATCAATTTTTACGGGACGTGGCTGCTGACCGATCCGGCCTTGCGTGAGCGCGTGGGCTTGCGTGTGCCGGGTCTGTTGACGGTCGGGCCGCGCCGTCTCGTCGCGCCCGCGCTCTCGGCGCAGGAGTTGCCCGCGCTCGACGCCGTGCTCGTCTCGCACGCGCACATGGATCATTGCGACACGGGGACGCTCGCGCGCCTGCCGCGCCGGACAATCGAGCGCGCAGTCGTGCAGCGCGGCAACGGCGATCTTGTGCGTCGCTTCCGGCGCGTGGACGAGTTGGCGTGGGGAGAGTGTACGGAAGTGGACGGCGCACGCGTCGAGTCGATTGAGGTGAACCACTGGGGCGCGCGCAAGCTGACGGACAGAGAGCGCGGTTACGGCGGTTTTTTGATCGAGAAAGATGGACGCGCGATAGTCTTCGGCGGCGACACGGCCGACACGCGCGCCTTTGCGCGCCTGCGCGGACGCGCACGCGTCGTGCTCGCCATGATGCCGATTGGCGCTTACGATCCGTACATCTACGCGCACGCCAATCCTGAACAGTCATGGCGCATGGCGCGTGAGATGGGCGCAACCTACATCTTGCCGATGCACCATTCGACTTTTCGTTTGAGCCGCGAGCCTGTGGGCGAACCCGTCGAGCGACTGCTCGCCGTGTCGGGGCGCGAACGCTGGCGCGTGGCCTTGACAGAGATCGGGCAGACGTGGAGTCTGCCGGAAGACTGACGCTAAGGGTGACTAACAAAAACAGGAAACCACGAATTCACAGAAACGACACGAAGAAGAAGTTCGTGCTGTTTCGTGTCTGCTCGTGGTTTCCTGTTTTTAGTTTTGTTCGGCGCTCAGCGTTCGCTCTGCCGGAAAGTTTTGGGCAGCATGGGGGATGAGCGTTGGTGGTCGCTCAGCATGCGCGCGTAGCATTTGAGACACATGCCGCGAGAGTTTTTAGTATTGAGACGGCGAACGACCACGCCGCACCACGTACAAACTTCCTGATAAATTGTCCCCGTCAACTCTTCCTTCTTGTTCATCGTCATGCCTGCCTGTTCGAACTTGATTTTTAAATGTCGCTCACGGGGGATGCTCGAAACTTTAAAGGGCGCGTAAGGCGTGCGTCTGTACGTGTTCGTACTCACTTTCGCAGAGAGATGAGTGCGCCGCGCTTCGTCCGCGAACGGACAGACTGTAGCTCGTGCGTGCCGCTAGACTTTTTCGCTTTCGCCTTAGAAAATTCGAGTCGCCCGTGTGAAGTTAAGGGGAGCGCGAGTTTCCACATAGAATCTCGTGCGCTCGCGGCGCGCGGGCGTTTTTGTCTGTGCCTGTCGCCGGCTATTTTTCGGCGGGCGCGGAAAATTTAAATTGAGCGTGAAAGGGGAGAGGGAAGTTATGGCAGAGGAAGAGGGACAAGAGGAACAGAAGACCATGCCGCCGCAGCAGCAGGCGGAGCAGCCGGGGATCGAAGCGGAGATGACGCCGCGCCCCGTGGCAGACGACGCGACGCACATCGGCAGTCGCAAACTCGAAGGCCGCGTCGCGATCATCACGGGCGGCGACAGCGGCATTGGTCGCGCCGTCGCTATTGCCTACGCGCGCGAGGGCGCGGACATCTGCGTCATGTATCTGAACGAACACGAGGACGCACGCGAGACGGCGCGACTCGTCGAAGGGGAAGGGCGACGCTGCCTGTTGATTGACGGCGACGTGGGCGACGAGAATTTTTGCCGCACGGCGGTGGAACGCACGGTCGCAGAGCTCGGACGTCTGGACGTGCTCGTCAACAACGCGGCCGAGCAGCACCCGCAGGATTCAATCGAGAAGATCAGCGCAGAGCAACTGGAGCGCACTTTCCGCACGAACATCTACGCGATGTTTTATCTCGTCAAAGCCGCGCTCAAACACTTGAAGCCGGGCAGCGCCATCATCAACACGACTTCCGTGACGGCCTACAAGGGAAGCCCCGAACTGCTCGACTACTCTTCGACCAAGGGCGCAATCGTCGCCTTCACGCGCTCGCTCTCGCAGTCGCTCGTAGAGCGCGGCATACGCGTGAACGGCGTCGCGCCGGGGCCGATCTGGACGCCCCTGATTCCTTCGACGTTCCCGCCTGAGAAGGTCGAGAGCTTCGGCGCGAACGTGCCGATGAAACGCCCCGGTCAACCCGAAGAGGTCGCGCCCGCCTACGTCTTCCTCGCCTCGGACGACTCTTCCTACATCGCAGGCCAAATCCTACACCCGAACGGCGGCGAAGTGGTCAACGGATAAAAGCGGTAAATGGTGAATGGTGAATGGTGAATGGAAGAAGACGGCTTCTGCTCCATTCACCATTTACCATTCACTCCTTAAACGTCTTTCGAAAGAGTTGGATCATGTCGGCAAAGGCGGCGTCGGTGGATTCGGGGTCGTAGCGTGCGCCTTCGTCGCGCATGAAGGCGTGCTCGGCCGGGTAGAGTTTGATGGAGTAGTTAACCTGCGCATCGCGGAGCGCGCTCTCAATCTTGGTGCGGCCGTCTGCGGGGATGTGCGGGTCGAGCGTGCCGAAGACCATCAATAGCTCGCCGCGAATTTCCGAGGCGCGTTCGAGCGAACCGGCGTCGGCGTCTTTTCCGAGTTTGCCGTTGTGGATGCCCGTGCCGTAGAAGCAGGCGGTGGCGCGAACGTCCCGTTGGAGCGCGGCGCGAAATGCCAGATGGCCGCCGAGACAGAAGCCCGCGGCGGCGAGTTGGCCTTCGGCGACGCGCGGGTGCGCGGCCAGGTAGTCGAGCGTGGCGCGGCAGTCCGCGTCGAAGGCTGCGACGGGAGTGCCCGCCGCGCCTTCGAGGCCGCGCGTGCGTCCCGGGTCGTCGAAGGGGATGGCCGTGCCGGGTGGTTCGTGGCGGTGATAGATTTCGGGCGCGGCGACGACGAAGCCGTAGCCTGCGAGGCGTGCCGTGGCGCGCACCATCGGCCCCGTCAGTTGGAAGATGTCGGAATAGAACAGCACGCCCGGATACTTTCCTTCGGCCTTCGGTGCGGCCACCAGCATCCGCATCGGGCTGCCATCAACTTCAATGTCAACGTACTCTGTCGTGATGATCATAAACTCACCTCGGACGATATAGAGTCAATTTCCAAACTGCTTATCTTTGCGTCTTTGCGCCTTTGCGTGAGTTTATTCTTTGGTGTGCATAAGTCTCACGCTGGAGGCGCAAAGGAGAGAAGATTCGTAAGTTTCAACGGCACTCTTAATCGCGCAGGTTCGCAGTCGTGGAAAACTGCGGCGGGCGGCGATGTTTGGTCATTTGTTCGAAGGCGTAGGCCAGGCGTATGAGCACGGGTTCGCTGTAGGCGCGGCCGAAGAAAGAGATGCCGACGGGCAGACCGTAGACGTAACCGGCCGGGACGGTGATGTTCGGATAGCCCGCGACGGCCGCCGGAGTGGAACTGCCGCCCGTGTAGTGGTCGCCGTTGACGAGATCGGTCGTCCACGGCGGGCCGCCGGTGGGCGCGATGATGGCGTCGAGACGATGTTTGGTGAGCGTTGCGTCGATGCCTTCGGCGCGCGAGAGGCGATGATTTTTGGCGAGCGCCGTGAGGTACGCCTTGCTCGTGAGCGCGCCTTTCTCCTGCGCCTTGAGGAAGATCTCCTGACCGAAGTAGGGCATCTCGCGCTCGCGGTTGCGCTCGTTGAACTCGATCAATTCTTTGAGCGAACGCGGCACGCCCCCGCCGCGCTCGGCCAGGTACTTGTTGAGATCGGCCTTGAACTCGTAGAGCAACACTTCAAACTCGGAGTCGTCGTATTTGCCGTGCGAAGGCAGGTCGGCCGGGTCAACTATGTCAGCGCCCGCGCGCTTCAAGGCGTCGATGGCTTCGTTCATCAACTTGTCCACGTGGTCGCTGAAGCCGAAGAACTTGCGCGCCACGCCGATGCGCGCGCCGCGAAGCCCGCCCGCGTCCAGAAAGCGCGTGTAGTCGGCGTGCGCTTTGCCCTGACTCGTCTGCGTCGCGCGGTCGCGCGCATCGATCCCCGCGAGCGCATTGAGTAAGTGGCAAGCATCCGCGACACAGCGCGTCATCGGGCCGGCCGTGTCCTGACTGTGCGCGATGGGGATGATGCCGGAGCGACTGACGAGGCCGAGCGTGGGTTTGATGCCGACGAGCGAACTGGCCGAAGAGGGACAGACGATTGAGCCGTCAGTCTCCGTGCCGACGGCTGCGGCGGCGAAGTTGGCGGCGATGGCCACGCCCGAGCCCGAACTCGAACCGCACGGGTTACGATCTATCGCGTAAGGGTTGCGCGTCTGCCCGCCGCGCCCGCTCCAACCGCTCGTCGAATGTGTGGAACGAAAGTTTGCCCACTCGCTCAGATTGGTCTTGCCTAACAAGACAGCGCCCGCTTCGCGCAGACGCGCGGCAACGAAAGCATCGCGCGGCGCATGCGTCCCGGCGAGGGCGAGCGACCCGGCCGTGGTCTGCATCCGGTCGGCCGTGTCGATGTTGTCTTTGAGCAGGATGGGGACGCCGTGCAGGGGCGAACGCACGCGCCCCTGTTTGCGTTCGCGGTCGAGCGCGGCGGCCAGAGAGAGCGCGTCCGGGTTGAGTTCGATGACGGAGTTGAGAGTTGGGCCTTTGCGGTCGAAACGCTCGATGCGCTCGATGTACTTCTCCGCCAGTTCGCGCGCAGACCACTTGCCTCTACGCATCCCTTCCTGCAACTCTGCGATGGTCACTTCTTCCAGTTCTTCCGCGACGGGCGCGTAATGCGAGGGCGCGAACGGCGATGAAGCGGCGGGCGGGCGTGCGTGTGCCGCGAAGGCGACGCCGGCCGCGAGACCTGCCCCGATAAACTCTCTACGGTTGACGTGCGCGTGTTGATCTTCTTCCTGACGATGGCTCAAGGCTCTCTCCTTCCGGCGCTCCCTGCCGGACGCGTGCATGCGAGATAAATGAATTGGCCGATGCAATTTGAAGGCGACTGTCTGCCGCGGGCGGCGATGGTGCGAACGGAAATATATCCGCAGACACAGACCGACCGCAACCGCCCTTTGACAAGAGAGCGCGGGCACAAACCGAAGATACGACCGCAGACGTATACCGTTTGCAAACGCATTAACTGGCACACGCAGGGGCGGCCGACTATGCGCGCCGCTGCTGCTGGCAACTGTTTACGACAGAGGCGGCAACTAAGAGTGCGACGGATGCGTGCGCGCTCGACGATTTAAGCACACGCGCCGTCGCCCCTCGCCAGTCGTCGCTCGACGTTTCGACCCTCGCGCGTGAAAATCTTGACAACCGTTTGAGTCGTGCCATACAAAGCGGTGAATGGTCAATGGTCAATGGTGAATGGTGAAAGACAGGTTTTCTCTGTTCACGATTTACGATTCACGATTCGCGGCTTTTCATCATCCACCAACCGAGGACATCGAACATGAAACTGAGACTCTGCTCTGTGGTTCTGTCTCTGGCGTCGCTCGCCGCGCCCGCCTTCGCAGACATTCCCGCGCCCCAACATATACCGACCCCGCAAAAGGCTCGACGCACCGCGCCGCTGCCCGCCGCGCGCATGTTGATCGAATCGCGCAACGACGTGACGGAAGCGCGTCTGCAAATTCCACAGAACATGTTGCGGCAACTGCGGGCGGAGTTGGAACGTGAAGACCCTGCGTCGAACGCCTCGGCCGGCATCGATTCTTCGAGCCCGACGCGGACGATCATCGCGGGCGTCTTTCTCTCGCTCGCGCTCGCCTTCGCGGGCGTCTTCGTCGCGCGCACGCGCTCGCGCAACGTGCGTCAGTTGGCGGCGGTCGCGCTCGTCCTGATCACGGCTGCCGGGGCGCTGGCCTTTAAGACGCTCGCCAACGCGCGCCCGCCCGAACCGCGCATCCTTGACGCGGGAACTTTGCGCCGCGCCACGACGCCAAATGAAGGACTGAACGGCGTGATCAGAATAGAGATTGTGGACGAACCCAACGTGTTCAAGTTGATCGTCCCGGCCGCTACGACGGCGTCGACGACAACGGAGAGCAGGTAAGCGAAGTGGAACGCGCTGACAACGTGGGAAGGTTCGAGTGGCGTGCGACGGGCGCGGGGCGCGATGAAACGAGCGCGTCTGTGTTCGCGTGTGCGGCGCTCCTCGTTTTCGGGGCGGCGGCGCTTCTGGCGGCGTGGATGCCTTTGCGTTTCTCCATCGTCACGGTCTTTCTGTTCGCGGGGCCGCACAACTGGTTCGAGTTGCGTTATTTCCTCGCGCGCCTGCCCGCGCGTCTGGGGCGTTCGCGCAACTTCTTCTGCGTAGCCTTCGCAGGGATCGCGTCGCTGATCGCAGCTTACGCGGCGCTGCCCTTGTTGGGTCACGCGTTCATGTGGACGGGAGACGAGTGGACGCTTGCCCTGGGCGTCTGGAACAGTCTCTTCGTCTTGTGGCTCGCGGCGCTCGTCTGGATGCGTGGGCGACAGACGCCGCGACGCGATTGGTCTTGGAGTTTTCCGGTCGCCTTCGCGCTCGTCGCCCTCAACTGGCTCGCGCCGCACGTGTTCAGCCTCGGCCTCGTCTATCTGCACCCGCTCGTCGCGCTCTGGTTTCTCGAACGCCACTTGCGGCGCACGCGCCCTGGTTGGCTGCGCGCCTATCACCTCTGTCTCGCTGCGCTTCCCCTCTGCATCGGCCTGCTCTGGTGGCAACTGGCCGACGCGCCCGCGCTCGCCGCGGCCGGAGAGAGCAGCGGCGACGCACTGGCGCTTCGCATCACAAACCACGCCGGGGCGAACATTTTGCCGGGTGTCTCAAGTCACCTGCTCGTTGCCACTCACGTCTTTCTCGAAACAATTCACTACAGCGTGTGGCTGCTGGCCTTGCCGCTCGCAGGTCTGAGGGTAGCGGGCGGTGCGAGACGCGACGCGCCGTGGCGCTTCGATTCATTGCCGCTCGTGCGCCACACGCGTAGAGGTTGGCCGCGTCTCATACGCACGGCGCTCATCCTGTCGGCCGTCTGTGTGGTGCTGCTCTGGCTCGCCTTTCTCGCAGACTATTCCACGACGCGCGATCTCTACTTCACGCTCGCCATGGCGCACGTTTTGGCCGAAGCGCCTTTCCTCTTGCGGATGTTGTAAAGGTGGAGGCGCGCACGCTCGAACTCTGGTGGTTCCTCCCCGTAGGCTATCTCCTGACGGTCGCGCTTGAGACGCCCGTGCTGCTCTACGGCCTGTCAGTTCGCCACACCTTGCGCCGCAAATTTCTCTCCGGCCTGTGGCTGACGGCCTGCACGTATCCAATCGTCGTACTGGTGTTGCCGCTCCTGTTCGGAAGTTCGTCGCGGTTCGCTTATCTCGTCACGGCCGAGACGTTCGCGCCCGTGGCCGAGTGCGCGCTGTTCTGGACGGCCTTCGGCGAACGCGACCAACTGGGACGCGCTTCGATGTGGCGCGACTTCGCCGCCATCACGGCGGCCAACCTCATCTCCTTCGCCGTCGGCGAAGTGCTCAATGTCTACAATTGGTTCGGCGTGGTAAGTTGAGTAGCGGCGGGATGCCGGTCGCCAATCGTTCTAGACAGTTTCAGTCTGGACGGGGGCGTGCGTGCCGGTCGTCGCGCTTGCGGCTTTGCGTCTGCGGCGCACAAAAAATATGATGAGCGCTGCGAGGCACGCACAGGCTGTCAGGGAGAGAAGAAGTGCGGCCATTAAGAGCACGAACGATTCTTTGCCCGGAGGCGTCGGGGCCAGGTCGAGTAAGAGAAACATTTTTTTCAAGCGTCTCCTTAACGAAGTTAAAGACCGTCCCTGCGAATTTGTGCCGGGAAATATGGCGCGTGCGGCGTGCGGCAGTCAAGCAGTGAAGCGCGGGCGAAGCGGCGGCGACAACACGTTCCGAGGACATGACACGATGAAAACAGCGCAGACGATCTTGATGCTCTCACTGGCGGCCGTGCTCCTGCCGCACACGCTTCTCGCGCAAGCCACGAAACAGCAGACGACGAGCGCGCAGCAGTCTGGGCAGTCGGCCGATACTGTCTCGACGCGCGAGATGGATCGCATCAACTGGATGGAGTTTCGAGAGGTTGTGCCCTCGCGCATCCAGACGGTGCTGTTGCCGACGGGGACGCTTGAGCCGCACGGTGTCGTCAACAACGGCGCGGACAACACCGCGCCGCTCGCCATCGCACGGAGGATCGCGCGCCGCACCAACGCCATGATCGCGCCCGTATTGCCTTACGGCATGACGGGCAGCATGGAGGCTTATCCCGGCGCGTTTCAGATCACGGAAGCGGCCTATCGCCCCTTCGTCAAACAAATTCTCGAAGGACTGGCGAAGAACGGCTTTCGCAACATCGTCATCATCAACGGCCACGGCGGCGGGCAGACGGCCGTGCTCAATTCCGTCGCCGCCGAAGTTGCGACCGAACGCAAGGTGCGTACGCTCGTCGTCAACTGGTGGTCTTACGCTTCGGACGTGACGAAGCAGGTCTTCGGCGAAGACGGCGGCCACGCCGGTTGGAACGAGACGGCCTTCGTGCAGGCCATCGACCCGACGCTCGTACATCCCGAACGCTACAAAGACGACCTCGCCACGCCCTACCCGCCCGCAGGCACCTGGTCGGCCACTCCGTTCCCTTCATCCATCGGCCTCTATCAACCGGGACAGGGCTATCCCAAGTTTGACCAACGCAAGGCCGACGAATACTTCGCCAAAGTCACGGACAAGATCGCCGCACTCGTCAACGACGTGATACGCAAGTGGGACATGGCGGGACTATGAGAATAGGGATAAGGGATGAAGGATGAGGGATGAATTTAAATGCCTTTCGCCGGTTGCGCTGTTCATCATATAGAGTTGCTAAAGTTTGAAAAAGCGGTTACCCAGTTACTAACAGCCAACAGCCAACAGCCAACAGCCAACAGCCAACAGCTAACAGCTTTCCTATGCGACTCATCATCACAGAGAAGCCTTCGATGGGGCGTGACGTGGCAGCGGCGCTCGGTGCGACGCGGCGCGGCGAGGGCTATCTGGAAGGGAAGACGGACATCGTGACGTGGTGCATCGGCCATCTCGTCGAACTGGACGACCCGGAGAGTTATGACCCGACGTGGAAGTCCTGGCGGATGGAGACTCTGCCGATCATCCCTGCGGAGTTCAAGTATCACGCCTCAGATAGGACGCTCGATCAATTCAAAGTCATTAAGACCCTGCTCGGACGCGCGGACGTGACGAGCGTGGTCAATGCGGCGGACGCCGGACGCGAGGGCGAACTGATTTTTGATCTCGTCTACACGCTCGCGCGCTCGCGCAAGCCGGTCGAGCGTCTGTGGATTTCTTCGTTGACGCGCGATGAGATCATCGCCGGCTTCAATCGTCTCAAACCCGCTGCGGAGTATGCGGGCTTGCTCGATTCGGCGCGCTCGCGCCAACAGGCCGACTGGCTCGTCGGCTTGAACGCCACGCGCGCGCAGACCATCAAGGCACGCCGCGCCGGGCACGAAGGCGTCTATTCTCTGGGGCGCGTGCAGACGCCGACGCTCGCACTCATCGTCGGGCGCGACGAGGAGATCGCCAACTTCGTTCCAACCAATTACTACGAGGTGGTTGCGGATTTTCAGACGACTACGGGGAGCACCTATCGCGGTACATGGTTCAACAAGGCTGGCAGCCGCTTCGATCACAAAGACGCGGCCGAGGCAATCGTCTTCAAAGTCGAAGGCAAACAGGGCGCGGTCGAGAAAGTTGACAAGAAGGCGACGAAAGAGCGCGCGCCGCTCCTCTACGATCTGACCGCCTTGCAGCGCGCCGCCAACGCGCGCTACGCCTTCTCTGCCGCGCGCACGTTGGAACTGGCGCAGGCACTCTACGAGAAAAAGTTCATCACCTATCCGCGCACCTCTTCGCGTCATCTCTCGACGAGCGTTAATCAGGAACTACGCGCGCACGTCGAAGCGGCGGGCGTGGGGCCATACGTGAAGTTTATCGAGACGATTCTGGCAAAGGGCACGCCGAAGTTGTCGAGCCGCCACGTTGACGACAAGAAGGTGACGGATCACCACGCCGTCATCCCGACGAAGCAACGCGTCGAGCCGAACGCGCTCGCGCCCGACGAGAAACGCATCTACGACCTCGTCGCGCGCCGCTTCCTCGCAGCCTTCTACCCGGACGCGGAGCTTGAACGCACGACGATCATCACCGCGGTCGAGGGCGAGCAGTTTATGACGCGCGGCACGGTGGTGCTCAAGGCGGGCTGGCGCGAAGTCGATCCGCCGGGCAGGGAGGATCGCAAAAAAGCGGACGGCGAAGACGAAGCGGAAGACGCGGAGTTGCCGCCCGTAAAGGCGAAAGAGTCAGTTGACGTGGCGCACGTGGAAGCCGTGGCGAAGCAGACGAAAGCGCCGCCGCGCTATTCCGAGTCGAGCCTGCTCGGCGCGATGGAGACGGCTGGGAAGAAGGTGGAAGACGAAGAGTTGCGTCTGGCGATGAAGGATTCGGGCTTGGGGACTCCGGCGACGCGCGCGGCCATCATCGAGACGCTTCTCAAACGCGAGTACATCACGCGCGACAAGAAATCGCTCGTGGCGACGCCGAAAGGCATCGCGCTCATCAAGCTGTTGCCTTCGCAGTTGCTCAAGTCGGCAGAACTCACGGGCAGTTGGGAACAGAAACTCTCGCGGATGGTGCGCGGCGAATATGCGCGCGATGCGTTCATGGGCGAAGTGAAGGTGATGGTGACGGAACTCGTCGCGCAGATCGGTGCGGCCGAGATGGAGCGTCCTGCAACGGGAGAGAACGGCGTAACCGTCTGTCCGCCGCCACCGCGACCGCGCCCCGACGACGCGGTTGATTGTCCGAAGTGCAAGTTGGAAGAACGCGCGGGCTTTCTCGTCGAGCGCACGGGCGCGAGCGGAAAGTTTCTCGTCTGCTCCGAAGGGCGCGACGCGTGCGGCTTCATCAGCGACGCGCCGAAGAACGCGAAGCAACGAAAGTTGATGCTCGCGACTCGATGCGACCTGTGCGGCGGCGCGATGCGGCTGCGCGTGCCGAAGGAGAAGGGTAAGCGCGCGTCGCTCTCGTGCGCGCGTTACCCGGAGTGTCGCGGCGCGCGTTGGTTCGACGAGCGGGGCGCGCTGGAAGAGGCGCGCCCCGCGCCCGAAACGGGCGAGCCGTGCAAGGAATGCGGCGCACCGACCGTGAAGCGCGGCCCCTTCAAAAACGAGAGCTACTTCTGGGGCTGCACGCGTTGGAAAAGCGACAAGAGCGGCTGCAACGCCGCGCCCGTCTGGATCAACGAAACGCAGCGCGCGGGCGACGGGGCGCGCGGCGCGCAGAAGGCGACGACGCCCGTCGTTAAAGTTGAGACCGGGCCGCCGTGTCCTGAGTGCGAGACGCCGACGGTGAAGCGCGGCCCTTCGAGCGCGGGCAGTTATTTCTGGTCGTGCCCGAAGTGGCGCAGCAACGGCACGGGCTGCAACTCGAAACCGATCTGGATCAACGAAGCGAGGGCTTGAAAGAGCAGAGGTCAGAGGTTAGAGGTCAGAGTTCAGCTAAAACAAAAACTGTCTTCTCTAACCTCTAATCTCTGACCTCTAACTTCTGCGGCTTTAAAGTGACTGACGTGTTGAAATTTTTGCGTTTGCATCCGGCGGCGCGCCTGCCTGCGCGTGGCAGCGAGGGGGCGGCGGGGCTTGATCTCTTCTCCGTCGAAGAGGTGACATTGGAGGCGCAGGGCGGGCGGGCGGCGGTGCGGACGGGCTTGGCCGTCGCCATCCCAAGCGGCTTCTACGGTCGTATCGCGCCGCGTTCGGGGCTGGCCGTCCGTCACGGTCTGGACGTTCTGGCCGGTGTGATCGACAGCGACTATCGCGGCGAGATCGTCTGCGCGCTCGTCAATCACGGGCGCGACCCCTTGACGCTCGAATCGGGACAACGCATCGCGCAGTTGATCGTCGAAGCGATCAACACGCCCGACGCCGCGTGGGCGGACGCGCTCGATGAGACTGAGCGCGGCGCGGGGGGCTTCGGCAGCACCGGCACGGGCTAGGATAAAGTGAAACGAAAGGGCAATTGCGCCTTTTGTTTCTTAGCAACTTTGCGCCAATTTATATGTGTCCGAGTCTGACGTTTTGAACTTATGGCCTTACAGTTGAACGAAAACATGAAAGCACTCGTCATCGACGACGAGCACTTGATCCGCGATAACGTGGCGGAGGTCTTGCGCGTGGACGGCTGGTCTGTGAGCGAAGCGGAATCGGCCGAACATGCTTTCGAGCTACTCGGCCGAGAGACGTGGGCGCTCGTCTTCTGCGACGTGAAGCTCGGCGGCGACGGCGGCCACGACGGTTTCGCAGTGCTGCGCCGCTTCACCGAAGAGCAACCGCAGGCGCAGATCGTTTTGATGACCGGGCACGGCTCTGCCGTCGGCGCGCTCGACGCCGTCGCCTCCGGCGCATACGACTATTTGATGAAGCCCTTCGACAACGACGACGTGCTCGCCATCGCGCAGTCGGTCAGAAACGGCATCGAGAAACGCGCGCGGCAGAACACGACGGGCGATCTGCTGCCGCCCGTCTACACATCGGACATAGATCTCGTCGGGCAGAGCGCGGCCTTCGTCGAAGCGATGAAACTCGTGGGGCGCGTGGCGGGAACGAACTTGCCGGTGCTGATTACGGGCGAATCGGGCACGGGCAAAGAGGTCGTGGCGCGCGCCATCCACCGTCGCAGCCAGCGCGGAGAGAGCGCATTCGTCGCCGTTAACTGCGGTGCTATTCCGGCGGAACTGATCGAGTCGGAACTGTTCGGCCACGTGCGCGGGTCGTTCACGGGCGCGACGATGGACAGGCGAGGCCTGTGGCAGGAAGCGCACCTCGGCACGATCTTTCTAGACGAGATCACGGAGACGACGCCCGCCTTTCAAGTGAAACTCCTGCGCGCGTTGCAGGAGGGCGAGATTCGCAGAGTCGGCTCGAACCACACGCTGCAAGTTGACGTGCGCGTCATCGCCGCCACCAACCGCGACGTGGAAAGGGAGATGCGCGAGGGGCGTTTCCGTCAAGACCTGCTCTATCGCCTGAACGCCGTCACGCTGCACCTGCCGCCTCTGCGCGCGCGCAGCGAAGACATCATGCCGCTCGCGCGTCGCTTCGCCGAGCGTGCCAAGCGCACGGGCGAGCGCCCACTCAGTTTTTCGCGCGAGGCGATTGAGATACTGGAAAACTATCAATGGCCGGGCAACATACGCGAACTGGAAAACGCCATCGTGCGCGCCACGGCGCTCTGCGACGGCATCGTGCGCCCCGAAGACCTGCCCGAACGCATCAGCCGCTCAACGGTCGAACCCGCACCCGTCCAACAAGCAGAAGTCGCCGCACCCACCGCAGCGCCGCCGGACGCAGCCGACACCAACGAGTCTCTGCTCTCACTCTCCGAACTCGAATGCCGCCACATCCGCCGCGTCCTCGAACACACGCACAACAACAAGCAGGCCGCCGCACGCATCCTCGGCATCGACCGCAGCACCCTCCAACGCATGATCAAACGCCACAACCTCGAAGAACCGAGCCGCGAAGACTGCAACGCGTAACGAATTTGAGCACTAATAGTATATCGGCCTTTCACGCTCTCCGGCGCAGTTAGGCCGATTCATTCGGCACAACATGCGTTATGCTTCTTCTTGTTATGAACACATTTGCTGCTCTCTTTGAAGTGATGGATAAAGAGCCATCGCTTCTTCAAGTCTGGTTCCTGTTCCTTCTTGTTGGAGTGGGCGGATTCCTTCTGTGCCGATACCGAATCTGGCTCTTGGCCTTGGTGCTACCGATTACGCTCTTTCTCGCGTGGGGACATCTGTCAGAGTTGCACGACCCATTTGTCGGCCCGGCAATCGCCCGTGAGGCAGGGCACCATTACTTTACGCAGTCTTATATTGCAATGGCTCTCGCTCTGGCGCTTCCGCTTCTGGGTATGATTAAACGGAGGCAGAAATTGCCATAGGCTCAGTTCCGCTATTAATCTTGGCTTGAATGTTTCGGATGGGTAGCGTGGTGCCAGTTACGCGAGGCATAGCAACGGCATGCAACCCGACCGCGAATAGCGCGGCTCTCATCCACGAGGGTTGAGCCAACTATATCAGCACCAAAATTTTAGATTCGGGATCATTAACGCAGCGTGCGGACGTATTCGACCATGCGCACCCATTCGTGGTCGGACATCTCGGTGATCTGGACGCCGATGAGGTAGCCGCGTTCGGATGAGGTGGGCGGGAGCGGTTCGTAGCGCACGGGCGTGGCCTGTATCTCGACGCTGCCGGAGGGAAGGTAGAGCGTGATCAGAAGCGGGCAGCCTAAGACTCCGGCAAACTCTTCGCCGATGCGCAGGCTGGGGACGACGAAGGCGAGGCCGGTTTCGCTGATGTTGCGTGTGCGCCCGACGAGGCGGAGCGGGCGCGTCGCGTGCGTGGCGTTTCCTGCGTCTGGGTTGTTTGAGGTATGTGCGGTGAGTTGGAAGAGAAGGCGCGCGTCGAGTTGCGCCTCGTGGCGGGTGGCACGACGCGGTTGTTCGGCGTTGTCTTTACGCCGCCACGGTGGATGCGTCGTGTCCAATGCCCGCCTCCTCCTGCTGTCGGCGGGAAACGTCCCGCGCGATTGACGTGATCTGCTCGATGGTGAAAGGCTTCGCCACGACCCAATCGACGCCGGCCGCCTTCTGCGCGTTCGAGCCGACGGCTTCGCCCCAGCCCGTGATGATGGCGAGCGGGATGCGCGCGTCGCGTTCGCGGATGGAGCGCGCCAGTTCCCAACCGCTCATGCCCGGCAGCCCTACGTCCATCAGGACGGCGGCGAATGTGGTCTCTGCAAACAGCGTGAGCGCCTCGCGGCCGCTTCCCGCCACCGTCACCTCATGGCCTTCTGCCACCAATATGTCCTGAAGCAGATCGCGCACTGATTCCTCGTCGTCAACCACGAGAAACTTCGTGCGGAACGATTCGGCGGCGGTCGCGGGCTGCTGCCCGTCGCTCACTTGCGGCTTCACTGCGTTCTTCGCCGACGGCAGAGTGATGCGGAAAGTCGTGCCGCGCCCCGTCTCCGATTCGACTTCGACAGTCCCTTCATGGCGACGGATGATGCCGTAACTGACGGCGAGGCCGAGACCCATGCCGGTCTTGCCCTTCGTCGTGAAGAACGGATCGAAGATGCGCGAGCGCACTTCGTCACTCATGCCCGTGCCCGTGTCTGCAATGGAGATTTCCACCGCGCCTTCACGCTCGCGCGTAGCGAGCGTGAGCGTGCCGCCCGCGGGCATCGCGTCCACGGCGTTGAAGACCATGTTGACCAGAACTTCGCGCAATTCGGACTCGTCGCCGAGCACTAAAGCCTTCGAACTGATCTTGAGTTCGAGGTTGATGTGGACGCTCGCGGCCTCCGCGTGATCCTTCCAGCGCGGGCGCGTGATCTCGCTCACGTCCAAGAGCAGTTGATCGACGGCGACGGGCGAGAATGCGTGGTCGCGCCGCTGGCGTGCGAAGTCCTGTATGCGCTTGATGGTCTTCGCGCCGTCCTTTGCAGTCTTGATGATGATCTGTAGTCCGCTCTCGATCTTGGCCGGGTCGGTCGTGTTCAAAAGCAACTGCGCGCGGCCGAGGATGCCTGCGAGCGTGTTGTTGAAATCGTGCGCGACGCCCGAGGCGAGTTCGCCGAGCGCGGAGAGTTTTTCGATCTGCGAATACTGTTCGCGGATGCGTTCCTGTTCGGCGATGTAGTGCGAGAGCTCTTCGACGTGGCGTTCGGCCTGTTCGGCCTGCGCCTTCGCCGCTTCGGCGCGCGAGGCGGCTTCGGCTTCCGCTTTGGCCGAGGCGGCCGTCACTTCCAGGTTCTTGAGATAAGTTCGATAGGTCAGGTAGATGCTCAGGACGATGGGCGTCGTGGCGATGATGGCATAGGGGCCGAACATGCCGACGAGTTTCGCCGTGATGACGGCGACAGATGCGCCTGCGAAATAGGTGATCGAAGGCCACAGGCAATACTTGCCCCAGACGTGCCAGATGGACTGGTCGTGTTTGAGCGCCTGCGCTATCGAAGCCAAAAGCGAATTGCAGACGTGCTGCACCAAGCCCATGATGCAGACGGCGACGATGAAGTTGACCGAGAAGTCGCCGTGCGTGAGATTGACGACATCGCCGAAGAAGGCGCGCAGGACGAGCACGGTGATGAAGGTGGAGAAGGCCAGTTGCGCGGCGTTGTAAGCGAGCGTGATGGGCTTGCGGCTGATCAGTCGCGACGAGCAGAAGCCGTCAACCGCCGCGAGGATGATGGCGGCCTCGCCGCCGTAGAGCAGCATCGTCAGGAAGATGAAAGTCTCGGAGACGGTGATGCGCCCGTTGACGCCGGGCAGCGGCACGGTGATGTGCGACGTGATGACGGTGGCGACGGCGAGCAGCACGAACAGCAGGTCGAGCCGTCCGAGCGGCAGGTAGTAGGCCGAGTAAGCGCAGACCGCCGCGCCGACGGCGACGGTTGACCACATGAAGGGGAGCGCGAAACGCTGTCTATTCATCAAACCGTCCTCGGCGAGGGAGTGCGAGTGTCTAGTTGCCTTCGTCCATCTTGGGTTGGAGGAAGATGGTGTCGTAACAGGCGCGCAGTTTGTAGCCCGCTTTGAAGAAGAAGGCTTGCGCGTCTTTGTTCTGCTCGTTGACGAGAAGGCACAGGATTTCGGTGCGCGCGAGGAGCAGGCGTGCGAGTTGCGTCATGGCACGCCGACCGTAGCCGCGCCGACGCTCCGACGGATTGACGTAGACGCCTTCGAGGTAGGTGCAGCCGGGCACTTCCGCCATTACATCGACTTTGAAGATCAGACGCCCCTCTTCTTTCCACACCCAGACGCGACCGGCTTCGATGCGGCGCACGAGGCGTGCGCGGAAGCCTTCCGGGTCAACGTCCAATGGGTTGACGCCGCTCTCGTCGCAGGCCATCGCCGCGTTGATCGAGATTAATTGTTCGAGGTCGCCCGCCGTGGCGAGGTGCAGGGGCGCGGCTTCCGATAACGTCTCCAGCGGCCAGCGCTGTTCGAGAAACAGTTCGCGGCAGATGCGGAGCGGTTGTTGCCCGCCCTGCTCGTAATGCGCCCAGAACTGCTCGACCTTCTCCTGCTCGCCGACGATGACGTGCGCGCGCGCCTGACGCGCAAGGCGCGCGAAGGATGCGAGCGCGCCCTGTGTGCGTGCTTCGACAAGCGTGGCGTGGCCGATGAGAGCGACGCCTTCGAGTCGTCCAGCGCGGTCGCGGCAGCCGTAGAAATGGCCGCGATTGAATTCGCTCGTGACGCCGTTGTCGCGGACAAGACCGCTCATAAAGACAGTATCGGCCGAACGCGCGGCGGCGAGGAAGGCGAGGAGTTCGTCGCGGTGCGTGGCGTCGAGAGGTTGGATTTCGGGGAGGCTCAGCGCCTTCGGGGCGGCGGGAGCGGCGCAGATGGGGGTCTTCGTCGCGGCGGCAGCCTCTCTCGCTCTGATTGATTGGGGCATGGAAGTCTCCTTAATAACTCCTGTTCAAACTTTTACGGCTGGCTCTAGCCTGAAAGCACGAGGAGCGGAAGATAAATCGTCTCAATAACCGTTGTAGTCAAGTCCGGTATCTACCTCAAGCGACATGGCGGAAGTGAGATCGCCATCCGTCCGCGCGGACTGCGCTTGCGCAATTGCATCGCCGCCCAACGTACTGTCGCCGAAGATAATGCCGTCGCCGAAGATAATGCCGTCGGCCTTGAGAGTGTTGATGTCCAGGAAGGGCAAGCCGCTGCCGAGCGTCCCGCCGTCGCTCGTCAGCACGCTGTCGCCGAAGATGATGCCGCTCGAATAGAGCGTGCTGTCGCCGAAGATAATGCCGTCGCCGAAGATGATGCCGTCGCCGAAGATGATGCCGCCGAGGTAAATCTTCTGATACTTGAGCACGAGGTTTGAGCCGGTGGCATAGGTGCGACCCATGATCAAGCCTTGCGACCAGGTGAAGGTGTGCCCCGCGATGGTCGTCTGCGGCGCGGGCGGCGTGCTCGTCAAAAGCGGAGCGCCGAGCGGCGTGAGCATCGACAAATCTGTGCGAACGAGGCGCGCGAGTTTGACCGCGCCTTCGACGTTGAGTTCACCCGCGCCTTGCTCGAACATGTTGAAGCCCGAGAGCGGTTGCGCTGTGTACATCAACAGCATCTTGACGAGGTTGGGTGTCAGCCGCGGGTTGGCTTGCAGGAGCAGCGCGGCCGCTCCGGCGGCGACCGGTGTTGCCATCGAAGACCCGCTCATGTACATCATGCGCCGGTTATCGACGGGGCTGACGCCCGCGTCCAGGTGCGGATTCTGCCGCACGAGGTAGTTGTCGTCCGCCTCTGCGAAGATCAACTTGTTGCCGGGCGCAACCATGTCGGGCTTGATCAAGCTGTCGTAACGTTTCGTGCCCTCTGCGTCCGTCCAGAAGCTGCGCGTGGGGCCGCGCGAACTGTATGAAGCCACGCCATCGTCGCCGCGCGGGTCTGTGCCGAAGCTGTTCGAAGCGCCGACGGTGATCGCCGAAGGCTCGTTGCCCGGCGCGTGAATCTGGCCGTAGATTTTTTGTCCCGCGCTGTTTCGCCCGTTGTTCCCGGCCGCAGCTAAGACGACGACGCCAGCGTCAACCAGACGCCTCACGGCGCGACACAAGGGATCGTTGCGATAGGATTCGATGGCGGGCGTGCCCAGACTGAGGTTGACGACGCGTATGTTGTAGAAGAGGCGGTTAGCTAAAACCCAGTCGAGCGCGGCGAGCAGGCCGGAGGTCGTGCCCTGTCCGCGTGAATTGAGCACGCGCAGGTTGATGATATGGGCATTCGGCGCGATGCCGATGTACTGCGCTTGAGAGATGCGACCGTTACCGGCGGCGGCCGAGGCGACGTGTGTGCCGTGGCCGTAAGGATCATCCGTGCGTCCTTCGCCCGTGAAGTCGCGGCTGTGGACGACGCGCGACCTATTACTCTTGTTCATGAACGAGACGTGGGTTGTATCGAGTCCGGAGTCGAGCACGGCGATTCCGATGCCAGTGCCGTCCAGATTCGAAGTGCCCGAAACGCTCAACTCCCGAACCGCGTCAGCGCCGGTCGTCTTCGAGACGTGTCCGGCCGGGATGGTTTCCAGATCGGGCGAGACGTAGCGCAACTCGCCGCGCGCGGCTAGTGCCTTGAGGGCGCGTGCGGGCAGTTCGACGGCATGCGCGTTGAGCTTGGAAAACTTGCGCGTCGTGCGCGCGCCCGCCCCGCGCATGAACTGTTCGAAGGCCGCGCCCGCCTTGTCGTTCAGTTGCACGATCACTCTGAGGCGTTCGTTCTGCTTGCGCTTGCTGCGCGCCGCGACGAGCAACTCTGATGAGACTTTACTGCCGGAGGCGCTTTCGTCGTCGCTTAGTTCGACGTTTCGTTCGACGCTTAACCTCTCGCGTGCGCCGGGGCGTGCCGCTGCTGTTGGGGCATTAGCGGCGGACGCAATAGCGGGCAGTGGATTAACCAGCAATGCGATCAGCAGCAGGGGGAGCGCGAGCCGCTTGATGGCAAGGGATTGTTGCGAGTATTTCACCTGACTCCTCCTTTGAGGCGAACGCAGACGACGGCGCGGACAAGATTCGGGAGTCGTCGCCCTACGCATCGCACTCAACTTGGATCGTTCTCGAAACCCTTCGAGTAAGGAAAGAGAAAACACTGTGCAACTCCATTGGGGGAGTTGATCAGACACACCGCGAGGTAATAGTGGCAAAGGTTGAGAACGCGACGTGACTGACAGCGCGGCAGTATTTCAGGTTATCGCGCTGCCGTCAACTTCGTAGACGACTTTTCACCTCATCGCCGGTGTGTCGTCGCCATTGATTCGGATCGACTGCGCACGCTGGAGGTGTGCGTCGCCCACGATGATCCCATCGCCGATGACGATGCCGTCGCCGACGATGATCCCATCACCGACGATGATGCCGTCGCCGATGATGATGCCGTTTCCGAGCAGCAATCCAATGCTCAGAAAAACAGTGCCTTCCGCCAGCGACTCGCCGCCGGCGCTCGTTAAAATGTTCTCGCCGAGCGCGACCGTCCCCGACATCTTCGACGCATCCACGAACAGTCCGTCGCCATTCTCGATAACAGCGTCGCCGAGCAACGAACCGAGGCCGTAGACTTTCTGATACTTCCGAATGAGATCGAGACCCGTCGCGTAAGTGTGATTGAGCACGAGTCCCTGCGACCAGTTGACGCGCCCGCCCGCGATCTCGTTGTAGGGCGCGGGCGGCGTGCTCGTCGTCATCATGTCCAGACCGAGCGGCGACGCGATAGACAGGTCTGTGCGGACGAGGCGTGCAAGTTTGACCGCGCCCTCGACGTTGAGTTGTCCCGCGCCCTGCTCGAACATGTTGAAGCCTGAAAGCGGTTGCGCTGTGTACATCAACAGCATCTTGACGAGGTTGGGTGTCAGCCGCGGGTTGGCTTGCAGGAGCAAGGCGGCCGCTCCGGCCACGAGCGGCGTCGCCATCGAAGACCCGCTCATGTACATCATGCGGCGCGTGGCGTAGGTGCTGACGCCCGCGTCGAGTTCCGGGTGCTGCGTGATGATGCGGTTGTTGAAGGCTTCCGCCCAGACGACGCGATTGCCGGGCGCAACCATGTCGGGCTTGACGAGATTGTCGTAGTGGCGCACGCCCTCTGCGTCCGTCCAGAAGCTACGGGTGGGGCCGCGCGAACTGTAGCTCGTCACCGTGTCGTCGCCGCGCGCGTCCGTGCCGAAGCTGTTCGAAGCGCCGACAGTGATCGCCGAAGGCTCGTTGCCCGGGCTATGGATGCGGCCGTAAATTTTCGTGCCGTCTGCGTCCTTGCCCTCATTGCCCGACGCGGCCACCACGACGACACCGGTGTCGACCAGACGCCTGACGGCGAGACAGACCGGATCGTTCGAGTAAGAATCGACGGCCACACCGCCGAGGCTCATGTTGACGACGCGTATGTTGTAGAGCGTGCGGTTGGCGAGAATCCAGTCGAGCGCGGCGAGCAGACCGGAAGTCGTGCCCGTGCCGTCTGCGCCGAGCACGCGCAGGTTGACGATGTCTGCATTGGGAGCGATGCCCTGATACGCGCCCTGCGCGACGCGGCCGTTGCCGACGGCGGCCGAAGCGACGTGTGTGCCGTGGCCGTAAGGATCATCCGTGCGTCCTTCGCCCGTGAAGTCGCGGCTGGCGGAGATGCGACTGAGGCCGAACTCGTCGCTGAAAGAGACGTGGTTCGCGTCGAGTCCCGAATCGACAATGGCGACGCCGATGTTCGAGCCGTCAAGCTCGGTGGTAGTGTTCAACAAGCCGAAGAGGGCAGTGGACGTTTGCGTGCGCGCATCCGTCGCGCCGGTGGTCGTGGCGAGATGACCGGAAGAGACGACGGGACGGTCGAGCGAGATGTAGCGCACCTCTTTGCGGGCGGCCAGAGCTTCGGCGGCACGCGCGGGCAGGCTGACGAGGCGCGTGTTCAGTTTCGAAAATTGTTTGAGCAGGACGCCGCTCAAGTTCTGCACGAGCGAGCCTTGCATCGTGTGCCCCTCGTTCGTGAACTGGACGACGACGCGCAGGCGCGCTTCGTCTCGCGTCGTGCGGAGCGCGGCGCGCAGGTCGGGCGACATCTTCCCGGCCTGGACGGAAGACAAAGAACGTGCGCCGGCCGTCGTTTCGGACGACAGACCGACGCACGGCAGAAGCAGGAGCGCGGAAAGGACGAGCCACGCGGAGATCGTGCGAAACTGCTTAACGATTATCACCTGGCTCCTCCTCTGTCGGGTGCGGCCTGCTAAAAAATTGGTCGGTGTGGTTCTTCGAGGCTCGTTGCTCTGTGCTGGCTTTAGCTATGGCAAGAGGCGTACCTCAAAGCGCGCACTCCGCACGTCTACGCAAAGACGCTCGCGTGCGTGCGTGCGACGACTTAAAGCGATTTCTGAAGCGACGTTGGCTGCACCCGGCGCATGTTGCTGATGGGGAAGAAGAAGGGCAGCGCGAAGCTTGAAGCGGCGAGCGCACGCGGGACGAATTATCGTCATTCGCGGCACAAAAAACTTGACCCGATTCGTTACAGCCAAGCCGAGTCCGGTGTTTAAACTTAGACGCAAAATGCGGCGTGAGTGCGGATCATGCCGCAGTGATTTGCGCCGCGACGCCGGACGCCCTTTCGCCGCCGCGCGCGTGCTCTCGGCGGGGCGCATGTGGCTCTGCGCGTCGCCTCCGCCATGCGCCGTTTGAAGTAAGGAAGTTTACACTCAAAGCTTGCGACCTCTGAGTTGCGTCGCAGCATTAACTTCGGAAGTAGGGGCTGAAGTTTCAAACGTTACGCCGCGTTAAAGTGTGCCGCTGAAACTCTGCGCGCGCTAACACTTGGCACGACTCTTGCGAACGTTGATGGCGCGACCCTCCCCGCTTGAATAGATTTAGTTCATCTCGACCCCATTTGTTGCCAGTTGAATGTTTATGGCCGGATGCGCGCCGCCCCCGTGACCCAGTGCGACGCGACTTCCACAGGCGGTAGTTTCTCTCGAAGGGCGGTCAATATGTCCGAACAAGCCAACGCCAAAGGGCGTCTCCTCATCGCCGACGACGACCCGGAGATCAGGAACATCTTGCAGGAACTTTTGTGCGCGGACTACGACTGCCGCGCCGTCGGTTCGGCCGAAGACGCGCTCGCGCTGCTCGGCGCGTCGCGCTACGACCTCGTCATCAGCGACATCAACATGGAAGGCATGAGTGGCCTTGAGATGATCCCGCACGTGCGCGAAATCGCGCCCGAAACCGTCATCATCATGGTCAGCGGCGCGCAGACCATCGAACACGCCATCGAAGCCTTGCGCGCCGGAGCGTTCGACTACGTGACGAAGCCTTTCGACCTGCGCCACGTCGAAGTGGCCGTCGAACGAGCGCGCCAGCACCATGAACTGCTGCGCAGTAAACGCCGCTACGAAATTTTCCTTGAAGAGTCGATCAAGATGCGGACGAAGGAGTTGGCCAAAGCTCTCGCCTCGCTCGAAGACGCCTATCGCACCACGCTCAAAGCTCTGGCCGCCGCGCTCGAAACGCGCGACACGGACACGCACGGGCATTCGGAGCGAGTGGTGAGTTTCAGTCTGCGTCTGGGGCGCGAGTTGAACTTGAGCGAAGAGGACTTGCGCTCGCTGGAGTTCGGCGCGCTCCTGCACGACATCGGCAAGATCGGCATCCCCGACATGATCCTGCGCAAGCCCGCGGCGTTGACGGAAGAGGAATGGCAGACCATGCGGCGGCATCCGGCGCTCGGCCAGCAGATTTTGCGTGGGATAGAATTTCTGGAAGGAGCGGCGCGCGTTGTCGGGCAGCATCACGAGAAGTGGGACGGCACGGGCTACCCGCTCGGCTTGCGCGGCGCTGAGATCGACCTGAACGCGCGTATCTTCGCCGTCGCAGACGCCTTCGACGCGATGGTCAGCAACCGCGTCTATCGCGCCGGGAAGCCTTACGCGGCGGCGGCAGAAGAGTTGGAGCGGCACGCCGGACGACAGTTCGACCCGGAAGTGGTGGCGGCCTTCCGACGCATCCCGCCCTCAGACTGGGAGGAACTCAGACAGCGCTCGCTCCGGCATCCGAATCGCCCCGAACGCGTCGCGGCCGTCGCGCCCGTGGAAAAGGTCGCAGCAACCACGTCGCTCGAAAAATACGCGACCGCCGCAGCCGCCGTCCCTCCCGCGTCGGCAGTCAAACTCACCTCGCCGCCCGCCGTCGCGAGCCGCATCGCACGCCGCCGCAGCGAGGCGCGCGCTCTGCGACGCAGCCACCGTCACGCTTAAAGCGCGGCCGCGCCATAGACAACGGCCTGAGCCGTCCGCGACGAATAAGGCCACGAGTGACACATGCCGTCACCCGTGGCCTTTTCCTCTGCGTCAATTTAGAGCAACTAACAAAAACATGAAACCACGAAACAACACGAAGCCGCACTAAACTCTTCTTCGTGTTGTTTCGTGTCTGTTCGTGATTCCACTCTTAGTTTTGCCGGTTGCTCTTACTTCATCGTTCATCGTTCCTACTTCATCGTTTTCTCACGCGGCCTGACCTTCGGTGCGAGGGGCGGCGAAGCGTGTGAGCAGGCGGCGCAGCTCGGTTTGATCGGCGAGGCAGTATTTGGCGCGCGTGCGGCGGTCGCCGATGTGGATCGTCCAGGCGTCTTCGGGCAGGCGCGCGAAGAGGTCTTCGTCGGTGCGGTCGTCGCCTGCGGCGAGACAGAATTCGGCCTGCGGCGCGGCTTGCGACAGACGCGCCAAGACCTCGCCCTTGTTCGCCCAACCCGGTTTCACCTCCACCGTCTTCTGCCCGCGATAAGCGCGCAACTCCGTGTCCGCGAGCATCTGTTCGAGATTCGAGACGAGTTCGTTGGCGAGCCATTCGCCAAACTCCGGGTCGGCCATGCGGTAGTGCCATACGAGCGAAAACTCTTTCTCTTCGATCAGGCTGCCGGGCGTCCGGTCAACGAAGTGGTCGAGGACGGGGAAGACAGTCTCTTTCCAGTCGCTCGTGTAGTCGGGACGATAAAGCTCCCACTGCATCGTCTCGGGCGAGCGCATGATCGCGCCGTGCTCCGCGGCGAGCCACAAGCCTTTCACACCGCCGAACCAACTTTCGAGATCGTGGCGCGAGCGCCCCGAAACGACGGCGATGGCTGTTGCCGGATCGGCTGCGAGGCGCGCAAGCAGTTCGACGAGTTCGGCGGGCGGCACTGCGTCCTGCGGGCGATTGGCATAAGGCACGAGCGTGCCGTCGTAATCCAACATGAGACGGCGATGCGCGGCCGCGTGAAAGGCGGCGGTCGCCTCTTCGACCGGGAGGTTCTGCGGCTTCTCGGAAAAATGATCGGCGCGCGAATGTGCCGCCTCGTGCAGATTGGCGAGGAAGCGGTCGCCCCATGCGAAGACGTTGTTGCGTACCACGCGCTTGTGCAGCGCATGCATGCGTTCGCGCCTCTGTTCGGCGGGAAGCTCAAGCGCGCGTTCGATGGTTTCGGCCGTGCGCTCCTCGTCGTAAGGGTTGACGAGAAAAGCCTCGCCCATCTCGGACGCCGCGCCCGCAAACTCGCTCAAGACGAGCACGCCCGCGCCGTCCTGCTGGCAGGCGACATACTCTTTGGCAACGAGATTCAGACCGTCGCGCAAGGGGGTGACCCACGCGAGGTCTGCGACCGAATAGAGCGCGGCCAGTTCGGTCGGCGGAATGCCGCGCCGGATGTAGGTGATGGGCGTCCAGTCGGGCGTCGAAAACTCGCCGTTGATCTTGCCGACCAGTTCGTCCACCTCTTGCCTGAGCTCTTTGTACATCGGGATCACTTCGCGCGAAGGCACGGCCACCTGAATCAGGACGACCTGGCCGCGCAGGTCGGGCGACTGGCGGAGCAGCCGCCTTAAGGTGCGCAGGCGTTCGGGGATGCCCTTCGTGTAGTCGAGTCGATCGACGCCGAGCAGCACGCGTCGTTTGTCGAAGCGTCGGCGCAGTTCGTCCCGGCGCGTGATCGTCTCCGTATCGCGTTCGAGCAGTTCGGTGAACACGCGCGGGGCGATGCCGATGGGCAGCGCATCGAGACGCACGGAGCGACCGCCGACTTCGAGCCTGTCCATGCGACTGTCGAGACCGAGGACGCGCAGGGTCGAAGCGCGGAAGTGTTGCAGATAACTGTAGGTGTGGAAGGCCAGATAGTCCGCGCCGAGCAAGCCTTGCAAAAGTTCTTCGCGGCGCGGCAGCAGGCGAAAGATCGGCGAAGAGGGAAAAGGGATGTGGAGGAAGAAGCCGATGCGCGCATTGGGCACGGCCTCGCGCAGCAGTTGCGGCAAGAGCATCAACTGGTAGTCGTGCACCCAGATGATGTCGTCGGGGCGCAGGTGTTCGAGCACCACGTCGCGGAAGCGTCGGTTGGCATCCTGGTAAGCCTGCCAGTGTTCGGGCTTGAAGTTCAAGAGCGAAGGGAACTGGTGAAAGAGCGGCCAGAGCGTCTGGTTGGCGTAGCCTTCGTAGAAGCCGGAGGCGACTTCGGCCGGGATGTCCACGGCGAAGTAACGCTCGCGCTCAGCCCAACGCTTCAAGGTCTTTTGTCGTCGCTCGTCCGCAGGGTCGGAAGAATCGCCCGACCAGCCGATCCAGATGCCACCCGTGCGTTTGAGAATCGGCCCCATCGCCGTCGCCAGTCCGCCCGTGCTCCTGTCTGTGCGCCACGAGTCGCCCGCGCGCTTCAAAGTGAACGGCAAGCGATTCGAGACGACGACCAGACGCCCATCAGCATTTTCCTTCGTTGACATAATTGCCCCTCGTTCGTATGCGACTTAACTAAGATAATTCTTCTTCGTCTTCCTTTGCGCCTTTCGCTTTTCTTCTTCGCGCCTTTGCGTGAAACGGTTTTTCTCGCAAAGGCGCAAAGTCAAAGACATAAGGCGCAAAGGAAGACTAAAGAGATCAAGTTTGCGTTTGCGCTTCGCCGGATGCGTCTTCTTCGAGCATGAACCAGTAGAAGCCGAAGGGCGCGAGCGCGAGTTGATACGGCCGCTCGGCGGCGATGCGCGGGAAAGGCGTGCGGCCGAGCATCTCGACGGGCGTGCGCCCGGCGTAAGCGGCGAGGTCTAGTTCGACGGGCTGCGCCACCTGCGAGAGGTTGAAGACACAGAGCGCCGTCTCCCCTTCGTACTCGCGCGTGAAGGCGAAAATCTTCCGGTTCTCCGGCTTCACGAAAGTCATGTGCCCGCGCCCGAAGAGTTTGTGCTCCTTGCGCAAGTGGATCATCAGGCGCATCCAGTTCAGGAGCGACGTGTCGTAACGCTGCTGCGATTCGACGTTCACCGATTGATAGCCGTAGACGGGATTACTGATGACCGGAAAATAGAGACGTTCGAAATCGGCGCGCGAGAATCCGGCGTTGCGATCCGCAGACCACTGCATCGGCGTGCGCACGCCGTCGCGATCGCCCAGGTAAATGTTGTCGCCCATACCGATCTCGTCGCCGTAGTAGAGGAAAGGCGATCCGGGCAGACTGAGCAGCAGCCCGTGCAGCAACTCGATGCGGCGGCGGCTGTTGTCCAGAAGCGGCGCAAGACGCCGACGTATGCCGACGTTCAGACGCATCCGCCTGTCTTTGGCGTACTCGTTGTAGAGATAATCGCGCTCCTCGTCCGTCACCATCTCCAGAGTCAACTCGTCGTGGTTGCGCAGAAACATGCCCCACTGGCAGTTCGCCGGAATGTCGGGCGTGCGCTCCAAAATCTCCACGATGGGGCGGCGGTCTTCCTGACGCAAGGCCATGAACAAACGCGGCATGATCGGGAAGTGATAGTTCATGTGAAACTCGTCGCCGTTGCCCGCGCCGAAATATTCGACCACGTCCTCCGGCCACTGGTTCGCTTCGCCGAGCAGGAGCACGTTCGAATAGTTCGCTTCGACGTGCGCGCGCAACTCTTTCAACACCTGGTGCGTTTCCGGCAGGTTCTCGCAGTTCGTCCCTTCGCGCTCGATGAGGTAGGGCACGGCATCCACGCGGAAGCCGTCGATGCCGAGGTCGAGCCAGAAGGAAACCACGTCGAGCATCGCCTGACGCACTTCCGGGTTGTCGTAGTTGAGATCGGGTTGATGACTGAAGAAGCGATGCCAGTAGAAGGCTTGCGCCTCTTCGTCCCAAGTCCAGTTGGAATGTTCCGTGTCTGTGAAGATGATGCGCGCCTCGGAATACTTGTGCGGGTCGTCGCTCCAGACGTACCAGTCGCGCTTGGGAGAATCAGGCGAGCGGCGCGATTCCTGAAACCAGGGGTGCGCGTCGGAGGTGTGGTTGACGACGTGGTCTGTGATGACGCGTATGCCGCGCGCGTGCGCTTCCTTGAGGAAGGTTTTGAAGTCTTCGAGCGTGCCGTATTCGGGCAGCATCGAGTAGTAGTCGGCGATGTCGTAGCCGCCGTCGCGCAGGGGCGAGGCGTACATCGGCAAGAGCCAGATGCAATCGACGCCGAGCCATTGCAGGTAGTCGAGCTTCTCGGTCAGGCCGGGGAAGTCGCCGATGCCGTCGGCGTTCGAATCGTAAAAGCCGCGCACGTAAATTTCGTAGAACACGGCGTCCTTGAACCAGAGCGGATCGTTACGTAGTTTCGCTTCGCCAGACATCTCTCTCGTGTGCCTTCCCGCGAATTGAAGTTGGTCTAACTTGATTGACTGTGACGAGAAAGATAACCGCTTGCGCGCGTCGAGCGCAAGACTCGTGCGGCAAAGAAACAAGGGCGGCCAAACTTAACGGCCGCCCTTGTTTCGGAGCGAAAGATCGACGCCGGAGTTTCCGGCGCAACGCGAGCGACGCGAGAATCCGGCCGCTTACTGATTCGAGGTCATAACTTGTGCCTTCGACCCGCCCGCCGTGTGGCGTTCGTAGTAGTCGTAGACGAACTGCTTCTGCCGCTTGCGACTCTCGCCGGTGCTGAAGAAGCTGCCCTGGTTGAAGTCGTAGTCCAACATCTCCTTGAAGGCGAGGTCGGCGCTCCAACCGTCATGCGTGATGCGATAGATGGCCGTCAGCGCGCCCGTGCGGTGGCGACCACCTTTGCAGTGAACGTAGACCGGCCAGTTCGACGGATCGTTGACGAGTTGCAGGAATTTTTTCGTCTCCTCTTCCGTCGCCGGGCGACTGGCTCTGAGCGGGATGTTGACGTACTCCATCCCGGCGGCGCGCACCCATTCGGGCGCGTCCCGCTTTTTGTCTTCGCGCAGGTCAATCACCGTCTTGATGCCTAACTTCTTCAACTCCGCGAAACCTTCGGCGTCGGGTTGCGCGCCGCGATAGTAGTTCTCGTTGACCCGGCCGAAGTTCTTGATGCCGACCTGCGGCGCGACGTATTGGCTAGCTGACACGACGGGAGGCGACGTTTGTTCGACTCCCGCGTTGCTTGTGATGGCAGCGGTCGCCCCCCCCCC
>DASZCS010000026.1:0-50369 GCA_035942855.1 Pyrinomonadaceae bacterium | reverse complement strand
GCCCGTCGCCAGCCTTGCGTCTATGTGGGCGTCCGACAGGTTATATCTCGAAAAGAAAGCCTCGCTCATCTCGACGTTAAAGTTTTTCGACGGGTAGAGGACGTTCACGTTCTGGTGCGATTCGCCGGATTGGTAGAAGAGCAGTCGCCCCGGCAGTGAGTCTGTGACTTTGCGTTTACGGCGCTCCACGTTGCCTCCTTCGAGGATGAAACTGAAGTGAGGGTTTCGGTGGGAGTGCCAGTCGTTGCTGGGATTGTGATGTTTTGCCCGGAGAGGTTCGTCGTAACGGGCTAAAGAGTACCAGACGGAGTCGGCCTCCCAAGTCCTGACATCCGAACCAAGAAACTTTCCGGTGTCTAACTCCTGCATGCTCATTCCTCTCGGTGATGTTGAAGGCGAACCCTTGGGAAGTGTTGTTTCACACCTCGCTCCGGCCATTGTCACAGAATACGTCTGGCCGGCTGAGAAGTTGCCGGTATGTTAGGCCGGTAAAGCGCAAGTGGGCAGTTTCATCAAGGTAAGCGCGCTGCACAATGTTTCAACTTGTTCCGCATTGCCGGGTGAACATTGGCCTGCCTTGAGTCAATTGAAAAATTTCGCGTGGCAGTAATATGGTGAAAAGTTCAGCAACTTCTCCTTGCGTCGGTAATTTTGCGGCTCATCGCCGTCGCCGCATTTGGTGGCACAGCGATGTTCGCCCCGGATCAACACAATATCCAAAAGGAGAAGAGAATGCGAAATCAAAGTCTGTTTTTGAAAAAGATGACGGCGCTGGCGGTGGCGCTCATGTTGTTGGTCGCTTCGAGCGCCACACGCGTTGAGGCGGCTGCCGCAACCCCCGATCTGACCCCGCAGCAGATCGAGGCGGTGATCGAGGACGCGTTCGCCGGATTAGTGGCGTTCGACGCACAACGGGTCGTCAACCACTTCGCCGCTGACGCCGTGCTTGAAGACCCGGTCGGCACTCCGCCGATGCAGGGAACGCAAGCCATTGCTGCTTACCTGCAAACGTTCCCCACTCTCTTCAGTCAAATGAAGCTCTACTCTCTGGACATCAAGGTGCGCGGGCAGGAAGCCGCCGTCACCTGGAGGATACGTTTTAAGACCCATACGGGAAACACCTTCTTCCTCGAAGGCATCGGCTTCTTCAAGTTCAACCAGGAGGGGAAAATTCAGTTGGAGAGAGAATTCTTTGACCTGGAGTATTTTCTGGCGCAATTGTAGAACTTAACAAGCGCAATCGACACGCAAAGCTGTCAGTTCCGCCTCCTTCGTCTAGCGCGATGATCGCGACGAAAAAAATTCGCGGCGTGATCCGAATCGAGCACGGATTTCGCGTTAGAGGAAGAGGCGGAACTGACGGCCGCACAAGCTCACCCTGATCTGATCCGGCCGCAGCCGCCCCGCTGGCGTTTCCCCTCGCGCTCAACTGGTCATTCGCCTTCGGAGGCTTTCACTTTTTATTCGGAAGAGTCACGGGTCAGTGGCGCGCGTTTCTGCCGCCCCTCGGGACAGCGCATCGATTCCTGAATGAAAAGCGAGACCGGCCGGGAAGGGGTTGTCTCATGTCTTTTGCGTTCCGTGCCGCGCTTTGCTGGCTCGCCCTGAGCCTCAGTCTCTTTAACTCTTTGTCAGCCCAAACCCACTCCTTAACTTCTGCGCCGAGTTCGCCCCCACTATCGCACAGCTCTCCCGAAGGCGACGTGGTGGCGCAGTATTTCGCACGCTACGCAGCCAAAGACCTGGACGGTGTCATCAGTCTCTGGAGCCGGAAGTCGCCGGACTACGCCGCGCTCAGGCAGAGATTGCAGAGTCAGTTCGCGGCCGAGGATTGCAGCTTCGGCGCCCCGTTCATCTCGCGGGTTCGGGACGACGGTGAGAGGGCGAGCCTGCGAGCGTCGGTGATGCAGGCAGTGGTCGATCCCAGGAGCAGCCAAAGGCGCGAGCGGCGCGCCGTCCACAACTTCGACTTCGTTCGTGAGGAAGGGCGGTGGAAGGTTTGGCGCTCCGTGCCCGCAGAGGAGGATTTGGCCGAAGCGTTGGCGGCGGCCGCGTCGGAAGCGGAACGCGCGCGACTGATCGCAGAGGAAAAGGAACTGGTGACGGCCGATCTCGCCCGCGCGCTCAACAGCCACGGCGACCGTTCGGCCAAGCGCGGCGAATACCCGCGCGCGCTGGCGAGCTACACGCTGGCGCGCGGCGTGGCCGAACAACTCGGCGACCAACGCGAGGTCGCGCGCTCGCTGAACAACCTCGGTCACACGCACCGGGTGCAAGGTGATTTCGCGCCGGCCATGGAATGCTTCCGCGCCGAATTGGCCTTGCACGAAGCTCTCGGGGAACGCGCCGGGGTCGCACGCGCGCTCATCGGCGTGGGAATGGTCGACTGGCTAAGGGGTGACCTGACGCAGGCGTTGGAACAATTTCGGAAGTGCCTGACGATCTTTGAGGCGCTCGACGATAAGACGGCCATCGCCACCGTGCTCAATAACGTCGGGAACATACACCGCGCGCAGGGCGACTTCGAACAGGCGCTGGAGTGTTATCGGAAGAGCCTGAAAATCCGCGAGGAAACGAATGACACGTTAGGGATTCTGAGCAGCCTGGGGAACATCGGGGTAGTTTACGGCTCGCAGGGTGATTACGCGCGGGCGCTTGCTTACTACCGAAGGAGTCTCGCGATGAGCGAGGCGCGAGGCGACAAAGAGGGCATCGCCATCACCCTGGGCAATATCGGGGTGCTCTATCGCAAGCAGCGCGACTACGCTCAGGCGCTTGCTTACTACCGGAAGAGTCTGGCGGTGAGCGAGGCCATCAACGATAAGGTCGGCATCGCCGGGATGGTGAACAACATCGGAACCGTCCATCTCAAACAAGGCGACCACGCGCAGGCGCTCGCCTACTATCGGAAGAGCCTCGCAATGCGCGAGGCGGTGGGTGACAAGCAGGGAGTCTCTCACACCATGATGGCGATCGGCGTCATCCACAATGAGCAAGGCGACCACGCGCAGGCGCTTGCCTATTACCAGAAGAGCATGGCGCTCAAGGAAGCCATCGGAGACCGAAACGGCGTCGCCAACCTGTTGTTCCACCTCGGGGTCTATCACAAAAAGCAAGGCGACCATGCGCAGGCACTGAATTTCGCCGAGCGCGCCGCCGCACTCGCCCGGCAGACTGGCGACCTTCAACTCCTGTGGGGCGCGCGCGCCAGCGCCGGGGTCGCCCACCGCGCGCTGAATCAATTCGATCAGGCGCGCCTCGCCTTCGAGGAAGCGATCTCGAACGTCGAGGAGATGCGCGCGCGGGTCGCGGGTAGCGAGCAGGCGCAGCAACGATTCTTCGAGGATAAACTCTCACCGTACCACGCGATGGTCGATATGTTCGCCGCCCGGGGTAATCCGACCGAGGCGTTGATCTTCGCCGAACGCGCCAGAGCACGCGCGCTTCTCGACATGATCCACGGCGGCCGCGCCAACGTCGTCAAGGCCATGACCGCCGAGGAACAGGATCAGGAGCGGAAGCTGCGCACGGAACTCATCGCGCTCAACACACAGGTGACGCGCGCCGGTCGTCAGGAGAAGCCCGATGAAGTGCGACTCTCCGCGTTGAAGTCGCTGCGCGAGAAGGCGCGGCTCAACTACGAAGCCTTCCAGACATCGCTGTACGCCGCACACCCCGAACTCAGGGTGCAGCGCGGCGAGGCTCCGATCATCAAAGCCGAGGAACTCCCTGCGCTAGCGCCCGACGCCGGCTCCGCTCTGCTGGAGTACGTTGTGTTGGACGAGGTGACTTACCTCTTCACAATCGTTAAAACGACGGGCAGGGAGGGGGCGGAGGTGCGAGTCCACGCCCTGCCAATCAAGCGAACAGAACTCGCCCGGCAGGTCGAAGCCTTCCGGGGGCAACTGGCCGCGCGCGACCTCGGCTTTCGCGCGCCTGCGGCAGGGCTTTACAACCTGCTGATCAAACCCGCCGCGGCACAACTCCGTGGCAGAACCAGTTTGATCATCGCGCCGGACGATGCATTGTGGGATCTGCCGTTTCAGGCTTTGATGAGTGGCGCGAACCGCTTCCTCATCGAAGACGCCGCCGTCTCCTATGCGCCGTCGCTGACTGTGCTGCGCGAGATGAATCGGCGACGGAAGACGCAGGGCGTGGTACCGGGCGGCGCGACCCTGCTGGCGCTCGGCAACCCGCTGCTCGGGAAGGAGACAGGGGACGGAGCGGCGCTTAAGCTGCGCGACGAGAGACTGGCTCCGCTCCCGGAGGCCGAGCAGGAGGTCAAGGCGTTGCGGCAGTTGTACGGCACGGCGCGCAGCAAAATTTACACCGGGGCTGAAGCCAGAGAGGATCGCGTCAAGAGTGAGGCCGGGCAGGCGAGCATCCTCCACTTCGCCGCGCACGGGGTGCTCAACAACGCCTCACCCATGTACTCGCACCTGGCGCTCGCCGGAGGCAGCACCAGCGAAGACGGGTTGCTCGAAGCCTGGGAGTTGATGCGGCTCGATCTGAAAGCCGACCTAGCGGTGCTCTCCGCCTGCGAGACCGCGCGCGGACGCGTGGGCGCGGGCGAAGGTATGATCGGATTGTCGTGGGCGATGTTCATCGCGGGTGTGCCGTCAATCGTCGTCAGCCAGTGGAAGGTCGAGTCTGCCGGCACGCGTGATCTGATGGTCACTTTCCATCGCGCACTACATTCTCAGCCGGGCAACGGGCAGGCGACGACGAAGACGGAGGCGCTGCGACAGGCGGAGTTGAAGCTGTTGAGAAATCCGGAGACCGGCCATCCGTTTTACTGGGCGGGGTTCGTGCTGATAGGCGACGGGAGATGAGGCCGCGTGGGTACGTTGGGTCTGCCATGCAGGGCTGATGCATGCCGGGTCATTCGCTCCGGCGTCGTAAGGCTCTGACCTGTTCGATGAGGCGGCGTGCAAGCTGCGAGCCGGGGTTTGCTTTTTGCAGCAGACGCAGTTCGCGTTCGGCCTCATCCAGCAGTCCGGCCTCGGCGTAGAGCAGCCCCAGTGTCAGGTGTGACGACGGGTAAGCACGCCTCGCTCGTGTCAGTTCGTTCGCCTTTGCCCGGTCGAGGACGCGAAACCTCGCCTGTGGGGCGGGCGGGCGAGGCGACGTGATCTCCTGCCCGTCTCGCGTGGCCTTCACCTGCCAGGCATAAACCTCGCCCCGCGCGAGCGGTTGCGACGCCACCCACGAGCGGCCGTTGATCGGCGGGCTGGCGGCTACGAGGTTGAAGTCGCCGTCGTAGAGTTCGACGACGTAGCGGGTCGCCCCTTCCAGCGGCGTCCAGCGAAATGTCGGGCGGTCGGTGATCAGTACCCGCCCGGCGGGTTCGACGACGGAAAATCCGCTCTCCTTCTCGCCCGCACCCATCAGCTCACTCGGCGGCCGAACGAGCCCTTTGAGTTTTGCAGACCTTTCGATTCGCCCATTGGCGAACACCTTCTTCAGCAGACTTTGGTAAGCGGGCGGCAAGTGATCTGCCCCCGACAGGTTGCCTTCGCTGTCGAGCGTCAACAGTCCGCCGCCGTCGTTGAGTCGTGCGACCTCGGCGGCGGGCGCGAGCGCGGGCGTCGGCGAGGGCGTCGAAGAGGGCGCGGGCGTCGGCAGCGAAGCAGTCGAGGTGGAGGCCGCAGCAGGAGACTGTGTCGCCGCGGGCGACGGGGAGACGGCGACCTCCTGCCGCGTTCGTCCTTCCCGTGTCGTCCGCCAGATCAGCCATCCACCCAACGCCAACAAGAGGACTGCGAGAGCCGTGCCGAAGGCAGGCATCGGAGATATGCGGAAGGAGGACGGAAGAGACGCGAGCATCTGACGCCACCAGCCCGCGACGGGAGGCGGAACAGGCTCAACAGGCTCAACAGTCTCGACCGGCGCAGGGCGATACTCGCGCTCAAGCGAGGGCATGACCTCCGCTCGGAAAGCGCGCAGGTCGTCCACCGCCAGGGCGCATTGCTCACACACGGTCAGATGGGCGGCGACCGCCCGTAGGCTTTCACCGGACAGGTCGTTGTCAACATACAGGGTCGCCTGTTCCGAAGTCAGATGAGCGTGCGCCGTGTGCGGGACAGGAGGAAGGAGATCGCCCGCCTCGTTGAAGATACCGGAGCGCAGTGCGGAGTAGGTGGCGTCGGCGTCGGTGGCGCTTTCGATCATCTGCCGGCACTGCTCGCACTCGCCCAGGTGCTCGGACACGGAAAGCAGTTCCGCCACATGCAACTGTTGCCGGAAGAAATCTTCGATCTGTTTTGGACTCAGGTGTGCGATCACTTTTCCGTTTTTCCGTTAAATCCCTTTCAGCCGTGGGGCGGCTGCCTTCTTACATGAGTAAGTTGCCGAGAACGTCCGTTTATTACCAACGCGCTTTAGATAAAACTTTTGAGCCGGCGAGCCAACCGTTCGCGCCCGGACTTGCGCGCGTTAATCACCTGCTGCCGGGTCAGCCCGATCAACTCGGCGATCCGCGCGTCCTCAAGCGGCAACTCGTTCCACAGACGTGCGAAGTCCTCCGCATTCATCGCCAGGGCGTCCGCCAGTTGACGCAACGTCGCGACACCTGTGACGGGGAAGAGTGTAATACAGCCCCGGCCGTCGGCGTCTCTCAGGTTCAGCAACAACGCCGCGCGCTGATTCGGCGGGAGTTGTTGCAGTTCTTCCCAGAGTCGCTGCAAGAAGATCTTTTTTTCGGTGTGCCACGCCGCGTCCTGTTCTCCGGGAGCGGGAAGCAGTGCAGCGCCGTCTTCATGATCTCCCAGCGACTCCACCGGCCGGTCTCTGATCCCGACGAGCGCGGCCAGCGCACTCACCAACTCGTCGAATTCGACCGGCCCGCCAAGGAAGTTGAAGATCGCCGCCAGTGCCGCGCCCCACTCCTGTGCCTTCCCGCTTTTGAGGACGCGCAGGTGAGCAGCGATCCCTACGCCGTCTGACAGTGCGCCGAGGCGCGCGGCGGGCAACGCTTTCCTGTCGCCTTGCCACGCCGCGAAGCCGGCCAACAGTTCTCCGCCTGCGTCCCGCCAGAGCGCCAAACCGCGCTGGCGCGTCAGCAGGTAGTGAAGACGATTCTTGAACGCGTGGCGCTCAGGGAATTGTCTGCGCATCCAGTGGGCACAAGTGCGGTGCGCGATGACGGCCGCCATCCCGCGCAGGTCTGTGATCGGATGCTCGTCTGGCCGCTGGCGGAGTTGTCGCAACTCCGCCAGTAGCTTGACGAGCACTTCGTGATAGAGGTCGTCGGCCTCGGCTCGCCCGTCCGCCCGGTATGAGTTGAGAAAAAGTTTCTGGCGAATGATGCCTCGGACGACCGGCTCGGCGTGGGCGGTGATGAGTTGCGAGAGAATTTCGTCGGCTTGTTCGTCGCTCGCCTCCTGCAAGAGAGGTTCGAGCAGCGCGTCGATCTTGGCCGGCAACTTTTCCATCGTTTCGGTCGATGCCGCCTTTTGATCGTGTCGCGGGAATTACTCTGAGACGAGGATGGGTCTCTCAGACTCTTAACAGACAGGCGGCAGGCGGACTGATTATAAGATGAGAAGTTATTCCGCCCGTGAAAAAAATTAACCGACAGTAATATCGCGCAAACTTCGTCAACTTCATCCCTCGTGCGCAACGATGCGAGGACGAGCCGGCAACACGGCCGCGCCTCATCGCCCCGTTGTGAAGTACTAATCACCCGATGACTCGGAAGGATGAAGCCATGATGATGCACCGAAGACGCGATTCATTGAAACGTTCCAGCTCTCAACTCGCCCTTTCGAGGGCGTTATTCGCTCTCCTGCTTTTAGCCGCGCTGTTCACAGAAGGGCGCGCGGCGCAGTCGGAGATCAATGGCCCGGCCGGCAGCGGCGACTTCGGCTCTTACGTCGAGGTGCTGCCGAACGGGAACATCGTCGTCGCCGATCCGGCTTACGACGAAGGCGCGCTAACCGATGTCGGCGCGGTTTACCTCTACGACGGCGCGACGCTCGCCCCCATCAGCGTGCTCAAAGGCGGCACGGCTTTCGACCGCGTCGGCAGCGGGAAGATTATCGTGCTGGCGAACGGAAACTTCGTCGTGCCGAGCGTCGATTGGGACAACGGTGCGGCGCAGGGGGCGGGCGCGGTCACCTTTTGCAGCGCGACGACGGGCTGCAACGGCGTCGTCTCCGCCGCCAATTCGCTCGTCGGCTCGTCGTCGAACGACGCCGTCGGCTCCGTCACCGCGCTGCCTAACGACCACTACGTCGTGAGTAGTTCGCAGTGGGACGCCGTCGCTCCGCTCTTTAAAAGTAACGCCGGCGCGGTGACACACTGCGATGGGACGACGGGCTGCAAGGGCACGATCAACGCGTCGAACTCGCTCGTCGGCGCGGGGGCAGAGCAACGGATCGGCAGCGACGGGATCGTGGTGTTGAAGGACGGCGACTACGTGGTGAAAAGCTCACACTGGTCTGCCGGTACGTTCACGGACGCAGGGGCGGTCACCTTCTGCAAGGCAACGACGGGCTGCAAGGGCGAGGTCAGCGCCTCGAACTCGCTCGTCGGCGAAAACAGCAACGACCGGATCGGAAAGATACACGGCCCCGCACCCTCCGTGGTCGAACTGGCTAACGGCAACTACGTCGTGGCAAGCTCGTTTTATCTTTCCAATCCCGCTTCCAGTTCGCAGTCGCGCGGCGCGGTGACGCTGTGCAGCGGCAACACAGGCTGCAAGGGAACGGTCAACGCCAACACGTCGCTCCTCGGCGGTAACGACCACAGCGTCGGCAGCATCGGCGTGACCGCCTTGCCCAACGGCAACTACGTGGTCAGCAGTCCGACGTGGGACGGCGCGGCGTTCAACGCGGGCGCGGTCACCTTCTGCAATGGGACGACAGGCTGCGGGGCAAGCGTCAGCGCCGCCAATTCGCTCGTCGGCAAAAAGGATTCCGATCACGTCGGCGGCATGGATGCCCCGCACCCGACGAACCTTTTCATTCCTATCGTGGTCTTGGCCGACGGTAACTACGTGGTGGTCAGCCCGCGTTGGGACAACGGCACGAAGACGGATGCCGGAGCGGTGACGTGGTGCAGCGCAGCGACGGGTTGCCACGGCGAGGTCGGCGCGTCCAACTCGCTCGTCGGCACGACGGCACACGACCGCGTCGGCATCACCGACGACTTCCAGATGGGCACACACGCTTTACCCAACGGCAATTACGTCGTGACGAGCGGGGTGTGGGACGATACCACGCACGGCATCGTGGATGCGGGTGCGGTGACATACTGCAACGGCGCGGCCAACAGTTGCGCGAACAACGTCATTTCGCAAGCCAACTCGCTCGTCGGCGCGAACGTGAACGACCGCCTGGGCAGTAACGGCACGACCGTCCTCGCCAACGGCAACTACGTAGTCTTCTCCGATGCGTGGAGTAACGGTGCGACCACGAACGTCGGCGCGGTCACGCTTTGTAACGGGGCGACGGGATGCGCGGGTGAGGTCAACGCCTCCAACTCGCTCGTCGGCTCGCGTGCGTTCGACTTTGTCACCGGCAAAATTTACGCCCTGCCCGGCGGCGACTACGTGGTCGTCAACCGCGCGTTGGACGCCGCCGGAGTGGGTGATGCGGGCGCAGTGACACACTGCGACGGCACGACAGGTTGCACGGGAACGATCAGCGCGTCGAACTCGCTCGTCGGCTCGAAGGTTTCAGACTTGATCGGAAGCGGCGGCGTGACCATCCTGCCGAACGGCAACTATCTGATTAATAGCCCGAAATGGGACAGCGGCTTCTTCGACACTGACTTGGGTGCGGTGACCTTCTGCAAAGGCACGGTCGGTTGTAAAGGTCTCATCTCCGCCTCCAACTCGCTCGTCGGCACGACGCCCAACGATCAGGTCGGCAGCAACACGACGGGGTTGCCCAACGGCAACTACCTCGTGCGAACTGAAGCCTGGAACAACGGCGGGACGCTCGATGCCGGGGCAGTCACTTTCGGCGACGGCACGAAGGGCACGTTCGGCACTATCAACTCGTCCAACAGCATCCTCGGCACGGCGGCGAACAACGGCGGCGTAGTGAGATTCACACACGACCCTGTGCGCAATCGCTACGTCGTCCGCCGCGTGAAGAACATCGTCATCATTGTCGCCTTTGAAACCACGGCGGTGGCCGACGGCCAACTCGACAACGCCTCGACGTGGTCGAACGGCATTCCCGATCCTCTCACCAACGCCATCATCCCGGCGGGGCGCACGGTCACGGTCAACAACGCGGCCACCATCGGCGGCCTCTCGGTCGCCGGCGGCGCGAGTCTCGTTATGAACGCTAACCTTAGATTGACCGGCAGTCTCTCGCTCGGCACGCAAATCAACACGGGTGCACACACGATCTCCCTCGGTTGTACGTCTGCTGCGACGGGCGCGCCCGCGGGCTACGTCGTCGGCGATGTGGAGAAGCAGTTCTGCGCGCCCGTCGCGTTCACCTACCCGACGGGCACGACTTCGGGCGCTTCACCCGTCGGCGTCACAGTCACGTCTCTAGGCGTGATGCCTTCCAGCCTGACCGTCAGGACGAACCAGGGCCAACACGCCGGGATGAACGCTGCGCATTCACTCGGACGCTATTGGACTCTCGCCGAGACGGGGAACTTGACGGCGAACCTCTCGTTCAACTACCCGGAAGCCGATGTCTCCGGCTTCGATGTCACTTACCAACTCTACAGGTGGAACGGCGCGACGGAAACGCTCGTCCCGAGCCTTCTGGACACGGCGGGTAATACGATCTACGCCAACGGCGTTGCGGACTTCGGCGACTGGACTGTCGGCAATTCCGCGTCCGCGCCGCCTCCCGCTGACAGCGACGGCGACGGCTTGCCCGACCTCGCGGACAACTGCCCCACAACGGCGAACGCCAATCAGGCCGACGCGGACGCCGACGCTGAGGGCGATGCCTGCGACCCGGACGACGATAACGACGGCCAGTCGGACGTTGACGAGTTGGCCTGCGGTTCCAACCCGCTCGACGCGGGCAGCAAGGCCGCCGACCTCGACGGCGATAACAGCCCCGATTGCGTCGATCTGGACGACGACGGCGACGGCGAAAGAGACTCGACGGATAACTGCCCCGTCGTGCCCAACCCGGATCAGTCAGACTTCGACGGCGACGGAACCGGCGATGCCTGCGACCCGAGTCCTCATGGCGAATCGCAGATCGTCTTTACCAGCAACCGCGACGGCAACAACGAGATTTACGGAATGAAAGCCGACGGCACAGGCGTCATCCGTTTGACGAACAACGCCGCCGACGAACGCGACCCCACACTGTCGCCTGACGGAAGCAAGATCGTTTTCACCAGCAATCGTTCAGGCAGCTATGAAATCTACTCGATGAACGTCGGCGGCACGAGTCTCACCCGGCTCACGAATCACGAAGCCATTGACGAGCACCCATCCGTGTCCGTGAAAGGCGGGAAGATTGTCTTCGCCAGCAACCGTTCAGGCGACTTCGAGATTTACTCGATGAACTTTGACGGCACGGGTCTCGCGTGCCTCACCAACGACCCGGGCACAGACAAGCATCCCGTCTGGTCGCCGGACGGCTCTCAGATCGCCTTCATGAGCGACCGTTCGGGCAACTTCGAGATTTACACGATGGACGCTGACGGGGCAGCTCCCGTGCGGCTCACGAACCACGTTCGAGAGGACGCCTCGCCGACGTGGTCGCCGGACGGTTCCCGTTTGGCTTTCAGTTCGAAGCGCGACGGCAACTCCGAGATTTACTCGATGAACGCCGACGGCACAGACCTCATGCGTCTGACGGCAAACACTGTGTCCGACGGCGAGCCGTCATGGGGCGCTAACGGGAAGATCGCCTTTACCTCAAACCGCGCCGGCAATTTCGAGGTCTACTCGATGAGCGCCGGCGGCTCGGGGGTGTTGAGACTGACTATCAATCCGGCTCAGGACACCTCGCCACACTGGCCGGCGACGGGCGGCGGTGGCGACGACCCGCCCTCCATGTAGCGCCTCCGCACAGACGAAGCACAGGGCGATCATCTCGGTGCGTATGTCTTGGAGTTGAAGTGCGGTCAGTGGGAATCGTGTGGGGCAGGGAACTTGACAGTGACAAACGAAAGCGGCTTCGTTCGTGTGGAACGAAGCCGCTTTCGCGTTGTGCGTTTGTCGGTCTGGGCTGTGTTTGATTACATGCCCATACCGCCGCCCATGCCGCCCATGCCGCCGGGCATCGCAGGGGCTTTGTCGTCGTCAGGAAGTTCCGAGACGAGCGCTTCGGTCGTGAGCATCAGGCCAGCGATGGAGGCCGCGTTCTGCAAGGCGCTGCGCGTCACCTTCGCCGGGTCGATGACGCCGGAGTCAACGAGGTCTTCAAACTCCTCTGTCGCCGCGTTGAAGCCGTAAGTCTCCTTCTTCGCGTCGCGCACCTTCTCGACGATGACCGCGCCCTCTTTGCCGGCGTTCTGCACGATCTGGCGGAGCGGTTCTTCGAGCGCCCGCTTGACGATGGTGACGCCGATCTGCTCGTCCGCATCGCCTTCGTCGTCCTTGTTGGCGCGGAACTTCTCAAGCGCCTTCGCCGCACGCACGAGCGCCACGCCGCCGCCGGGCACGATGCCTTCCTCTACGGCCGCACGCGTAGCGTGCATCGCGTCTTCAACGCGCGCCTTCTTCTCTTTGAGTTCCGTCTCGGTGGCCGCGCCGACGCGGATCACTGCGACGCCGCCCACGAGTTTTGCCAGACGCTCTTGCAACTTCTCGCGGTCGTAATCCGAGGTCGTGTCTTCGATCTGCGCCTTCAAGGTCTTGACGCGGCCTGCGATGTCCGAGTCTTTGCCCGCGCCCTCGACGATGGTCGTGTTGTCCTTGTCAATCGTCACCTTCTTGGCGCGGCCGAGGTCGGACACCTGCACGTTCTCCAACTTGATGCCGAGGTCTTCCGAGATCACTTTGCCGCCCGTCAGGATCGCGATGTCTTCGAGCATCGCCTTGCGACGGTCGCCGAAGCCCGGAGCCTTGACGGCCGCGACGTTCAGAGTGCCGCGCAGCCTGTTGACGACGAGCGTGGCGAGAGCCTCGCCTTCCACGTCTTCAGCGATGATCAAGAGCGGCTTGCCCATCTTCGCCACCTGTTCCAGGAGCGGCAGCAGGTCTTTCATCGAACTGATCTTCTTCTCGTTGATCAGGATGAACGGGTTGTCGAGCACGGCTTCCATGCGCTCAGGGTCGGTCACGAAGTAAGGCGACAGGTAACCGCGGTCGAACTGCATACCTTCGACGACTTCCAGAGCCGTCTCCATCGTGCGCGACTCTTCGACCGTGATGACGCCGTCTTTGCCGACCTTGTTCATAGCCTCTGCGATCAACTCGCCGATGGTGCGGTCGCCGTTCGCCGAGATCGTGCCGACCTGCGCGATCATGTCGCCCTTGACGGGCTTCGCCAAACGCTCGATCTCTTCCGAAGCGCGCTTCACAGCCTTGTCGATGCCGCGCTTCAAGGCCATCGGGTTCGCGCCCGCCGCGACCGTTTTCACGCCTTCGCGGAAGATCGACTGCGCGAGCACGGTCGCCGTCGTCGTGCCGTCGCCCGCGATGTCCGAAGTCTTCGAAGCCACTTCGCGCACCATCTGCGCACCCATGTTTTCGAGTCCGTCTTTCAACTCGATCTCTTTCGCCACCGTCACGCCGTCCTTGGTGATGGTGGGCGAGCCGAACTTCTTGTCGAGGACGACGTTGCGCCCTTTGGGGCCGAGTGTGATCTTCACCGCGTCGGCGAGCTGGTTGACGCCGCGCAAAATGGCCGCGCGCGACTCTTCGCCGTGAATTACTTGTTTCGCCATAAATCTTTATCTCCTCAAAGTTATTCTGGAATCCTCAAGTCACAAAAAAGAGCGGCCAAGGCTGCTCTCAAGTGAGAGAACTACTTGCCGCTTTTCTTGCCGCCGGCATTTGCGCCCGCGCGCGAGATGATGCCGAGAATGTCGTCCTCGCGCATGATCAGGTACTCTTCGCCGTCGAGCTTGATCTCAGAGCCGCTGTACTTGCCGAACAAGACGCGGTCGCCAACCTGCACGTCCAAAGTCTGGCGCGTGCCGTCGTCCTTGTATTTGCCTTCGCCGACGGCGATCACTTCGCCTTCCTGCGGTTTCTCTTTCGCGCTGTCGGGGATGATGATTCCGCCGCGCATCTGCTCGCCTTCCTCGATCCGCTTCACGATCACGCGGTCATGCAAAGGTCTGATGTTGGTCGCCATAGAAAACTGCTCCTTTCAGATTCAACAAATTTCAGAGTGTTTTGATTGCAAAAATCAAACGGGTAAAACTTCCGCCTCGCCTCAGACCAAAGTGCGCCGCAAAAACGCCCGCCGGTCTCTCTCGTAATAACTTGAAAGCCCGCTCTCTGGCACTCTCTGGAAGCGAGTGCTAAGAATATGGCAAGTCGAATTCACTTGTCAACGGGTGTCCGTAGAAATCTGAGTCTATCATGCTCAGATTTTTATGAAACGCTCGAATTTATTGGATTTCTGAGACAGTTTTGAGAGGTCTTGAAAGTCAGCGAGAACGGCGCGCGGCCGTCTTGCCGGAAGCGTTGCGGCCTGTGTTTGTGCGCGCGGCGGCGAGGGAGCGTTCCTGCGTGCGGTAGTTGGCGACGCGTTTGGAGAGCGTGTTGCGGTGTATGCCGAGCGTGGCGGCCGTGCGCGAGAGGTGTTCTTTGTGCCGTGCGAGTGCCTTCTGGATGTAGAGCTTTTCGAATTCGGCGACGGCTTCATCGAGCATGATCTGGCCGTCCAACATTTCGTCTATCAGCGCTTCGAGGCGTGTACGCATCTGCATGTCTTCTCCAAAATAGTCTTTTACTTAAAGTCTCAATCTCGCGCGGATTTCGGCAAAAGATGAATATTCAGGACGTGAGACGCCTGTATTCCGACTCGAAGCGCGTGCGCACGTCGGTGGAAGTCAGCCACGCGAGCAACTTCGCGCCCTCGGCCAGAGCGGGCGCGGTGCGTGCCTCCGCGACCGTCTCCAGGCGCACCGGGAACGCCGTTAGCGCCAGATAGATCACGCAGCACACGAGCATCCCGCGCGCGAAGCCGAACAGGGCGCCGAGCGCCCGATCCATCCATTCGAGCCGCGCGCGCTTGAGACTCCCTTTCAACAACTGCCCGGCCGCGACGCCGAACGCGAGCGTTAAGCCGACGATCAGTAGAAACCCCCAGGCGTTCGCCGCTGCATTCGACTCGACCAAGTTGAACGCGCGCAGTAGAGTCCCGACCGTCTCATAACCCCGTGCCGCGACGAAGACTCCGATGAACATCGCCACGGTCGCAATCAACGCACGCAGAAAGCCGCGCAGCGCGCCCGCGACGAGCGAACTTCCAATCAACGCGAGCACTACCAGGTCGAAGAAAGTCATCTAACAGCAGAGGTCAGAAGTTAGAGGTCAGAGGTTAGAGAAGAAATTGTTCCCTGCTTTTGAACTAACCCCTAACCTCTGACCTCTAGCCTCTGCTTTTCACAATTCGCCGCCGGTGAGAAGCCTGTAGGCTTCAAGGTAACGCGCGGTGGTGGCTGCGGCGACTTCCGGAGGCAGCATGGGCGCGGGCGGTCGCTTGTCCCAGTCGAGCGTTTCGAGATAGTCACGGACGAACTGTTTGTCGAAAGAGGCTTGCCCCCGTCCGGGCGCGTACTTGTCGAGCGGCCAGAAGCGCGAAGAGTCGGGCGTCAACGCTTCGTCGATCAAAATGATTTGTCCTTCGTCGTCCAGCCCGAACTCGAACTTGGTGTCGGCGATAATGATGCCGCGCGCGCGTGCATAGGCTTCGGCCTCTGCGTAGAGGGCGAGGGAGGTGGTGCGAAGTTGTTCGGTCGTCTCCGCGCCGACGATCTCTTTCATGCGCGCCTCGCTGATATTTTCGTCGTGGCCGGTTTCGGCTTTCGTGGCGGGCGTGAAAATGGGCGCGGGGAGTTGTTCGGATTCGCGCAAGCTAGCGGGCAGGCGGTGCCCGCAGATTTCGCCCGTGCGTTGGTAATCCTTCCAGCCCGAACCTGCGAGATAGCCGCGCACAACGCACTCGACGGGGAAGACCTCCGTGCGCCGGACGAGCATCGAGCGGCCGCGCAAATCTGCGGCGTGCGCGCGGACGCTCTGCGGCATCTGTTCGATGTCGGTCGTCAGCAAGTGATTTTTCGTGATGTGTCCGAGGCGTGCGAACCAGAAGCGAGAGAGCGCGGTGAGCACTTCGCCTTTGCGTGCGATCTGCGTGGGGAGGATGCAATCGAAGGCGGAGATGCGGTCGGTGGCGACGATGAGCAGTCTCTCGTCATCGACCGCATACACGTCGCGCACCTTGCCGCGTCGCACCAGAGGGAGACCTTCGAGAGAGGTTTCGCTGACAGTGGCAGGGACGGACATGGAGTCTCACTTTGCGGTCGGCCTGAGTTGTCTTCGATAAAGGAAGCGCGTTAGCACGAGCGAGCGGGGATTGTGCTCGCGCCCCGCCCCTTTGTCAAGAACGAGAAGGAGAGGTCAGAGGTGAGAGGTTAGAGATCAGTGAAAAACAGTTCTTGTATTAACTGACCTCTGACCTCTAACCTCTGACCTCTGCGTCTAACGCTTCGCGGAGGCGACGAATTTGGGCGGCATGGTTGTGCGCGTGTGCGGCGTAGATTTCGAGCCAGTTGTCTGCGGTGTAGCGTCCGTGTTCGGGATGCGTGCCTTCGCGCGCCCAGTCTTCATCCGCCATTTTCGCGAGTAGTTGGGCGGTCGTGGAGCGCGCGCCGCGAAAGGCTTCGAGGGCGGGAGCGATGTCGCGCGCGTTGTAGTTCAGACGTGTGGCGTAGGCGTCCTGATCGTAGGATTGAATGACGGGTCGATCTTCGGTCAGGAGTTGGCGCAGGCGTATGGCGGCGCGCATTTCGCTGTCGGCGAGATGCTGCACGATTTCGCAGGCGCTCCATTTGCCGGGCAGGGGGCGTGCGGTCAGTTGTCCGGCGGGGAAATCGGCAAGGGCGCGCTCGACCTCGTCGAATCCGGTCTCGTATTGCGCGATCAGTCTCTCTCTCTCGGCAGCGGTCATCGGCGTGTACCTCTCACAAAAGTTGGGCAAAACGTGCGTGTGAAAACGTTGATGGGCGCACCTGAGAATTTTATAGCGGCTCGGAAAAACCGTTGCAAGCTCTTGCCGCCACGGCGCGGTGGCAGGCGCAGCGCAGGGCGCGCGGGGAACTTACTGCTTGAGTTTCACGCGGTTGTCCTGCTATATTCTCAACAGTCGGCGGCGCGATGTGCTTCCGGCATGGCGTTGCTAACAGTGTCCCACAAGTTCCTGCGCTAAAACTAACAGCCCCAATGTCAACTAAACCCGCTGCCAACAATCCGCGCGCCAAAGACGCAGAAGGCGAAGAGCCGGAATCCGTTGACCGCAAATTATCTCTGCTCGTGATCGAAGATGACGAAAACATCTCGACGGCGATCAGCGAATATTTTTCGAAGACGGGCTACAACGTCAGGAGCGCGGCAGACGGCGTGGCGGGCGTCGAATCGGCCTTACAGGATCACCCGGACGCCATCATCCTCGACCTGATGCTGCCGAAAATGGACGGTCTCGCCGTCTGCCGCGAACTGCGGGAGAAGGCTCCTTACATCCCGATCCTCATGTTGACGGCCAAGGACGACGTGGTTGACAAAGTGCTCGGCTTAGAGATGGGCGCGGACGATTACATCACCAAGCCCTTCAACCTGCGCGAACTCGACGCACGCATCAAGAGCGTGCTCAGGCGCGTGCAGGCCGCCTCGCGCACGCAGTCGGGCGGCGACGAAGCGCCGATCCTGCGCGGCAAACTTCGCATCGATCCGGCCAAACGCGAAGTGACCGTCGGCGACCGACCAGTCGAACTCACGCCGAAAGAGTTTGAACTGCTCAGACTCTTCGCCTCGAACCCGGGGCGCGTCTTCCCGCGCAAGTACCTTCTGGAGAAAATCTGGGACTACTCCTACGAAGGTTACGACCGCACCATCGACTCGCACATCAACCGCCTGCGAGCCAAGATCGAAGACAACCCCGAAAACCCGCAGATGGTGCTCACCGTCTGGGGCATCGGTTACAAGTTCAGCGACGAACAGCGGTAACGCTCCGTTCGTCGCCTCCTGACAGAGCCTTTCCCAAACACGCTGCCGAGGCCAAACTACAGCAAGGCCGATCAGCGTGACATCCAAATCAAAATCCCTGAGCACGCACAAGAGACGGACGCGCCCCGGCTGCTTCCTTCAGCGTCCCTCCCACCACCCAAGGGCTTCCGCGCTCGAAAGCGCGCCTCAGCACTCACGCCGGTTGAGATTTCTCTAAAAGAGTCTCGCCCAAACTTCCCGTAACAAGGTTGTAGAGCCATGCACAATCTCAGACACAAAATCTCTCGCCGTATCTTCGGCCACAGGCGCGTCGCCGTGGCGGGAGCCTCACTGGGCATCTGCGTCGCCATCTGCCCGCTTGTCGTCCCGCAGGCGCAACGCGCGAAAGAATCGGGCGTCAACGTGACGGGCGTTTCGTCGCGCTCGGCGGGCGCGGACAGCGTCGTCTCCATCGAGGCCGACGGGCCGCTGACGCGTGCGCAGACGTGGCAGGACGGCGAGGGCTTTCACGTCGTCGTCTACAAAGGGCAGGGAAGTTTTCGCGGCGTGCCGCGCGGCGTGAAGGTGCGGCGCGTCGGCGATTCGCTGGAACTGGTCGTGCCGGTCAAGCCCGGCCGCAGCGTCTACGTGCAGCCGCGTTTCAACAATCTCGATCTGGTCGTCAGCGGCGGCCTGCACGCGGCGACGGACGAAGGACGCGCGACGCAGACGGCGCAGACCTCACAGCGCGCCGAACGTGCGCAGAGGGAGACGAACGAACGCGCCTCGAAAGCGGCATCGAAGTCGCGCGCGGCTGCGAACAACGGGACGGACGCGGGCGAGGCGAGAGAATCGGTCGTCTCTTTGCGGAACGAACGTGCAAAAGCGAATTTGACGCCCGCGCTGCCGCCGCCCGCCGCTTTGAAACTTACGACGCCGAACGCGTCGCAGCCGATTGCGCCCAACCAAAACAGCAACGGTCAAGTGATCAACGGCCAGATGAATAACGGCGCGGCGGGGCAAACCGGCAACGGCCTCGTCGTGCAAGCAAATAACGGCGGCGCGGCGTCGCCGTCTGCGAGCGAGGCGGCGGCGAGCGGGTCGCAATTGGTCACTGCACCGAACGCGACGGGAGCGCAAGAGGCCGCGAACGCTTCTTTCCAGATGCAGGTGGCGGGCGGCTCTATGAATCGCCTGTTCATCGTGCTGGCGGTCTGCTTCTCTGTGGGGCTTGGGGCGTTTGCGTTCATCTTCATGCGCTCGCGGCGGAAGACGAAGGCGGCGACGCACGCTGCGCCGGAAGTTGCGGGCGGCGACAGGAGCGGCGAGAAGAAAGAGACGACACAGTCCTTGATCGAATGCGAAGGAGAAGTCAGCCTGGTTGACAAGCGCAAGGGCGAGCGGCGCAAGGAAGCGCGGCGCGCGGAAGATAAGCAGGCGCTCGTCGTCGCTGCGGCGGGCACGCAGTCGCAGAGTCTTGAGAAGGCGGAGCGTAAGTCGTCCACGGCCGTCCACGTCAACGTCCCGGCCGTGATCTTCGGCGCGTACCAGATCGAACAAGAGGTGGAGAAACTGGTGACGGGTGCGCCGCACAGCATCGAGGTCCTGGCCTCGCGTGCGCCCGACGACCGGCGAGCCATCGAAGCGTTCCTGCTCAAAGCGCTGCACTCGGAAACGCTCGGCCAGAAGGAACGCGAGCGTGCGCGTTACGCGCTCGAAGAGTATGGCTTCGTCGCGCGCCACAGCGCGGCCGTGCTGATGGCATCGGACGCCTACGAGCGTTCGTCCGCGGCGCGTGCGCTCGGCGCGATGCGTTCGCGCGCGTCCCTGCCGTTTCTGTTGGAAGCGCTTTACGACGGCGAGCACATTGTCTGCACTGAGGCCGTGAAGAGTCTGGGCGCGCTCGGCCAACCTTCGGCCATCGGCGCGTTGCTCGACATGGCGCGGCGACATCCGGAAATACCTGCGCCGCTCGTCCGCCGCGCGCTCAGCGCCTGTTCGGTCGATTGTCTGAATCTGGAACCGAGCGCCGACGGCGACACGTTCGCCTATCACGAACCGGCGATTGATCCTTTCACGGGCGAGATCAGAGGTCTTGAGCCGGTCGAGGCGGTCGAACAACTGCCCGAATGGATGGAGGACGAAAGCCTCGCGGATGCGCTCGAACGACTCGACAGCGCAGACGTGGAGGCGCGCGTCGCCGCCGCGCAGAAACTCGCGCAGTTCCAGGTGCAGCGTTCGGTGCAAGCCCTCACGTCGCTTGCCACGAACGACCGCGACTCGGCCGTGCGCGCCGCGGCCGTGACGAGTCTCGGCAACATCGGGCACGAATCGGTCTTCCCGTCCGTCTTGATCTCGATGGCGGACGAGGCGCGCGAAGTTCGCGCGGCGGCCGCACGCGCTCTGTCGCGCCTCAGCTTCGACCGCGCAGACGCCTACGTGCGCGTGTTGGAGACGGCCGACGCCGAAACGCTGCGGCATCTGGCGTCGGCCTGCGTCGGCGCTGGACTGGCGAAACAGGCTTTGAGCCGTCTGGCGAGCGAAGACCGGCGGCAGGCTTATGAAGCCTTCTCGCTGCTGTCTCTGGTGGCGAAGGGCGGGCAGTCGGAGTTGATTTTGAGCGTGGTCGAAGCGCATCAGGACTTGAACATGAGACTCGCCGCTGCGCGACTGCTCGGGCTGATGTGCGATGCGGAGACGGACGCGCGCCTGCGCCGCGTCGCGCTCGGCGCAAACGCGCCGGAGAAACTGCGCACGGCCATCCTCGAAGCCATCTATCGCGGCGAGCCGCAAGCTGCCACGGTCGCAGAGAGCGTCGAGGCGACGTAGTGGGTCAATTTGAAGATGCGAGCCGCGTAAATGTTGGCTCAGAATTTCAAACTAACCCGCCGGGCAAGGCGAATTGATGATGACAAGTGCGCGCCCGCTATAGCATAATGCCGCGTTACACGTTGTCCCTGACTCGCTCGACTCTCTGCCCCTGAGTGCCAATAAGCAATGCGTCAAAATAAACAAAAGGTTTCGCTCTCCAGTCACCTGCGGCGTCTGTGCCTGCTTGCCTTCATCGCCTGTCTCTCTCTCGCCGTCGTCAAACTGGAAGGCGCGCTCGCGCAACAGCCCGCCAACACGAACGCGCAGAAGCCGCGCACCAAGCGCATCACGCCTTTGCGCACGAGCGAGACGTCCGACGGTTCGCGCGTCACGATCACTTCGGACGGCGAGTTGAACGACTACTCGGCTTATCGCAGCGGCGACCGCTTCATCGTCGTCGTGCCGCAGGCGGAAGGCGCGGGTGGCGGCGGGGCACGCGGGCGCGGCTTCGAGGGCGCACAGGTCGAACGTCGCGGCAAAGATTTGGTCTACACGTTCAAACTTCAACCCGGCGCAACCGCGCGCGTCAATCAACGTTTCAACCGGCTCGACGTACAGTTCAGCGCGCCCAAAGGCGGAGCGCAAGCAAACGCGCGCCCGACCCCTTCGGCCACGCCCGCGAGACGCACGCTGCCCGAAGAAGCAGGCATCACGAAGCCGCCTACGACGAACGCCAACACGCAAGCCACGCCCGATCCGCGCCGCACGACTGACGCCAACCTCAACAACGCCGCGCTTGCCTCGGCGACTCCGTTCGCCGCTCCCACGCCGTCTGCCACCGCGACGACGATGCCGAGCGTGACGCCGACCACATCGCCCTCGCCCGTCCCGGCCGCGCCCGGCGGGGATCAGATCGCGCAGGCGCAGCCAAGTATCGCGCCGCCCACTTCGATCACGACGAGCGTACCGTCAACCACCGCGCCCACCTCTGTCGGCGCAGTCGTCACGCGAAACTGGCCCTGGCTGCTCGCCTTGCTGCTCGCCGTCGGCATCGGTTTCCTCTTCGTCTCGCGTCTCGGGCGCGACCGCGACAAGAGCCGTTCGCTTCCCCCTGCCGCGCCTTCGAGCACGAAACCCCTCAACGTTAAAGAGTCGAAGACTCCCGAACTGAAACCCTCTTCCGCCACAGTCACGACGGCCAAAGCGACCGGAGCCACGCCTGCCGCTGCGACCGGAGCGACCGGAGCGACGGGCACAACGGGAGCAACCGCCGCCTCGACGAGTACGACGGGCACGACTGCCGCTGCCACCGGAGCGGCTGCGACCGGAGCAGCAGCGGCCACACCCCTGGTGGCCTCGGGCAAGCTGTCTAAGAAAAAGAAGAAGAAGGCCGAGAAGGCCAAACGGCTCGCCGCCGAGAGAGAAGAGCGGACGGGCGGTTTAACTGCCGCCGCTACGACCGGCACGAGTGAAGCGACGACCGGCGAGGCTGCGACGAGCGACGCATCAACTCTCGCGGGCGGCGCAATAGCCGCGACCGGGGCAGTGGTCGCTGGAGGAGCGGCGGCGCTCGGCGGCGCGACCGAAGATGCGGAGAGCAAAGCGAGCGAGACGAAAGCCGTCGAAGTCGCCGCCGCCGCAGGCGAAACGTCCGTGAGGGGGTCGAAGGCAATCGAGCCTTCGGTCGCTTTCGACCCGGAACGCATCGAGGTCGAGATCAAAAAGTTACTCGCGGGCGAAAGCTACGACGAGTCCATCATCAACGCGACGGACAAGGGCACGCGCCAACTCGTCTCAGCCGAATTGATGCAGGCCATCGGCGGGCGCAACGCCGCGCGACAGGCGCACGCGCGCACGGCCTTTCTCAGCCACGGCTATTTCGAAGAGGCCACAAACGCCCTGCAAACGGCCGAAGCGCCCGGCGAACGCGCCGCCGCCGCACGCATGCTCGGCATACTCGGCGAACGCAACGCCACGCCGCACCTGACGGCCGCGCTCGAAGACCCGGCCGCAGACGTGCGCCGCACTTCGGTCGAAGCTCTGGCCGAACTCGGCGACCCTGCGGCCATCGACGCGCTTGAGGCTTTGCGCTGGCGCGAAACTTCGCGGCAAGTGCCGCGCACGCTCATCCAGCGCGCCATCGAAGCGTGCAAGGTCGAAGAGGAAGAGACGACAATCGTAACGGCGAGCGAAGAGGCGCGGACGAAAGAACTCGAACTCGCCGCGACCACACCCGCGCTCGAAGCAACCCCGCTCGTCGCCGAAGCAACTCCGACCGTGTCGGAAGAACATCCGGCCGTCGCTGAGTCCACGCTCGTCGGCGAAGAGAGTTTGACCTTTGCCGAGTCTCCGCTCGTCTCTGTCGAAGAACCGGACGCGACGGTCGAAGAATTGACGGCCGACCCGGAGTTGACGGTCGAGTCGCCCGCCTTGGCCGCGACCGAGACACACGCGCCCGAAGCGTCCTTCGCCGACGCGGCCGTCGCGGACGACGAAGAGACGAAGGCCATCGAAATCGCAGAGCCGGTTGACTTCACCTTCACCCCTGCACACGCAGACCTTTCACCCGCGACGGAATCTGCTCCCGCCGAAATCGAAAGCGGCGCGGAGGAGGCGACTGTCGCTCCCGTCGAAATCGACCTGTCCGCCGCGCTCGCGGCCAAAGAAGCCAACCTTATCGAAGCGCGCAGGCGCGAGAGCGAAGCGACTGTAATTGAAGCGCCGGAGACGGCCGAGCCTCTTGCAGCCACAACGCAAGGCGAGTCTCCCGCCGTCTCCTTCGAATCGATCACGGAAGAGTCCACGCTCACCACGTCTCACAGGGACGCACAGTCGCAGCCGCTCTACAGTTCAGACTTCGCCGCCGGTGCAGGCCACCCGGCCGTGGGCGACGACGATTGGATCGATCTCGACGCGACCGAATCTGCCTCCGACATTCGCGCCATCGAACCCGCCGCGCCCGCCGAACCGCTCGGCACTTACTACGCAGAGGAAGCGGGCGGCTGGTCTGCGACGCAGACGACCGACACGCCCGCCGCGCGCGAAGACGAAACAAGCTCTCTCTTCGACACTCTGGAAGTCGAAGCGTTCGAAACGAACGACGCCGAACCCGCGCCCATCGTCGCGACGCCCCTGCCCGGGTCAGTCCACGACGAAGAGGCGCAGACGCAACCGCTCACTTACGAGCGTCGCCCCGTCTCGTCGTTTGAAGAAGAGACCGTGCGCGGCGGTGAGATTGTGAAGGCCGAAAAGGGCGTGGGCTTGGCCGACGGCTCGGACGAAGACACCTATTCGATCATCCCGAAGGGCATCCAACTGCGCCTTGCGAGCGACGACGCGAGCGAACGCGCGCAGAGCGTCCTCGCCCTCTCGCGCCTGAAGACGGACGAAGCGTTCGAACAGATCTGCGCCGCCTTCGACGACCCGGCCGAAGAGGTGCGCAACGCGGCCGCACGCGCCATCTACGATTTGAACGAAGACCGCGCAGACTCTTTCACGCGCGCCTTGCGCGAATCGCCCGTCGAGCGTCGCCGTCACATCGGCTCGGCGCTCGCCGGTTCGGGACTCGCCGAAGAAGCCATCGGCAATTTGACGGGCGAGAGCCGCGACAAGACCTACGACGCCTTCTCTCTGCTGTTCCTGATGGCGAAGGCGGGCGAGGTCGCGCCGCTCATACGCGCCATCGAAAGCCACCCGGACAACGAAGTGCGCCTCGCCGTCGTGAAACTTCTGGCGCTCAGCGGTCAACAGGAAATCCTTCCCTCGTTCCGCCGCCTCGCGGTGCGCGGATCGCTCCCGACCGAAGTGCGCTCCGCCGTCATGGAAGCCATCTACCAGATCAGCAGCCAGCCGAACGCCACCACTCCGGCATCCTGAGCCGATTGAAACTGGCGTTGGCGGCTGTAGAACATTGATCGGGCGGGAGACGCATTGAACATGCGCCGACCGCCCGTTTGAACTTTCACAGCCCCACACACGGAGAAGCCGAACTATGACTAACGGAGCACAAGAGAGCTACCTGAAAGGCATCGACGTTTCGCACTATCAGGGCGCGGTCAACTGGCGGGAAGTGAAGGCCGCCGGATGCGCCTTCGCTTTCGCCAAGGCGACCGAATCAACGTCAATCGTCGATCCGCAGTTCGCCGTCAACTGGAACGGCATGAAAGAGGCGGGACTCGTGCGCGGCGCGTATCATTTCTTTCGCCCGGAGCAGGACGCCGTCGCGCAGGCCAGACACTTCCTGCAAACCGTCCAACTCGAAACCGGCGATCTGCCGCCCGTCATCGACATCGAACTGAACGACGGCGTCACAGGCGGCGCGCTCATCGCGGGTGTCGGCAACTGGATCGACACGGTGGCACAGGCAACAGGGACGACTCCGTTAATCTACACGGCCGCCTACTTCTGGAACGAGTGCATGAACGACGGGTTCGGCAAGTTTCCGCTCTGGATCGCGCACTACAGCGCCGCCCCCGAACCGCTTCCGCGTGGGTGGGCAAACTGGACGTTCTGGCAATACTCGCAAAGTCTCTCGATTTCAGGTGTCAACGGCACGGCCGATCACAACTATTTTAATGGCTCACAGAGCGACTTGCAGGCTCTCACGAAGCAGGCGACTTAAAACAGTGACAAGTGACAAGTGACGGGTGACAAGTTAAACTTTGGTCTTAACTTGTCACCCGTCACTTGTCACTTGTCACTGTTTTTATGAGTTTTCAGCTTCGTTCAGAATTCACCCCGCAGGGCGATCAGCCGCAGGCCATCGACGCGCTCGTGCGCGGACTTGACGACGGCCAGAAACATCAAGTGCTGCTCGGCATCACGGGCAGCGGCAAGACCTTCTCGGTCGCCTCCGTTATCCAGCGCACGCAGCGCCCCACGCTCGTCATCGCACACAACAAGACGCTCGCCGCGCAGTTGTATCAGGAGTTCAAAAACTTCTTCCCCGAAAACTCCGTCGAGTATTTCGTCTCCTACTACGACTACTACCAGCCGGAGGCTTACGTGCCCGCCTCCGACATGTACATCGAAAAAGAGGCGACCATCAACGAAGAGATCGACCGCCTGCGCCTGTCGGCCACGCGCGCGCTCTTTGAGCGACGCGACGTGATCGTCGTCGCCTCCGTCTCCTGCATCTATGGCCTCGGCGACCCCGACGCTTACTACAACATGCTGCTCTTCGTCGAACCCGGCATGCAGTTGAAGCGCGACGCGCTCGTCCAAAAACTGGTCGAGTTGCAATACGAGCGTTCCGACATCGAGTTCGACCGCGGCAGTTTTCGCGTGCGCGGCGACGTGGTGGAGATCTTTCCGAGTTATCAGGAGCAAGCCTATCGCATCGAACTGTGGGGCGACGAGATCGATTCCATCTCGACCATCGACCCGCTGCTCGGCGAAGTGCTGCACAGGCACACCTCGCGCCTGCCAATCTATCCGAAGACTCACTACGTGATGTCGAAGCCGACCATCAAACGCGCGATCAAGACGATCCGCGAAGAGTTGGACTGGTGGGAGCCGAAACTCATTCAGGAAGGCAAACTTGTCGAAGCGCAGCGCCTGCACCAGCGCACGATGTACGACCTTGAGATGATCAAGGAGATGGGCTTCTGTCGCGGCATCGAAAACTATTCGCGCCACCTGACGGGGAAAAATCCGGGCGACCCGCCGCCGACCCTGCTCGACTATCTGCCGCGCGACACGATGGTTGTCATAGACGAATCGCACCAGACCGTCCCGCAGGTGCGCGGCATGTTCAACGGCGACCAGTCCAGAAAGCGCACGCTCGTTGAGTACGGTTTCCGCCTGCCTTCGGCGCTCGACAACCGTCCGCTCAACTTCGACGAGTTCAACGAGCGCATCGGACAGGTCATCTACGTCTCGGCCACGCCCGGCCCTTATGAGTTGACGAAGACGGGCGGCGAAGTAGTCGAACAGATCATCCGCCCGACCGGCCTGACCGATCCGCAAGTCATCGTCCGCCCCGTCAAAGGACAGATCGACGATCTCCTGGAAGAATGTCGCCAACGCGCGGAAAGACAGGAGCGCGTCCTTGTCACGACCTTGACGAAAAAGATGGCCGAGGATTTGACAGAGTATTTCACGGAGGTCGGCGTGCGCGTGCGCTACCTCCACTCGGACATCGAGACTCTGGAGCGTATCAAGATTTTGCGCGACCTCAGGCGCGGCGAGTTCGACGTGCTCGTCGGCATCAACCTCTTGCGCGAAGGTCTGGATTTGCCCGAAGTCTCTCTCGTCGCCATCCTCGACGCCGACAAGGAAGGTTTCCTGCGCTCTGAGTCGTCGCTTATTCAAACCATCGGCCGCGCCGCGCGCCACGCATCCGGCACGGCCATTCTCTACGCCGACCGCATCACCGATTCGATGAAGCGCGCCATCGAAGAGACCGAACGCCGTCGCACGATCCAACAGGATTACAACCACGAGCATGGCATCACGCCGCAAACTATCATCAAACCCATCGAGGCCACGCTCGTCACCGCCTACGAGGCCGACTACTTCAAAGTGCCGCTCGAACTGGAAGCCTTTGAAGAATACTCGCGCGACAAGATCGACGGAACCATCGCCCGCCTCGAAGCCGAGATGCGCCACGCCGCCAAAGCTATGGAGTTCGAGCGCGCCGCCGAACTACGCGATCGCATCAAGTACCTGCGCGAGCGCGAACTGACGATGACCTGAGTGTGGCGGAACGGAAGCGTTGATCGGTTAGTCGCTTTCGTCTCGTTGTGGACAGTCGTTTGAAAGGTCGAGATATGTTTGAGCAAACTCTCAGTTTTCCCTGTCCGAGTTGCAAAGAGATCATCAACGATAGGGCTGAGCAATGTAAGTATTGCGGCGCACCGATTGATAAAGCGGTGGCACAGTTTGCCGCCGAAGTTCAGAGCAAAGTGAATCAAGCGTATAGCGACGCCAGCTATTTAAAGACCGCCGCCTTCGCCATGTTTACCTTGTTGGCGATTAGCCTGCTACCGTTTGTGCCTTTCGTGTTTTACGGCGCGATCTTCATCTTTCTCGCGCTGATCGTCATGATCGTCAGGTGGCAACTAAAGTTCGCCAATATCAACACCGCCGACCCTGATTATCAGAAGGCCAGACGCAATAAGAATATCGCTCTCGCTTTGTGGGTGGCGGCGATTCCCGGCTTCATTCTCCGCGACCTGATTTTTCTCGTCATCGGAAATATGTTGAGATAAGAATGCTGGAAAAGTTCAACCCTGACGAGATGCAGTCTTACCTGTCTGACGCGAGCAATCTGGCGGGCGGACACGCGGCGCGCGTCTTGTTTCCAGAATCGGCAGAGGAAGCGGCGAGAGTTTTAGCCGAGGCTTCGTCGGCGGGTGTGGCGGTCACTGTGTCGGGTGCGGGGACGGGCGTGGTGGGCGGGCGTGTGCCGTTTGGGGGCGTAGTACTGGCGACGGACAAGTTGAATCGCATCGGCGAGATCGTGTGCGAAGACGAGGGCGGGCGCGCGACCGTGCAGGCGGGCGTGACGCTCGCGGATTTCCGGCGCGCCGTAGAGAGCCAAAATCTGTTGTATCCGCCCGACCCGACCGAGTGGAGTTGCTACATGGGCGCGACGGTGGTGACAAACGCTTCGGGCGCGCGCACGTTCAAGTACGGCGCGACCAGGGCGTACATACGCCGTCTGAAGTTGGCGCTCACGACGGGCGACGTGCTCGATCTGGCGCGCGGCGAGGTGTTCGCGGACGCCGGGGGACGTTTGCGGATTCCGCTCGGCGCGGGGCGCGTTATCGAAGCGCAACTGCCTTCGTATCGTATGCCGCAGACGCGAAAGCACGCCGCCGGTTATTACGTCGAGCCGGGAATGGACGCCGTCGATCTCTTCATCGGCAGCGAGGGCACGCTCGGCGTCGTCTGCGAAATCGAAGCGGCGCTGTTGCCGAAGCCCGCCGGAGTCCTCGGCGGCGTCGTCTTCTTCACGACAGAAGAAAGTTTGCTCGCCTTCGTCCGCGCCGCACGCGCCGCCTCGCTCGCCACGCGCGCCGGAGACGACGAACACACGCGCGGCGGGTTGGACGCGCGCGCCCTTGAGTTCTTCGACACGGAAGCTCTCAGCTTCCTACGCGAGAAATATCCGAGCATCCCTACGGACGCGCGAGGGGCGATCTTCTTCGAACAGGAGACGACCGCCGACACGGAAGAACAACTCTTCGGCGCATGGCTCGCGCTGCTCGAAGAGACAGAGGCCGCGCTCGAAGCATCATGGTTCGCCACGGAGGAGCGTGATCAGGCGCGCTTGCGCGAGTTTCGCCACGCGCTCCCCGTGCTCGTCAACGAGTGGCTCGCGCGCCACGGTCAGCGCAAAGTCTCGACCGACATGTCCGTCCCGGACGCGGAGTTCGCCGCGATGCTTCGCTTCTATCAAGACACCCTGCGTGCGAGCGGTTTGCAATACGTCATCTTCGGCCACATCGGCGACAACCACGTCCACGTCAACATTCTTCCGCGCGACGAAGGGCAGGCACGAGAGGCGCGCGCCATCTACGGTCGCTTCATCGAACGCGCCGTCAGTGTCGGCGGCACGATCTCGGCCGAGCACGGCGTCGGCAAGATCAAACGCGACTACCTGCGCGCTCTCTACGGCGCAGAGCACCTGCGCCAGATGGCCGCCCTCAAACGCGCCTTCGACCCCGCCTGCATCCTCGGCCGCGGCAACATCTTCGCAGAAGAGTATCTATAGAAGCGGTCAATCGTGAATCGTAAATCGTGAATAGAGAAAGCCAGTTCTTTCTATTTACGATTTACGACTCACGATTTACGATGACTTATGTTTCGTTTCACCACCGCCGGAGAGTCTCATGGGCGCGCGCTCGTCGCGATAGTAGAAGGTCTGCCCGCAGGCGTCCCCGTAGAAGCTGAGTCGATCGGGCGCGAGCTTGAGCGGCGGCAGTGGGGCTACGGGCGCGGCGGGCGGATGAAGATCGAGCAGGATCGCGCGGAGATTTTGAGCGGCATCCGCCACGGTCGCACGCTCGGTTCGCCCGTCGCGCTGCTTATCGAAAATAAGGATTGGAAGAACTGGGCGGATGTGATGTCTGTGGAGGCGGGCGCAGAAGAGAAAGTGCAGGAGCGTGCGCGCCGTGTGAAGCGCCCGCGTCCCGGTCATGCAGACCTCGCGGGCGGTTTGAAATACGACGCGCGTGATTTGCGCGACGTGCTCGAACGCGCTTCGGCGCGCGAGACGGCCGCGCGTGTGGCTTGCGGCGCGCTGGCGAAAGCGTTGCTCGCCGCGTTCGGCGTGGAAATCCTGAGTCACGTCGTCCAACTCGGCGGCGCGCCCGACGTGCCGCTCAGCTTGAAGTGGAAAGAGATAGCCGCGATTCCGAACGACGCGCCGCTGCGCTGCGGCGATGCAGAGGCGCAGGCACGCATGATCGCGCTCATCGACGAGAAGCGGCGCGCGGGCGACACGCTTGGCGGCATCTTCGAAGTAGTGACCCACGGCGTCGTGGCGGGCCTGGGCGCGCACACGTCCTGGGCAGAGAAGTTGGACGGGCAACTGGCGCAGGCGTTGATGTCCATTCCGGCCGTCAAGGCCGTTTCAATCGGCGCGGGCGTGGAGGCGTCTGCGCTCGCCGGGTCAGAGGTGCACGACGAGATCAACTACGAACGCGAAGCGCGCGCCTTCACGCGGCCGACGAACCGCGCCGGGGGCTTGGAAGGCGGCATCACAAACGGCGAGGAGCTGCGCGTGCGCGGATTTCTGAAACCCATCTCGACGCTCCGGCGCGCGCTCCGCTCCGTGGACATCGACACGAAAGAGGAAGAAGAGGCCGCCTTCGAACGTTCCGACGTGACGGCCGTTCCGGCCGCGGGCGTCATCGGCGAAGCGATGGTCGCGCTCGTCCTCGCACGCGCCATGCGCGAAAAGTTCGGCGGCGACAGTCTCACCGAAATGCTGCGCAACTTCGAAGGCTACCGCGAACAATTAAAAAACTACTGAATAACAACGGCGGTGAAAATTCCTATAGCGCTGATCTTAAGAACCGGCGATGCGGCGGTAGCGTGCTTCGATGATCATGTAGTAGCCGTAGGCGGCGAGGCCGAGGGCGACGAGGCCGAGCAGCCATTTGCCGTAAGACTGCCGGATCAGTAGTTGCAACGCGCCGTCTAAGCCTTTCGCTTCGGAAGAGTCGTAGTGCCATGCGGCCTGTATAAGGAAGCCGCCGACGATGCAGAAGACGATGCCGCGCGCGATGAAGCCGAAGCGGCCGCTGCGCGTCGCCCACAGAATACCGCTCTCGCTCATTTCGCCCGTCTTCAGTCGCTTGCGAAACTTCGCCGTGTAGCCTTTGTAACACTGGTAGAGGCCGAAGCCGATCACAGAGAGACCTGCGAGGACGACGAGCAAGTTGCCATAGGGAAATTCCATCACGCGCGCCGTCCAGGACTGCGCCGCGCTCGGCTTGCCGTCGTCGTTTGCACCGAAGAGGATGCGCGCCGCAGAGTAGGCCAGACCGGCGTAGACGATCCCGCTGCCCGTGTAGCCGAGACGCAGGGCGATGCCTTTGGCGTCCGTGCCCTTATCGTCTGCGTCCGTGATTGCCTGCACCCAGCGCCAGATGACGTAGGCGACGAGGCCGAAGGCGACCACTCCCAGCATCACCCTGCCGAAAGGCTGCCGCGCCAGCGAACGCAGAGCGCCCTGCGCGCCCGTCGTTTCGCCGCCCATGCCTAAGGCCGTCAGCGTCGCCAACAGCCCTACCACGATGTAGACGACGCCCTTCGCAGCGTAACCGAAACGCGCAAGCCGCTCCACCCAAGGGTGCTTCCCGACTTTCTCCGCAACTTCCTCCGCCGCTTCTTTTACGTCCTCAATTGTCGAATCCCTCTCGCTCATTCGTCTCCATCCATCTTCCGGCTCTCAATTTCGCGGGGCGATGCTAACACCGATCCGCAGAGGCTTGAAAGATGAAACGCAAGACCGGCCGGGGATGGCTCTGTTCCGCTCACCAAGACGCGCACGGACACGCCTCGCGAACGCGCGCAGAGAGGCGGTTGAAATGCTCCCGCCAAAAATTTTTTTAGGGGCTAACGCTCTGTTTTCAGTAGGTTTTTGCGCGTCTGCGAAGAATATTGCATAGGCTTGGTAACCTACCTTACGCTCCTCGGTTGACATCTCCAAAAACTTCTGTATGATGTGCGGCGTCAAACGAGAATCTCCCGGCGGTTGCCGCTTCTCCGTAACGCTGTTCTCAGAGCGTTAAGCATTGAAGGGAAGCGATAACTTGGGTGATTATCTAGCGACCTCCTTACAGGTAGCTCAGAAAGCCAAGAATCTTAATTCTCCATTAGCTACGGCAAAAGAGATTGCGCCGGAGCGTGGCGGCAGCCTGCCTGTTTGACGAAACTTGGGAAACACTTTGCCAACAGCGGTGATCGATAATTTGCGACGACTACTGCTCGTGTTTTTCTCCTAAACCTCATCTCGCATACTACACCACGGAACATCTTTTACTTTGGCGGAAGAAACGCGCCGGAGCATGACGGCAGTCTGCCCGTTTGCGTTTGTTACTTCGGCAAAAGCAGTCCGGCATCGCCCGTCAAGAACCAAGGGGAAGTGTAATCCGTCGAGAGCATCTTTTGCGGATGCCGACGGATTTAATTTTGTCCGGCGACGAAATTTCTGGCCGGATGGGCTGATAGCTTGATTAGCCCTGCGAACGATCAAGGGGATAGGTCGAAATACGCAGCTCCGCGATGAGCAGGAGAGAAAGCATGTCAGCCTCGCACAAAAATCATGCAATGCAGTGGTTCGCCGTTCAGGTACAGCACAAATACGAGAGCTTAACGGCGAATCTTCTTCAATATAAAGGTTACGAGACTTACGTGCCGCAGTACACGCCCGAGACGGAGCGTCGGCGGCAGAAGCGCTCGCAGAACCGGCCGCGCACGGTGTTTCCCGGCTACGTCTTCACACGCTTCTGCTGGGAAGATACTTCCACCGTCCGCTCCGGCGCTGGCATCATCACGACGCCGGGCGTCATACGCATCGTCGGTGCGGGGCGCACGCCCATCGCCGTGCAAGACGAAGAGATCGAAACGATTCAACGCGTGCTCGACTCCGGTCTGGAGACAGAGCCCTGGCCTTACCTGCGCGTCGGCGAGCAAGTGCAGATCGAAGAGGGGCCTCTGCGCGGCGTCACAGGGATCATTCAGGCGAAGGAGAACCGGCACCAGTTGGTCGTCTCGGTCGATCTGCTGCAACGCTCGCTGGCCGTCTTGATCGACTGCGAGTGGGTCAACCCGCTGTCCGTTTCCATGAAAGCCGCCGGAGTCGAAGTCGGCCGTTATCAAGCGGCAGCAGCAGCGGCGTCTGCCTCAGGGCAGGCCTCCGTTTCAACGCCCGAACAATTCAGACGAGCACGCTAAAGAGTCCACAGGAGAGATCGTATGGAACGGCACTACAGCCTCTCTGACGAAGAGGTGAGCAAGTTCGAATCGGACGGTTTCATCGGCCCGTTCGATTCCGGCATGTCTACGCACGAGATCGAAGAGTTGCGCCTCTTCTTCGAGGACTTGATGACGCGCCAGCCGGATCATCCGCTCTACGGACGCTTTTCCGTACGCGATTATCATCTCGTCAACCCGCAACTGCTCGCGCTGTTTACGCGCCCGGAGATAATTGATCGCCTCGTCTCGATTGCCGGGGCAGACCTGACGCTCTGGCGCTCGAAACTCTTCTACAAACGCGCGGGCGAAGGCGAACTCGGCTGGCATCAGGACTGGGGCTTTTTCAACGGCGAAGAGATCGGAAACGACAAGCCGAGCCTCTTGCCGACGAGCACAGCGCGCTACTGGGACTTGGCCGTCTGGACGGCGCTCGAAGACATGAATTACGACAACGGGCCGCTTCAGTTCGTGCGCGGCACGCACAAGCGCCGTTACCCGATTGAGATGGTTCCGATGCCGAAGTCGGCCTTCTTCGCCGACCCGTTCATAGACGTGGACGACCCGGCCGAGATCGTCGAACTGGCGAAGCGCTCGCGCCTCGTCCTCGACGTAGACACCTCGCATCTCTTCGACGGCATAGACACGAGCACCCTCACCATCGAAGGCACGAAGAAGATCGTGCAGGACGAACTGTCGCGTTTGCGCGCGGCCATCACCCTGCCGTTCGAGTGCGACCCGGCGGACATCGTGACCGTGTTGCCGAAGGCGGGGCAGTTCGTCATCTTCACGGAGCGCACGATGCACGGCTCTTTGCCGAACACCACCGGGCGCAGCCGCGCGGCGATCAACTGCCGCGTCACGCCGACCGATACGCTCGTCTATCCCGGCCGCCTGCGCGGCGACTTCGTCGATGGCTCGAACGTGAACATCGCACGGCACAAGTGCATCCTCGTCTCCGGCAGAGACTTGAACGGGCGTAATGTCTACGCGGACGCGGAAGCGACGCCCGTGTTGCCCGAAACACAATCTCCAGCCCTCGCCTACGCCAACACTCACGGCGCAGACTGAGAACTCAAGCATCGCACGCGCGCCCACTTCCAAGGCGCACACACATCTCAAGAGGGCGTCCCGCTCTCTCAACAAATCTCTACAAACATCTCGCTCAAGTAATCATCAAGCGCCGCGCCTTCCATCGCGGCGCTTATGTTGTTGCGAGTCTTTTTCTCACGAGCCGCGTTTCCCGTCCGTAACATTCCGCCGCACGCCTCGTTCGTCGCCGCAAACTCACAGAGGCCGGACGTAAAGAGGCGTGCGTTCAAGTGCGAGAGGAAAGTAATGAACATGATGCGTAGTCCCATGAAATACAAATGGCGTGATAGCGCGCTCGCCGCCGTGATGGCCGCGACCGTTCTGGCGGCTGTCGGCTTCGGGCTGCTCGCGCGTCCCTCCGCGCCCGCCCCGCTTCCGGCCACCGCGCCGCAGAAAGACTTTTCGGCCGAACGCGCGCTGGCGCACGTGCGCGAGATTGCGCGTCGCCCGCATCCTTCGGGGACGCGCGAGAACGCCGAAGTCGGCGACTACATCGTCCGGCAGATCGAAGCGCTCGGCCTAAAGCCTGAGATTCAACAGACCTCTTTCGCCTCGCGCAATTGGGCGAACGATCACGTGCTCGTGCAGGTGCGCAACATCATGGCGCGCATCGAGGGCACGGAGGCTGACGGCGGACGCGCACTGCTCTTTAGCGCGCATTACGACAGCGCGCCGGGCAGTCCGGGCGCGGGCGACGACGGCGCGGGCGTCGCCGTTTTGCTGGAGAGCATGCGCGCGCTCGCGGGCGGCGACAAACTGACGCACGACATCATCTTCCTCTTCACCGACGCCGAAGAACTCGGAACCTACGGCGCGAAGGCGTTCGTGGCCGAGCATCCGTGGAGCAAAGAAGTCGCCGCCGCGTTCAACTTCGAGGCGCGCGGGACGACCGGCGCAGCCATCATGTTCGAGACGGGAGAAGAGGACGGCTGGCTGGTGCGCGAATTTTTGCGCGCCGCGCCCTATGCGAACGCCAACTCGTTCGCCGCCGTGCTCTACAAGTTGATGTCCTACGGGACTGACTTCGGCGTGTTCAAACAAGCGGGCATGTCCGGTCTCAACTTCGCCTTCGCCGAAGGTCTGGAACGCTACCACACCGGGCGCGACTCGGTTGAGTTTCTCGACCCGCAGAGCCTACAGCACGAGGGCGGCTACGCGCTCGCACTGGCGCGCACGCTCGGCAACGCAAACTTCAACGAGCGCCCGCGTTTCACCGGAACTTATTTTAACCTCATCGGCTCGCTTTATATCTTCTACCCGACTGCCTGGGCGGGCGTGTTCACGCTGCTGCCGCTCGTGCTCTACTTCGTCGCTCTCTTTCTGGCGCGGCGGCGCGGCCTGCTCCGCCTGCGTCATGCGTTCCTGACGGCGGTGCTGGCAATCGTGGCGATTCTGTTCACGACTTTGACGGCGGGCGGCCTCCTCGTCACCATCTCGGGCGGCAAAGGGCCGGGGCCGCTCATCTACGCGGGTAGCTACATCTACGCCGCGCTCGTCCTCTACTCGCTCGCCGTCTTCGCCGTCGTCATGCGCTTCTGCCTGAAGCGTTGGAGTTTGCTGTCCGTCTCGCTCGGCGCGTTGGCTCTGTGGATCGTGGCGCTCGTCTGGATCACGATGTTCGCGCCAACGGCCGCTTATCTCTTCCAGTGGCCGGGGCTGCTGGCCTGCCTGCTCGCGTTCGGCATCATCCTGCAAGGCAAGGGCGAGATTCGCACCACGCCGCTCGTCATCGGCGGCATCGTCGCGGCGTTCGGCATGGCGCTCGTGCTCGCGCCGCCTTTCGATTCGCTGCACGTCGCGCTGCCGCTGCCGTTCTGGGGCGCGCTCGGCATGGTCCTGGTGCTTGCGCTCACGTTGTTCATTCCGCAGTTCGACGCGATCCTGCGACGCGTGCGCTGGCGTCTTCCTGCGGGGGCGTTGGTGGTCGTCGCCGTGTGCGTCGTCGCGGCCGCGATGACGCGTTACGACGATACGCGACCGCAGCCGAATCACGTCTTCTACATCGCCAACGCGGACACGCGCACGGCCGCCTGGATCACGCGCGACGAACCGGACGCCTGGACAAAGCAGTTCTTCCCCGATCCGAAACTGTCGCAGGCGCTCCGCGAATACCTGCCCGACTGGTACACGGGCGACACACGCGGCGAAAATCGCGTGACGACGAACGGCGCGAACTTCGTCGTCAACAACCCGCCGGAAGCCACGGTCGTTTCCGACGAGACGGTGGACGGCGTGCGCCACGTGCAGTTGCGCATCACCTCGCCGCAAGCGGCGCAGAGCATCAGCGTCAACGTGCAGACCGAGGGCGGGATTTTGGAGAGCGCCGTCGGCGAGAAGAAGACCGAGCAGGTGGCCGCCGCCTTCATGCCCGCCAGGGCAGAAACTTCCGACGCCAACGCGGACGAGAAGGCGGGCGACGCGAACAGGAACGAAGCGAACAAAGGTGCGGCGAAGGAAGCGGGCGCAAACTCCGGCAAGGCGGCCGAAGAGAAGAAGCCGCAAAAGGCCATCACCTTCGTCTACTACGGCATCCCCTCGACGGGCACGACGCTCTCGTTTGCGACGAAGGCGGGCGAGCGCGTTAAGGTCGAACTCATCGAACGCATCTACGACTTGCCCGCCGCCAACAATCAAACGCCGAGCGCCCGCCCGCCGAGCATGTTTCAGGCGCGTTCCTACATCGACGCGACGATGGTGCGCCGCTCGTTCACGTTCTAATTTCCTCACGCAATCGTCCGACGGTTCGGATTGAGATGGAAGCCCCAAAAAATCTTTAGCTTCGACATTCAACTCGCAACCGCCGGAGCGAGATAACCGTCGCTGGTTAGCCGCCCCTCACGCGTCGCGAAGCGGCGACGGTTCATCCCGTCCATTTAAAATTCACTTCAAACCAAAGAGAGAAGGAGATTCAAGTTATGCCCGAAATGGCAAAGTATTCGAAGGCGTATCCGGCCGCACAGTTTCGACAGTTTCCCGGCTGGTCTGAGCTGACTACGCCCGCGACCGTCACGGCCGAAGACGAAGAGACAGGCATCGAGCAGACGGTCGAGTATTACTTCCTGCACGACGACTACGTCGTTACCTCCGGTATCTTCCGCGACGAGCAGATCGCTTTCGACGCGGTGACCGATGAGTGGAAACAGTTCTGCCACGACACGCTCAGCTTCGACCCGAACGGCACGGAAGGCACGGCCAACGACACGGTCGCCGCCGCGCACAACTAGAACGTCGCCCGCCGCTCGAAACACTCTCAAGACCACATGCGCCGAAACACGATGCACACACCCAAGACCCTGTCCGAGATGCTCGGCGAACGCGCCGCCGGCGCGCGCGCCGCAGCCGACGGCTTCATCTGGATCACGGACGACGAAGGCGGCGAACGCAAACTCTCCTACGCGAGTCTCGACACGCGTGCGCGAGCCGTCGCGGCGTGGTTGCAAGCGAACGTGCGAAGAGGCGAACGCGTCGCGCTCTTGTTCGATCCGGGCATCGAGTTTCTGGCGGGCTTCTTCGGCTGTCTCTACGCGGGGGCGATTGCCGTCCCGGCCTATGGCTCGCGCGGGCGGCGCGACCGCACACGCATCGAGGCGATCTTGCAGGACAGTCAACCGGCGGCAGCCTTGACGGGCGGCCTGCGCGCCGCGCAAACAATCGAGTTCGCCGCCTCGCACAACCTCCGCGCCGTCTCAGTTGAAACCATCACTGACGATGCGGCCGACGACTGGCGCGCTCCCGGCACGCGCGAAGCCGAGCTAGCTTACCTGCAATACACTTCGGGTTCGACGACGACGCCGCGCGGCGTGATGATCACGCATCGCAACGTCCTTGCCAACCTCGAATACATCGCTGCGGACGGCGACCTCGCGGCGGACGCTTTCACAGTCTCTTGGCTTCCTCACTTTCACGACATGGGGCTGGTCTACGGCCTCCTGCTTCCGCTCTACGTTGGCTGCCCGGCGGCGCTCTTTTCCTACGCGTCGTTCGTGCAGCGTCCGGCGCGCTGGCTCGAAGCCGTCACGCGTTACCGCGCGACGCACAGCGGCGGCCCGAACGCGGCCTACGAACTGTGCGCCAATCGCATCACGCCGGAAGACCGCGCCTGTCTCGACCTCGATTCGTGGCGCGTGGCTTTCAACGGCGCGGAGCCTCTGAGAGCCGCGACGCTCGAACGCTTCGCCGCGACGTTCGCGCCCGCAGGCTTTCGCAGTTCGGCCTTCTATCCGGTCTACGGACTGGCCGAAGCAACTCTGAAAGTCACTTCGCCGCAGGCGTGCGAGGGCTATCGCGTGGTGCGCGTCGGGCGCGACGAATGGTTGCGGGGCAGCGCGTCGCCGCAGAGCGCGTCGGGCGCAGACGAGATTCCGCTCGTCGGCTGCGGGCGCGCGGGCGGCGAGCACGAAGTTCGCATCGTCAACCCGGAGACGTTCGAGCCGTGCGCGCCGGGACGCGTCGGGGAGATTTGGGTGCGCGGGGCGAGCGTGGCCGCCGGTTACTGGAACAAACCGGAAGACACGGCCGCAGTCTTCGGCGCGCGGCTCGTGGGCGAAGACGAAGTTTATTTGCGCACGGGCGATCTCGGATTCGTGGACGGAGGCGAACTGTTCATCGCCGGGCGTCTGAAAGATTGCATCATCATTCGCGGGCAGAACCATTACCCGCAGGATTTTGAAGAGACTGCGCGGGGCGCGCATCCCTCGCTCGCGGCCGCGACGGTCGCGGCCTTCGCCGTCGAGACGGAGGAGGGCGAGAGTTTCGCAGTGGTGCTCGAAGCGCCGCGCGGCGTCGAAGCGAGCGCGCTCGTCGAACCCGTGCAGAGCGCCATCGGCGCGGAGCACCAGCTACAACCGGCGCGCGTGGTAGTCGTCGCGCAAAACGCCATCCCGCGCACTTCGAGCGGCAAGCTGCGCCGTGCCGCCTGTCGTCAAGCGTTAGAAGCGGGCACGCTCGCCATACTCTCGGAGAGCCGCGCCGTAGAGGCGTCTGCCCTTGTGTTCGTCGGCGCGGAAAACAAGAACGCGTCCGCAGTTGAAAATAAGAGCACGGTTGAAAAGAAGGATGGAGTCGCCGTCGAAACCGGGAGCGCGTTTGAAGAGATGTCGGAAGTCGAGACGCAGATCGCCGTGTGCGCGGCGCGCGTGCTGGAATGCGAGCGCGCGTCGATCACTGCGGGGCGCGATCTGGGCGAACTCGGACTCGACTCTCTGCGCGCCGCCGAACTGGCGAACGCGCTCCACGCCTCTTTCGGCGTGACGCTCGGCATGCTCGACGTGCTCGAATGCGCGTCGGTGCGCCGTCTGGCAACGCTCGTGGCGAGTGGGGCGAAAGTCGGCGCGGGGCTGGCGGCCTTGCCCACGCAGCGCGAGTTTGCGCTCGCAGGCGGGCAGGCGGGCTTGTGGTTCCTGAGCCGCCTGATGCCTGAATCGAGCGCCTACCAGATCGCACGCGCCGTGCGCGTCGAAGGCGCGGCCGACACGGACGCGCTCGCCGCCGCGTTCGTCGAGATCGTGCGTCGCCACCCGGCGCTGAGGACGAGTTTTCGAGAGACGAGCGCGGGCGTTGTGCAACGCGTGGAAGACGCGCCCGCAAGCGTCTGCGAGATCGTGGATGCCGCCCCGTGGGACGAGACGGAGTTGCGCGCGCGTTTAGAGAGGGACGCGCGCGAGCCGTTTGATCTTAGTTGCGCGCCGCTCCTGCGCGTGCGTTTGTACACGCAGGGCGCGGCGGCGAGCGTCCTCCTCTTCGTGGTTCATCATCTCGTCTGCGATTTGTGGTCGCTCGATCTGCTGCTCGAAGAGTTGAGCCGGATTTACGCAGACGGCGGGAGCGCGCGCGCTTTGCCCGCGCCGTCGCACGCCTTCGCGGATTTCGTGCGGGCGGAAGAGAACGCTTTGCAGAGCGCGGAAGAGTCCTGGAGCTATTGGGAAGAGACGCTCGCGGGCGAACTGCCCGTGCTGCAACTGAGCGAGAGGGGAAGCGCGGCGGCGACGACTTTGCGCCCGGCCGGACACGTCCGTTTCACAGTGCCCGCGCGGACGACCCTCGCGCTCAAGAGTCTCGCCGCCGCACACGACGGCACGCTGCACACGCTCTTGCTCACAGTCTTCCAAATGCTGCTTCATCGCTACACGGAGCAGGCCGAGATCGTCGTCGGCACGCCCACGCTCGGACGCCACTGGCCTGAGTTCGCGGGCGTCGTCGGATGCTTCGTCAACACGCTGCCCATACGCACGCGCTTCGAGCGCGAGTCGACGTTTCTCGAAGTTCACGAAGGGGTGCGCCGCGCGGTGAGAGATGCCGTGCGCCATTCGGTCGTCCCGTTCCCGGCCATCGTCGAGCGCCTGTCAATCGCGCGCGAGCGCGGCACAACGCCCGTCTATCAGGCGATGTTCACCTTCCAACGGCAGCGCGCGGGCGCAGGCGAAGGCGTCTCACTTCTGGCACTGGCGACCGAAGGCGGGAGCATTCGCGTCGGCGCGCTCGAAGCCAAAACGCAGCCCGTCATACAGGGCATGGCGCAGTTCGACGTAACGCTCACGATGGCCGAAGCGGTGGGCGAACTGAAAGGCACGCTCGAATACGACGCGCAACTTTTCGACCACGCGTTCATGTCGAACTTCGCACGCCACTTCAACGCGCTCGTCGAACAGATCGCGACGCGCGGCGGCTACGCACGCATCGACGCTTACGAGATTCTTTCCGACGACGAACGCCGCCTGCAACTTGAGACCTGGAACGACACGCGCCGCGACTACGGCGTTGACACGCCGCTCCACACGCTCATCGAAGAACAGGCCGCGCGCACGCCCGCACGCGTCGCTCTCCGCTTCTCGGAAGAAGAAATCACTTACCGCGAATTGAACGAACGGGCGGGTGCGCTCGCTTCGGTCTTGCGCGCGGCAGGCGTCTGTCAGGGCGACATCGTGGCCGTGTGCGCCGAGCGTTCGTGCGAACTCGTCTACGCGCTCTTAGCGATTCTGAAAGCGGGCGCGGCCTATTTGCCGCTCGATACGGACGGCCCCGTCGGGCGCTGGCAAGACATGCTGGCGCAAGCGGGCGTGCGAGTCGCCGTCGGCACGGAGCGCACGAAAGAGATGCTCTGTGAGACGGGCGTGCGCGTCATGCTCGCGTCCGCCACGCACGCGCCGACGCAGAATAGGTCGGACGCGTTTGCAGAGGATTCGACAGACGCGGTAGTTGAACCGACGGCGGGCGCGAGTTGTTCGCCGGACGACCTCGCTTACGTCATCTTCACTTCGGGTTCGACCGGCAGGCCGAAGGGCGTCGCCGTGCCGCACTGCGGGATAGTCAATCGCCTGCGCTGGATGCAGGAGCGTTACGCGCTTGACGCGTCGGACGTGGTTTTACAGAAGACGCCTTACACCTTCGACGTGTCGGTCTGGGAGTTCTTCTGGCCGCTCATGTACGGCGCGACGCTCGCCATCGCAGAGCCGGGCGGCCACCGCGACCCGGCTTACATCGCCGAGGCGATCCGCCGATACGAAGTCACGACGCTGCACTTTGTTCCGTCCATGCTGCGCATCTTTTTGGACGAGCCGAAAGCGTCCTTGTGCCCGTCGCTTCGATGCGTCATCTGTAGCGGCGAGGCTCTGACGCCCGACCTCGAACTGGCCTTCCGCGCTACGTTCGCGTGCGAGTTGCACAACCTGTACGGGCCGACCGAAGCGTCCGTGGATGCGACCGCGTGGGAATGCGACGGCGCAGGCGCTTCGCACACCGCTTCGTCCGTGCCTATCGGGCGGCCGATTGCCAACATGCGCGCTTACATCCTCGACGCGGAAGACCAACCCCTGCCCGCCACGCGCGCAGGCGCGTTGCACCTCTCAGGCGTCGGGCTGGCGCGCGGCTACGTCAACAATCCTGCGCTGACGGCCGAACTCTTCGTGCCCGATCCGCATTCGAGCGAGCCGGGCGCGCGCATGTATCGCACGGGCGATCTGGCGCGCTATCGCACGGACGGCGTGATCGAATTCCTTGGTCGCCGCGATCATCAAGTGAAGATTCGCGGCTTCCGCATCGAACTCGCCGAAGTCGCGCACGCGCTCTCGGCGCACGCGTCCGTCAAAGAGTGCGTCGTCGATCTGCAAGGGACGACGGAGGAACCGGAACTCGTCGCCTTCTTCGTGCCCGTGGATGCGACGGCAAACACCGACACCGCAGTCCTTCGCGCGCACCTCAAAGGACTTCTGCCCGATTACATGATCCCGGTGGCCTTCGTCGCGCTCGAAGAGATGCCCTGCAACGCGAACGGGAAACTAGACCGCAAGGCGTTGCCCAGAATCGAGCGCGAACGCTTCTGCACGAACGAGTACGTTGCGCCGCGCACCGAGGCCGAACGAAAACTCGCTCGCATCTGGTCGGAACTGCTCGAAGTGCCGCGCATCGGCGTTGACGACAACTTCTTCGAACTCGGCGGACATTCGCTCCTTGCGAGCCGGATGATGAATCGCGTGCGCGAAGAGTTTCGCATAGACATTCCGCTGCTCGCCTTCTTCGAGAGCGAGCCGACCGTGGCCGAAGTGGCCGCGACCATCGAAGCCGAACTGGCGCGCGGCGACGCGCCCGCACTCGACCTCGAACTGACCGGCGCATTCGACGCCTAGAACTTTTCCTTTGCGCCGCCGTGCGGTCGTCAAAAAATCCCCCTTTTGAGGACGAAGCCCGAAGATGAAGTTGTTGTTGATTCAGAAGACGGTTTATTACCCGACGTTCGGCGGGGCAAACAAGTCGAATTTGATCTTGATGGAGACGCTCGCGGCGCGCGGTCATCAGTGTCGCGTCGTCGCGCCGTCGGCCGGGGCGCAGGCAGCGACCGCACAGGGCGTGCGCGCCAAGTCGAACGGCCACTGCGCGTCGCGTTATGAGCGCAACGGCGTGGAAGTCTATGCCGTGGGGAATCAGTCGCAACTGCGCGAGCAGGTCATCAAACAGGCGCGCGATTTCGATCCCGATTGGGTGCTCGTCTCTTCGGAAGACCCCGGACAATATCTGCTCGCGGCGGCCCTGACGGCGCAGCCCGAACGCGTCGTCTATCTGGCACACACCACGCTCGCTCTGCCCTTCGGCCCGGCCGCCGCCCTTCGCAGCGCACGCGCGGCCGACCTGCTCGCACACGCCGCAGGCATCGTCGCCGTCAGCGATTACCTGCGCGATTACATACGCCACTGGGGCGGCCTCGATTGCGTCTCGCTCCCGCTCGCGCTCTACGGCGCGGGGCCTTACCCCGACTTGAGTTCGTTCTACACGGGCAGCGTCACGATGATCAATCCGTGCGCCGTCAAAGGCATCTCGATCTTCGTCGAGCTTGCGCGACGCATGCCGCATATGGACTTTATGGCGGTTGCCTCCTGGGGCACGACCGAAAGCGATCTTGCACAGCTTCAGTCCCTTCCGAACATACGCATCGTGCAGCCTGTTGACGACATCGCGGAGATACTGGCCGAGACGCGCGTGCTCGTCGTGCCGTCGCTGTGGGCGGAAGCTCTGGGGCGCGTGATCACGGAAGCGATGCTGCACGGCATTCCGGTGCTCGCGGCCGACGTGGGCGGCACGCGCGAGGCTTTGCTCGGCATGGATTACCTGCTGCCGGTTTGCGAGATTCAAGAGTACGAGCGGCGCGTGGATGCGCGGATGATGCCCGTGCCCGTCATCCCGCCGCAGGATGTCGAACCGTGGATCGAAACGCTCAGGCGCGTGACCGAGGATCGCGCCGAGTACGAACGCGTCTCGCGCGCCGGACGCGCGGCGGCGCACGAATACGTCTCGCGCGAGAGCGTGGACGGCCTTGAAAGTTACCTGCTCGATCTACAGAACACGCGGACGCGCCCCGCGGCGAGCGCCGGGCAAAGTTCCTGAGCTGCAAGGCCACTCGCCGGGCAGCCATCACCCAGTAAAGGAGAATCGTCGAGTGAAGCTATCGAACAGCAGCGCGACAGACTTGTCGGTGATCATACCCTGGAGCAACCGCCCCGAGTTGGAATTGACCTTAGCGTCGAACCGGGCTGAGTTTGAGAGCACGGGCGCGGAAGTGTTGGTCGTTAACTGCGGCGGCGACGGTCGTCTGCTCGCGGTGGCGGTCGAAAATTCGGGTTGCCGGAACGTGCGGCGCGCTTTCATTCCCGCGCCGAAGTTCAACAAGTGCCTCGCGCAAAACCTCGGCGCACACCTGAGCCGCGGCCGTGTCGTCTTCCTGCTCGACTCGGACATCATTCTCGACAAAGGCTTTCTCAAAGAAGCGCTCATGCAAGTGTCCGCCGAGACATGCGCGACGGTGGCGCGCGTGGTGGAGAAAGAGGGAAGGGCAGGGCAACAATTGTCGTCCTATCTCGTCCGAATGGTTCAGACCACGGAGTTTGCGTGCCGCGACGGGCGCGTCATACGCTTCGAGCACGAGCGCGTCTACTTTGAAGACGGCAGCGAAGCAGGCCCCGGCCTCGTCGTCCTGCGTAAGGAAGATTTCCGCGCCGTCGGCGGGATGAACTCGAAACTGGAATGCTGGGGCTATGAAGACCTCGACCTGCACCTGCGTCTGAACGCCGTCTGCGGATTGAAGATGAAGCACGTCGGACGCGCCACGCACCTCACGCACGGCGACGACAAACGCAATCTCACGGGGACGAACAAGATTGCCAGCCACAAACTGAACGTCGCCATCTGCTACGACAACTATGCGCGCGGCAACTTCATGGGAACTTACGCGGCCGACGTGGCCGAGTGGGCTGCGCGCGTCTCCGAAGCGGACGGGATGCCCGCCGCCGACACGGTCGTCGCGGAAGAGTTGGCCGTGGGAGCGTGACGATGCCGATACCTTTCAAGGAGATCAAGCGCCTCGGCCGCGAGAATCCGGCCGACACCAGTTTCATGCGCTACACGGCGGCGCGTGCAGGGCGTGCGACGAAAGAGATACGCGATTGGTGGCCGCTCGTGCGCGTCGCGCCCCTGCTCCCGTGCGCCATCGTGAAGGCGGAAGACTTCTGCTTCGCGCGCCACGGCGGCGTCGCCTGGATGCCTACTCTGTTGATGGTCGTCGCGGCGATGCGAACAGGAAGGACTGTGCCCGGCGGCTCGACCATCACGCAGCAACTTGCGCGCAACCTCTTTCTCACGCCGGAGCGAAAGTTGTCGCGTAAATTCCGCGAGGTCGTCTGCGCGCTCGCGCTGGAACGCGCGCTCGACAAAGCGCGAATTCTGGAACTGTACCTGAACACGGTGGAATGGGCGGACGGCGTCTGGGGCTGCGCCGCCGCGTCGGCTCACTACTTGAGCAAGACGCCCGACCGTCTCGACGCCTTCGAATCAATCGTCCTTTCGACACTGCTGCCCGCGCCGCGCTGCCCGCTCGCGGGCGACAATCTCGCGCGCGCCTACGCCGCGCAGCAGCGCGTCGCATGGCAACTCTATCTCTCCGGCGTGCTCAGCAAAACCGAGACGTGCAACTGTCTGGCGCGCGCCGCGCGGCTCAGGGAACTGCTCGCGCGGGGCGCGTCGCTTCGCGAAGCCTTCGCGGCGGAACGGGCGTCGGGCGCGCTCAATTCCGAGGCGAGTTTCCTGCCCTTCACGCGCCACAACGATGAACCGCTCGCGCCGCGTGATGCCGTCGCGTCGGCCGGGTTCGGCTTCGAGCGCGAACGTTTCGAGTTGATCGAGTTGCGCCGTCGTCTCGGCGCGAAGCGCTGGCAGGAAGCGGTGGTGTCGGGAGGATTTTTCCGCGCCGCGCCGAAAGCAACCGAGGCCGCCTTGCCAGAGCAGCAATCAGTTTAACCACAGGTCGCGCGCTTTAACCACAGTCTGCGCCGTGCACGGCCGCTCGCATGCGACGCTGCTTCGCTCGCGGGCGTGCTCCTTCGCGCGAAATCGAATTCCATCTCGCGCGCACGAAAACTTCTCCACGCACACACGAAACATGACAGACCGCAACGCACACACCTCGAATCCGGCGAACGCGCGCCCGCTCTCTTTCGCACAGGAGCGTCTGTGGTTGGCGCAGGCGATTGAGCCGGAGAGCTATCGCTACAACGAGGTGACGGTGCATCGCTTGACGGGCGAGTTGAGCGCGTCCGTTCTGGCCGCATCAATCGTGCGCCTGGCCGCACGCCACGAAGTCCTGCGCACCGTCTACGCGCTCGACGACGCGGGCGTCCTGCAACAGTGGACGCGCCCGACCGCGGAACTCAAACTCGCCGTCGTCGATCTCTCCAACCTCGACACCACGGCGGCGACCGCCGCAGTGCTTCGTCTGGAACTGGCTCGCTTGAGAAGCAAACCCTTTCATCTCGCGGAAGAGTTGCCCGCGCGCGCAGTCCTGTTCCGCACCGCAAACGCCGGGGAGAGTTTCCTCGCGCTCTCAGTCCATCACATCGCCTGCGACCGCGTCTCGGCCGCCATCTTCATACGCGAGTTGCGCGCCATCTACGAAGCGACGAGCCGTGGCGAAGAGGCAAACTTACAACCCCTGCGCGCGCAGTATGCAGACTTCGCCGCGTGGGAGCGCCGTCACTACACGGACGAGCGTTTGGCGCACGAAGCAGACTACTGGGCTGAACTGCTCGAAGGCGCAAGCGCGCCCGAACTGCCTTTCCGCAAACGCACGCAAGCACTCGCGCTCGAAGCCGCCGCGCACACGCTCACGCTCGACGCCCCGTTCGTCAGGACGCTCACGGCCTTCGCGCGCAAGTCCGGCACGACCGCGCCAAACGTCCTGCTCGCCGCGCTCGCCTGTCTCGTCGCGCGCTACACGGGGGAGCGCAAGATCGCCGTCGCCCTGCCGCTCGCGGCTCGTCACCGGCCGGAGATCGAAAACCTGATCGGGCTGTTCATCAACACGGTCGTCGTCGGTCTGGAAGCGCCGCCCGAAGCGGCGTTCGCGCAAGTGTTGAAACGTATCTCGCGTCGTGCCTTCGAGGTTTACGCGCGCGGCGGCGTGCCCTTCAATCGCGTGGCCGAACGACAGGGCATCGCCGTCGAGCCGCTGCTCGAAATGGCTTGGACGTATCTCGGCAATGGGCTGGCCGAGTCGGAAACGGCGGGCGCGCTGCGCTTCGAACCGGTCGGTGAACTGCTCGCGGACAAGGCCGTCTTCCCGCTCGAATTTTTACTCGTCGAGACGGGTGGCCGCATCGAGATGCGTCTGGTTTACGCGCGCGAACTGTTTGACGAAGCGGCGACGGCGCGATTTTTGTCCAACTACGAACGCCTCCTGCGCGCGGCCGTCGCCTCGCCCGCCGGGCGTCTCTCCGAGTTGGAGATCATCGGCGACGAAGAAAGAGCGCAACTGTTCGCGCAGGGCACGGGCGCGAAAGAAGAACAGGCCACGAAGGATTTTCTCGAACTCTTCCGCGCACACGTCGAGCGCACGCCCACGGCGACGGCCGTGTCCTTAGCGCAGGTCGCGCAAGGCTCGTTCACTTACGCCGAACTCGAAGCGCAGGCCGAGCGCATCGCGCGACTGATTCGTGAGCGGAAGTTGGAGAAGGAAGCGACAATCGCAGTCATCTCCGAGCGCGTGCCGGAAGTGCTGGCTTGCCTGCTCGCGTGTCTGAAGACGAACACGAGCTACTTGCCCATCAGCCGCACCTACCCACGCGAGCGCGTGCGCGAGATACTCAGCGACGCACGCGTCAAACTCGCCCTCACGTTTCGCGCCTACGCAGACGACGCCGACGGCACAGACGCCGAAGTCATCCTGTTAGACGAAACGCAAGCGCCGCGCGACGAAGCAGAGCGCCAACCTGTGAGCGACATCGAGACGCACGCGTGCGGGCGCGCCTACATCATCTACACGTCGGGTTCGACGGGCAGGCCGAAGGGCGTGATGGTCGAACGCGGCGGCATGTTGAATCACCTGCTGGCGAAAGTGTCCGCTCTGGAACTCACGCCGTCGGACGTGGTGGCCTTCAACGCTCCCGTCTCCTTCGACATCTCCATCTGGCAGATGCTCGCGCCGCTCTCGGCGGGCGCAGCCGTGCGCTTCGTCTCGGAAGCGGGCTCGGCCGACCCCGCACGCCTGATCGAAGAGATCGTCGTGGGCGGCGTGACAGTCTTCGAGACAGTGCCTTCCATGCTCGGCGCGATGCTCGACACGCCCGAATGCTCGCGCCTCAACGAATCGAAACTTCGCTGGCTCATCTCAAACGCCGAAGCGTTGCCGCCGGGGATGTGTCGCCGCTTTCAGGAAAAGTTTCCGTCGATCCGTCTGCTCAACGCCTACGGGCCGACCGAATGTTCCGACGATGTGACCCACTTCGAGATCATTGCGCCGGCCGACTACGAGATCGTACCCATCGGTTCGCCTGTCAGGAACACGCAGTTGTACGTGCTCGACGCGGCGGGGCGCATCTGTCCTGCGGGCGCGGCGGGCGAACTCTACATCGGCGGCGCAGGCGTCTCGCGCGGTTATGCGGGCCGCCCCGATTTGACGGCCGAGCGTTTCGTGCCCGATGCGTTCGGCACGCTTCCGGGCGCACGTCTCTATCGCACGGGCGACGTGGTGCGCTGGCGCGCGGACGGGCGCTTGGAGTTTTTGGGCAGGCAGGATCAGCAGGTCAAGCTGCGCGGCTATCGCATCGAACTCGGCGAGATCGAGGCGGCGCTCTCAACACACACGGGCGTCCGACAGTGCGCCGTCGTCGTGGCACACGTGGCGGGCGCGCAGACGCTCGTGGCCTACTTCGCAGGCGAAGCAGACACAGCCGCCCTCAAAGAACACGCCGCACAACAGTTGCCCTCCTACATGATTCCTCAGCGCTTCATCCGTCTCGACGCGCTGCCGCTGACCACGAACGGCAAAGTTGACCGCAAAGCGCTGCCCGCACCCGACACGACGGAAGACGCCGCCGCGCATTATCTCGCGCCACGCACGCCGACGGAAGAGATCATCTGCAATGTGTGGGCGGAAGTGTTGGGACGTGAACGCGTCGGCGTGGATGAAGACTTCTTCACACTTGGCGGCCACTCTTTGCTGGCGACACAGGTTGTCTCACGTGTGCGTGCGGTCTTCGGTGTGGAAGTAGCGTTACGCGTGTTGTTCGAGACGCCGACGGCCGAAGCGCTCGCCGCGGAGGTCGAACGTCTGCGCAATGCCGGAAGCAGTGCAGGAGTGGTGCGGAGCGCGCCGCCGCTGGTGCGCGCGGATCGCAGCAAGCCGCTGCCCTTGTCGTTTGCGCAGCAACGTCTGTGGTTCATAGATCAACTCGAACCGGGCAATCCGGCTTACAACGTGCCCTTCGCAGTGCGACTCACAGGCGCGCTCGACGTTGCCGCCCTCTCCGCATCTCTCGATGAGATCGTGCGCCGCCACGAAACGCTGCGCACGACGTTCTCGACAGTTGACGGCCAACCCGTGCAACTCATACATGAAGCGCGCCCCGTTCCGCTGCCGTTCACGGACATGTCGCATCTCCCGGCGACGGAGCGCGAAGAGGCCGCGTGCGAGTTGTCCGAAGCAGAAGCAGGCCGCGCGTTCGACTTGGCGGCGGACTCTCTGCTGCGCGCGCGCCTGGTGCGCTTGAGCGAAGCAGAGCACGTGCTCGTCGTCGTCATGCACCACATCATCTCGGATGGCTGGTCAACCGGCGTCCTCATGCGCGAGTTCAGTCAACTCTACGCGGCGTATCAAGCAGGCCAGCCGTCGCCGCTTGCTGAGTTGCCAATTCAATACGCCGACTACGCCGTGTGGCAGCGCGAATCGTTACAAGGCGAGGTGTTGGAATCTCAACTCGCCTATTGGCGCGAGCAGTTGGCGGGCATGGACAGATTGGAGCTGCCTTCGGACCTTGCGCGCGTGGACGCGTGGGAGCGCGGCGGTTCGGTGGTGCGCTTCGAGTTGAGCGCGGAGTTGACCGAATCATTGCGCGAGTTGAGTCGCCGCGAGGGCGTCACGCTGTTCATGGTGTTGATGGCGGCGTGGCAACTGTTACTGTCCAGGTAC
>DASZCS010000025.1:0-10186 GCA_035942855.1 Pyrinomonadaceae bacterium | reverse complement strand
TACTTGAGTCTCAAGTACGCGCGCGCTTTTGCTGTTCCGGTTGGTTCGATTAACGTCCGGCGGTGATCTCGTCGGCCAGTTTCTCAGCGCCGTAGAGTTTTCTGAGGGCTTCGATGATCGCCATGCTGTGGACGGCGACGGCGCGGCCACCTTCCTCTTCGTCTACGTAGACGTAGCGGTTCGGGAGTTTCTGGATGTTGCTGTCGAAGTTCAGACCGACGACTTCGGCGTTGCGGTTGATGACGGGCGAGCCGGAGTTGCCGCCGATGGTGTCGGCCGTGTAGACGAAGTTGAAGGGCGTGGAGAGATCGAACTTGTTGCGCCCTTCTTTGTAGCGCGCGGGCAAGTTGTAAGGCGGCTTCTCGCCGAAGGATTCGGCGCGGTCGTAGAGACCGTAGAAGGTCGTCTTGAAGGGCACGAGCGTCGTGTCTTCGTTGTAGCCGAGCGCGCGGCCGTAGGAGAGACGCAGGGTGAAGGTGGCGTCGGGCGCAACGGTCTTCCCGTAGACGGCGAAGCGCGCCGCAGCGATCCTCTGTCCGGCGCTCGCGTCCACGCTCAGGATGTTCTCTTCGTTCCAGGCGCGCAGTTCGCGGTAGACGGGTTCGATCTTTCGCGCGAGCACGATGAGCGGATCATCGGACTTTGCGATGGCATCCGCGCCGCCCTCGAAGAGACTCCTGCGCACGGCCACGTCCGTGAGTTTCGTGCCCGTGATGACTTGTTTGGCGACCTGTGCGGGCGTCGAGCCGTTGAGCGCGGCGCGGATGAACGGGTCGTCGTTGCCCAGAGTCTTCTGCGCTTCTTCGAGCCACGCGGCGAGCGCGGCCTCTTCCAGGTCCGGATAGATGGGCGCGGGCGAGAAGAGACTTACTTTGAGCGGTTCGAGGCGCGCATCTTGGAATTCGCTGTAGCGGCGCTCGTTCGGCTTGCGTATCTCTTCCGAATAACGCACGAGCGTCGAAGCGATGGAGCCGAGACGCGAGGGCGCGGCGATTGACGTGAAGGCGATGCGCTTGGCGTATTTCGGAAGCGACGCGTAGGCCGTCGCCACCTGATCCCAGGCCGAGCCGTAAGCCTGCTGCCACTGCGGGTTGGCCGCGATCTTAGCGCGCAGTTCCTTCTCCTCGGACTCTTTCTTGCCCATCAGGCGCGCGTTCAACAGACCCGCCTGCTGGCTCTCAAGACGCTTGATCGAGTTTTCGAGCGAGCGCCGACCCGCGCCCGCGCGGCGTGCCTGTTCAGTGCCGAGCGCGGCGTAGCGGTTGAGCGCGGCGCGGCGCGAAGACCAGACCTGCATCTGCAAGGGATTGCCGAGGTCGCGTTGGAATTGAAGCTGAGCGTTGGTCAGGAGGCGATTGGTCGAGCCGGGATTGCCGGACAGGACGACGAACTCGCCGTCGGCCGGCCCCTTGGCCGACCACTTGAAATAGTGTTCGGTCTTCGCCGGTTGATCGTTTTCGTAGACGCGCAGGAATGTCACGTCCAGGTTGTAGCGCGGGTAAGTGAAGTTGTCGTAGTCGCCGCCGAAGAAGGCGATCTGTTCTTCGGGCGCGAAGACGAGGCGCACGTCCGTGTATTTTTTGTAGCGATAGACCCAGTATTCGCCGCCCGCGTAGAGCGTCACCACGTCGCTCTTGAGTTTGGTCTGGTCGGTCGATTCCTTTTCAATGGCGGCGATGGCGGCTCTGCGCTGCTCGTTGGCTTCGCGGTCAGTCGCACCCGCGCGCACTGCGCCCTGCACGCGCTTCGTCACGTCTTCATAAGAGACGAGCACGTTGATCTCAAGGTCTGGACACTTCAACTCTTCGGCGTGCGTGCGCGCGTAGAAACCGTCTTTGACAAGGTCGCGCTCTTTGGTCGAGAGCTTGGCGAGTTGTCCGCCCGCGACGTGTTGATTGGTCATCACCAGCCCGTTCGGCGAGACAAACGAACCGCTCCCGCCGTCCTGCAAACGCACGGAAGCGAGACGAACGTGGTCGAGCCATTCTTTCGTCGGCTCGAAGTTGTAACGCTCCTTCCATTGTTTGAGCGGCGGATTGTCGAAAGTCCACATGCCCTCGTCGGCGCGCACAGGCGAAGTGATGAACGTGGACAGCAAAAGCGACAGGGACAGCACAAAAGCGAAGGCTCTCTTCATTGGCTCAACTCCGTTGATACAAGACTTAAGATTTGCAGGGAGAAAATGGATTTTCCGTGACGCAGGTATTATACCCGACACTGGCGCGCGGGCGGCAACGGCCGCGATGCCGTACGAACAGGCACGCATAGGATGGATAAAAATTTTACGGTTGCATTTCCAGTTCGAGGAGTTGCTTTCCGTGGACGACGGCCGCAATCGTTACGGTTTTGTCTTGAACGCGGTAGATGATGCGGTAACTGTAGGCGAACTGCTCGCGGAGTGATTCATCATTAAACTCAGGGACGATGCGCCCGGCGAAGGGGAAGCGAGCGAGATTTCGCGCCAAGGTGAGGATTTTCTTGACCACTGTGGCAGCATAGGCCGCCGAATCGGCAGCGATATACGCGGCAATGGCTTCCACGTCTTCAATCGCGCGCGGCGACCAGACTACTTCATAAGCCATTTACTCAAACGTCCCTCGGCTTCCTCTTGCGTGAGCGTGCCCTTTGCGTCAGCCGCTTCAAGACCGTGTCTCACTTTTTCGATCACGTAGAGATGATATTGAATATCTTCAAGCGAGCAGTCGTCGGGCAATTTGTCGAGCAGGGCTTCGACCTCTTCTTTGGCGGAACTCATACGTCACTCCTTAACTAATTCCAAACTTATGCCACCGGGCACTCTCGCATGTCAAATTCGTTAGAACATCAGATCGAAGTGCCCTTCGAGGACGCGTTCGAGTTTGCCGGTGCGCCAGCCGCGCAGGCTATCGCGCACGAGGGGCGAGGGTTCTTCGCGGTAGCGGCGGACGATCTGTTGCGAGCCGTTCGCGTCGGCGGCAAAGGCGCGTGCGGCCTGTTTGCGCAGGGCATCGGCCCCATGCCCGGCCGGTTCGTCAGGCTGCGCGACGATGCGTACGTGGACGCGCGCACGGTTGAAGGATTTATCGTCCTGCGGCGTTTCGAGGACGTGCAAGCCCGTCTCCGCATGAAGGAGCGAATAGGCGGCGAAACCTGAGATGGCCGCCGTTAAAGCGTAAGGCGCAATCGTGCCGTCGTCGCCATCTTCCGAAGCGTCCGGCGTCTCGTCCAAAACTTCAAAGCGCATGCGCCTGGCCGCAGCCCAGCCGCGATACATCGCACTGATGCGGCGCGCGAAGTCGTTGCAGACGGCGTTGTCCGTGCCCGCGTCGCAACTGGCACGCACTTCCAGAAAGAGGTCGCGCGGATGTCCGGCAGCGAGGCCGCGACAGGCCGCGTCGATCAAGTAGAGTTGTTGCGCGAGGCGCGCGACGAGTTCGGCGGGGAAGTGCTGGCGGTCGCGCGCGCCTTGCGATCCGCTCAGTCGTTTGAGTAGTGAACCGGCCGTGTCGAGTCCGGTCTCGATGCGATCCATGTACTCGGCCAGACCGAGCACGCTGAAGCGTTCGGGCGAATTCCAGAAGCCGGGCGCGGCGGTCTCCAGAAGCGCAGAGTTTTTTCGCGCCTGCCAATCGTCCGCTTCAACTTCGTCGGCGAGCGCGTCGAACTTGTCGCGCAGGAAACGCACTTCGGCGGCCGTGCCGCGCGCGTCGAGGACGATTGATTCGAGACGCAGTTCGCGTTCGGCGTCGGCGGTCGCATCTTCAACGGGCGCGTCGTCCGCCAGCGCGATGGCTTGCGGGGCCGGTTCGTCAGGCGCGTCCGGGTCAACGAACTCCACGTCGAGCGACTGGCCGCCGCGCGCGTGGACGAACAGAAATTGATCGCCTTCGGGAAACTGGTGATTGACGATGGTGAGCGCAAGCGGCGACAGCAGATAACGCTCGATAGCGCGCTTCAAGGGGCGCGCGCCGAGGTCTGCCGTGAATCCTTTCTCCAACAGAAAGTCGATGGCCGATTCGTCCCACTCGACAGCCCACTGCCGCGTGCGCAAGCCGCGTCGGCGGAGCACGTCGTTCAACTCCTTGCGCAGCAGATCGCGCATCACCGCGCGCCCCAACGGACGAAAGACCACGACGCGGTCAATGCGGTTGACGAACTCGCGGCGGAAGGCGCGCATCACCGCGCGCTCGACCGCTCCGGCGGCAAACTGTGCCTGCTCCTGCGAGAAGCCGATGCTCGCCCCGTGCGGCAGAGTCGCGCCGAGGTTCGAGGTCATGATCACGACGCAGTGGCGAAAGTCGGCCGTGTTGCCGCGCCTGTCCGTCAGTCGCCCGTCGTCGAAGACTTGCAAAAACAAGTCCCACACCTGCGGGTGCGCCTTCTCGAATTCATCAAGCAGGACGACCGAAAACGGCTGCTTGCGGATCGAGTTGACGAGCGCCGTGCTCTCGGCCGTGTCGCTCTGCTCGCCAAGTATGCGGTCGAGCGTTTCGGGCGTTTGAAACTCGCTCATGTCGAGCCGGATCATGCGTTCGGGCGAGCCGAAGAGAAACTCCGCCAAGGTCTTTGCGATCTCGGTCTTGCCAGTGCCCGTCGGGCCGACGAAGAGGAAGACGCCTTGCGGGCGCGTCGGGTCGGTCAAGCCCGCCTTGATCATCGCCACGCGCTCGACGAGACATTCGACCGCTTCGGGTTGGCCGAGCACGCGCGTCTCGAAGAAGCCGCGCAAATCCCGGAGGTCGAGACCTTCGCGGTCGTCGAGGATGCTCACGGGCAGACCCGTCAACTGTGAGAGCGTGACGAGCAGATCGTCGAGCGTCACTTCGTCCTGAGTAGTGTTTGACACAGCGCCGCCCGCCGCGTCCGAAGGCGTGCCGCGTTCGATGAGCAGGCGGCGACGCGTCGAATCGAGCAGCAGGATCAGATTGCCGGGCGCGGCCTTGTCCGCGAGATATTGCTTGGCGAGTTGGAAAGCCTCCTGCAAAGTCTGCTCGGAGATGCGTGGCGACGCGTTGGCCGCCTCGTCAGCGGCGCGCGGCGTTTGAGCAGAGACTCGCGCTCCTTTCTCAACTTCCTTGCGCGTCTCAACTGCCCCGCGCGCGCCGTCCGCCTCGGCGCTCTCAGCCCAGCGGCGCGCGACTTCCAGAGTCTCCGCGTCGCCGAGCGCCGAGACGCGGCACGTCTCCAGAGAAGTGCGCAGCTTCGGTCTGAGCTGCATCAACTTTTCGTAGGCGACCGAAGGCGTCTCTCCGATCAGTTTCAACGTACCCGTCTCGATGTGCGGCAAGAGCAGGTCGAGCAAGCCCGTCGGGTTGAATTGATGACGACCTGCCCAGACGAGTTCGTGAAAATTGGGCACGACCCACAAGACGCGCTTGCCGCCGATCTCGCGCACGAGCGTCTGCACGCGCCCTTCGAGTTGGCCGATGTATTGCTGCCCGGCCATCACGTCGGCAGCGGACGCTTCCAGAATGATCCAGCGCTCGCGTTGCAGACGCCGCGCCACGACGCGCACGAGCGCCGTCTTGCCCACACCTGAATCGCCCACCAACAGCACCGAGCGCGGCGGCTCTTTCCTGATCGCCGTCTCCAGCGCCAGCACGCGCTCACGCACCTCTTCGAGCAACACGATACCTTCGGGCGCATCTCCGTCTTCCGTGCCGCTCGCACTCGCGGCGTCGAACTCCCACACGCGCCCGAACGAACGCAAAAATTCGAGATCGACGCGCTCCGCTTTCCAGGTCTCGAACTCGGCGACGAGCTTGGGCGGCATTACGTCCTTGAGCGCATCGAAGACGTTCGTGAGCAGTTCGACTTGATCGGAAGGGAGCGTGTAGAGGGCGTCGCCGAAAGTGGCCTCGCGTTCGCCGTGCTCGATGCGGCTTGTGATGAACTCGCGCAGGGATTGCAGCGGTGTGTAATCGCCCCACGCGCCCTTGATGCGCAGGAGCAGCGGGACGAGGACGGGGCGCTCGGCGGCCAGAGAGTCGAGCGCGCGTAGAGCGTAGTAGCCCGGCCAGTAGTAGAACTCGTTGATGCGCGCGAGTATCTGTTCGACTGCGCCCGTCTTGTCGTCGCGTTCGCCGAGTGCTTCGAGCGCCATGCAGCCGACGACGACGTTCGAGTCGCGCGCAAACTCGATCAGGTCGCGCGTCGTGTAGTAACTGCCCTTCAACAAAAGGACGCCGATGCGAAAACATTCGTGCTGCCGCAACTCGGCCGGGCGCGAACTCTGCTGGTAGTGCGCGTCCATCGCACCTGCGAGCGCGTAGACGTTCAACTCGTTCGCCCCGGCGCAAGGTTCGTTCGCTTCGACGGTTGCGCCCGCTGTCGCCGAAACTCCGGCGGGAGCGGTGCTTTCTTCGACCGGGCGGGGAACGTCGAAGACCTGCGCGCTCTCGCCCGTCGCGGTTGTTCCCGAAGTCTCGCCCGTCGCAGTCGTCGCGTAAGGCTCGCCCGTCGCATCCATCGTTAAAGTCTCGCCCGTCGCATCCATCGTGACAGGTTCGACCGCGTGCGTCGTGCCAGCCGTCTCCACCGTCTCGGTCGTGTCCTGAAGAAGCGCCGTTTCGAGTTGCACGCTGCTGTTCGTCGCAGCGGGCGGCAACTGCGCGCGGTCAACGTCTTCTTCCGACGCACGACGCAGACGCGCGAGCGTGCGCGCGAGATACGCGTTGACGCCCACGGAGAGCAGGCACAACAGCACGAGTCCGGCAATGATCAGTTGCGTCATGGGAAAAGCGATACCGTATCAAGAACTAAAGGCAAGAGCGCGCCGGGGCGTGTCCGCAAGGGCAAGCCGCGATGTTAGCACAGAGAGAATAAGGAAGGGATGAGGGATGAATGGAGGACAAGTAAATCGTGAATAGACGAAGAGGGCTTTTCCCCTCCACGATTTACGGCTTTGATTTACGGCTTATCATATTCATCCCTCATCCCTCCGCCCTCATCCCTTCTCTCATCCGGGGATCGGCGGCACTTCGATTCTGAGGTCTGGTTCGTGGTGTATGAAAGTGATCTGTAGAGAGCCTGCGATTTCGTTTGATTGCGACGACGCAGCGAGGTCGGCCGCGTAACGCTCCTGACGTTCGGCGAGCAGATCGCGGCTCTCTGCGTCGAGGCGCAAGCCCGTCGCCGAGAGCGCGGCGGCCAACTCGCCGATGCGTCGCGCGGGCAGTTCGAACAGGACGTTGAGCGAGACGTTGGAGAACATCTTGAAGTCGATGATGCTTCCGTTGCTTTCGGCGAACGCACGCGACACGCGCGAGATCATCTCGTGGCGGTCGTCGCGCGTAAAGCCGCACAGTCTGAGGAAGTCCTGTTCCAAAAAAAAACTCCGGCGCTGATGTCTGAATCCGAAGAGATGCGAAATTCTACCACTCGCCGCTTTGAACGCGGGCGCAAATACTGAGACAATCAGGTTGTGTCCTCGCCGACTGCGCCGGGTGTGAAACTTCCCGCCTACGCGTTCGTACAGATCAGTTAAGCTCGGGCGGAGAGAACGAATCGCCCACAGAGGTATTCCCCCATGCCTTTCGTCGAAGCATTAAAGTTAGCCCTGTCCTCGATCCTGTCTCACAAGTTGAGATCGTTTTTGACGCTGCTCGGCGTCATCTTCGGCGTCGCAACCGTGATCGTCGTCGTCTCGCTCATCGAAGGCTTCAACACTTACGTCGATGAGAAGATCGCCAACATCGGCACGAACGCCTTCGCCGTGCAAAAGTATTCCATCGAAGACTTCTCAAGCGTCGAGCGTCTGAACGCGGCCAGACGGCGCAACCGCGATGTGACGCTCGAAGACCTCGAAGCACTGCGCGCCGCCAGTGGACGCGCGCTCGCCGAAGTGGGCGCGAAGGAACAGAGCGTGGGCGACGTGAAGTTCGGCGCAACGACTCTGATGCGGATTCAGATCAGCGCAAACACCGCCAACATCGCCGACATCGAACGGATCGAAGCGAGCGCCGGGCGCTACTTCAACCGCGCCGAAGACGAAGCGCGCCGCATGGTCTGTTTCATCGGCTCGGACGTGGCTGAAAAACTCTTCCCCACCAGTGATCCGGTCGGCGAATTTATCAGGGTGGATGGGCGTCCCTTTCAAGTGCTCGGCGTCGGCAAAGAACTCGGCTCGGTCTTCGGGCAGACGCGCGACATGTACGTCGCCATCCCGCTTCACACCTTTCTGTCGCTCTACGGCTCGCGCCGCTCCATCTCCATCAGCGCCACCTCGACGAGCCCCGCCACCTACTTGGACGCCGTGGACGAAGTGCGCGTGCGTATGCGCGCACGGCGCAAACTCGCCCCGAATGAAACGGACAACTTCGGCATCGTCACGCCCGAAGCCATTAACGAACTGCGCGACAAAATCTTCGGCACGATCCAACTGGCCGCCGTCGGCGTCACTTCGATCTCGCTCGTCGTCGGCGGCATCGTGATTATGAACATCATGCTCGTCTCCGTCACCGAGCGCACGAAAGAGATCGGCATCCGCAAGTCCATCGGCGCACGCCGGAGCGATGTCCTGAAACAGTTCCTCGCCGAGTCCACGATGCTCTCGCTGCTCGGCGGCGCAATCGGCGTCGGCATCGCCTATCTTTTGGCGCTGCTCGTCGCAACCTTTACGCCTGTCCCGACAGCGCTCCCGTGGGTGGCCGTCGCGGCGGCGCTCCTCGTATCGGGCGGCGTCGGCATGATCTCCGGCGTCTATCCGGCCTGGAAAGCCGCCGCGCTCGACCCCATCGAAGCCTTACGCGCAGACTAGCCGTTAGCGATTAGCTGTTAGCTTTTAGCCAAAACTAAAACGCTAACAGCCAATCGCTAACAGCTAACAGCTAACAGCTAACAGCTAACAGCTAACAGCTAACAGCTATTACTATGCATCTCTTTCGCAGCGACGTTTACGAAAATTTGCTGATGGCGCTCGATACGCTGTGGCAGCACAAGCTGCGCTCGTTCCTCACCATCCTCGGCGTGGTGGTCGGCACGATGACGGTGATCGTGATCGCGGCGTTCGTCGCCGGGATCGACTCGCGCGTCTCGAAGGAGATCGAGTCGTTCGGCACAAACTCGATCTACGCCTACCGCTTCGACCCCGGTTTCAACTTCAACCCGACGGCCGAAGAACGCATGCGCAAGCCGCTCACTTACGAGGACGCGCTCGCGCTGCAAGCCGAATGTCCGTCGGTCACTTACGTCGCGCCGTTCATGTCGCCCGTCGATTTCACGGCCGGCCCCTTCACCGAGCGCGTCAACGTGCGCCGCCGCGACATCGAGATGACGAACGCGACCGTGCAGGGGACGCTTCCGGCCTACTTCCGCATGGGCGTGACGACGATTGCCGAAGGCCGCTTCTTCACCGACGAAGAGAACGCGCGACGTGCCGACGTGGCCGTCATCGGCCGCGACGTGGCGAACACGCTCTTTCCATACACGAACGCGCTCGAACAGGAGTTGATGATCGAGGGGCGTTATTATCGCGTCGTCGGCGTGCTGGCCGAGCGCGAAATTTTCCTCGTCGGCGCGGACGACCCGAACAACGAGAACAAGGCCGTCTATCTGCCTTACCTCACTTTGCAGCGGCTCTACCCGGACGTGGAAGACAACTTCATCATGGCGCAGGCCGAGCCGGGCAAGATGAATCAGGCGCTCGAAGAGATACGCGACGTGCTGCGTCGGCGTCGCCGCGTGCCCACGGGCAAGCCCGACAATTTCGGCGTGCAAACGTCGGATCAGATCATCCAGCAGTTCGGCGCGATCACGGGCGGGGTCTTCGCCTTGATGGTCGCCATCTCTTCAGTGGGCTTACTCATCGGCGGCATCGGCGTGATGAACATCATGCTCGTCTCGGTGACCGAGCGCACCAAAGAGATCGGCATCCGCAAGGCCGTGGGCGCGACGCGCGGCAACATCCTTTCCCAATTCTTAATCGAGGCCGTCTTCCTGACGGCCATCGGCGGCGTCGCCGGCTTGCTCGTCGGCGAACTCTTCAGCTTCCTGACCAACCTCTACTCCCCGCTCCCGGCCTTCGTCCCGCTGTGGGCCATTTTGCTCGGCCTCGGCATCTCGGGGGCCGTCGGCCTCGTCTTCGGCCTCTGGCCCGCCTGGAAGGCCGCGCGCCTCGACCCCATCGAAGCGCTGCGCTACGAATAGAAGAGCCGTAAATCGTAAATAGTAAATCGTGAATAGATAAGGCAGTTCGCCTCCTCTATTC
>DASZCS010000024.1:0-174404 GCA_035942855.1 Pyrinomonadaceae bacterium | reverse complement strand
CGGCTATCAACGCCGCGCCCGCTTCTCATTTCGTCACTTTTCATTTCATTTCGTCGGCGCGCACGGTTCTTATTTCGCTTCTTCTGCGGCCGTCTTCGCGCGTCAGTCTCTCCAGGGCGAGCGTGAGTCCCATGATGAGATAGAAGACCATCACCACCTCCGAGTCGCCCAGGTTGTAATGCACCATCCCGCTCGCGAAGAAACCGACGAGGCCGCCGAGCGCGCCGAGCACGAGTCCGCGTTCGCGCCAATCCTGTAGCCAAGCGCCCCGCCACAGACGCCACAACATGCGCGCGTAAATAAGGACGACCGCGAGCCAGAGCAGCAGGGCGGGCAGCCCGCGCTCAAGTGCGAGTTGCAGGGGCGTCGAGTGCATGTGGCCGACGGGCAGACGCCCACGGTCGAACAAGCCCCACTCGCGCCAGTGGCGCTTGATGGAATCCATCCCGACGCCGACGAGCACATGGCGCGGCTCGCGCGCGAACAACTCGAAGCCCTCCCGGTAGACCGTCGTGCGCCATGAGATCGAACCGTCGCGCCGGTCGAAGAATCCCACGCCGCGCTTCTGCTGCAACACGTACAACCCCAGGGGGACGACCAGCAAGACGCCGAGCGCGACCGCGAGCGTCGCACGCTTGCTGCCTAAGCCCACCAGAGACATCACGACGATCGAGAGCAAAAACGACAGCCAGGAAGCGCGCGTCACCGTCAACAGCAGAGCGCCGCCGAGTCCCGCGAGTGCCGCCGCAAGCAACAGCCCCGGCCGCGAACTGAGCGCCGCGCCCCACGAACGCTTCCGACCGAGCGCGATGAGCAGCCCGGCGACGAGCGAGCCGATGAGTTGCAAGACCTCCGCATAGGTCGTGTAGTGACCGTAAAAACCCGTGGCGCGCTGGTCGCGCCCGCGCGTCCATGCGTTCAGGCCGAGGCGCGCTTCCGGCGTCTCGCCTGCGAGCAGACGCCCGCGCGGCACGCCCATCTCGAACACCCACTCGCGACGGTAGACGAGCACACGCGCCGTCGGCGTCCCGGTATCACTTGCGAGCGCGCGCGCCAGTTCGGCGGGCGAATTGAAAGGCACGCCGTCAACCCTGAGCAGCGTGTCGCCCTCAGTCGCGCCCGCCGCGCGCAAGGGGCTGTCCGCCCTCAGTTCCGATAGCTTCACGCCGCGCCCCACTGCGCGCTGGCCGAACGTGTAGACGACGTTCAACATGCAGGAGGCGACGAGCGTGAGGGTCAGGAGACGAACGGCGCGCCGCGTCGAGACGTTTTCGGCGACGAGATAGACGATAGTGAAGAGACTGGCCGCGCGCAGTTTGCCGATACTGACATCCGGATCGTAAGAAGCGAGCGCCGAGATGAAAGTGAGGATGAAGAAGCCGACGAGCGCGTAGTCAACCGGCGTGCGAAACGTGCGCGGGCGTGGGCGCACGGCGAGACGCATCACCCACAGAAACAATCCGACGCCCCACGCGATCTGCGTCCCCGCAATCGAGTGCGGCGCGGCGAAGGCCAGCAGAAACAGAGACGCGGCGAGCGCGCGTTCGAGCCAGAGAATTAACGTGCTCAATTGCAGTTCACTCGCTTTAGCGGACGGCTTATGACCGGAAATTCATTGGCGATAAGTAAAACGCAAAAGGTGGACGACTGGCTGGAAACGCTTTTCATACCGTCTGCGATCACCATTCGTTGTATGGCTTGCCGTCCACAGATTTAGCTGTCGAGGCACTGCGAACATCTATAATGCCCTTTGCACCTTTAGCCGAAGGATGCTCGCCCATAATCACGCGCCAGTCTTTTTTACTCGTCATTGGATCGTCAGGGACTTCGCGCATGTAACCGCGCCGCGTCAGGTCTTCGAGCGTCTGCGGCGGCTTGCCCTGATCGAACGTGTATTGATCTATCAACTTACGCATCTGCATCAGATCGTCCCGCAAGACTGATTCCCGCGCTTCGAGCGCGGTCTTGTGATATTGAGACATAGTGCTGCATGCGAGCAAGCCCGCCATGCTAAAGACGACGACCAACAAACCGGCGACGAAACGGCTGACGAATGTTTTCATAACAACCACTTTCAGTCTATGTCCTGAACTCTGCGTTCGTGTCCAGTGCCTCAACGCCTGCTGTCTCGCGCGTCGCGGAAAAACTCATAGCGTCGGTCGTGTCCCTCTTTCGTCGGCGTCCTGTTCGTCGCGCCCCGCCCATTCGTCTTCTTCTCGACGCAACTCTCTCACATAGGCGATCAAAAGAAGCGCGGACAGAAACAATAAAACCATAGCCACGACCAACAGGACGATCCGGATGACGTGCGGTTCGATCCCCAGACTCTTTTGCAGCCACACGAGCAGCAGGCCGAGACACGCGCCGCAGACGACGAGCGCCAACCACTCGCGCGCCGCAACCGCGTGGACGAATTTGGGAAGACGAAACATCGAAGAGAACTTCGGACGGCGAAACGCCGGAGGACGCGCGTGTGCGCAAGCGGACGCCGGCAGCGACGCGCTAATAGGCGTTGTCGCCGCGCAGCATGACGGGCAGCGTGCGCAGGATGATCTTGATGTCCAGAAGCAGCGACCAGTTTTCGATGTAGAAGAGATCGAGCCGCACCATCTCTTCAAACGAGAGGCGATTGCGCCCCGACACTTGCCACAAACCCGTGAGCCCCGGCTTCATGTCGAGCCGCTTGCGATGCCACAACTCGTAAGCCTCGACTTCGTAAGGGATCGGCGGGCGCGGCCCCACCACGCTCATGTCGCCCCTGAGCACGTTCAACAACTGCGGCAACTCGTCCAGACTGAGACGCCTGAGCACGCGCCCCACGCGCGTCACGCGCGGGTCTGTGCGCAGTTTGTAGACGGGTCTTGTGGCGTCGCCCAGATTCGTCTCGGCCTGTCCGGCGATAAACTTGCGTTGATAATCACGATGCACGGCGTCGTCGGCGCCCGTCTGCATCGTGCGGAATTTGAGAAAGAGAAAGATGCGCCCGTCCATCCCGACGCGCTCCTGTTTGTAGAAGACGCCGCCCGGCGAATCCAGTTTGATGAGCGCGGCGATCACTAACCACAGCGGCGCGAGCACCGCGAGCGCAAGCGACGCGACGAGAATATCCATGCCGCGTTTGACCACGCGCGCCGTGCTCGACAGAGGCTCGCGGAAGAGTTGGATCATCGGCATCGCGCCGATCTGATCGATCTCGGTCTTGCGCGGCAGGCAGTTGAACAGACTCGGCGCGATGCGAAACTCGACGCCGCGCCTCCGGCCCACCCTGATCATCACGTCGAACAACAAATCGCCGGAGACGCCCGCATCCGCGACGATCACTTCGTTGGCCGCCGTCTCGCGGATCGTCTCGGCCAAATCCTTGACCGAGGCGACGACGGGCACGCCCTCGAAAGTCTCCGGCACGCTCTTGTCAATCGCGCCCGTCTCCACCACGCCGATCACTCGATAGCCGAGTTCCGGTCGCTCCCTCATCTCGCGTATGCACAAGCTCGCTTCCGCTCCGCGCCCGACCACCAGCGTCGGGATCAAGTTGACGCCCCCGCGCCTGACGGCCGCCTGCGCCCCGCGCACGCCGAGGCGCAACAGGCCGAACGCCGCGAGCGCAAACGCGAAATCGAGCACGAAGACGGCGCGCGAATAAGAGAACGCGCGAAACGTCGTCCCGCCGCGATAGAGAAAGGCCACGGCCACGATCAACAGCGACGCGACGGCCACGGCCTTGAAGACGCGCAAACTGTCGTCCACATAAGAAAACTCGCCGCGCAGTTTGTAGAGATCGTAATAAGCATGTGCCAGCACGCGCACGGGCACGACGAACAGCAGCACGGCCGCATAAGGCGCAAACTCCTCGCTCCAACGCACGCCGCCTCCGGCCGTCCACTCAGCGACGACGTGTTCGCCCTCGCGCAAATAGAACGCGGCCAGAAACGAGATGGCTGCCAGGACGGCGTCGGCCACGACGAGCGCGACCTTCACCGCAGGCAGCACCCACTGCGGCGCGCGCCCTTCCGCACGCACGGCACTGGCCTCCACCCTCAACTTCTCGACTCGTTCCGCTCGCATAGATGTTCGGTGAATGGTAAATGGTAAATGGTGAATGGTGAAAGCCGTGCGTCCGTCTATTCACCATTTACCATTTACCGTTCACTCCAAAATCATTTCCGCCACCTGTGCGCGGACGCCGTGGGCGCGGCGCGCATGGGCGTGGTCTTTTTTGACGACCGGCAAAGCGCGTATGTCTTCGCGCGTGCGGATACGCTTGAGACGACCTTGACGGACGAGTTCTTCATCAACGGCCGCCCACTCTCCGGCGTAGACGGTGGCGGCGGGCACGCCGAGCGCGGCCGCCTCACGGTTCATCGTGCCGCCCGCGCTCACCACCAGATCGGCGGCGGCGATGAGCGTCGCCCCGTCGAGCGCCGCGCGCGGCATGCGTACGTTCTCGCTGCGATGGCGCGCGTCAAACTCTTCGCGTTGCGCGTCGGTGCGCGCGAGCAGGACGATGCGCGCCGCGTCGTCGGCGCACAGGTGTTCGACGAGCGCGTCGAACAGTTCGTTGTCGAAACGATGATAGAGCGCATCGCGCGCGGGCGGACGCACGACGCAGAGCACATGATGCGCGCTCACGCCGAGCGACGCCAGCATATTTTCAAACGCGCCCGCCTCCGGCTGCCAATCGGCGAGATAAACGTCTTCTTTGAAACCGTCGTAGCGCCGCACCTTGCGTGCGCGCGCGCCGAAACGCTTAAGCGCCGTCGCCGGAAACGCGCGCGGCACGATGACGCGCGAAGCCAGCCGGAACGCCAGATGGTTCGCGGGCTGGTGCTCGTAATCCATCAACGTCACGCTGCGCAGGCCGAGCGAGCGCGCGGCCACGATCTGCGAGTAAGAGTTATGACTCACAGCCAGATCGAAGCGCGGCCGCGTGCGCGCCCAACTCCTGAGCGCGCGTGCACGCCCGAACAAGTTGCCCGCCTTCCCCTTCAACTCGCGCCCGCCGTGCCCGCCGATCACCGCAGGCTGTAGATTCGCACTGACGGCCAACTCCACCGTCTGCGCAAACTCGCGCGCCGTCACCTCCAACTCGTGCCCGCGCGCCCGAAACTCTTCTGCCAGCGCCGCGAAGAACGGCACGTGCGGCGAGTTCGCCAGATCGATCCAGATACGCAACATAAAAAGGGATGAGGGCAAAGGGATAAGGGATGAAGTAACGCATCAACTTCTTCCGGTTCTGTTCATCCCTCATCCCTCATCCTTCATCCCTTCCAACAGTCGTGCCAGCGCATACAACATCCACGCTTGCGTCCAGCGCATGTAGGGCGTGCGGATGGTGTAGAAGCGTCGCCGCTGGTAGTAGAAGAAACCGCGCCGTCGGTCGTGCAAATTATGGAGCGTCCAACTCATGACGCGCGCGGCGAGAGCGTGCGCACCCGGCATCGTGTCTTTCAGTTCGCAGAGGGCGACGATGGCCGCGCCGCTTGAATGTGCGTCCGCCGGGTATGGGTTGTCATGGTAGTATTTCGGCCAACCGTCGGCAAGGAAGAAGTTTTCACACCAGAACTCGTAGCCGCGCCGGAGCGACGCGGCAAACTCCGCGTGCGCCGCTTCGCCGCACGCTTCCATGATGCGCTTGAGCGACGTGAGGACGAACGCCGTGTGAAAGTTGTCAGCCCACTTTTGAAAATCGGCCGCGCCATAGCCCCAGGCGCCTGACGCCTGCTGCCTGCGGACGACGTAACGCGCCGCACGCTCCGCCTCCGTCAACAACTCTGTATCGCCCGTCTCTGCCCCGACCGACGCCAGCACCTCGCCCGCCAGCAAACTCGCGTTATAGACGCACGTTCGGTCGAGCGGCGTGTAACTGAAACAGACTTCGTCGGCGCTCTCCGCGCTACGGACGAGATCGCGCAAGACAAACTCGCACGCGCCACGCGCCGCGTTGAGGTATCGCTCATCTCCGAAGGCACGCCACGCCTCGACGAGCGCGCGCGCGGCAAACGCCGTCGGCACGATGGTCGGCGTGCCCTGCGGCGCGAAGAACGCTCGCCCCTGCCAGTCGAAATTGTAGCCCCATGCCGTGCCCCGCGCGCGCTCGATTCGCGCCGCCAGCAACGCGTCCAACAACTCGCGCGCTTCACGCTCGTTCCCGCCCTCGCCCGTCGCACGAAAACGCGAGAGCGCGGCGAGCGCAAAGAGCGCCGTGCCCTTCGCGTTCCTCCCTGCGGGCACGCGCGCAAGCGCACGCAAATTCAACGGCGCGCGTTTGAACCCCTGCGTCCACACCAGCCGCGCCACACGCGACTTCAAGAGCGGCGTCGCCCGAAACAGGCGACTATTCAATCCGTCAAACGGATCGTGCCCCGCCCACCCGCGCGCACGACACCACGCCGCGAGACTTTCATATGCCTCTTCAAGCTCAATCATAAAAGGAGAGGTCAGAGGTCGGAGGTTAGTTATAAAGACTTTACGCTCACGCGTTGATTGAACTCTAACCGTTAACGTCCAACTTCTAACCTCTAACCTCTGACCTCTGCTCTTTGACCTCTGCGTTCATGCGGCGCGGCGTCTCGATGAAGCTCTCGTGCCAGAGTTCGAAGATGAGCAGCGTCCAGAGAAGTTTGCGGTGGTTGGCCGCGCCGCGTTCGTGTTCGTCCTGAAGTCGCGCGACGTAATCCGGATCGAACAGGCCGTGACGGCTGAGACGCGCGGGCGACAGCAGATCGCGCGCGAGCGGGCGCAGGCGGCCTTTGAGCCATTCGGCGACGGGCACGCCGAAGCCCTTCTTGCCGCGCCGTGTGACGAACGCGGGCAGGTGCGGTCTGATCGCGCGCTTCAAGATGTACTTTGTCGTGTTGCCGCGCAGTTTGTAGTCGAGCGGAAGCGAAGCGGCGTATTCGACAAGGCGGCGGTCGAGAAACGGCGCGCGCACTTCGAGCGAGACGGCCATGCTCGTGCGGTCAACTTTCGTCAGGATGTCTTCGGCGAGATACAGCTTCGTGTCGAGATACTGCATCCGCTCGATTCGCTCTTCGGCGTCGCACTCTTCGAGCAGGGCGCGCGCGCCCGCGTAGATGTCCGCCCCGGTTGCGCCCTGCGCTTCGGGCGTGAGCAAGGCGGCTTGCTCGTCGGGCGTGAACGAACCGAACCAGATGTGATGCCGCGCCACGGGGTCTGCGTAGCGCATGCCTTCGATGAAGCGGCGTGCCCTGTAGTCGAGCGAGAGATTCTTCGTCTTGACGGGCAGGCGTTTGACGACCGATTCGACGAACAGGCGACGCGCCGTCTGCGGCACGCGCTCGTAGAGACGCGCGACGCGATGCGCGGGATACATCGGATAGCCCGCGAAGATTTCATCGCCGCCGTCGCCGCCGAGCGCGACGGTGACGTGCTGGCGCGTGAAGCGCGAAAGCAGATAGGTCGGCACGAGCGAAGGGTCGCTCAGGGGTTCGTCCATCCACGAACCGATCTCGCCGATGAGATCTGCGGCGAGGTTCGAGTTGAGGCGTTCCTCGTGATGATCCGTGTGCAGGAAGTCTGCGACGCCGCGCGCGTATGACGACTCGTCGAAAGATTTTTCGGCGAAAGAGATCGAGAAGGTCTTGACCGTCTCGTGCGAGGCGCGCACGGCGAGCGCGGCGATGGCCGAAGAGTCCACGCCGCCCGACAAGAGCACGCCGAGCGGCACGTCGGCCACCAGACGCATCCGAACGGAATCGGCCAACAGTTCTTCGACGCGCGCGGCGGCCTCTTCTTCACTCGGCACGCGTTCCAATTTGCGATAGCTGAGTTGCCAGTAGCGCTGCACCTCGATGCGCCCATCTTCGAGCGTGAGCGCGTGTGCGGCCGGAAGTTTCTGGATGCCTTTGTAGATCGAGAGCGGTGCGGGCACGTAATCGAACGCGAGATATTGCCTGAGCGCGTCCATGTTCAGGCGCGTCTTGACCGACGGGTGCGCGAGCAAAACTTTCGGCTCGGAGGCAAAGAGCAGACGCCCCTCGAACACGCCCCAGTACAGAGGCTTCTCGCCGAACGGGTCGCGCGCGATGAAAAGTTTGCGCCGCCGCGCGTCCCACAGGGCGAAGGCGAACATGCCGTTCAGGTGCGAGAGCATCCCCGTCCCGTACTCTTCGTACAGGTGCGGCAGGACTTCCGTGTCCGACGTGCTCTTGAACGCGTGGCCTCGGTCTTCCAGATCGGCGCGAAGCTCACGGTAGTTATAAATCTCGCCGTTCAGGACGACGGCGATCTGCCCGTCTTCACTCAGAGCGGGCTGCTCGCCCGTCGCCAGATCGATGATGGCGAGCCGACGCATGCCGAGCGCCACGCCCGTCTCGGTCATCAACCCTTCCGAATCCGGCCCCCTGTGCGTCATCCGCCCGCACATCGAACGCAACAACTCGCGCGCGCCCTCACCTTGCGGCGTCTGCGCGTCCATGTATGCCCATCCGGTGATTCCACACATACGTTGGTGAATGGTGAATGGTAAATAGTAAATGGTGAAGAACTGGTTTTATCCATTCACCATTTACCATTTACCATTTACTTGTCTTCAAATCCTATTCGCTCGCGCACGGCGTAGATGGTCTTTGCCTGCGACTCGTGATAGGTGCGCACCAGCATTTCGGCCAGCAGCCCCATCAGGAAGAACTGGACGGCAACGGCGAACATGACGATGGCGAGGATCGGCAGAGGCGTCAGGATGAAAGAGACGCCTTCGACCAATTTGAGAAACAGCGCCCACAGCCCCGCGATGAACGACGCCGCGAAAGCCAGCATGCCGAACGAGCCGAAGACGTAGATCGGTTTCGTCTGGTAAGAGGCCATGAACTTGATCGTGACGAGATCGAAGACGACCTTGAGCGTCCGCGACAGGCCGTACTTCGACACACCCATCGTGCGCGCGTGATGATCGACGGGAATCTCCGTGACGCGTGCGCCCGCCCACGAAGCGTAGATCGGAATGAAGCGGTGCATCTCGCCGTAGAGCCGCACGTCCACGAGCGAATCGCGTCGATAGGCTTTCAGCGAGCAGCCGTAATCGTGCAGGGGCACGCCGCCGATCCAAGAGATGAGACGGTTCGCCAACATCGAGGGAAACTTGCGCGTGATGGCCTTGTCCTGCCGGTTCTTGCGCCAACCGGAAACCACGTCGTAACCCTCGTCCAACTTTTCCAAGAGACGTTTAATGTCGGCCGGGTCATTTTGCAAATCGGCGTCCATCGGAATGAGCACGCGCCCGCGCGCCGCATCGATGCCTGCGCTCATCGCTGCCGTCTGCCCGTAGTTGCGCCTGAGGGCGATGACGCGCACGCGCCGGTCGCTCGCCGCGATCTCGCGGAGCACTTCGAGGCTTTTGTCGCTTGAGCCGTCGTCCACGTAGATGATCTCGGCCGTGCGGCCGAGCGTCGAGAGCGCCTCCGTCATCTTCGCATGAAGCGGGCGCAGGTTCGGCTCCTCGTTGTAGACCGGCAAGAATACGGAGATGTCCGGCGTCTCGTCGCCGCCGTCCGCGTCCGTGTGGCGAACGTCAACACGACGCCGCTTCAAAGTCTCTTCTTCTTCGTAAACTCTCATCAAACACTACTCCACTCTGCGTGCCACGCACACGGCCGAGACGCCGAAGGGAAAATTCAGCCCGCGGCCGAGCCAGAGACGCTCCGCGCCGAAGAGGCGGCCGAAGAGGCCGTTTAAGGCCGACACGTTGATGTTGTTCTCTGACGCCGGGCGCGCGCCCGTTGCGCGTATCAACAGACGCCCGGCGAGGATGGGCGCGAAGAACGTGATGTTGGCGTAAGTCGCGCGCTCGACCGCGAAGCCTGCTGCGGTAACACGCTCCTTCAGTTGCGGCAGCGTGTAACGACGGCGATGATGGCTGATGTCGTCCTGCACGCCCCAGAGCCACATGAAGGCCGGGACGAACAGGAGCGCGCGGCCTTCGGGACGAAGCACGCGCCGCATCTCTCTGAGGCCGCCGAGGTCGTCGTCCAGATGTTCTACCACGTCGAGCGCGCAGGCGAGGTCGAACGAAGCGTCCGCATATGGCAACTGCTCGGCCGCGCCGAGTTTCACCCCATGCAAACCACGCGCGCGGCAGAAGGTGAGCGCGTCTTCCGAGACATCGACGCCTTCGGCTTCGCCAAACTGCGCGAGCATCTCTAGGTTCGCGCCCGTGCCGCAACCCACGTCGAGGATGCGCGGTCGTCTTCCTTCCAGGTTCAAATCGGCGACGATCGTGCGGACGAAACTTTCGAGGATGCGGCGACGCCCTGCGAACCACCAGTGCGAGCCTTCGACCTCGTACATGATCGCATAGGTGTGCTGCTGCATCTCGCGCGGCAACGCTTGCAGTCCGCTTCTGTCCACTTCACTCGCCATCTAGATTTCCGTCTTTCATCTCCGGCGCGGCGATGCGGCCGAAGCCGCGCCAACTGTTTTGATTGTGCCAGCCGATCTCGACCGCTTCCGCCCCGATCTCTCGCCACCATTCTTCAAACTCCGCGCGCGAGATGTAGTAGGCCGTCGGCGCGACGAGGTGATCGAAGACGATGGTGTGCTGCTCGCGCCAGCCGAACGGGGCGATTGATTTCAGGTAGTCATTGTAAAACAAATGGCGCGCCAGCGCCGCGCCGCGCGGGCTGCGATTGGCGGGCGCATAGACCAGTTTCGTCGCGGCATAGAGCAGCGCCGTCGGCACTTTCGACAGGTGCAGGAGCGCACGCCGACTGATGCGCGACGTGACGCGTTCGCGCAAGGGGGAGACGAAGCGCGTGATCCACTCGTTGTTCTCCGCGCCGTAGACCCACGCGGAGAGATGTCCGCCCGCGCGCACGCGCGTCGAGAGCGCGACGAACCCCGCGCGCGGATCTGGCAGGTGATGCAGCACGCCGACCGAGAAGGCGTAATCGAACGCGCGCCGCTTGAAGGGCAGACGGTAGATGTCCGCCTGTACGACGTGCGCGTTCGGCAACTCGCGCGTGGCGGCATAGGCCGTCTCGACCGCCGCGCTCAAATCCACGCCTACCACGTCGCGCGCGCCCCAGCGGGCGGCCAGTTGCGTGTGCCTTCCCTTCCCGCAGCCGCCTTCGAGCACGAGTTTGTCGCGAAAGAACTCAGGCTTGACGGGAGCGATCCAGCCGCGAAACTGCTCGTCGTAGCGTTCATCAACTTGCGTGAAATGCTGCCACTGCCAACCGAAGTTCTCCGCCGTCGCCGCCTTCTCGCTCTCAATCTCGCTTACGTCCGCAAAACGCGGCACGCCCCGCCGCACCGGAAACCTCCGCGCGCAACTCACGCACGCCAACTCGCCCTCCAATACCTCCGCCCACCCGCCGCGCACCTCCTCCCGTGCGGCCACAGAAGCCAACGCCAACTCACCCTCACACACAGGGCACGCGAGATATTGCAACAGACGCTCTTTCATAAAAGCAGAGGTCAGAGGTCAGAGGTTAGAGGTTAGAGAAGACAGGTCTTGTTTCAACTGATCTCTGACCTCTGACCTCTGACCTCTGCGTTATTGAACCAGTGGACGAAGCGGCGGATGCCTTCTTCGATCTGTGTCTGCGGGTTGTAGCCAAGCAGGCGGCGCGCTTTGGAGATGTCGGCGTAGGTCTGCGGCACGTCGCCGGGCTGCATGGGTTGGCGGTCGATGACGGCCGGGCGTCCGAGTTCGCGTTCGAGGAGCGCGATCAGCTCGCGCAATTCGACGGTGCGCGATTCGCCGAGGTTGATCGCTTCGTAATCGCTGGCCGTGTAGTCGATTGCGGCGCGCACGCCCGCGATGATGTCTTCGATGTAGGTGTAGTCGCGTCTGGTCGTGCCGTCGCCGTAGACGGGGATTGGCTGCCCCTCGGAGATCAACTTCGCAAACTTGTGGATCGCCAGATCGGGACGCTGCCGCGCGCCGTAGACCGTGAAGAAGCGCAAGGCGACGCAGCGCACAGAATGCAAGTGCGCGTAGGTGTGACAGAGCATTTCGCCCGCCGCTTTGGTCGCCGCGTAAGGCGAGATGGTTTGGCGTATGGGATCGTCTTCCGAGAAAGGCACTTTCGCGTTGATGCCGTAGACGGACGAGGACGAGCCGAAGACGAACTGCCGCACGCCCGTCTGCCGCGCCGCTTCGAGCAGGTTGAGCGTGCCCGTGATGTTCGTCTCCGTGTAGAGAAACGGCTCGGTCAGAGACGGGCGCACGCCCGCGCGCGCCGCCAGATGCACGACGCAATCAAAACGCGCGTCGGCAAACAGTCGCTCCAGAGCGGCGCGGTCGCGTATGTCCGCTTCGACGAGTTCGTAGTCCTCGTGCTCAAGGTGCGGCGCGACGTTGGCGCGTTTGAGCGCGGGCGCATAGAAGTCGTTGAAGTCGTCCACGACCGTGACACGCCATGAGTTTTCCGCGAGCAGTCGTTCGACCAGATGCGAGCCGATGAAGCCCGCGCCGCCCGTCACCAAAATGTTTCGTTTATCCGTCAAGTCGCTTTTCGCCTCAACTGTTCTCGCTTAAAAATTCTTCAAACTGCTTTCGTCCCGGCCTTGCGCGCGTAAATCCACAAGTGCCAGCCCCAACGCGCCGCGAGCCGCGCCTCAAATCCGCGCGAGAGCATTTGGCCGACGACGGGTAGCCAGCGTTTATTCAAAAAGTGCGTCGCCGTCTCGACCTCGGCGAAGTCTCGGAACAACTCGCGCGCCTCGCGCCGCGAATAGACGCGCGCCAGTGGATTCCCCGCGCCGTCAGTGTTGCGGTTCAAAAACTCGCCCGGCGCGAGATAACTCTCCGCGTCCTCCCTGATGCGCGCCGCGTGCTCGCGCAGAGACTTCACGGGTTCGCCCGTCAAGCGACGCGCCAGACGCAAGCCCGCCTCGCGTCTCAACAAGTGCGCGCCCGCGCGCCTGAGCATGCCGATGTTCACGCGATAGTTATAAGAGTTGCGATGATAGAGCATCACGACCGCGCGCCCGCCCGGCCGGAGCACGCGATGAACTTCCCTGACCGCGCGCGCCGTGTCCGGCGTGTGATGCAGAACGCCGTGCGAATAGACCAGATCGAAAGACTCGTCTGCGAAGTCCAGATTCTCCGCATCGGCCGTGCGAAACTCGCCGCTGAGTCCGTACACCTCGAAACACTTGCGCGCCAACCGGACGGCCGCATCCGTCAAATCCACGCCCGTATACTCAGCGCCCGCGCGCGCAAACTGCGCCCCGTCCGTCCCCAACCCGCAGCCGATCTCAAGCACCTTCAAGCCGCGCGCACGCCCGAACGCGGCCGCCGCCGGGATGTGCCACTCCGTCCCGTAACGATGCTCGGCCACGCGCTCGTAAAATTCACGCGACCCCATCTCGGCGTCCGTAAACTTCGTCCCGCACGGGTTCGCCTGCCAAAAGGCGCGCACCTGCTCCTTCAACCTGTTCCCGTTATCACTCATGGAAAGCCCGCCCGCGCGTCCCTTCGACACGCACAGACAAGAAAACCCGCCCCACGCGAAACAGTGAAATTAACACGCCTGATTCGCGCCCGACAAGCGACGGATAAACGAGTGCTGGTTAGTCCAGGAAGGTGCGTTGCCAGAGTTCGAGGGTGAGGAGTTGGAAGACCTGGAGGTTGTAGTCTTCGCGACCGGAGAGGTTGGTGTCGATGATGCGGCGGACTTCCGCGGGGCGGAAGAGGCCGCGGCGGCGGACGGTTTCTTCGGAAAGTAAATCTTCTACGAGCGGGCGGAGCGCGCCGCGTAGCCAGGAGCGGACGGGTGCGCCGAAGCCCGCTTTTTTGCGCCAGACGACATCGCGCGGCAGGAGGCTTTCGGCGGCGCGTTTGAGGATGTACTTGCGCTTGAGGCCGCGCAGTTTGAGACGAACAGGCATGCGCGCGGCGAGTTCGACGAGTTCGACGTTGAGGAAAGGGACGCGCACTTCGAGCGTGGCGGCCATCGAGGTCTTGTCCGTGTAGGCGAGGTTGAGACAGGGGAGAAAAGTTTTGAGGTCGAGATAGAGCAGGCGGTTGAGCGGCGCGGCGTGGCGGACGCGCGCGAAGTGGCGTCGGTGTTCGCGGTAGGCGTCCGCGCCGCGTGTCGCCTCGCGCAGTTCGTCCGTGTAGAGACGCTGCTTGGCTGCATCTGTGAAGTATGTGCCGAAGCCTAAGTATCGTTCTTCGAAGTCGAGCGCGGCGGAGCGCGCGAACTTTTTGGCGTTGCGCAAGGGGGCTGTGAAACGACCGGGCAGACCGCCGGGCAGAGCGTGCGAGAGGGCGGACATCAAGGGACGACGCAAGATGCCGGGCACCGGATCGAACGCGCCCGCGAGCCGCATGGCGAGTTGGCGCGGGTATCCCGCGAAGACTTCGTCGCCGCCGACGCCGGAGAGCAGCACCGTCAGGGTTTCGCGCGCGGCGCGCGAGACGAGGTAGCTCGTGATGACGGCCGGGTCGGCGACGGGTTCGTCCATGTGATAGACGAGTTTCGGCAAGAGGTCGCACACGTCCGGCCGGAGCATCAACTCGTGATAATCGGTGTCGAGCAGTTTACCGACCTGACGCGCCCAGCGCGCGTCGTCGGGGATGATGTCGAAGCGCAAATCTTCCTGTTCGATGCCAACCGTGTAGGTGGAGACGCGCCGTCCGTCGCTGTGTCGATTCATCAGCGCGACGATGGAGGAGGAATCCACACCGCCCGAAAGAAACGCGCCGAGCGGCACGTCCGCCACCATCTCCAGACGCACGACGCGCTCCAACGTCTCCAGCACGCGCTCGCGCCACCATTCGTCGCTTCTGCCCTCTTCTATTTCGTCGAAGGACACGTCCCACCACTCTTTGACAGTCACCTCGCCGCCGCGCCAGATGAGGACGTGCGCGGGCGGCAGTTTATAAATGCCACGAAAGACCGTGTGCGGGTCGGGCGTCCAGAGAAAGGTCAGGTATTGATTGAGCGCCTCCGTGTCGAGCGCGCGTTCGACGAGTCCGGTGGCGAGGATGGCTTTGATCTCGGAGGCGAAGACGAACGAGCGGGACGCGGACGAAAACGACTGTGAAGAAGAGACGGGCGCGCCGGGCACGTTCGTTGTGCTCGTTGTACTCGCTGCGCTCGCCGTGCCGTTTCCGTCAGGAGCGCCGAAGGCGTAATAGAGCGGCTTGATGCCGAGACGGTCGCGCGCGAGGATCAACTCTTCACGGTGCGCGTCCCACAGGGCGAAGGCGAACATGCCGTTCAGACGCGCGAGCGCATCCGTGCCCCAGCGCGCGTAGGCCGCCAGCAGCACTTCCGTGTCGCTGTCCGTGTGAAAGCGCGAACCCGCCGCTTCGAGTTCGCGGCGCAACTCGCGGTAGTTGTAAATCTCGCCGTTGAACGTGACCGAGTAGCGCCCGTCTGCGTACTGCATCGGCTGGTGTCCGGCCTCGCTCGTGTCGATGATCGAGAGCCGCCTGTGGCCGAGACACACGCGCTGCCCCTCGCCGCCGACAGTCGACGCCGTAGTCGTCCATACACCTTCGTCGTCACGCCCGCGATGCTCTATAGACTTGAGCATCGCGCCCACGCGCCGCTCAGGATTCCAACCGATGATTCCGGCAATGCCACACATAAAAGGGCAGTGACGAGCGACAAGTGACGAGTGACAAGTTGAAAACAGAGCTTGTCTTTAACTCGTCACTTGTCACTCGTCACTCATCACTGTTTTCTTGTCACTTGTCACTTCTAATGCTTGTCCCATGCGCAGGGAGTCAAGGATACGGAAGGTGGCGCGGGTGGTGGCGGCAAGGTCTCTGAGGGCGATGGGCGCGGGCGTGTTCGCTTCGACCATCGCGCAGAGGGCGCGCACCTCCGCAGCCTGTCCTTTGTCCTGCGCGCGCAGTTTCAGGAGACGCCGCTCGCGCCCCCGTTCGTAGAGCGCGGCAAAACGAAAATCTTCGATGACGAATGTTTTGCCGCCGCCGAAAATTTCTATGCGTTCTTTGGGGAGCGCGCGGTCGCCTTCCGCGAGATAAGCGATCTGGCCGTTCGAGCCGTCGCTGAAACGCAGAGTGATCATCACCGAATCCTCTTCGACGATCTCTTCGCTCAGCGCGGCGACGCGTTCGGCGTAGACGCGCGTTGTCACGCCGCCGGTCAGAAAGTGCATGAGGTCTATGAAGTGGCAGACTTCGCCGACGATGCGCCCGCCGCCCTCGCGCGCATCCTGAATCCAGTGTGTGCGCGGGATGCGCCCGGCGTTGACGCGATAGACAATCGACAATGGTGCGCCGCGCCGTGCGGCGAAACTTTCGGCGCACGCGCGTGCATGCGGCGAGAAGCGACGATTGTAGCCGACCATGAGTTGACCTGCGGATACGCGCGCCGCCGCGAGCACGCCGTCCAGTTCTTCGTCTGTGAGCGCGAGCGGTTTTTCGACGAAGACATGCCGCCCCGCTTCGAGCCCGCGGCGTGCAAGTTCCGCGTGCGAGTCGTGGCGCGTGGCGATGACGATCAGGTTCGCTGACTCGTCGTTGATGACATCTTCGGCGCTCGACACGACGCGCGCGAAGTCGTACTTCTCGCCGATGCCCTGCGCGGAGATGCCTGAAGCCGTCGCGATTGTTTGAAACTCCGCGCCGCTCGCTTTCAGGTTCGGCAGCAGAAACTTTTGCGCGTAGCTGCCCGCGCCGATCATGCCGACGCGCACCGTATCGTTCGCCGTCGAGCGGCGACTCGCTTCGCCTTCGCGTCGTCGTTCGATACTGCGGACGAGTTCGCGTCCGGTGTCGTATGCGAGCACGACGCCGAGATAAGGCTCTTTCGTCTCGCCCGCGATCAAGTTGTAGGCGCGCTCGCCCTCTTCGATTGAAAAGCGATGCGTGACGAGCGGCGCGGTGCGGACGCTGCCCGCCGCCAGTAGATCGAGAAAGGCTTCGATGTTGCGCCCCTCTGTCCAGCGCACGTATGCGAAAGGGTAATCGTGGCCGCGTTCCTCGTATTCGGGATCGTAACGCCCCGGCCCGTAAGACATCGAGACTCGGAGCGTCAGTTCGCGCTCGTAATAAATCTTGCGCGGGACGTTCATCCCGACCAGACCGACGGCCACCACGCGCCCTTTCAGACGCGACATCTCGCCCGCCATTTCAATCGGCTCATCGGAAGAGGTGGCGGCCGTAATCAACACGGCGTCCGCGCCGCGCCCGCGCGACCATTCCGAGACGGCCTTCGGCGTGTCGCCGCTGGAGACCGCGCCGTCGTCCGCGCCGAGCGTGCGCGCCAGTTCGACTTTCGATGCGTCGAGATCGACGCCGAAGACGCGACAGCCGTTCGCTTTAAGAAGTTGGACGGTGAGTTGACCGAGCAGGCCGAGTCCGATGACGACGATTGATTCGCCGAGCGTCGGTTCGGCCAGCCGGACGCCTTGCAGGGCGATTGCGCCGAGCGTGCCGAACGCGGCCGACTCGAAGTCAACCGCGTCGGGCAAGCGCACGCAGAGATTCTTCGGGACGGACAGCAGTTCGGCGTGCGAGGCGAAGCCCGCGCCCGCGCAGGCCACGCGGTCGCCCACGCGAAATTCCGTCACGTCCTGGCCCACGCCGACGACCACGCCCGCCGCGCTGTAGCCGAGCGCGTTCGCCGCGTTCAGTTTCGTGCGCACGGCGGCGATGGTGTTCTGTAAACCTTCGCGCTGCGCCTTCTGTATGACCTGACGCACGAGGTCTGGACGCTCGCGCGCTTTGCCGACGAGACTCTTGCGGCCGAGTTCGACCGTCATGCGTTCAGTGCCCGCGCTGATGAGCGAGGCGGCCGTGCGCACCAGCACGCGCCCCGCTTGCGCGATGGGCGGCGGCACTTCCGCCACCGTCACTTCGCCCGTCTTATAGTTCTGCAAAATCTGTTTCATGCGCTCTCGCGTCCGTCGGCGACGATTCGATTATATATTTCCAGATATTCGGGCGCTACGGAGCGTGCGGTGAAGCGCTCGGCGAGCGCGAGATTGTGGCGGCGCATCGCGGCGCGCGTCTGCGTTTCGTCGAGCAACTGCGCGATCCTTTCGGCGAGCATCTGCGGATTCTTCGGTTCGACCCACAGGCAGTTGTCCGGCTCTCTCAGGTAGTCTGCGGCGGCACGTATGCGCGTCGTGATGACGGGCAGACCCGCGGCGACTGATTTGAAGATGACCATCGGAAAGCCTTCGTAATGATAGGTCGGGAAGACGAGCATCGTCGCGCCCGCATAAAACTCTGCGGTCTCCGCTTCGGGCACGTAGCCGAAGAAGCGCACGCGCTCGCCTAAACTCAAACGCGCCGTCTCCCTTTCCGCCTCGCCGCGCGCTTCGCCGTCGCCCAGACAGAGCAGGCGAAAGACGCGCCCCTCGTCGCGCAAACGGCCACAGGCGCGAATCACGTCCGTCAAACCTTTGGCCGGAATGAAACGCGCGATGAACAGCAGGAGCGGCGTCTTCTCGTCCACGCCCAACTTCGCGCGTAGACGCGCGCTCGCCTCTTCACTTGCCAATGCGCCCGCGCGCACGTCGTCCATGCCCGCCTCTTCGTCCGCCCACGCGCTCGGCACGACATTTTTGACGACGAAGAGTTTGTGCGCTTCGACTCCGGCGCGCGTGAAATTCTCGCGCTCCTCGGACGACAACAGCCCGATGCCGTCCGCGCGCGCAAGCACAGACCGCACGAGCGCGCGCACGGACACGCTGCCCGTTTCAAACAGAGCGGCGTCCGACCCGTGGAACTTCAAAAAGATGCGCGCACGCGCCGGTTGCAGCAGCCTCAAAGTCGCCGCGTCGCGCATCAGCGCCATCTTGTCGAACGAAGTGTTGAGATGAACGATGTCGAATTGCCCGGCGCGCAAGCGTCGGCGCAAGAGGCGCGCAGTCCTGAGCACGCGCGCCACGCGTCGCCTGAGAGTCGTCCCGCCCGGACGCTCGCCGTACACGTAAGTCTCTTCGGCAACCAACGCGCCGAGTCGTCGCAACTCCGCGACGAAAGGCGGCTCGCACGCCGCCGGGCCGCCGAGCGACTCGCGATCAGGCATCCCCACAAGTACGCGCACGCCTCTCGTTCCTCTGTTCCTCTCGCCAACTGTTGATCGAGCAAATTCGTGCGCGCTCATGCAGCGCCCGCCAGAGACTTGTATAGCTTGAGCAACGCGGCAATATGCGTCTCGATACGAAACTCGCGCTCCGCCCAACCACGCGCTTCTTCCGCCAGATGCGCGCGGCGCTCGCGGTCTTCGATGAGTTCGACGAGACGCCGCGCCAGATCGTCCGCGTCGCCCGTGCGAAAGACTGTGGCACACTCGCCGCCGCGCGTCACTTCGATGAGCGCGCCGATACCTGAGACGATCACGGGCACGCCCGCCAGCATCGCTTCAACGACGGCCACGCCGAACGAATCCTTGCGCGAAGAGAAGACGAAGATGTCGAGCGCGCGCAGGATGGCGGCCACGTCCGCGCGCTGTCCCAGAAAATGCACGCGGTCTGCGATCCGCTGCTCGCGGCAGTAATCCACGCACTCTCGATAAATGCGCTCAGCGCCCGCGCCGTGTCCACCGGCAAAGGCGAAGTGCGCGTGTGGCACGCGCCGGAAGACTTCGGGCAGCGCACGGCAGACCGTCAGTTGATCCTTGCGCCCGTCCGCGTAGAAATTGCCGACCATGCCGAACAGCAAGTCGCCCTCTTTCAGTTTCAACTCCGCGCGAAGGCGACCTGCGCGCGTCGCCTTCGCGGCCTGTTCAAGTCGCGCTGTATCGACGCCGTTGTGGACAACTTGAAAGTTACGCGCCGTGTCGAAGCCGCCTTCCGCGCCGAGACACGCGAGCAGTTCGCGGCTGACGGCGACGTTGGCATCCATGCGCGGCGCGAGAAACTTCAAGGCCACACGGTTCTTCGCATCGGCCGTGCAGAGATGAAAACTGAGCACGCGACGGACTCGCCCGCCACCGCTTCCGCCTCGGGCGCGCGTCGCAAGATATGCGTGCAAGGCTTCGACCGCTTGATGACAATGCACGACCTCTATCCGGCGCTCAGAGATCAAACGTCGCAGTTGCCCCGCCAATTTCAGATCGAGCGGCGCACGGCGCGCGAGGCGTATGAAGTCCACGCCCGAACGGCGAAAGTCGTCTTCCAGTTCACCGCCGCCCGTCGCCGCAAAGGTCAGTTCAAGACCGCACGCGCGCGCGTTGCGGCACACGTCGAGAAGAAGCGTCTCCGTGCCGCCGCGACCGAGCGAATCGAGTAGATGCAAGACTCTCATGAAGACCGGACTTGTTTTAATATAGTGACCCGATGCCAAAAGCGCCAGCAAGCACGACCGACGCGAACGACCGGAGCGACTTGCCTTCCGCTACCCGCACGCGCGATGCCGGGACGAACGCGGAGACAAAGGCCGGGACGAACGCGGAGATGAACACGGACGCCTCTTCCGTCTCGGTCGTCGTGCCCTCGTTCAACCACGCGCTGTTCATCGAGCGGACGCTCCGTTCGGTCTTCCGGCAGACGCACGCGCCGCTTGAACTCCTCGTCATCGACGACGGCTCGCAAGACGACTCGCCGCGCATCGTCGAACGCGTCCTCAGCGATTGTCCCTTCGCTTGTGATTTTGTCGCGCGCGAAAATCGCGGCCTGTCCGCCACGCTCAACGAAGGCTTCGCGCGTGCCTCGCGCGGTCGCTTCTTCGCCTATCTGGGTTCCGACGACCTGTGGTTTCCGCAGTTCTTAGAAGCGCGCGTCGAGTTGTTGAACGCGCGAGGCGAGCGCGCCGTCCTCGCCTACGGCAACGCTTACAGCATCGACGCAGACGACCGCATCATCGACTCCACGACCGACTGGGCGCGCTACCGCGACGGCGACGTGCGGCGGATGCTCCTGGAAACGCTCGCGCCGCTCAGCCCCACGGTCGTCTATCGCCGCGAGGCTTTAGGCGCGCAGCCCTGGAACGAAGCCGCGCGGCTCGAAGATTACGAACTTTATTTGCGACTGAGCGCGGCGGGCGAGTTCGCCTTCGACCCGCGCATGCTCTCCGCCTGGCGACAGCACGGCCACAACACGAGCAGCAATCTGGAACTGATGCTTGGCGAAAAACTGGCCGCCCAGCGCCGCGCCGCACCCGTGCTCAAACTGAGCGCGGCGGAACTATCCGACTTTCAACGCCTCGCGCGCTTTCGCAGCGCACAAGAATTTATGCGGCGCGGCGAGAAGCGCGCGGCGTTGAAACTGGCATCCGCCAACTGGCGCGGCGCGCAAACAGGCGTTGAGGCGTTCAAACTTCTCGCCGGTCTGCTCACACCCCGACGCCTGCTCGCGCGGCGACAAGCGCAAAGACGCGACCGCGCCGCACGCCGCTACGCCGCGTTTCAGAACCAAGTGAATGGTGAATGGTGAATGGTCAATGGAGAAAACTGTCTTCATCCATTTACCATTTACCATTTACCATTCACCAGCCTTCCATTCACCAGTCCCTTTGACTCTTAACGGCCGTGTGTCTAGACTTGCCACGTACTTGTTAAATCAACTCCGGCCAGCGGCCGGACGCGCGTGCGGCTTATCTTCCGGCACGCGCGCTCTTAGTCGAACGCCCGTCGGACGCGACTCGAATTTGATGGATTCACACACCAGCGAACCAATCGCGTCTCCAACGCACCACGCCGCCGCAGCGCACGCCAACACACACGCACCCCACTCGTCCGAGACACACGGAGCTGCGGACGGCAGCGAGGCCGACAACGCCGCAAACGCGCTGCCCGAACGCCCGCTCATCCTGATCGAATCGGAAGAGACGGGCGTGCATTTCGCCTTCTCCGATCTCTGGTCGTACCGTGAACTGCTCTACTTTTTGACGTGGCGCGACATCAAGGTGCGCTACAAACAGACGGCGCTCGGCGCGGCCTGGGCCATCTTGCAGCCGCTCGCCACGATGCTCTTGTTCACGCTCGTCTTCAACCGCCTCGCCGGGCTTGAGACGGGGAGCGTGCCTTATCCGCTCTTTGCCTACACGGGACTTTTGATCTGGACCTTCTTTTCCAACGCCGTCCTCAACAGCACCAGCAGCCTGATCAACAACACGAACCTGATCACGAAAGTCTACTTCCCGCGCGCCTTCATCCCGGCCGCGGCCGTCGCCGCCGGACTCGTCGATCTCGCCATCGCCGCATTGATCCTCGTCGTGCTGCTCGTCTATTACGGCATCACGCCCGGGTGGGGGCTGGCGCTCATGCCTTTCTTTCTGCTGCTCTCGGTGCTTCTTGCCGTGGCCGTCGGGATGCTCATCTCCGCTCTGACCGTGAAGTACAGAGACCTGCGCCACGCGTTGCCCTTCCTGATTCAGTTCTGGATGTTCGCTTCGCCCGTCATCTACCCGGCGGCGCGCGTGCCCGGAGGCTGGCGACACCTGATCGCACTCAACCCTTTGACCGGCATCATCGAAGGCTTTCGCGCCAGTCTCTTCGGCGGTGAGTTCGACACGGCGGCGACCGTGCTCGCCACGTTTGTCACGCTCCTTTCGCTCGCCGTCTCGTTCTACCTCTTCCGCCGTATCGAAGAGACTTTCGCAGACATCATCTAAAACGGCAGCAACCAACACGACCAACGATGAAACCCATCGTCACCATCGAAAACGTCAGCAAGCGCTACCGGCTCGGCGGCCTCCATCCCGGCTACATGACGTTTCGCGACCTTGTCGGCGGCGCGCTTCATCGCGCGACGCGCAGACGCGGAGGCGACGAAGCGGAAACGGCCGGCGACGTGCGCCGCGACTTCTGGGCGCTCCGCGACATCAACCTCACGGTCTCGCCGGGCGAACTCGTCGGCGTCATCGGCCGCAACGGGGCGGGCAAATCCACGCTCCTGAAAATCCTGTCGCGCGTGACGAAGCCGACGACAGGGCGCGTGCGTATGTGGGGGCGCGTCGGCTCTCTGCTCGAAGTCGGCACGGGCTTTCACGCGGAACTTTCGGGGCGCGAGAACGTCTTTCTGAGCGGCGCGATCCTCGGCATGCGCCGCGCCGAGATCGAGCGCAAGTTCGACGAGATCGTCGCCTTCTCCGAACTCGAAAAGTTCATCGACACGCCCGTCAAACGTTATTCCTCCGGCATGTACGTGCGTCTCGCCTTTTCCGTCGCCGCGCACCTCGAACCCGAAATCCTGATCATGGACGAAGTGCTCGCCGTCGGCGACGCGGCGTTCCAGCAGAAGTGTCTCGACAAGATGCACGCCATCCGCCAGCACGGCCGCACCATCTTTTTCGTCTCGCACAGCATGCCCGCCGTCACGCGCCTGTGCCGCCGCGTCATCCTCTTGAACGAGGGGCGCATCGTGGCCGAGGGCGAGCCGCAAGCGGTGGTGAACGAATACCTGAGCGCGAGTTGGAACATCGCGGCCGTGCGCGAGTGGTTGGACAGGCGGGAAGCGCCCGGCAACGACGTGGTGCGGCTGGCGCGCGTGCGCATCCTCAACGATGCGGGCGAGGCGGCCACGGCCTTCGACATACGCCGCCCCGTCCGCATCGAGATCACCTACGACGTGCTCAAGGCCGGGCACGTGCTCACGCCGCACGTCGCACTGGTTAACGAAGAGGGCGTGCGCGCCTTCAGTTCGCACGACACGAGCGACGAGTGGCGGCGCAAGGCGCGCGAGGTCGGACGCTACACGAGCGTTATCATGATCCCCGGCAACCTGCTCTCCGAGGGCACGCTGCGCGCACACGCTTCCGTGATGTCGCACACGCCGACGACGACGCTCCATGCGCAGGAGCGAAACGTCGTCGCCTTCCAGATCATCGATAGCCAGCAGGGCGACTCGGCGCGCGGCGATTACATCGGCCCCATTCCCGGCATCGTCAGGCCGCTGCTCGACTGGACGACGAGCCTTGAGGCTGATGGGAGATAAGAATGGCTTTGGCACGCCGCACTAAAGAGACGCTTCGACGGCGTTTGCCGCTGTCGCTCAAGCTGTCGCTCAAGCGCCTGTTCGTCGGCACGGTGCGCGGCGTCCTACGCTTCGCCGCGCGTGCGGTCAATTTGTTCGACCGCATTCTCCTGAGCGCCACCACCCACGGGCTCGACTTCCATCAGGCGTGGGACATCAAGGCCAGACCCAAGCCCCCGCAAATTCAGCCGTGGGGCGCAGCCGATTTCCTCTTCGTCATGGACGCGATCAAGGGGCGCACAGACGGCGTGCCCGCGCCTGACCGCCCCGTGCGCACGTCCATCGTCCTGCTCGCCTACAATAAGATCGAATATACCTTCCAATGTCTGCGCTCCGTCTTTCAGGAAGTTGACCTCGCTGACACCGAGATCATCGTGGTGGACAACGGCTCGCGCGACGAGACGGCGCGCGTGCTCTCATATCTCGAAGGCTTCGTCCGCGTCATCACCATCGAAGAGAACGCGGGGTTTCTCGATGCGTGCAACCTCGGCGCGCGCGCGGCGCGCGGGCGTTACCTGATCCTGCTGAACAACGACATCGTGCTGCTGCCCGGCTGGCTCGCGCCGCTGCTGGCGACCGTCGAGGCCGACCCGCAGGTCGGCGCGGTCGGCTCGATGTACATCTACCCGAACGGCATCCTTCAGAACGCCGGGTCGATTGTCTGGAAGGACGGCGAGTCGATGCATTATGGCTGGGGGCGCTCGCCCGAAGACAGGCGTTTCAATTTTGCGCGCGAAGTGGACTACTGCCCCGGCGCATCTTTCCTCATCCGAAAGGAATTGTTCGACCAACTCGGCGGCCTCGACCGACGCTACGCGCCCGCTTACTACGAAGACGTAGACCTCTGCTTCGGCGTGCGCGCGCTCGGCTATAAGGTCATCTACCAACCTCTCTCGCGGGTCGTCCACCACGAAGGCATCACGCTCGGAACAAACGTCAACACCGGCTTCAAACGCTTTCAGGTCATCAATCGCGAAAAGTTTTACGAGAAGTGGCGCGAGCGTCTGGAGCGCGAACACTACGAGGCCGCGCCGGGCAACATCGTGCGCGCGTCCGACCGGCGGCGCGGCCCCGCCCTGCTCGTCTGCGACGACCGCCTGCCGACACCCGACCGCGACGCCGGGAGCGCGCGCATGAGTTTCATCCTGACCTCGCTTGCACGCTCAAGCCGCGTCGTCTTCGTCACCCTGAGCAAGCAGGAGTGGCCGGGCTACGAACGACCGCTGTGGCAAGCCGGGGTCGAGACGGCCAGCGCCGCCGAACTCCCGCGCCTGCTCAAAGAGCGGCGGTTCAGCGCCGCCCTCATCAGCCGCCCCGAAGTGGCCGAGGCGTTGCTCCCGTTCCTGCGCCGCCACGCCCCGCAGATCAAGATCATCTACGACATGGTGGACGCGCACTTCATACGCCACGAGCGCGAGGCCGAGGTGACGGGCGACGACGCGACCGCGCGCGCCGCCCGTCGCTACCGTGAGATAGAGACGCGCCTCGCCCGCGCGAGCGACTTCATCTTCTGTACCTCGACCGACGAGAAAGAAGTTATGGAGCGCGCCGCCCCCGGCGTCCCCGTCGCAGTTGTCCCGACGATCCATGAACTGCACGCGCGCGGCGGCGCGTTTGACGAAAGACAGCACCTGCTCTTCATCGGCAATTTCGCGCACCGGCCGAACCGCGACGGCGTGCTCTACTTCCTGCGCGAAGTCTATCCGTTAATCAAACAGGCGTTGCGCGGCATTGAGTTGGACATCATCGGCGACAACCCGGGGAAGATTCTGGAGTATACGGACGAGACGGTGCGCGTGCGCGGCTACGTGCCGGATGTCGAGCCGTTCTGGCAGACGCGGCGTGTGTTCATCGCGCCGCTGCGTTACGGCGCGGGCGTGAAAGGTAAGATCGGCGAATCGTTGGCGCACGGTCTGCCCGTCGTCACCACGCCGGTCGGCGCGGAAGGCATGGGGCTGGCGCACGCCGAGTCGGCCATGATTGCGGCCACGCCCGAGGCTTTCGCCGAGGCGGTCGTCGAACTTTACACGCGCCCGGACTTGTGGCAGCGTCTCGCCGACCGCGGCTATGAACACATCGCGCAACACTTCACGCCCGCGCGAATCACGCCCGTCATCGAAGGCTCGATGACGGAGTTATTGGCGGCGCGCTCGAAGTCGAAAAGTTGATTTAACGGCCACGCGAAAAACGGCGACCACACTTTCGACCCGCGGACAGATGAGGAGGCAGACGGCATGCGTTTATTGGCGAGGGGCGTCCAGTTCTGGCAGGATCACGGCGCGCGTGCGACCTACCGCGCCACGCTCCGCAAGTTGCGGCTCTCTGTTCCCTCTCTGAATAGACGGAGTTCCAACACCTCTCCACTGCCATACAGTTACGCGTGCGGGCGCATTCCCTTCAAGCATGGCGCGGAGAGTATCAATGCGCCCGGCTTTCATAAGCGGGTTAACTGGGTGATACCTAATTTCCACGTGTCGTCGGGGGGAATGAGAACCATCTTCCGCGCCGCTCTGGCACTGGAACAGGCGGGCTATGAAGTCCACTTTTACCTCTTCGGCGACACGCACTACGTGAGCGGCTCGGAGGCCGCCGAAGCGATCAGAACTTTCTACCCGCTGAAAGCGGCGGCGCATCTGGGCGTCGCAGACATGCTCCCGGCGGAGTTCTGTCTGGCGACATCGTGGATGACGGCTTACCCGCTCAGGGATTTCGCCGCGTGCCGCCGGAAAATCTATTACGTGCAGGACGAAGAATCCCTCTTTCATCCCGAAAGCTCAGGGAAGATGCTCGCGGAAGAAACTTACCGGTTCGGGTTCGAGTGTGTCTGCGCAGGCCGTTGGCTCGCACAGCGGATGCGCGACTACGGCAATCATGCCGTGCCCTTTGAGTTGGCCTACGACCCGGAGGTCTATTTTCCCGGCACTGAATTACCCCAACGGAAGCGAGTCGTCTTCTACTCGCGCTACCAGACGGCCAGACGCGGCGTGGAGTTGGGCTTGCTCGCCCTGACACTGCTGAAGGCAAAGCACCCAGATGTGGAGGTTGTCCTCTTCGGCGCGGATGAAATGCCGTTCGACTTGCCCTTCGACTACACTCTGGCGGGCGTGCTCAAGCTGCAAGACTTACCGGACCTGTATCGAACCGCCACCGTCGGCCTCTCCATCTCGCTCACCAACTATTCATTAGTGCCGCAAGAGATGCTCGCGTGCGGCTTACCTGTCGTCGAGGTGAATCACCCCTCTCTACAGGCGGCTTACCCGACCAGTAGCCCCGCCATACGCCTCGCGCACCCCACGCCTGAACGGCTCGCCGATGCGCTGTCGGAGGTCATCACACTGCCGTTAGACGAAGTGCAGCCGACGCGGCAGGAGGCCGCCCGGCTGGTCAGCCATCTGTCATGGCAAAACGCGGACAGGGTGCTGCTAGACTTTCTGGCTTCCGCTTAAGCGCGCGGTTCGAGCAGCGCGTTCAGGATGCGGTCGGCGGCCTGTCCGTCCCAGAGCGGCGGGACGCTCTCGCGCGGGTTGTCGAGTGCGTCGAAGGCTGCGTGTGTGATCGCGTCCGTGTCTGTGCCGACGAGACGGTTCGTGCCGTGTGTGATCGTGATCGGGCGTTCCGTGTTGTCACGCAGGGTGAGACAGGGGATTGAGAGCGCCGTCGTCTCTTCCTGTATGCCGCCCGAATCCGTGAGCACGAGACGCGCGCCGCTGAACAGTCGCAGGAAATCCAGATAGCCGAGCGGCTCGATGAGGCGCACGGGCAGCGCGTCCGCACTGATGCGCTCAAGCAGTTTGAACTCTTCCAACTTGCGCCGCGTGCGCGGGTGTGCGGGGAAGATAACGGGCAGGCGTTCGCCGATGCGTTCGAGCGCGGAGAGGATGCGTTCCAGAGGCTCGCGCGCGTCCACGTTCGAAGGGCGATGCAACGTGACGACGGCGTAGTCAGTTTTCTTCACGCCCAACTCTTCGCGTATGCGCGAACCGCCCGCGCGCTCCAACTGCGCGTAGAGCGAATCGATCATCACATTGCCGACGAAGCGTATGCGCTCGCGCGGGATGTTTTCGGCCAGCAGATTTTCGTCCGCGTCGGGCGAAGGCGTGAGAAGCAGATCGGAGATTTGATCCGTGACGAGTCGGTTGATCTCTTCGGGCATCGTGCGGTCGCGGCTGCGCAAGCCCGCTTCGACGTGCGCCACCGGCACGCCTAGTTTCACGGAGCAGAGCGCTGCGGCCAAAGTCGAATTCACGTCGCCGACGACCAAGACCCAATCAGGCTGTTCACGTCGCAAGACCGGCTCGAAGCGTTCGAGCACGGCCGCCGTCTGCTGCGCGTGTGTGCCCGAACCGACGCCGAGATGCACGTCCGGCGCGGGCAATTCAAGATCGCGGAAGAAAGCGTCGGACATTTGTGCGTCGTGGTGCTGTCCCGTATGCACGAGCACGGGCGCAAACTCCGTCGCACGCCGCCGCATCGCCTCGACAATCGGCGCAACCTTCATAAAATTCGGCCGCGCGCCCACGACGTTGATGACTTTGAGCATTTGTAAGCAGCTATCAGCTATTAGCTGTCAGCGATCAGCAAAACCAGAAGAAGCTGACAGCTAATAGCTGACCGCTTTATAAGCGAATGATGCGGGCGCAACTGTTGCGGCGCAGGTCGCCGCTGAGGGCGTTGCGCGTATCGACGATGAGCGTGGAGAGTTCGCAGACGCGTCGGTAGTCAACGGTGCTGTGGTCTGTGACGATGACGACGCAGTCGGCCGCTTTCAGTTCGTCGTCGGAGAGCGCGATGGATTGCAGTGGTTCGCCGCTGCCCTCGGTGTGCGCGTCGTCGAAGCGTATCTCATGGACGTACTGGTCGTGATAGCTGACCTCTGCGCCTTTGGCGCGCAGGCGGTCGATGATGGAGAGCGCGGGGCTTTCGCGCACGTCGTCAACGTCCTTCTTGTAGGCCACGCCGAGCAGGAGGACGCGTGAGCCTTTCAGCGCCTTGCGTTCGTCGTTCAAGGCGTCCGCGACGAGCGTGACGACGTGGTCGGGCATGCGCGAGTTGACTTCTTCGGCCAGCCCTATGAAGCGCGAGTCGAAACCGTGCTGGCGCGCTTTCCAGGAGAGATAGTGCGGGTCGAGCGGGATGCAGTGGCCGCCGATGCCGGGGCCGGGATAAAAGGGCATGAAGCCGAAGGGCTTCGTCGCCGCTGCGCGGATCACTTCCCAAGTGTCTATGCCGAGCGCGTAACACAGGCGCGCCATCTCGTTCGCCATGCCGATGTTGACGGCGCGGAAAGTGTTCTCTAAAAGTTTCGCCGCTTCGGCCACGCGCGCAGAGGTGACGGGGTGCACGACGTTGACGATCTGCCCGTAGAGCGCGGCGGCCGCTTCCGTCGAATCGTCCGTGCAGCCGCCGACGACCTTCGGGATGTTATGCGTCTGAAACTGCGGGTTGCCGGGATCGACGCGTTCGGGCGAGAAGGCGAGCAGAAAGTCTGCGTCCAGTCGCATTCCCTTTTCTTCCAGCATCGGCAGGAGCACTTCGTCGGTCGTGCCCGGATAGGTCGTCGATTCGAGGATGATCAGTTGGCCGCGGCGTAAGTACTTCTGAATCTCTCCGGCGGCGGCAAGGATGTAGGAGATGTCCGGCTCTTTCGTCTTGCGCAGAGGGGTCGGCACGCAGATGATGATCGCGTCGCACTTCGCCAGCTCCGAGAAGTCGGTCGTCGCGCGCAGGCGCTTAGCCGTGACCAGCTCTTTGACGAGCGACGAGCGCACATCGCCGATGTAAGACTCGCCCCGATTGATCTGCGCGGCCTTCGCCTCGTCCACCTCGAAGCCCGTCGCCTGAAAACCCTTGTGTGCGAACTCGGCCGAGAGCGGCAAGCCCACATAACCCAGACCGATCACGCCCACATGCGCGCGCCGCTCACGAATCAACTCTGTCAGTTCTTCTTTAATCATAGGAAAAATTTTCGCGTCCCGGTGTTGAAATCAATTGGTAGGTAGACGATGAAGTTTATGCTTTTACTGACTGTTCAGACTATGTGAGCCGCGCCGCGCGTGTCAAGCGAGGGCACAAATCTACGGTTTAGCACCGTGAATGAGGGCGGCGCTTGAACCTGTCGAGATATTTCAACAACTCGCGGGCGCAATCGAAGCTGTTCTGATAAGCGAAACTGGCGGCGAGGAACGCCGTATTGCGAACCGCGACGACGCGCCGCTCCCCGGCGGCCTGCGCCGTCGGAGCGAGCAGTTGCGTCAAAGTGTGTTCCTCCGGCGCAAAAGAAACGACGAATGATGAACGGAAAGCCTATTGTCTTTCATTCATCGTTCATCGTTCCTCCTTCATCGTTTTGTTCTCCTACTTATCTCTGACGATTAAGACTGAGTTGAGATTTCCGTATTCGTCTTCTTCCGTGTCCGGGTTGGAGGGGTCGAGCAGCCAGTTGCCATCGACGATGAATTTGTAGGCGTAACGGTTGGGTGTGAGGTCTATGCGGCAGACCCATTCGTCACCTTCGCGCGCGAAAAGCACCTGCGACTCGTTCCAGTTGTTGAACGTACCGGCGAGCACAACCACGCGTGCCTCCGGGTAGCCCTTCAAACGAAAGGTCGTGTTGCCCTTCAAGCTCGGCGGCGGCAACGTGACGCGCGCAGCCGTGTACTCGCTTCCCTCGTATTGAAAGGTAAGACTGACGACGCGCCCTTCGGCGTCGCGTTTGAACGTGTAGCGCGTGCCTTCGATCTCGTCCTGAAAACTGCGGCGGGAGCGCGTCGGCAGGAGCCTACGCTTTTTGACGAGCGTAGGCTTGACCCAAAGTTCATTGTTCTCGAACGTCACGTCGAGCGTGGTGATGGGAATGATGCCCGCGTCTAATTCATAGCGGCCTGCGTAAGTCTTCAACAGGTTCGCGTCAACCTTTGCTCCACCCTTCGCCTTCTCACTCGCCTGCGCCGCCTGACTCGCAGTCGCAGCTTGAGTTTGCTGCGCTCCCGTCTTCGCACGCACCTGCGCCGTCAGAACCAGCGCCACACACGCCAGAACTAAAAACCTCTCCATCACGCCCAACCTCACAACAAAAGAAACGATGAAGGATGAAGTAAAGAGAAGCGAATCGTGAATCGTAAATCGTCAATAGATTTAAGACAGTTTTCTTCTATTCACGATTTACCATTCACGATTCACGGTCTTATTCATCCTTCATCGTTTCCCTTCTTCAATACTGCCAGTTGACGTTGACGAACCCCGTGCCGCTCGTGGGGACGGTGTAGGTGTGGTTTGCGCCAGCCTCCCACGTGACCGTGCCGTTCGCGGCGATCTTGATGAACTTGAATTGCAGCGTCTTCCCGGCGGGCACGCTGACGTTTAAGAACCAGTTCGGATAGTTGGGTGTGAGCATCGGCCCGACGGCCGCGTCCCAGGTGGTCGCCCAGTTGCCGAGTTCCACGGTGTTGCCCGTCAGAAAGATGTAGTCGCCTACGCTTGTCGGCGAAGCGTTGTTGACGGTGAAGGTGACGGGGATCAGTTTCGCCGCGAGCGCGGTGAACTGGATGCCGTTCGAGACTTGCGAGGAAGAGTTGGTGACGGTCACGTTGTAGTTGCCGTTGGTGACGACGGGCACGGTCGCCACGATCTTCGTCGCGCTCCACGAATTGATTGTAGCCGTCGTCGTGCCGAACTTGACCGTGCCCGTGGTCGTGCCGAAATTTTTGCCGCCGATGGTGACACGGACTCCGGGGTGCGCGACCGTCGGGCCGATGACGCCGACCTGCGGCGCGGCGGGCGCTTCCGTGAAACTCCAGACGGCGACGGTGTGCGCCGGCAACGTGAAGTTTCCGACCGGGTTGTTGCCGCCCGTGCCGGAAGAGACGCTGATGCTCGAACCGCCGAGTAGCCCCGTCAGTTGGTCTGAGTAAGTGCCGACGGGGAGCGCCGTGTTGAGTCCGGTGATGTTGTACGAACTCGTTTCGTTCTTGTTGATGGCGACGAGGACGACGTTGCCGAAGAACTTGCGCTCGTAGATATACACGTCCGAGTTCATCCAGCGCTGCTGCGTCGTGCCGTAGGGGATGGCAGGGTTGTTGCGGCGCAGGGTGGAGAGACGGTTGATGAGCGTGTAGGCGGTGGTGGAGGTGTTGAAGGCATTCATCATGGGGCGGTTGTAGGGGTCGCCGCCGCCCGAAGTGTCGTTGTGCAGGTATTGTTCCGTGCCGTAGTAGATGCAGGGGATGCCGCGCTGCGTGAGGATGAAGGCGAGCGACTGGTGCAGGCGGTTGTTGTTGTTCAGGAGCGAGAGGAAACGCGTCATGTCGTGGTTGTCGATGAACGTGACGAGGTCTTCATCCCAGGTGAAGTTGTTGGCCTCGGCCGTGAGCACCGAATCGATCTCGGAGAAGTTGGCGTTCGAGCCGAAGACGTTGCGAATGGCAGTGTTCAGCGGAAAGTCGAGCATGGAGATGCCGCTCTTGTTGGCGTACTTGTAGGAGTCGCGATAGAGCGGATCGCTCGTGCTCGTCTGATACCACTCGCCGAAGAGAAAGCTGTCGCCGTTAGCGTAGATCGAATTGGCGAGACTGTATTGCCAGCCCCAGGTGATGTGCTTGATGGCATCGATGCGGAAGCCGTCAACGCCGTGCTGCTGGAAAAGCTGCGCCGTAGCTTTCATGTAGGCATCCATCGTCGGGTTGGCCTGATTAATGTCCGCGAGATTGAAGAGCGTGTAGTACTGCACCTGATAGCGGTCGTCCCAGTTCTGTATGTTGCCGTTGTGGTGGAAGTAGCCGTTGGTGTCGTTGGTGTAGTTGCCGAGGAACGTACCGTTGTCGTAGAGCGCGCCGAACTCCCCTGCGTTGTCCTGCGTCGAGTGATTGGGCGCGAAATCGACGATGACTTTGATGCCGTTCGCGTGCGCGGCCGTGACGAGGTTGTCGAAGTCCGTCCAAGCGTTCGATGCGCTGCCGGAATGTTCTTCGATGCGTTTGAAGTCGCGTCCCTGATAGCCGTGATAAGAGGCGGTCGGGTTGCCGTTGCCGTCGGGGATGTTGGCGTTGAGGTTATCGACGGGCGGCGAAATCCAGATGGCGGTAACGCCCATCCCGGCCAGATAAGACATCTTCTGCTGGATGCCTTGCAGGTCACCGCCCCAGTAGGCGCGCCAGTTGGTCTTGGTCGAGTCGTAGAGTCCGGCGCTCTGCGCGGGGTTGTTGTTGGCCGAGTTACCGTCGAAGAAACGATCCGTGATGATCTGGTAGACGACCTCGCGCCGGAAATCCGCTGCGCGCAAAACGTAGGGCGAGATAAACAGTGCGAAGAAGACGAGCGCACCGGCGACGGCGCGTGGCGTTGAGTTTTTCAACATGTGCAGACTCCTGTGGGTAGGCCGGCGCGCGGTAGGGACGCTCCGGGTGTGAGTTAAAAGGAACAGAAGCGAGGACTGACGAACTACAGTGCCGACGGATGATACTACACAGAAGGGATGAGGGATGAAAGGAAGCACCCAATCTCTCGAATGCTTTTCTTAATTCATCCCTCACACTGCCGCCCTCATCCCTATTTCACTTCACCCACTCGTCGGCCACTTCCGTCTCGACTTTGACGGGGACGCGCGTGACGTATTCTTCGCCCGCCGCGCACATGGCTTCTTCAACCAGGCGAGCGATCTCCGCGGCGTCCGCAGCGTCCGCTTCGACGACGATCTCGTCGTGGACGATGTTGACGAGTTGCGCGGTGGTCTGTTTCAGCTTGTCGTGCAGCAGGCGCAGGGCGCGTTTGAGGATGTCTGCGGACGCACCCTGAATGGGCATGTTCTTGCCGTTGCGCTGCGCGAGCGAAGCCGCCTGCCGGTCTTCGGCGTCGAAGTTGAAACGCGCGAGCCGCCCGGCCATCGTGCGCGCCGTGCGTTCGCGCAACGCGCGCCGCGCCGCGTCTCTCAGCCACACATCGAGACCGCGATAAGTCTGGAAGTAGCGCGCGAGGATGCTCTCGGCTTCGGTCAAAGGTATCCCCGTCATCATCGAGAAACGCTGCGCGCCGATGCCGTAGACCACGCCGAAGTTGAGCCGCTTGGCAAAGTCGCGCTGCTCCTTCGACACCTCTCCGAGCGGCGTGTTGAAGACCTGCGCGGCCGTCACGCGATGCAAGTCCGCGCCCGAATTGAACGCGTCGATGAAGCCTTTGTCTTCGGTGACGTGCGCAAGGATGCGCAACTCGATCTGCGAATAATCCGCGATGACCAGCTTGCGCCCCTCCGGCGCGCGAAAGCAACGCCGGTACTCGACCGCATGCGGCACTTGCTGCACGTTAGGGTTGGTGCACGCGAATCTCCCGGTCGGTGCGCCGATCTGGTGGAAGCTGGCGTGGATTCGCCCGGTGACGGGGTTGATCTCGTTGAGGATGTTTTCGCCGTAGCTGGTGAGCGCCTTCTGGACGGTGCGGTATTCGAGCAGGATGCGTATGACTTCGTGCTCGGCGGCGAGCGGTTGCAGTTTCCAGTTGCGCGTCGAGTTGGGGAGTTCCACGCCGGGCAGGACGCGTTTGAGGGCTTTCGTGAGTTGGACGTGCGAGTCGAGATTGATGTCGTTGCGCGTCGGGCCGAAGAAGGATTGTTGCGAAGACTCTTCGGCGAGCATCGACTGTAGTTGTTCGGCGAGCACGGCGCGGCGTTTTTCGACGATGGCAAGTTGTTCGCGCCAGCGCGCGGCGTCGAGAAAAATTCCGGCCAGTTCGAGATAGGCCACGGGGACGACGCACTCGAATTCGAGTTGTGCAACGGCGACGAGACCGTCGCGCTTGAGCAGTTCGATCAAACTCTCGCGCAAGGGGAGCATGATCTTTGCATCGCGCGCGGCGTATTCGAGTTGGGCGGCGGATAATTCGCCGCTCCAATCCGAGAGTTGTTCCGACTTGTCAACCGTCTCGTCCAAGTAGCGCGCGGCGACGGCGGCGAGCGAATGGCGGTCTTCGGATTCTCCGGCCGAGACGAGTTGGCTCGCGAGCATCGTGTCGAAGATGCCGCCGAGTTCCGTGTCGAGATGTCGCTTCGTCCACTTGGCATCGAACTTGGCGTTGTGCGCGACCTTCACGGGGCGCGGGGCGGCGAGCAGTTGACGAAGCGGCGCGAGGGCTGCGAGGTCGGGCGCGCCGTCGTTCGTGAAGCGGTCGAGATCGATGATGTAGGTCGCACCGCCGGGCGCGGCGAGTTGGACGAGGCGTATGCGCCCGCGATAAGGATCGAGCGCCGTGGTCTCCGTGTCGAAGCCGATGGCCGCGTGTCCCGAAAGTTCCGAGACTGCGTCGGCCAGTTCCGGCGCGCCTTCTATGAGACGATAGCTTGGTGAGTCCATGAGAAAATTATACAGCCGGAATAATGCTCAAACAGTGGCGACCTGATGGAAAATTTCTCTGTCTTCCTTAAGAGCAACCAACAAAGCCATGAAACCACGCGCATCACACGCGCACAACACTAAGAAGAAGTTTAGTGTTGTGCGCGTGTCTCTACGTGGTTTCATTGTTTTAGTGGAGTCGCCTGTGAGACTTAACTGCCGGGCGTGCCGGACGGCAACGATGCGCTGCCGGAGGCCGTGGCCGAGTCGCCGTCGTCGCCTGCTTCTAACGACGCGCCCGCGGCGGCCAATGCTTCTTCGGGCGCAGTGATGGTCGTCGTGGTGGTGGTCGTAGTGCTCTGCAAGGTGGCCGTCGTGGTCGAAGCGGTGATGGCCGGATTGACGTCGCCGTGCTTCTCGTCGGGCGGGACGTTCAGGTCGGCCGCTCCCAGGCTTAAATCTTCGGGGATGATGCGCAGCGCGCGGTCGTAATACTTCTGCCGGTCGGCCAGACCGTTGAAGCCGCCGTTGATCTTTTTGGTGATAGCTTTGAAGAGACGTTGGTCGGCCAGAGCGTTCAGGCCGCGCGTGTCCCAGAACCAACCGGCCGAGCGAAAGGCGTTCGGCGGTTGAGTGATGAGGGTCGGATTGTTGATGAGGTCGAGGCCGAGCGCCTTGCCGCAGGCGGCGTGGTTGGCGCGACCCGTGATCTGAATCGGCCCGTGGCCTTTGTACTTCACGCCGTCGCCGGGCTGCGTGTTGCCGAGGTCTTTGCGTCCCTCGTAAGCCTTACCCGAAGCGATCTCTTCAAAGTAGCGAAGCTCCGCCGATTCGTGCGCGAGTTGGGCGATGAAGGCGGAGGCGCGCAGGTAGGTGGCGATCTGGAATTCGCGCATCGCTGCGTTCAGGTAAGGGAGATAGAGTTGCCGTTTCGCGGCGGGCAGATTCGGCATGATGTCGCGCAACATGGCGTCTGTGATTTCGTTGTTCATGGGGAACTTTTCAACTCCTGTGACAAGATAGTTGACGAAGGGCGCGCACGAGGGTTCAAGTCTGCGAGCGGGGACACGCTTCCTTCAAAAACGCGCGCGACTATATCACTATTCAGCCGCCCCTCTCACGCGTTTGTCGTCAGTGTGCGGGAGCAGTTGGTCGCGCCTGTCGGCCGGGGTTGACGGCGAAGGCCAAAAGCAGCGCGGCCAGTGTGCCGACGCACGCGCTCGCCGCGAAAGCAAACCCGGCTCCGCGCCAACTCCACAGCACGCCCATCAAAAGCGACGCAGGCCAGACCGTGATGCTGAAAGCGAGATTGTAGAGGCCGTAAGCCGTGCCGCGTTTGTCGGCGGGCACGAGGTCTGCCACGAGCGCCTTCTCCGCGCCTTCGACGAGGCCGAAGTAGATGCCGTAGATGAGAAAGAGCGTCCACGCGCCCGCGACCGTCGAGACGTAGGCGAAGCCCAGATAGACGGCCGCGTAAAAGAGCCAGCCCGTCACGATCAAAGTCTTGCGCCCGAGCCTGTCCGACAAATCGCCGCCGACGAGCGAACTCAGCACTTTCGTGACGTGCAGCGCAGCCCACAGGAGCGGGATGGTCGCCGTCGAGATGCCCACCTCGCGCGCACGCAAAAGCAGGAAGGCGTCGGAAGAATTCGACAAAGTGAAGAGGGCGAGGATGATGAGAAAGCGTTTGAAGTTTCCGTCGAAACCGCGCAGCGAAAAACGGGGCGGCGCGGCCTTCGTGTTTTCAGCGCGCGCATCTGTTCCGCTTTCAGAGCGCGCGGCGTCGATGCTTTCGGCACGGCGCTCGTTGCTGCGTTCTGCTTGCGTGCTACGGCGACGCGTCTCGCGGATGGCGAAGGCGGCTACGAGCACGGCGGCGAGCGCGGGCAGGGAGGCGGCGAGGAAGATCGATCTGTACTCGCCGAGCGTCGGCGTGTTGCGATCCTGCGCGAAGAAGACGAGGAGCGCGAAGCCGAGCAGAGGGCCTACGACCGCGCCCAAATGATCCATCGCGCGGTGAAAGCCGAAGGCGAGGCCGCGTTCGTGCGGTGCGGCCGAATCGGCGATCATGGCGTCGCGCGGCGCACTGCGCACGCCTTTGCCGATGCGGTCTGCGAAGCGCATGGCGAAGACCTGCGGCCAGCTCGTGGCAAAGCCGAGCAGAGGCCGCACGATGCTCGCCAGCGCGTAGCCGAAGACGACCGGGGCTTTGCGTCGCCCGCTGCGGTCGCTGAAATAACCGGCGAAGAGTTTCAGGAAACTTGAGATCGATTCCGCGCCCCCTTCGATGAGACCGATGACGGCGGGCGAAGCGCCGAGCGCGACCGAGAGAAAGACGGGCAGGAGCGGGTAGATGATCTCGCTCGAAGCATCGTTCAGGAAACTGACGAGACTGATGACGACGACGTTTCGCGGCAGGCGACGATAGCGCCCGAAGAGGCCGGGCGTGCGCTCGTCGAGCGCGTGCGTGCTGACGGAGGCGTCGTACTTGTCTGCGGGGTCGGTGTCGGTTTCGGCCATGACAAGACGGCGGCACGTGCGCGGACGTTGTAGACAGCGCCGGTTCGTCTCTCGCGGCGCGCGCCCGGGCGTCAGCGATTCGCGTTCGAGCGGCGCGTGTTGGTCGTCGTCGCGGGGCGGTTCGCATTCGTCGGCGTCGAACTCCCGGCGAAGTTCCACCAGAGAAGCGCGGCCACGACGAGCAGCGCGATGAGGCCGACGAGAGCCAGCTTGACGAACATTTTCACCGTCCGCCACACCAGAAACAGCACGACCAGCGCGACGACGAGAGCGATGCCGATAATTCCGATAGTCATCATAGGGAAGCTGTTAGCTGTTAGCTATTAGCTGTTAGCCAGAAGTTAAAGAGCACGAAGCTGGCTCGTAAGCGTCTGAGTTGTTTTTAGCTAACAGCTAACAGCTAATAGCTAATAGCTAAAAAATAGCTAACTGCTCTTCTTATAGCTTGCGCGCACGACGGTCTTGATGTTGCCGCGGATGTTGAAGTCGCCTTCGAGTTCGACGCTCAAGGGGTCACAGGCGCGCACGAAGTCTTCGAGGATGACGTTGACGACGTGCTCGTGGAAAATTTTGACGTTGCGAAACGAGTTGATGTAGAGCTTGAGGCTTTTCAGTTCGACGCAGCGTTCGTTCGGCACGTAGGCGAGCCGGATGTTGGCGAAGTCTGGAAAATCCGAGAACGGGCAGATGGCCGTGAACTCCGGCATCTCGAAGCTGACGGTGATCTCGCGCCCGGCAAACTCGTAGGGGAAGGTGTCGAGCGGGTAGAGGTTCATCTCTTCGCGCGGCGTCGGACGAATTTCCAAGCCCTGCACGTTCGTGGGCGGCGGGGCGATTTCGATGGCTGACATAAACTTGATAACTCCTTAAAACTTAACGACCGACGATGTTACCTGAGCCGCGCGGCGTGTGCAAAAGGCGGCAAGCTCGGCGGGCGCATCGCGCCCGGAACTGCCGCCTTTAACTTTTCGCTTTTGCCAGCGTGTCCGTAAGCCTGTCGCAAAGAGGTGCGGCTCCTTGCGACGGACTCAACCTGTTAGTGGTTCATGCCCTGATGATTCGCGCCGCCCATCTGGCCGTGCAGGTCGCGCGCCATTTGCAAGTGCTGTTGGACGACGGGGAGCGTTTTGGCGGCGAACGCCTTCAAGTCCGCGTCACGACCTTTCATGCTCTGGTTGCGGAACAGTTTCTCCATGTTCTGGTGGTCTTTGTGTCCGGCCATCATGACGTATTGGCGGTCGAATTCCGCGCCCGATAGTTTCTCCATCCGCGCCATTATCGCGCGATGCTTGGCGTCGGGCGCGGCCGGCAAGTTGATGCCTTTGGACGAAGCGATCTGCATCAACTCGGCGTTGTTCGGCGTGTGGTCGTCGATCATCCTTTGCGCGTACTGCTTGACGGCATCGCTCGACGCTTTCGTCAAAGCGAGCCGCGCCATCTCGACTTCGGCCATCCCGCCCATCGCCGCCGTCATCGCAAACTTTCTATCCGACGAACTCACCGTCGCCGCCGCGCGGCCGCCCGTGCGCCCTGCTGATGTTGTGCCCATCGTGCCGGAGTTCGTGTTGCCGGAATTCGTGTTACCAGAGTTGGTGTTGCCAGAAGTCGTGTTGCCGGAGTTCGTATTGCCGGAGTTCGTGTTCTGCGCCGTCGCCGTCGAGGCCAAAAGCACTATGCACATCAACGCCAAACTCAGCGTGAAGCCGAGTCTTTTACCTTTTCCCATGTTCGTTCTCCCTTTGTGTTCGTTCCCTTTGAAGTTGTTCGAGTCGGTTGCCCGAAGTTGCGGGGGACGCGAAATAGCTTGCGTCCCCCGCGTGAATAAAAAACTCTCAGACGGACGCGCTGCGCGTCGTGCCGCCCGTGTCGGTGGCGCGTTCGAGGTTGCGTATGCGGTCATGCGCCTCGCGCACCTGCGCGTACTGGCGCTCGACGACGGCGCGCAGGTCGGCCGGAAGATTCGTGTCTTCGAGCGCGTCTTTGTAGTTTGAGACGGCCGAGTCTTCGCCGCGTTCACATTCGGCGAGGACTGCGTTTTCGTCTTCGCCCGTCACGGCCGATTTGATGTTGATCCAGCCGCGATGAAGCGTGGCGGCGACGCTGCCGGATTGCGTCGGGTCGCCGCCGAGACGGCGCACTTCCTGTTGCAACTCGCCCGCAAACTGCGCGCGCTGCTGCGAGTATTCATAAAAGAGCGACTTGAGGTCGCTGCGCTTGACGCCTTCGGCGGCAGTCTGGAAACCGTTCTGGCCGTCTTTGCAAGTCTCGATCAAGTTATTGAGTACGGAAATCGCGTTATCGTTTTCAGCCATTTCATTTCTCCCTTTGTGAAGCTAGTAACCGGATGAAGAGCCGCCCATCCACATCTGCGCGGGCGGACGGCTGCGCGTGCCGGAGTCGAAAAATTTAACGAGCAGGAGTCCGGCGAGAAAACCGCCGATGTGCGCGGCGTAGGCCACGCCGCCGCCCTCCTGCGAACCCTGTCCCAACATGCCGAGGCCGTTGATCAACTGGAAGACGAACCACAAACCGATGGCGACGAAGGCGGGCACGGTGCGCACTATAAAACTAAAGATGATGACATGGACGCCGCGCGTGGGGTGCAGGAGCAGGTAGCCGCCGAGCACGCCCGAAATCGCGCCCGACGCGCCGAGGCTCGGAATGTAAGGGTTCTGCCCGAACGCCATCGTCGAAAAGACGTGCGCCAAAGACGCGATCAGCCCGCACAGCAAGTAGAAGACGAGATACTTCACCTTCCCCATGCGGTGTTCGAGGTTGTCGCCGAAGATCCAGAGAAAGAGCATGTTGCCGAACAGGTGCGCGAAGCCCCCGTGCATGAACATCGAAGTCAGGAGCGTCAGGTAGACGCTGCCCGGCGTCGGTTCGAGGTCGATGCGCCCGATGCGTTCGCCCGTCGGCGTCGTCAACACGACGGGTCGGTCTATGTCCGTCCCCGTAGTGATCTCGGCCGGGACGGTTGACCAGGCGTAAGTGAAGCGGTCGTTTCCGCCGAACCCTTGAAGGAGGACGAAGACGAGGATGTTCGCCGCGATCAAGAGATAGTTGACGACGGGCGTTGTGTGCCGGTCGGTGTTGTCATCGCCAATGGGAAACATAAACGTTTGTACCTCGGCTTAAGGCGGCCAGCGCATCGACGCTGAAAACGTCATGCGTCACACGCTGCCGCTAGAGTCTCCCCCATGCGCGCACGCCATCCGGCTGTTCCTTTAAGACGAGCGCCCAATCTTCACGCGATAATGTTGCAAAGCCAATACGAGAAGTTAAGGAATATTCCCTTGCATCTCACGTTCCTGAGACGACGCGCGCCGCAACGACGCACCACGCGCATGCCCACATCCCACATTCAGCATCGTTCTCATACATCCCCGCCGCACGTTTTCACTCCGCTAAATCGTTGACCCCGAGCGCCCGAGCGGTTATACCTTCTTTCAACTCGACGCCATCTCTGCAAGAGTCTTCGGAGGAAACTATGCAGGCCACGCTTCTCTCGCTGCTCGCGTTCGTCCTTTTCACGCAACAACCCGCGCAGAAGACCGCCAACCCGGATAAGCGGCACGGCCACCCGGCTTTCACACTCGTCCAGCGCGTCACCGTGAACAAGGCGGACGGCGTGCGCGAAGTGAGCGAGACGACGCGCTACGTTTCCTCGCACGGCAGCGTCCGCAACATCGACAAACGCAGCGACGGAACTGTGGCGAGCGACTACCTGTACGAGAAGGGCAAAGGCGGCTTTTATGTGCAGCAAGAGGGAAAGAAATTGGTGAAGAGCTACGGCACGCCGCCCGAAGCATCGGACGGGGCGCTGCCCACGGCCGACTCTTTGCAGGCCGACCCAAACTTCGCACGCACCGAGACGGTGCTCGGTTACACGGCTTACGTTCTCAGAGAGACAGCCGCCGGCGCGAGCAAGGACGGGAAGAAATCTTCCAAAAACGGCGCGCTCTTAAGAGAGCACTACTACGCGCCGGAACTTGGCTTCACGCCTCTGAAAGTTGTGCGCTACATGGACGGCAAGGAGTTCGTCGTCTATGAACCGACGAGCGTTACATTCGGCGAACCCGATCCTTCCTTGTTCAAAGCGCCGGAGGATTACGTGGTGAGCGCTCCACGGCCAATCGTGGGCGGCGTCCTCAACGGCAAGGCCATCTCGAAGCCCGTGCCGCCCTATCCGGCGCAAGCGGTAGCGGCGCGCGCGTCGGGCGTCGTGACGGTGCAGATAACCGTCAGCGAGGACGGCACGGTGGAGAAGGCCGAGGCCGTCGGCGGCCATCCGCTGCTGCGCGAAGCGGCGGTCGAGGCGGCGCGTCGCGCCCGGTTCTCGCCCACGCGTCTGTCCGGTCAGCCGGTGAAAGTCACGGGCGTAGTCACCTACAACTTCGTGCTGCAATAAACAACGGCACGCACAAAGAACGCTCGCCAGCCTGCTACGACGACCGTTGCCCTCAGTCGATCACGTCATGGCTCGTCGGCGCACCGGCGACGACGCCGCGTCTCTCCAACTCAGGTATGTGCGGCTTCAATAACTCGTAGCCTTCGCTGCGTGCGACGTAAGTGGCGGCCGTGATGTCGCCCGCGACGTTCAGGGTGGTGCGGCACATGTCGAGTATGCGATCCACGCCGAGGATGATGGCGATGAGCGCCGGGTTGATGCCGTAGGTGACGAGCATCACGATGATGAAGGGGATCGACCCCGATGGAACGCCCGCCGTGCCGATGCCGCCGAGGATGGCAAAGTAGGCGATGCCGAGTTGCTGCGGAATCGTCAGGTCGATGCCTGCGAGTTGCGCGAGGAAGAGGACGGTGACGCCTTCGTAGAGAGCCGTCCCGTTCTGGTTGGCCGTCGCGCCGACCGTCAGGACGAAGCTGTTGATCTCGCGCGGCACGCCCAGATTCTCTTCCGAGACGCGCAAGGCCGTCGGCAGCGTCGCGTTGGAGGAAGAGGTGGAGAAGGCGGTCAGCATCACGGTCTTGATGCGACGGAAAAATTCCAGCGGGCTTATGCGCGACAGGAAATAGACCGAGAGCGAATAGACGCCGAACATGTGCAGGGCTAACCCGCCGAGCACGGTCAGCATGAACCACCCGAGCGCGAACAACAGATCGAGACCGAAGCGCGCCGTGTTGTTGAAGAGCAGGCAGGCGACGGCAAACGGCGCGATCTTCATGATGATGTCGATGATCTTCGCGGAAATCTCAAAGAGCGCCTGTAAGCCCTGCAAGAGCGGCGCGGTCACGCTTACGGGCACGAGCGTGGCGGCGATGCCGAGGATGACAGCGAAGAACATCAGGTGCAGCATGTTCGGCGTGTCACTTGAAGACACCTTCCCATCGGTGATGCCTGCGACCGCCGACACCGGGTTCGACGGCACGATGGTCTTCACCACCTGCATCAGAGGCGAGTCGGTCGTGCCCGCTTTGGTCGCGTCGGTGACGCGCTTGGACGCGTCCGTACCATATTTCGCTTCGAGTCCCGCCTTCGTCCCGGCATCGACGCGCAGGCCGGGTCGAATCGTGTTCGCCATCGTCAATCCGATGATCACGGAAATGCCCGAGATGACGAGCACGTAGGCGAACGACTTCAAGCCTACGCGGCCGAGTTTGCGTATGTCGCCGATGCCTGCGACGCCGACGACGAGCGACGAGAAGACGAGCGGCACGACGACCATTAACAACAGACGGAGAAAGAGCGTCCCGATCGGTTCGGTGATGTTGGTGACCGTCCATACGAGGCGCGGATGCTCGCCGCCGAACACCCAGTTCACAATCACGCCCGCCACTACGCCGACGAGCAACCCGATCAAAATGCGCGTATGCAGCGGCATTCCTTTCGGCCGATCCGGCGTCTCATCCTTCAGATCGGTCGTCGCCTCGCGCTCGTAAGCGTCCGAGCGAACTTCCGGCCTCGTCACATCGCGGTCTTTGTTATCAGTCATCGTTATTCCTCGTGAATCGTGACTTGTAAATCGTGAATAGAAAGAGAACTGCTTTTCTCCATTCACGATTTACGATTCACGATTCACTCGCTTTCATCTTCCCCATTTCAATTTTCCGCGCAGCACCTCGAAGTAGTTGCGATTGAGAGGCTGCATCAGATTGAAGGTCGTGCGGCTCTTGGCGATGAGGACGCGGTCGTTAACTTCCATGCGATAGCCGACCTGCCCGTCGAGCGTGAGCGCGACTTCCTCTTTCGGCGTTTTGAGGACGAGTTCGATCTCCGCGTCGTCGGGCACGACGAGCGGGCGGTTCGAGAGCGTGTGCGGGCAGATGGGGGTGATGACGATGGCGTTCATCGAGGGGTAGACGACGGGGCCACCCGCCGACAGGTTGTAGGCCGTCGAACCCGTGGGCGTGGAGATGATGAGGCCGTCGGCGCGGAAGCAGTTGACGAGTTGACCGTCGAACCACGTCTCGATCTCGATGATGCGCGCCAGCGCGGACTTGCTGATCACCACGTCGTTCAAGACGCGGTTGCGCAGAAGTTTCTCCGCGCCGCGATGTAGTTCGGCGGCGAGCATCACGCGGCGGTCGAGATGATAGTTGCCCGCGACGATCGATTCGAGCGCGCTGGTCATCTCTTCGACGCGCACTTCCGTCAAATAACCGAGCGTGCCGTAGTTGACGCCGACCACCGGCACGTCGCGGTTGTCGAGCAGGCGCGCGGTGGCGATCATCGTGCCGTCGCCACCGAGCACGATGATCATATCGACGCTGGCGGCGAGTTCTTCGTGTTCGAGAGTCTCGACGGCGCAGCCCGTCTCGCGTTCGATCTCGGAGCGAGAGACGCGCGGGCCGACGACGAGTTGGATGCCGCGGGGCGCGAGCCATTCGAGCAGGCGACAGATGGTCTGGATCGCCTCCGGGTGATGCGGTTTGACGAGTACGCCGACGCGTCGAACGGTAAGTTTCTCCATCAGCCACACACGTTCGGGAAAGAGACGGCGCGTGCCTCTGCGGGCGAGGCACGCCGGGGACATCTCCGGCAATATTCTTCCGGCAAAATCAGGTTCGAAAACGCGTGAAAGATAACTGGAGGGGATGATACAGGCGGGTCTTTCCGGGTGTCAACGCGGAGATTTTTGCGCCTCCGAGCGTGTGACAAATGAGGAAGTGTCATAGACGACGCGGCGCGCAGAAGGCTCGACTGTTTAAGCTGTCTCTCGTGTTCGTAAGACGACGTGCGGCGAAAAAATTTGTGAGAGGTAAGAGAGAGATGAATCGGATATGGATGGTGGCGGCCGTGCCGCTCGCGTTGATGTTGCTGATGTTCTGCGGCTTCTGGATGAAACCGCGCTTTGCGGACACGGCTTCGCCCGTCACCTGCGTGTCGATACTGTCGGGCGCGGTCGTGACGGGGCTGTGCGTGTTGTTCATAGTCCTGCGCGGCTGGTGGCGCGGCGCATACACGCTCTCGCGTGGCGACATACTTGCCGCCACAGCGTTCGCCGCGCTCGACGTGCTCATCCCCACAGGACTTGTCATCCTCATCTGGCTGCTCATCCGCAGCCTCAAGAACAGCGGCGGGATACTTATGTTTTAGGGATGAGGGCGGAGGGATGAGGGATGAATAAAGAAACTACTCAAGCAAGCTAAGCATTCCTTTCATCCCTCATCCCTCCGCCCTCATCCCTTCACAGCTATGGCGTAGAGGTGGCCGTCCCAGCCGCCGAAGTAGACGAGGCCGCCCGCGACGGCGGGCGTTGAGGTGACGATGCGCTCGGTCGTGTAAGACCATTTGAGGCGGCCGCTTTCGGCGTCGAGCACGTAGAGACCTTTGAGGCTGCCGAAGTGTACGAGCGAGGCGGCGACGGCCGGAGCGGACGTGATGCCATGTTCCGAGGCGTACTTCCAGCGCTCCTGTCCGGTCGCGGCGTCGACGGCGTAGAGGTTTCCGTCGATGCCGCCGAAGTAGAGCACACCATTTGCGAGCGCGGGCGAAAAGGGCAGGCCGCCGCCCGTCTTGAAAGTCCACACGCTTGCGCCCGTCGCGGCGTCAACGGCGTGGAGTTGATTGTCGAGACTCGTGAAATAGACGATGCGGCCATCGGAGACGGGCGCGGAGACGACTGCGCGCGAAGTCTTCGCCGTCCATTTCTTCTGACCCGTCGCGGCATCGACGGCGTGCAGGCCGCGCCCGCTGCCGACGTAGAGCGTGTCGCCCGCGACGAGCGGTGCGGTGGGGGCACCCGCCTCTGCGCTGAACTGCCACATCTGCCGCCCCGTCTGCGCTTCGATAGCGTAGAGCAGGCCGACCGTCCCGGCGCAATAGACTGTGCCGCCGTGCACGACGGGCGTGGTGTTGACGGCGTACTCGGCCTTGAACTTCCAACGCTCTTTACCCGTCGCCGCGTCGAGCGCGTAGATGCGCGTGTCCTGACTGCCGAAGAAGATCAGATCACCGGCGAGCGCGGGCGAGCCGAGGATGCGCCCGCCCGTCTTGTGCTTCCACAACTCGCGCCCGGTCGTGCTCTCCACGGCATAGAAGTAATAATCGTAGCTGCCGAAATAGGCGACGCCCCCGGCGATCAAGGGCGTCGAATAGACGCTGCCGCCCGTCTTGAATTTCCACTTCGAGACGACGGCGCTCGCCGCGTCGCCGCTGCCCGCAATGCTGCTATTCGCGGCTTGCGTGCTTGTGGCTGAAGCTGTCTGCTGCGCGCGTGCGTGTGTGAAGAACAGACAGCAACACAACGCGGCGACGAACATTTTGATGGCGTCTCTCATGTCGAGCCTCTGGGGAATAACTCTGAAAAGTCCCGCAAGGGACGTTTGCGAATAGCCCAGCACTTTAGTGCTGGGTACGCGATTGAAAATAATGTCTGAGTCCCGTAGGGACGATTGAATCTGTTGAGCCTTTCAATCGTCCCTACGGGACTCATCTGAATATCTTGCACATCTCTCCCAGCACTAGAGTGCTGGGCTATTGTCAATCGTCCCTTGCGGGACTGACCGAACAAACAACTCGCTCTCAGTTCTTCACGCGCTCGCCGGGCGTCGCTTCGCCGCCGGTCTGTTTGGCGGCTTCGGCCGAAGAGTTTTGCTTCCCTTCCGCGGGCATGTAATAGCCGCGCCGGGTTTTGACTTCCAGCTTGCGTTCCTTGCCTTTGGCGTCGCGTGCGCGGACGCGCACTTCGAGCGCGTGCATCTGGCCGTCGTCGCGCTCGTCTTCCGTGAGCGTGAAGCCGAGGCTGTAACGCGAGTTGAGATTGCCGACGATGCGGCTCAGGCCGTTGGCGTAATCGGCCGGGCGACGCACGCGCACCGATTCGCCGCCCGTCGCTTTCGCCAGATATTGCGCGCTGCCGGAGATGCTGATGCCCGCGAGATTGCCGAGCGGTTTCAGGAGTGGCATCGCAAACTTGAAGCCCGTCTTCATGTCCGTCACCAGAGCGCTGAAGATGACGTTCGACTTCAAGAGCTTCGACTCGATGTAATCCCTCTGCGTGTAGAAGACCGGCGCGATGCCGTCCGTGACGTAGACGACCGCCGGCTGCGAGTTGGGGCGATCAACGGCGATGCGCCTGGTGATCTCCATCGTGGCGGCGGCCAGATCGAATGGGTCTTGATACTCCTGCGTCGTCGTGCCGTCCTTGTTCTTGCGTTCGAGCAGGAGCGTGCCGTCCGGTTTGACGATGCGCTTCACGGTGTTGCCCTTCTTGTCCTTGATGTAATCGATCTCGACGCCTTCTCCGTATTCGTCGTCCTCTTCGTCCGTGCCCGCGTCGCGTCCCTCTTCTCTTCTGGATTTCGACGTTTCAACTTTCACGCCGCCCGTCCCGGCCGTGATAGATATTTCTTTCTTGCGCGGCTCTTTTTCTTTCTCTTTCTCCTGCTCTTTAGTGGCCTGCTCCGTCTCTTTGGCCGCACCCTCCGTATTAGCGGCCGTCTGCTCGGCGGGCGTCTGCGTCGCAGCGTTCGCGCCTGCCTGCTCGGCGCGGCGTTCGGCCGCTTCCTGTGCGGGCGCACCTTCGTCGCTGCCGCCGTCGCCGCCCGCGCCTTCGCCCACGAGCGTCGGGACGATTGCCATCGCAGAGGCCACCTGCGCGCGGTTGCGCGTGAAAGGCGTTAGCCATTCGCGCCGGTCTTCGACGCCGTTCGGGTCGAGCACGATGACTGCGACTTCGTCTTCGGGCGGCAGCTTCGAGAGTTCGGCCGCCATCGCTTCGAGAATCTCCGTGCGACGCATGTAGCGCCCCGCGCCGAGCCGTTCGAGATCGAAGACGAGCGCGAGCGCGAGCGGCCGACGATTCTTGTCGCCTTCGCGCGTGAAGTAGGAGACGGCGCGCGGCTTGCCGTCGGCCAGCACCTCGAAGTTCTCCGGCGCTAACCCGGCGGCGAACGTCTTGGTCTTCTTGTCCGTCACGAGCGCGTCCAGAAAGACGACGCGCGTTCTGACTTTCACCACCTCGTCCTGTGCGGGCGCTGTAGGCTCCTGCGCCGCGACGGGCGACGCGCCGCTGCCGCCGCACACGAGCAAGAGCGCGAGCGCGAGGGAGAGCATGTTTCTGTTGCTGCGTGAGAAAAAGTTTCGGCTGTTCATGGCGTGACTGCTCCGTCGTTTAAGCGAAGGATGAAGAGAGGAATCGTGGACGAAGGTAAAACTTCTTGCTCGCCCGTCGGGTCGCCCCTGCTCCGGCTGCTGTGCTCTTGTCGGTTGGTGCGCTGTCGCTCTCGTCGTTACTGTGCCGCAACTATGCTGTTACTGTTCGACGCTCGTGGCTTCGTTCGTCAAATCGCGGCTCTGCTGTTCGGGGTTCATTAAAAGTTTCGCAAACTCTTCCGTGTCGAGATTGACTTGCAGGACGGTCGCATCGCGCTGCCCGATGACGACGATGAGGACTTTGAACTTGTCGCCGTCCGGCTTCGTGTAGGTGTAAGTGTGCCCTTCCTCTTCGAGCCGCACGGCGAGGAGCGGATGCCATTCGGGCGCGAGCGTCTGCCCGAGGCGCACGCGGATATCGCCCTGCGCCTCACGTCCAGAAAAATCCTGATCCTCGAAGAGTGCCAGTTTGAGGTCGCCGAAACGCAGCACGCGCCGCGCGCTCTTCGAGACGACCTTCGCGGTCTTCACGCCGAGGTTGGCGACGAAGGGAATGCCGCGATGCTTGACGCGGTAGTGCGACTCGATGAGTTTGACTACGGCGCTGTACTCCGCGCCTTTCGCCGTCGCCGCTGTTGTGTTGGCGGCGACGGGCGTGGCGCACGTTACGCAGAAGAGCAGCAGGAGCGGGATGAATGACCGGCGCATCAAAGTGTCCCTCCCCTTAAGGTTTCTTCGCGGACTTCGAGTCTCCGCCGTCGCCGCCGCTGCCGCCGCCGATGCCGAGTTCGGGGATGCCGAACTGGCCTTCGAGTTGGCTCAGCTTTTCGAGATCAATCGAGCCGACGATGTTGACGAGCGTGAGCCGCTTCGGTTCGAGCGCGAGGATGGCGATGCCGTCGATGCTGCCCGTCGAGGTCATCATGTAAACCTCCAGGTGCATCTGGTCGTCCGTCTTCTTCTTGACGATGTTGACGAGCCGCGCCCAACCGGGCGAACGCAGTTGTTGACGCACTCTGGAGAGATTGGCCTCGCTGTATTCGCCTTCGTTCGTGAAGGCGTAGCTGCGCACGTAGACGCCCTTGAGTTTGCCGATGATCGCGCCGACATCGATCTGTTTGCCGTCGTCGGTTTTCGTGACGATACGCTTGGGGATGATGCGCAGCAGATTCTCGTCGAGGTTCACGTCGATGAGTTCGCTGGCGCGCCCGGCGAGCGCGGTTTCGTCGTCGAGTTGCAGTTTGGCTGCGGCTTGCGGCTGCTGCGCACGCGCGCTCGTCGCGAGACTCGCGGCCAGCACGACGGCGAGGCATAGAAGTTTCAGCCATGAATCGAATTTCGTTCTCATAATTACTCCGTTTAATTCTGCACTGTGATCTTTTGCGCGAATCTTTTGCGCGAATCTTTACTTTGTGGGGCGCGCTCTATTTTCCGGCGCGGCCGATCTCTCGCATCTCTCGCTGCGCGTAGTTGAGTTTGGCGCTCGTCAGCCGGAGCGCGAACATCAACTGCTCGGTCGCCTCGCGCTGCTGCGGCGTCAGAGGCTCGTCGGCCTGCAAACGCATCCCATCGTTGAGAACGATCTCCTCGCGCGGCGCGCTCACATTTTCTTCCGGGCGCGTCTGTAACTTCTGCCGCCTGGCTAATAACTGCCGCGACGTGCGATGCGGTTTCGCGTTTGAGGCAGTGACGATGCGCGGTCGCTCCGTTTGCGCTTTGAGTTGTTGAGCGGCTGCGGTCGAAGACTTCTGAGTCGCACCGTGAGTCTTGTCGTCAGTCGCCTTGCCAGTGTTCCTGTCAGTCACGTTGGGAGCGCTTTGGTCGGTCGCACTGTTCGGGACGACTACCTTGTCCGTCTGTCTGCCGCCGCCCGGCGCGCCGCCCTGTTCGACTTTGGCGACTATGTCTTTGCGCGGTTCGCTGTCGCGTGTGACGAGCCACAGTCCGGCGAGCAGGGTCAGGACGAGTGATGCGGCGAGTGCGAGGCGCGGGCGCGAAAAGAATGTGGCCGTGCGCGTGTTGCGCGGCATGGTCGTCGCCGTGGTCTTGGTCGCGGGCATGGCGTCGGCCGGAATTTCCAGCGGGCGCGGTTGGTACTTGAGCGCGCCGAGCAGATTTTCGAGTTGCGCCACGTCCTCGTCCGCTTCGCCCGTCTTGTCCCACAAGTAGTCGCTCATAACTTTAATGCTCCCTCTCGTACTTCGTCTCGCCCAGACGCTCGCGCAGCAGTTTCATTCCGCGATGGATGTTGACGCGGACGCTGGCGGGCGCGAGTCCCGTGCGCTCGGCGATCTCCGGCCCCGTCATGCCTTCGACGAAACGCAGGATCAAAGGCTCTCTGTAGGCTTCCGGCAGTTGCCGTATCAAGTTCAACACTTCGACCGCTTCGGCTTCGGGCGCGGCGGCGTTCGCCGTCGTCGCGATGTCGTCCGTTAGTTCGGCCGTGTCACGCGTACGCCTGTGAAAGTCCATCGCGCGGTTGCGCGTGATCATGGCGAGCCAGGGGCCGAACGAGCCTGCGTCGCGCAGGGCGTCGATCTTCCTCAGCGCGACGAGGAACACGTCCTGCACGAGATCGTCCACCTCGCCGTAGGGCACGCGCGCCAAAAGTATCCCGTGCACCATGCGCGAGTAGGCATCGTAGAGACGCCCGAAGGCGTCTCGGTCGCCTGCGCGCACGGCTGCCACAAGCGCAGCGTCCGCGTTGTTTTCAAGTTTGGGGGAGGAGGCTTCGGCCGACATATTCGTTCCGATGATGTGGAGCATGCCGCCTGTCGTCGCCTCTACTTCATACATTCAACTACGACCTCGTTCTACGGACGCTTTCAGTCTCGCTTCCGCCGTAGCGGCAGAGCGTTTGCGCGTTCGGTTGGTAAGACGCGACAGTGGCGGGAAGCGTTAACACGGGCGGCCGGAAGAATTTTGCACGAAATTTCGGCGCGTTTAACTAACGGGCAGGCTGGAGACGGACAGGCCGAGGGCGCTATCAACGCGCGCCGAGTATGGGGAGGCTACGGCGACGGCGGCTTCCCACGCTTACGCGGCGCGGCGCGGGAGCGTGCAGCGTGGCCGAAGCGTTCTCGGCGGTGCGCCGCCGTTCGCCCCAGACGCGTGCGAGGCGCGCGAGTTCCGCGCCGTCCGAATCCGGATCGACGAGCACGAGCCACAGGGGCGTCGGCAGCCAAGCCCAGGCCGCGCCGTAAGTCTGCTCGTTCAAAGTCTCCACGCGCCGCTCCGCACGCCACTGCAACGAGAGGGGCGGCATCTCTTCCCAGTTGTCGTAGCACGCGTGTTGAATGCAGGGCGCGGGCTTGGCGCGCGCGTGGACGAGACAGCCCGTGCCGGGGGCAAAGAGCGGGCACGAATAAGTCTGCGCGTAGGTGTCGCCCGTTGCGCGCAAATCGTAGCGTTCGACGGCGAGACGTGCGCGTGCGTAGACGGCGCGACGCGCCGTGTCGTCGAGGCGCGGCGTGCGACGGATCGTCTCGCGCATGGCGACGGCTTCGAGGCGCGTGATGTGGACGTTGACGAAGTGCGCGTCGGTGCAGCAGACGCCGGGCGTCGGGCACTGGCGGCACGAGCGCGCCGCGGGTTCGTAAACGAGTTTGATGTGACTTTGGAAAGCAGTCTTCTCGCGCTGCAAACGCGCGAGCGCCGACGCCTCCGACAGTTTCTTCATCGTCCAACCAGAGAAACTAATGTTCAATCATCCGTCGCCGCCCCGGCGCGTGCGAAGCAGGCGAGAAATTCGCGGTTGCCGTCCGCGCCCCTGATGGGCGAATCGACAAGGCCGCGCGCTTTGAGTCCCAAGTCTAACGCCGCCGCCGACACTTCTTCAACGACACGCGCGTGCTGCGCCGCGTCTGTAACGATGCCTCCCTTGCCCACTTCGCCGCGCCCCACCTCGAACTGCGGCTTGACGAGCAGAACGAGCAGCCCACCCGCGCGCATCAGAGGCACAACGGCGGGCAGAACTTTCGTCGCCGAGATGAAGGACACGTCCATCACAACCAGATCGAAAGGCGAGGCGAAATCTTCTGTTCGCAGGTAGCGCGCGTTGACGCCCTCGCGCACCTCCACGCGCGCATCGTTGCGAATGCGCCAGTCGAGTTGGTTGTGTCCCACGTCTACGGCCACGACGCGGCGCGCACCGTGTTGCAACAGGCAATCGGTGAAGCCCCCCGTCGAAGCGCCCACGTCGAGACAGATCGTCTCGCGCGCGTCGATGTCGAAAGCGCGAAGTGCGGCCTCCAGTTTCAAACCGCCGCGCCCGACGTAGCGTGCCGCCGGGTCGTCCGCGCCGCGCACGCGAATCTCGGCATCGGGCGCAAACGTCTCGCCGGGCTTCTCCACGCGCTGCTCGCCCACGAGGACTAGGCCGGCCATGATGAGCGCCTGCGCGCGCGTGCGCGACGGCGCAAGGCCGCGCTCGACGAGCAACTTGTCGATCCGCTCACGCTTCATCCCGCCCCGTACTTTAACGCGAAACCCGCCGGCACGCCCACATCCGCCGCGCGGACAAATGACGCACGGGAAAGCAGACGAACGCCGCACGCAAAAATGGCCGGACGCTTGAAATACGTCCGGCCATTTTTAAGCCTTGCATCGAGAGTGAGACTTTAGCCCGGCGGCGTGCCCTCGAAGATGTCTTTGATGCGGTCGATGTTGCGCCGCTGTTCGCGTCGCTGCTCGCGGCGCTGGCGGCGACGCTCGCGCCTGCGTTCGTAAAAATCATCGTCTCCGGCGCGTTCGTCTTCGCGGCGCAGAACGTCTTCGTGACGCGCTTCAATCTGGCGCGGCGCGGGCGCGCTCTGCGTTCGCGGCGACTTTATCGTCTCGACGAGACGCGGGCTGGGCTTCGAGTTATCTCTCGCCTCGTCCTTCGCTTCGTCGTTGCGCGCGGGCGGTGCGGCATCCGTCACCGTCGCCTTCGGGCGCGACGGCGCGGCATCCGTCACGCGGTCGCCCTCTTTCGCCGGGTCGAATTCCTCGAACACCACCGGGGCGTCGGCTTGCGCCTGCTCGTCCGACGCGGCTTCGGGCGTGGGCGCAGGCGATGCGGTTGTCTCAGAGGCATCCTGCGGCGTGCGAGCCTGAACTTCCGTCGCCGACACTTGCGTCTGCTGTTGTTGCCGCTGCTGGTACAGGCGGAAGGCGAGGATGCTGACCACGCCGCCCGCCAGTGCCGAAATCAGCACGAGCGCAATCGGCCACTGTCGCCGTCCGCCGAGCCGCGCAGGGCGCGCACCGAGCGGCACGACGGGGCGTGCCACCTGCGCCTCGACCTCGTCGAAGCGCGGCGTGGCGAGCGTCGCATCCGGTTCGTTGACAATCGTTTCGTCGCGCTCCGCAAGCGGCGCAGGCTCGAAAACTTTCTGCGTCTCTTCCATTTACTCTCCCAAACTTTCGGCGTCCTACAAAACTACTCAAACCCGCCGAACTTCAAACGACTGCAAATCGCAGGCCAGCGGCCACCCGTCTTCCCGCGCACGCGCACGCGAAAAATCGCACGGCGCGTCAACTCTTTTGATGCCGTTGTTTACGTTGTTGCTGTCCTAAATAAGTTGCAAATTCGTTACACCCGCGCTCCACGCTCGTCGTCCGAACGCGTTCAGGCGTGTCCGAAAATCGCGTCTGATGGCGAACACAAAAAACGCGTCGCCTCCGCCCGGACGAAAGCGATGCGCTCCGCACGTCCGTGTGCGTTTTCAAAAAGTTGGAGTCGGCTGCGTTGCAGGTTGGAGCGTGGGTTGCGGTGTGAGCTACGGCGTTGTTTGACTCTTCGGGCAGAGCGACGTTTCGTTCTCGTTCTGATTTTTATAGTTGCTCAGGTGCGTTTTGTGGACGAGCATCCATTTCGAGCCGCCCGTCGTGGCTGGGATTAAATTTTTGATCTGGTCGGCGCGGAGTTTCAGGCTGATGACGGCCGCCGGGGGCGCGGTTGGTTTCGTTTCGGGGGTTGGGGATGGCTTGGGGGTGGCCGCCGTTTCTGCCGTGGCGGGAGTCGGAGCGGGAGCGTCGGGCACTTTTCCCGCGGGCACGCTGGCGACGATGAGTCTATCGAGACACTTTGGATCGGCCGACGCGGCATCTTTGCTGTCAAACCAGATGATGTCCACTACGTCTCCGACCTTCAGACGCCCGCCGAGCGTGGTGCTGGTGTTGGCCGGAATCGCCGCTTCGACGGTCTTCTCCGAAAAGAGTTTCGCCGCATCTGAACCCGGCGCACGCACAGAGAAAGTTTTCACTTCCTCGCCTTCCTTCGTCTCGCCGAGCAGCAGGCAGTTGGCGAAACCCGCCTGTAGGCACTTCTCGAAATCTTCGTCTTTCACGGCGCTCTCGTCGGCCGCTTTTTGTTCTTCTTTCGTTCTTACTCTCGCCTTTACGTCGGCTCCGGTCAACTGGTGCAAAGCGGGCAGGTCGCGCGTCGCGTGTGCGAGCGGCGGCTGCGGCTTCAAGTTCTCTGCGCTTTGAGACAGCCGGAAACCCAGGAAACAGCCAAGCCCAACCAGCGCGACTACCAACGCATAAAATCCTATCTTCGTGAGAGTGGTTTTGTTAGCCATATAAATCAACCATATCTTTTCGGCCGCCGTCGCCGCCGTCCGCTCACTACTCGCCGGTCGTCATTTTTATCAATGCGTTGAGGAGTTGACCGAAGGGGCCGATCAGGACGGGGCCGAGCAGCGCCAACAGGCGCGGCAAATAACCGCGGTAGGACAGTATGAGCCCGCGTTTGTCCAGCCACTCTTTCGGATTCTCCGGTGCTACGGCGTGCGCCAAGGACTCGACGCGGGCGTTCAGTATGAGCACGGTCGGCAGGTACATCGACACCAGAATCAAAGTGTAGGAGATGCCGAGCGAAGAGATGATGCCGTTGATCAGCGCGGAAGCTTCGCGGCCGGACGCGCTGCCGGACGCCCAGAAGCCGCCGCCCCAATTCAACGCCGCCGCCAAACGCAACACTCCGATGATGAGCGCCGCCGCGCCCGCATAGAGCAACGCGCGCAGCAAGCGCAGACGGCGCTTCAACTCCGCCTCGCCCTGCGTCTCTCCCTTGTCGCGCCAGATCAACGCGCACGCGGCGAAGGTCAGCATCATCCCGACCGTGATGCCGAGTGCGTCGAAGAGGCGGTTATAAAAATCTATGTCGATCATGACGCGCGCGACGGTGCGCGCCAATATCAGGCGGGCGGGCGAGGACGCATCGGCCGCCGTCAACAAAGCGGTGATGAGTCCCATGTCGGCGGCGACGATGAGCGCGATGAGGATGAGCATCCAGCGCACACGCGCGCGATAACCGTTTAGCGCATGATAGATCACGAGGCCGCTCACAAGGATGGCGGCCAGGCTCACGAGCAGGTGCAAACCGCCCGCGAGCGTCCACGTCACGCGGTCAAGGTAGCCCGCCACGCTCATTCCCGTCTCCGGCCTGATGTCTCGAAAGACCGACTGCAAGTTGATCAGCCTGCATTGTGGAGAGTTATCCGCGCAGTACAAAAAATTGACGTACATGAGGCCGTAGATAAAGAACGCGACGATGCTAGCAAGTAACGGCGTCAGAGACAGGAAGCAGGACGTGAAAGAACCAACTGTAGCTTGTTTGGGCATGAGCCGAGTCCGCCGGAGTGTGGGTGACGTAAAGGCAACCGGCGCGGGGCGCGTGCCGGAGTCATCGAAAAGCGCAGGATGTTTAAGTCAAATCTGTTTGCCTGTCAATTAAAATCTGTCTGCGGCGCTTCCTTAGCGAGAAGCCGTGCGCGGCGCTTGCATCGCGCGCCAGTCGCCCGACTGAATGAATGCCGCCCAGTAGAAGGGATGGCTGCGGTCGCTCTGTAACCTGCGCTCCTGTTTGCCCAGCACGCCGCGCTCTGCGCCTCCTTGTTCCTGCATCCCGCCTCGCAGCATCTCAAGCTGTACCTGCCTGAGCGCCTCTGTGCGTCCTTCGCCCTTCATCAGACGCTTGTAATAAGCGACCATCAGATCGCGCGTCGCTTCATCAGACACCTGCCACAGAGACATCACCTGCGCTTCCGCTCCGGCCAGTACCAGAGCGCGCCGCAGGCCATAGACGCCTTCGCCGTTTTTTACTTCGCCCACTCCCGTCTCGCACGCCGAGAGCACGACGAGCTTCGTGCCCCACAGGTCGAGCGCGGCCACTTCGAGCGCCGTCAGGATACCGTCTTCCCCGCCCACGCCCTGCCGCCGGTTCGCGCCTTCGAGCGCCAGCCCCGAACGCAACAACGGATTCTCGATGCGCGCGGCGGGCTGGTTCTCCCCATTGGCTTGAGCGCCGCCACTGCGCGCGCCCGCGGCCGCTGCGCTCGCCGCAACGTCCGGTAAGAAAAAACCGTGCGTCGCAACGTGCAGCACGCGCGGCGACGAAATCCCTTTCAGCGCGGCCTCCGTCGCCTGCTCGCGTGTGAGCACACGCACGCCCGGCAGAGTCGAACCGAGCGACAAGGCTTCCTCGGCCGTGCCGGGCAACTGTGTGAAAGACATCTGCCCCATGTCCGCTGAACGAGTCGCGACGCCCGCGCCGCGCTCCGGCGCGACGGCGTTCGCTCCCCTCGTCCCAAAGAGCGGGTCGGCGATGACAAGCGGCGGCTGCGAACTCTCCGCACTGCTTTGCAGACGCAACAGGTCGCGCCCGCTCGTCAGATAAGTGACCGGATAACGCTCAAGCAGATACTTGCCATCTTCGTCCACGAGCGCGGCGAACGGAATGAGGTTCAGCGCGCCGTCGGGCGAGATGAAGAGGTGGCGCGCATCGCCCGCGAGCCGTCGCACCGGCCTCATCACTGCCTCGTCCAATGCGCGGGCGGCCTCTTTAAAGTTTTTACTCGCCGGTCTTTTCAAAGCATCGCGCAGGCGCACGACGCCTGCATCGATCTCGCGCGCCGCGCCGAGGTCAACCCACAATGGTTCGCCTTGCCGGCGGAGCACGTAGGCGATGTAACGCAACGCACCGAACCTCTCGTCCGCCCTCATGGATTTCGGGTCGTAAGGTTTGTAGGCGACGAATTCGACGAGCGCTGCGTCATCACCAAGCAACCCCTGCACGCTCGCCGTGGTAACCGAGGGGGCGCGAACGGCGAACCCGGCGCTGCGCCTGCTGATCGTATCCTGCAAACGCTCGATCTCCGCTTCGAGTCGCCGGATGCTCGCCGCCCGTTCCTGGCCGGACGCTTCCGTCGTCCCGCCGAGCACGAGCGCGGACAGACGCGACTGCGCCGCCGACAGTTGTTCCAGAAACACTTTGTCTTCCGGCGCGAGACGGCGACGGAGCGCGGCGATTTGATCGGCCATCGCGTCGAGCGCGCGCCCTTTGCGTCTGAGGATGGTGGTGAGCGCGAGTTTGAGCGCGCGCGCATCGCGCGGGGCATAGTTGGCATGCAGCGAGACGACGGCGTTCGTCTCGCCGCCGAGCGTCGTGAGATAGGCGAGTTTCTGCCGCTCCGATCCGGCAAACAGGTTGAGCGCAAGATTGTGCTCGCGCCCCTCTTCGGCGCGCTCCATGAACTCGACTGCGCGCACGCCGTCGCCTCTGGCGATGTGGAGCGCGGCGAGATTGGTCAGCCCCGTGACCACGCTCGGGTGGCGCGCGCCGAGCCTCTTTTCGTCTGCGGCCAGAGCGCGCAGGTAAAGCTGCTCGGCGCGTTCGTATTCGCCGCTGAGCGTGTAGAGCGCCCCCAAATTATTCACGGAAGTAGTCACATCGGGGTGCTCACGGTCGAACAGGCGTTCGCGTATGGCGAGCACCTTCTCCGTCAAAGGAAGGGCGCGGCGTATATCTCCCCTCGCATGATAGAGCGCGGCGAGGTTGTTCATCGTGAGGGCGGTCGAAGTGTGTTCTTCGCCGAGCGCCTTGCGCCGTATGTCGAGCGCGCGCACGAGCAGCGGCTCGGCGCGCTCTAATTCGCCTTCCGACTTATAGAGTTCCGCGAGGTTGTTCAGCGTGGAAGCCACCGAGAGGTGATCCGCTCCGAGCACACGCTCCTCTATTGCGAGCGAGCGCATCAGGAGCGGCCGGGCGCGTTCATTGTCGCCCCTCAGCACGTACAGAGTGGCCAGATTATTCAGCAGCGTTGACAACTCCGGCGAGTCCGCGCCGGAAGTTCGTTCCCTGATGCCGAGCGCGCGTTGAAAGAGCGGCTCGGCCTCGACGTAATCGCCGCGTTCGAGATAGACCAGAGCCAGTCGGTTAAGGGCGGTCGCCACTTCCGTGTGCGCTGCGCCGTAAACTTTCTCTCTAATGCGAAGCGCGCGCTGGTAGAGAGCGGCGGCGCGCTCGTAGTCGCCTGTCATCTTGTAGAGCAACGCGACGTGGCTCATCGTCACAGACACTTCCGGGTGATCCGCGCCGAGCACTTTCTCGCTGAGCGCGAAGGCGCGTTCGGCAGGCGGCAGGGCTTCCGCGTACTTGCTCGCTTCGTAGAGAGACTGCGACTGCTTGTAAAGCTGCAAGGCTTCCAGCAACTCTGTCGGGATGTCGGCCGACTGTTCGGACGGGGGAGGTATCGGAGTGGGCGTCTGTGCCGTCGCCGTAGCGTGCGCCTGCCAAAACAGCAGCGCGGCGAAGAGATAAGAGATACAGGCGCGCGTGCGTTGCGCTCTCGTCATATGTCGTTCAAATCCTTCGTTCGGCGGGGAGCCTGTGTTGCCGGAGCCTGTGTAGCGGGCGGCGGGCAGCGTAGCATTTACAAAACACCGCGGGCAAGATTTACGGTGGGAAGTTTGACGGACTAAAACAGCGCTCGTGCGTCTCGACTAAGACGCACGAGCGAAACTTAACGCGATCTGAATGGGCTGCCGTCGATGAACGCGTCTGCGCGTCGATGTGCGGGCGAGGCGTCGGCGCGTGACGGGGCGCGCGACGAATTCGCACGCTCAGGCGCGCATGGACGGCCGACGCGGTGTGCGCTGTTCTTCGATGACGCCGATGCTCTCTTTCACGCGCGTGTAAATGCCGTCCGCGTCGAGGCCGTATTTGGCGAGCAGCAGGCGCGCGTCGCCGTGCGTCACGAGGCGGTCGGGGATGCCCATGCGAACGACGCGCACCCCGTCGAGCAGGCCGTTCTCTTCCAGCAGTTCCATCACGGCCGAGCCGAAACCGCCCGCGAGATAGGCTTCCTCCACCGTCACAATGAGACGCTTCGTGCGCGCCAGCGCGAGCAGGAGTCCCGCGTCAATCGGCTTGACGAAACGCGCGTTGACGACCGTGGCTTCGATGCCGTCCTTCGACAAACGCTCGGCCGCCTGCACCGACGGATGCACCATCGAACCATAGGCGACGATTGCGACCTCGCCTCCGTGATCGCGCAAAATTTCGCCCTTGCCGATCTCCAACAACTCGGGCGCGCGCGTGATGTCCGCACCGATGCCGTTGCCGCGCGGGTAACGCATCGCGGCCGGCCCCTTGTGCTCGATCATCGTGTAGAGCATGTCGCGCATCTCGCCTTCGTCCTTCGGAGCCATGACAACCATGCTCGGCACGGCGCGCAGATAGGCGATGTCCAACAGACCGTGGTGCGTCGGGCCGTCGCCGCCGACGATGCCTGCGCGATCCATGCAGAACTTCACGTTCAAGTCCTGTATGCAAACGTCGTGGACGAGTTGGTCGAAGGCGCGTTGCAGGAACGTCGAGTAGATGGCGCAGACGGGCTTCAAGCCTTCCGTGGACATTCCGGCGGCGAACGTCACACAGTGCTGTTCGGCGATGCCGACGTCGAATGAGCGTTCGGGAAATTTCTCTAAGGCCATGTCGATGCCTGTGCCGTCGGGCATGGCTGCGGTCAGCGCGATAATCTTCTCGTCGCGCGCCATCAGGTCGCAGAGCGTCTTGCCGAGCACAGACGTGTAGCTCGGCGCGGACGAAGTGGACTTGACGGCCGCGCCCGTCTTCGGGTCGAAGGGGCCGGTGGCGTGCCAGGCGTAATAGTTCTTCTCGCGCGCCGGAAAGCCTTTGCCCTTCGTCGTCAGCGCGTGGACGATGACGGGGCTGTCTGTGATCTGCTGCGCCTCGCGCAGGGCGTGGACGAGCGCTTGCGTATCGTGGCCGTCAACGTAGCCGATGTACTTGAAGCCGAGTTCGTTGACGAGCGCGCCCGGCAAGACGGCCGCCGCGATGGCGTCCTTGACGGTCTTCGCCGCGTGATGGAGGCGTTCGCCGAACGAGGGCACGGCGCGCAGAGCTTCGCCCACTTCGTCCTTGAAACGATGATAACCTTGCGCCTCGCGCAAGCGGTTGAGATAACCCGTGAGCGCGCCGACGGCCGGGGCGATGGACATCTCGTTGTCGTTCAGGAGCACGACGAGGCGCGTCTTCAAATGTCCTGCCTGATTGATCGCCTCCATCGCCATGCCGCCCGCGAGACTCGAATCGCCGATGAGCGCGGCGACGTGATGCGACTCGCTCTTGCGGTCGCGCGCAATCGCCATCCCCAGTGCGGCCGACAGAGACGTTGATGCATGACCCGCGCCGAACGTGTCGTACTCGGATTCGTCGCGCCTGAGGAAACCGCTCAGGCCGTCGTACTGTTTGATGGTCGGCAGCGCATCGCGCCTTCCGGTCAGAATCTTGTGCGCGTAGGCTTGATGGCCGACATCCCAGACGAGCCGGTCGTGGGGCGTGTCGAAGGCGTAGTGGAGCGCGACGGCGAGTTCGACCGCGCCGAGCGACGCGCCCGTATGTCCGCCGACGCGCGCCATGGTCTCGATGATGTATTGACGTATCTCGGCAGCCACCTCGGGCAACTGTTCGAGCGGAAGCCGACGCAAATCGGCGGGCGAATTGATGTGTTGAATCAATCTCATTTCGTCGCGCATTGTAACGCGAGACGCGCCCGCGTGCACGTGTAGAAAACGAGGGGAAGGGGAAAAGGTCAAAGGGGAAAGGAGAAGAAACAATCTGATGTAACAGGCCGAGACGATCCGACGCAAAGGCTACAGCAAGCGGACGCAACAGCTTCGGCGCAACTTGTCTTTAACCTTTCCCCTTTCTTTTTCAGACCAACCGCGCGGCGCGCGCGTCTAAAGGGGCGTGCGCGAATCGAGGCGGCTCGGTGGCAATCGTAAATTTCTGTTGAAAGTGTAAGGAGTGAATGGGATGAAAACTATTTTCACGCGTGTGAGTTTGATTGTGGGTCTCGCGGCGCTGCTTTCTCTGACGGCGCTGGCGCAGACAACTGCGCCGCAGGACGGCACGGTCAAGGACGAAGGGCGCGGCGGTCGTCGCGGGCGTGCCGAGACTGAGGGTCGCATGGGCGGACTGCGCGGCGCGCGCGGCCGTCATGCAGGTGCACCGGGGCGCGCTCTCAGTCGTCTCAATTTGTCCGACGCGCAGCGCACGCAGATGCGCGAGATCGAAGCGCGCTACGGCCAGAGTCTCAGAGCGCAGCGACAGGAGATGCGCGGGCTGTTCGAGTTGCGACGGGAAGGCGCGACGCTGACGCCCGAACAGCAGCAACGCGCCGAACAACTGCGCGGCGAACTGCGCGACAGCGCCGAACGGATGCATACGGAAATCCTCGCCCTCTTGACGCCCGAACAGCGCGACCAACTCAAGCGCATGCGCGAAGAGATGGAAGCACGCCGCAAAGCACGCCGCGAAGGCTTCACCACGCCCGACGAACAGTAAGGACTCAAGGGCAAGAGCGAAAGGGGAAAGGAAAAAGGAAAGTGAGTCGGCGTGTGTCGCTTCCTCACTTTCGTTTTAACCTTTCCCCTTTTGCCCTTTCCCTTCTACATTCATCCGCCTTCGCGCGTATCCAGCGCGCGGCGCAGGCGCAGCGTGGCGATCTCAGGACGCGCGCCGAGGCGTATGGGCAGGCCGACGACGCCCGTGCCGCGCGAGACGTAAAGCTGCCTCCCGCCGCGCTCGTACAGCCCGCGCAGGTATTTGAACTCCGCGAGGAAACGCGCGGGCGCACCAAGGAAAGGCAAACTCACCTGCCCGCCGTGCGTGTGCCCGCTCAAGATCAGAGAGATGCCCGCGGTCTCCGGCAGATCGAAGACCTGCGGCTCGTGCGAGAGCAGGAGCGCGGGACGTTTCGGGTCGAGTTTCCCCACGGCGCGCGCCCAATCAGCGAAGCCCCAAGACCAATCATCCACGCCCGCGAGTTGCAACTTGTCCGCGCCGCGCACGACTTCCGTGTGCGCGTTGTCGAGCACACCGATACCTCGCCTTTCAAGCGCGCGCCGCGTCAACTCTCCGTCCGTGTAGTGATCGTGATTGCCGAGCACAGCCCACACACCCGCGGGGGCTGAGAGCGCGCCGAGCGCCTCCGCGCACGGCTCTATGTAGCGGCGTCGCGCAGTCGTGTAGTCGCCCGTCAAGACCAACATGTCGCCCCGCGCGCTCCCGGCCAACTCCACAACGCGCCGCACCTCCGCAAGCGACACGAGCGAACTGTGATGCACGTCCGACAACTGCACGATGCGGAAGTTTTCGAACGCCGGGGGCAACTCGCGTATGAAAATCTCCGTCTCCGTCAACTCGTAATCGTGTATCTCGAACAAGCTGGCGTAAGCGACCGAGGCCGACACGCCGCACAGTCCCGCCGCCGCCAGGCCGCGCAAAAACTGTCTCCGCGTGAGTTCGACTTTCGCCATCGCGCGCCGATTGTAGCACCCGCGCGGCAGCGTCCGACTCCGCGCGTCGCCGCGTGCGCAAGCCGCCACCGGACGCTCAAATAGTTCGGCGAAGCGGCTTGTGCGCTGGCGGCGGGTACGCATGCGTACAAACCGTGCCGGAGAAATGTGATAAGTAATAGGCGACTTAGAAGCCCCCTTTTAATTCCCCGACCAATTTTTCGCACCCGTGTGCGAAGCGCGCCGCCGACCCGGCGTGCCAGCAAGTTTTTCAAGGAGGAAGACACCTGATGAAGAAGAGATACACTTACCTGACGCTCGCGGCGTTCGTCTCGCTGACGTTGACCGGAGCGTTTTTCTACTCGACCGTGTCGGGCGTGCAGAGCGACCGCGGCCAGTGTCAGCAAACCTGCACGCAGCAGTATCAGGAATGCCGCCGCGCCGCCAACGCCAACGAGACGGCCTGCCGCACGGCCTTCGACACCTGCCGCGCCGCTTGCAAAAACGATAACGGCAACACGAACACGAACGGCAACACCAACGGCAACACCAACGGCAACATGAACGGTAATGTCAACGGCAACACCAATGGCAACACCAATGGCAACACCAATGGCAACATGAACACCAACGGCAACACGAACGGGAACATGAATGCCAACGGTAATATGAACGGGAACACGAACGGCAATACCAATGGCAACATGAACGGGAACATGAACGGGAACATGAACGGGAACACCAATCAACCCGGCGTCAGGCGCGGGCGCAACCCGAACCCCGGCACACCTCGCGGCCCCGTCAACCGCAACGCCAACACGAATACCAATACCAACACGAACACCGGCAACACCAACAACGGCAACGTGAGATAGAGCGACGCGTCGTTCCTTCGACTTGTCCCGGCAGCGGCCATTTGCGGGCGGCGTTCAAAGACACGAACGCCGCCCTTCCCTTTTCGTCTTTCTCTTCCGGCTCGACGCCCCGCTAAGTTCGCTCGCCTGCGGCCGACTCTTCCGCTTGGCGTCCGGCGCGCGCTTGACAATCAATCTTCGCGGGCTAGAATATCAACTCGTTTCGGCGAGCCTTCTGCGGAGATATGGCCGAGTGGCTGAAGGCGGCGGTTTGCTAAACCGTTATGGGTCAAAAGCCCATCGCAGGTTCGAATCCTGCTATCTCCGCCATAACTTTCGAGAGGTCAGAGGTCAGACGTCAGAGGTCAGTGAAAGGCGCTTTTGTCCTTTCTTCTACTGACCTCTAATCTCTGACCTCTGACCTCTTTATATTATGATTCGTGTTCGTTTCGCACCATCACCCACCGGCTACCTGCATATCGGCGCGGCGCGCACGGCGCTTTTCAACTGGCTCTACGCGCGCAAAACGGGCGGCGCGTTTCTGCTCCGCATCGAAGACACAGACCTCCAGCGTTCAACCGACGAATCCACGCGCTCGATCATCGAGGGGCTGCGTTGGCTCGGACTCGACTACGACGAAGAGTTGATCTTCCAGTCGGCCAACGCCGACAAGCACCGCGCGGCCGCGCTCCAACTCGTCGAAGCGGGCAAGGCTTACCGCGACTTCACGCCGAAGGCCGAACGCGCCGACGCCAACGTCAAACAGGAGATCGCCGAACGCGCACGCGCCGCATCCGCGACGGGCACGGATCATCGCAGCAACCCCTTCCGCGATCTCTCGCCGGAAGAGTCGGCCGCGCGCGCCGCTGCGGGCGAGCCTTTCGCCGTGCGTCTGAAGGTCGCGCGCGAGGGTCGTTCCAGTTTCGCAGACGCAGTCTACGGCGCGCAGGAGCGCGACTACACGGAGATCGAAGACCTCGTGCTCCTGCGCTCCGACGGTCATCCCCTCTACAACCTCTCGGTCGTCTGCGACGACATCGAGATGCGCATCACGGACGTGATACGCGGTCAGGATCACCTGACGAACACGCACAAGCAGATTCTCATCTACGAGGCGCTCGGCGCGCCCATCCCGCGCTTCGCCCACCTGCCGCTCATCCTCGCGCCCGGCGGAAAGAAGTTGTCGAAAAGAATCCACGGCGAGATCGTTTCGCTGACGACTTATCGCGACAGAGGCTTTCTTCCCGCCGCGTTCTGCAATTTTCTGGCCCTGCTCGGCTGGTCGCCCGCGCGAGAGGAACGCGCCGCAGCCGAAGCGACTGACGCGAATGCAGAAGCGCAGGCGGATGAACACGCCTCTGAGCTAATGTCGCTTGAAGAGATCGTCCGAAACTTCTCGCTTGAGCGCATCCATCGCAACCCTGCGATCTTTAATTTCGACGCGAACAATCCGAAGCGCTGGACGGACGACAAGGCGATCTGGATGAACGCCGAGTACATACGCACGCTTCCGCTCGCGGACTTGCTGCCCCTTGTGCGCGCCGAACTCGAAGCGGCCGGCTTGTGGCGCGCGGAATTCGATGGCGAGCGCCGCGAGTGGTTCGCGCGCACGGTCGATCTCATACGCGAGCGTTTTTACACGCTCAAGGATTTCTCCGGTCAAGGCCGCGCCTACTTCGCGGACGAGTTCGAATTTGACGAGGCGGCCGTCAAAAAGAACTTGCAGAAAGAGCCGCGCCTCAGGGAACTGCTGCCCGCGCTCGCCACACGCATCGAGCAGACCGAACCCTTCACGACAGAGACTTGCGAAGCGGCCTTGCGCGCCTACGCCGACGAAGCGGGCGTCAAAGCCGGTCTCTTCATCAACGCCGCGCGCACCGCCCTGACGGGACAATCGGTCGGCCCTTCGATGTTCGAGGTCTTCTACCTCGTCGGCCGCGAACGCAGCGCGCGTCGCCTGCGCGAAGCCGTGCGCTTCCTATAGAAATCTATTTTCCGACTGTGAGACGGGCGCTTTTGAGTCTTCGCACCGTCGAGTAGTTTGACAAGAGGAGTTTTTATGTCCAAAAAATTATTCATCGCCGCCACGGCGCTCGCCTTCGCTTGCACTGTCAACGCCTCTGCGCAGAACACGAGCAGTCCGGCGCAAACCGCGCCGCCGCGCCCGGCCACGCGTCGCCCCGCGCCGCGCCCCACGCCGACGCCCGCCACAGGCGCACAGCAGACAACGCCTGCTGCCGAAGACACGACGAGCGAACCGGCCACCACGCGCACGCGCCGCACGGGCACGGCGCAAGGCGCCGGAGCGGCGACGACGGGCGCGACGGCAGCCGAGCGTGCCGTGCGCGCCACGTTCGAGACGCTCTTAAATGGCATCCGCAAGTCCGATGTCGAGATGGTGATGAGCGTCTACTGGAACTCGCCGCAACTCGTCATCTTCAACAACAATGGCACGGTCACGCGCAGTTGGGAACAGGTGCGTGCGAACCGCGCCAGTTCTTACCCGGACGCCAAGAACGTCCAACTCGACGTGCGCGACGTGCGCGTCTCGATGCTCGGCGCGGGCGGCGCAATCGTCACCTGCCTGTGGACGCAGTCGCAGGAGTTTCGCGGCACGCCCGAGAGCGCGCAGGGGCGGCTCACGGTCGTCTTCCGCCTCATCAACAACGGCTGGAAGATCGTGCACACGCACACCTCTCCGTCAGCGCCCGACCCTTCGCGCCTGTTGCCCTCCGAACAACCCGCGACCCCACCGGCCAGCGACGGTGCGACGAGGCCCCCGGCCGCGACGCGGCCTTGAACACGGTCGCGCCTTTGCACTAAATTCCCCTTTCCCCCGACTCGCAAGTTTTTCAAACGACGCGGCAGTCACACGAAGCGACGCCGCGCCAGTCATAACTTACGGACGAAAGGTGAAAAGAATATGGGTTGGTTAGATCAGATCGGCGGACTGTTACAACAATATCAGGGCGCGAGCGCGCAGCAGACGCCGAACAACGTCGAACAGGATTTCGGACACTTCGCGCAGGCCGCGCCGCAATCGGCCATAGCAGACGGGCTGGCCGCGGCCTTTCGCTCGAACCAGACGCCGCCCTTCGGCAACATGCTCGGCCAACTCTTCGGCCAATCGAACGGCACGCAGCGCGCCAGCATACTTAACACCCTCATCTCGACTTTAGGCCCGACGGTCATCTCGCAGATTCTCGCCAATCGCGGCGCTGCCGGACTGGCCGGACTTTTGGGCAGCGGGCAGCGCGAGGTGACGCCGGAGTTGGCCGCGCAAGTGCCGCCCGAAGCCGTGCAGGAGATCGCCGAACGCGCCGAGCAGAAAGACCCTTCAATCGTAGACATGGCGAGCAACTTCTACGCCGAGCACCCGACGCTCGTGCAAGGTCTGGGCGCAGCCGCCCTCACCATCGCGCTTGCCAAAGTGGCCGCCAACCAACACAAATAACGAACCCTCAAAGCGGCTCCGGCTCTTCGCCCGCTAAACTTTCAACCGCACGCGAAAAAGGAGTCTGCACATAAACGTGCAGACTCCTTTTTTTGGCGAAGCTCAAATTTTTGCGAATTTCAAATTTGAAACTCTCAAGCCGTCGCCGCTTGCTCGTTCGTAGTCTCAGGCGCGAAGCGAACGCGGCGGATGCGGCGTCGGTCAACGCGCTCGACCGTAAATCGCGCGCCGTCAAACTCGACTGTTTCGCCTTGCCTGAGAATCCGCCCCGTCTGCGCCATCAGGAATCCGGCGAGCGTCGTGTAGTTCCCATCTTCCGGCAACTTGAGGTCTAACTGGCGGTTGGCATCCCTGACGGCGAGCATCCCGTCGAGCAGGTACGTGCCGTCCGCCTCGCGCGTGATCTGTGAGCGGACTTCCTCATCAAACTCGTCGTTGATCTCGCCCACGATCTCTTCAAGCAAGTCTTCCAGCGTCACTATGCCCTCGACGCCGCCGTGCTCGTCTATGACGAACGCCAGATGATTGCGCGTGCTCTGCATCTGCTTGAGCACAGCGCCGAGCCGCGCGCCGGCGGGGATGAACATGGGCGGGTGAACCAATTTCAACAGGTCGAAGCCGTCCGCCTGCTTTTCGTAGTAGGGTTCGATGTCGCGCCAGAAAACTACCCCGACCACGTTGTCCAGCCGCTCCTCGTACACGGGCAGGCGCGAGTAGCCGAGCGTGCGGAACGACTGTTTCGCCTCCTCGAACGTGGCTGTGGAGGGCAGCGCGTCAACAGCCGTGCGTGGAATCATCGCCTCGCGCACTTCGGCGTCGGAGAAGTCGAAGACGCGGTTGATTAACTGCTGTTCTTCCTCGTTCACGTGACCGCTCTGCCGTGATGTATCTATCAACTGCCGCAGTTCCTCTTCCGTGTAGATCGAGCCATGTTCGCCGGACGGGTGCAAACCGAACAGACGCACCGTGCGCGTGCCGGCCCAGTCGAGCAGTCGAATCGGATAGGAGAACGTCTTGTAAAAAATCTGCATCGGCAGCGCGATGGCAAGCGCCGTCTTCTCTGCGCGTTCGAGAGCGAGGGTCTTCGGCGCTAACTCGCCGAGGACGATGTGCAGGAAGGTGATAATGGTGAACGCGATGGTAAACGCGATGGTATGCAGCACCGTCTCGGAGACGCGTCCCTTGAGGGGGATTTCCAGAAGGTGTGCGATGGCGGGTTCGCCAAGCCAACCGAGCGCAAGCGAGGCGAGCGTGATGCCGAGTTGGGTGGCGGAAATATAGGCGTTCAGGTTGTCAACCAACCCTAGGAGCCTCTTGGCTCTCTTGTCACCTGCGCCCGCCAAAGTAGCGATGCGGGAGCGGCGCACGCCGACCAGCGCGAATTCCGACGCGACGAAAAAGCCGTTAGCGAAAACGAGAAAGAAGACGAGAAAGATATTAAAGGCTGCGAGCATGTAGCATGATAAGAACTACCCGCCACCAGACGCAAGAAGAGGAGCGCCGCGACGTTTACGCATAAAAAGAATGACGCTCGCGTTTAACGCAAGCGTCCTTCTCGGTGAACTGTTGTTTTTTTATCTGATAGTTGACCTACCGGTAACGAACTATCAGTGATTAGCGTTACCGTTCTTGCCGTGTCCCGCGCTGTTCGTGCTACTGACGCCAGACGTGTTTTTGTTGCCGTTGTTATTAGTCACAACCGCCGTGTTGGACGAGACGGTGTTACCGTTCGCGTTTGCGCTGACATTAGCGTTCGTATCGACCACGCCTTCACGCGCCGGGCTACCGCTCGTGGAAGCTCCATTGGCGTTTGCGGCATTGCGGTTGTTGGCGTTTGAATTCGTGTTCGCGCCGTCTCCGCCGCCACAGCCGATGGTGAAACTCGCGGCAGCCAAAGCTACCGCCAGTGCTAAAGTGCGTCGCATGACATATCCTCCTCGTCAGTCCATTATTGAGAACCAACGTATGTAAATTGTTACCCGCCGCTGCTACACCTTAGCGGTAAATGTGCTCGCCCCGATTGTTGCGCCACTCGTTCTCGAAGTATTCGGCGTCTTCATCCGAACGCGGATTCACACCCATCACGATGCCGCCTTCGTTGACACCGCGCTCATACTCTTTTGCCCGGTCTTCGGGGATACCAGAGCCGACGAGCGCGCCGATGAGTCCGCCCGTCAAGCCGCCCGCGCCAGCACCGACCAACCCGGCTGCGATAGGCCCGGCGACGAGAAGGCCGAGACCCGGCAAAGCGACGGTAGTGCCGATGGCGGCGATGGCCGCGAGAGTCGCGCCGACGCCGCCGCCGATGGCCGCGCCTTTGCCGGCATCTTCCCAAGCCTTGTCACCGAGGTCGCTGTCTTTGTGTTCGTCAGAGAAATGTTTTTTACGAGTATCGTCCGACATAATCAGATTAACGTCGTCCTTACCGTAGCCGCGGCTCGTTAACGAACCATAAGCGCGCTCGGCGCTTTCTCTGTCCCTGAACATGCCGGTCATCATGCGCGAGCGACCCGTGCCTGAGCTGGTTGAAGTACCTATTGAATCCGCCATTATTGTGAATCCTCCCTATCGTTTGAAGCTACTTCCGTAGCATAAAATAAACCCATATCGACGACTTGATTTCACACACGTCTCAGCCAAAAGACCAACGCTTGTACGGTTTTTGTTCCTGATAGACGGTGCAAGCCGACTATATGCAGAAGGCGTGCCATCGCCTCCCCAAAATCAATTCCGAGACAACAGGCAAGGATAAAAAGCAGAAATCTTATCGAAGAAGTTCGAGACTATTACCTGGCGGTGATGTGTCTACTTATGGTGAGAAAGAGAAAAACCGCCGACGATTTAACGTCGGCGGTTTTCCGGTGAACTGTTGGGATTGGCCTGTGTGTCGCTCGATTAAAAGCAACTGACGGACGGAAACCCTACCAATTCAAGTTTTCTGTCCGGAGGTCAGGCCGCAGCCACCTCACTGTGATAAGAACTCATATACGTTTTTTGATCACCTCCTTTCCAGTGTTGAAGCGAATATACAAAAACAATAAGTTGTGCGTCAACTCTTATTTTTACTCGCTATCTTGTGGCTTTACTTTAACCGCCACCCCGACTGTCAACGACGATATGCCGCGCGTCCCTCCACGTAAACCGCGTGCGTGTGTTCGATGCCGAAGAAGTAAGCCAACTCTCGATAGTCCGCGCAGTCGTACAGGCAGAAGTCTGCGCGTTTGCCCGCTTCGAGCGATCCCACTTCATGGCCGCGCCCCAAACTGTAAGCGGCGTTGATGGTCGCGGCCGTGACGCTTTCGGCGGGCGTCAACTTCAACTGCGTGGAGGCGAGCGACAGAACCAACAGCATCGAAGGCGTCGGCGAAGACCCCGGATTGAAGTCGGTCGCCAGCACGACGGCCAGCCCTGCCTCGATCATGGCGCGTGCCGCCGGATAACGCGTCGAGCCGAGCGCGTAGACCGACCCCGGCAACAGCACCGGCTGCACTCCGGCCGACGCAAGCGCCGCGATGCCTGCGGCGTCCGTGTGCTCCAGATGATCCGCTGTCGTCGCGCGAAGCTCCGCCGCCAGTCGCGCGCCGCCCGAAAGCGAGAGTTGATCCGCGTGCACGCGCAAGCCCAAGCCTTCGGTGCGCGCTGCTTCGAGGATGCGCCGCGTCTCGTCCACGTTGAAGACGCGTTCTTCGCAGAAGGCGTCGCAGAACTCCGCCAACCCTTCGCGCGCCACGCGCGGCAACATCTCCTTAACGACCAACTCGACGTACTCCGCGCGCCGAGCGCGGTATTCGTCCGGCACTTCATGCGCGCCGAGAAAAGTCGGCACGTATCGAAGCGGCGTCTCCGCGTTCAGACGGCGCACCGCGCGCAGCATCTTCAACTCGTCTGCGACCGACAGCCCGTAACCCGACTTGGCCTCCACGGTCGTCGTGCCCCCACGCAAAAACCAGTTGGCGTAACGCTTCGACGCTTCGACCAACTCGTCTTCCGTCGCCGCACGCGTCGCACGGACGCTCGCGCGTATGCCGCCGCCCGCCTCTGCGATCTCCTGATACGTCGCCCCCGCCGCGCGCTGTTCAAATTCGCCCGCACGCGTCCCTGCAAACACAGGATGCGCATGCGCATCGACGAACCCCGGCAGGCACACGCGCCCCCCCGCATCCAACACCTCGCAATCCAGCCCGGCCAGCCGCTCGATCTCGTCCCGCGTCCCCAACGCGCTGATGCGCCCATCATCGCCCACGAGCATCGCCCCTCCTGCGACGATACCCAACTCGCGCATCTCCGCCCCCACGCGCGCACGCGCCGCGCCCCGCAGCGTAACGAGTTGTGAGCAATTGACGATGGCGAGCATAACTTGAAACCTATTTCATGTGTCGTTCGAGGAAGTCTACGATCTTGGGGTAGACGACGAGGCGGTTGGCGAGTTTGACGAAGCCGTGGCCTTCATCTTCAAAGAGCGTGTATTCGACGGGCGCGTTGCGGTCGCGCAGGGCTTTGACGATCTGCTCGGACTCGGTGTAGGGCACGCGCGGGTCGTTCTTGCCTTGAAAGACGAGAAGCGGCGCTTTGATGCGATCAACTTTGTAGATGGGCGAGATGGAGCGCAAAAATTCGAGATCATTGGCGAGCGTGCCGTATTCGCGTTCGCGCTGTTTGCGCCGGTAGCCGGAGGTGTTGCGCAGGTTCGTCTCGAAATTCGAGATGCCGAACATCTCGATGGCCGCCGCCCACAGGTCTGGATAGAGCGTGATGGCGGCGAGCGTCATGTAGCCGCCGTAAGAGCCGCCCATGACGGCGATGCGGCGTGCGTCCGCCCCGCCGCTTGTTTTCAACCATTCGACGGAGGCCGCCAAATCTTTCACAGAGTCTTCGCGCAGTTTTACATCGTCGAGGTGCGTGTAGGTCTTGCCGTAGCCGGTCGAGCCGCGCACGTTCGGGGCGAGGACGGCGTAGCCGCGCGAAAGAAAGTATTGATAAGTCGGGTTGAAGGCGGGACGCTCCTGTCCTTCGGGGCCGCCGTGGACGCTGACGATGACGGGCAGAGATTGCGACGCACCGCTCGCCTGAGCATTGCGCGGGCGGTAGTACCACGCGGGGATGTCGCGCCCGTCGAAGGTCTTGTAGCGGATGAGTTCAGGTTCGACGAAGGAGCTTTGCGGAATGGCCGCACGCGAGGCGTGCGTGACCTGTTCGAGCCGCCGCGTCTTGAGATCGTAGAGCCAGACGTCCGGGTTGAAGCGCGCGCCCGCGAAGGTGAAGGCGAGCTTGCGCCCGTCGCGCGAGAAGTCCAGACCGCTGACGACGCCCTTGCCGGGAAGTGTGACGGGCGTATCTTTGTCGTCGCCGCGCCCTTCGTCGGTCAGACGGCGCACGTAGAGTTCGCTGAAGCCTTCGCGGTTGAGCGCGTAGGCGAGCAGTCGGCCGTCCACAGACATCCTCGTCGCGTCCGTGTCCCACTCGGCATTCGTCGCCGGTTCGATCCGCTTTGTCTGCAAGTCGAGGCGCGCGAGCGATTGCCATTCGCCCGCGACGTTGGTGCTCAAGACGAGCGCGCGGTTGTCGCGCGTGAAGTGCACGTCGCCGAAGGTGGCCGCGCCCGTGTGCGGCGTCAGGTGCGTGACGGTTTTCGACGCGAGTTCGACGAGATAGAGATCGTTGTCGAGACTGAGCGTGTCACTCGCACGCGAGACGACGATGAAGCGGCCGTCGGAAGACCATGCGACGGCCGCGTTCGAGCCGTCCTGTTGATAGACGAGCGTTTCCGCGCCGCTCTCGACGTCCATCACGTAGATGTCGAAAAAATTCGGATTGCGTTTGTTCGAGGCGTAGCTGATGCGTCGCCCGTCCGCAGACCACGAGCCGAAGTTATATCGAATCCGGGGCGCATCGGTCAGTTGTCGCACCTGTGCGCCGTCGGGCGACATCCAGTAAAGCTGCGCGTTCTCGTCGCCGCCGCGCGCCTTGCCGAACAGGAGTTTCGTGCCGTCGGGCGAGAAGCGCACGAAGTCTACGCGGTCTGTGTAGAAGGTGAGTTGCTCAGGCCAGCCGCCCCCGGTCGCCGCGACGCTCCAGACCTGCGGCGTGCCCGTCACGTTCAAGAGAAACGCGAGACGGTCGCCCGTGGGCGCGAGCGTGGGCGAAGTGGCCGAGCGGATGTTGAGATAACGCTCGATGGGAAAGCCTTCACTCGCGCGCAACTGCGCGAGCGCGTGTTCGGATGTTTGGCGCGGCAACCCGCTCACGGTCTGCGCGCGCGCGGAGGGCTGCAGGGCGAACGAGAGCAGCAGCGCGAGCGCGGCACGCTTGAGAGTTGAAGTGAGCGCGGGGCGCATTGGTGTTGAATCGAGTCGCATCGAGGTTTGTCTCTCCGTGTTGGAAACTGGCGGAAGATTTTTCAAGTAACCTTTTCAATTAACCGAAGCGGTGACGGAAAACTTTTCAACTGGCCGAGGTCGTCGTGTCTTGCACGATGCGCCAGCCGGCGCTGGTGCGACGGAAGATGAGCGCGAAGCGGCCGTGCGGCGTGTCCCGGTCGCGCGTCAGACGCCAGCTTCCCGTCACGTTCGCGTAAAACTCGCTGAGCGGTTTGATCTCTATGTCGCCGAAGGCGAGCGTGCCCATCTTCTCGCGCGTGTCGTAGGATTTTTTGTAGCGGTCTGCGACCGTCTGCCAGCCGCGCGTGACGGTATCGCCGGAGATGAAGGTGGTCGTCTCGGCGCGTTCGTAGCCGTCCATGTAGCCTTCGATGTCGCCGCGATTCCAGGCGGCGGCCTGCGCGTCGAGCACTGCGCGAATGGCCGCCGCGCTCTCTGCCTGTCCCTTCTCCCCTTCGCCCGAACGAGCGCAAGCGAGTTGCGACAAGACGAAGGCCACGACGAGCGACAGACGGACTAAGCGTGCGGCGGACAATTTTGTCTTCATGTCAGGCGTTTCACTTTCACGGAAGGGATTGCCGAGAGCGTGTTGAACTATACCCGCACGCCCCGGTCTGTTTCAACGCTCGCGTTTCAACGCTCGCCCTTCTCCTCCGAGTTGATCTGTTGCCAGAACTCGCCGATGGAGCGTGCTTCGGGCGCGACGCGTTCCATCAGGTAGCCCGCCGCGATAAAGAGCGCGGTTGCGAGCACGGCGGGCAAAAGCGTCCGCCGCACGCAGGAGCGCAGCCAGTGCCGCGGCTCGACGCCTTTCAGACGTTTATACAAACCGGCCACGAGCAGCGCGTCAACCAAAATCTCCGCCAGAAAAACCGGCGCAATGTAGACGACATAGAACATCACGAACAAGACACCCGCAATGGCCGCCACCGGGATGACGATCCAGAAACATCCGTCGTCCAAGTCGATGTCCAAGCCCACGTCGGGCACGTTCGGTATAGAGTCCAACAGGGACGAACCGCCGCCCGACACGCTGCCCGATACGCTGTTCGACACGCTGCTCGATATGCCGCCCGTCCAACCGCCGCCCGCACCCGCACCGCCGAAGTCGCCCCCGCCGCCGAAGTTGGCCGCCGCACGCGCCGCTTCGCCCCCCGCAGATGTGGCCGCGTCGAGAAAGTGCGGCACGCTGTCGCCCAAGCCGCTGAGCAAATCATAGTCGTCGCCGTTGTTCCTACGTCGTTGCAGCGCGAGCCATAGGCGCAGGAGCAAGAGAAAGACGCAATAGGCCAGGATGACTGCGAGCGGGTAGCGCACGGACATCTGCGTGAGGCCGAGCCGTAGCAGCGCGGCCGAGATGAGAAAACCCGAAGCTCCCGTCAGCGCGAGCAGAAACGAGACGAGCAGGCGCGGACGCCCCGCACGCGCGAGCCTCAAACGCACGCGCTCGATAGCGCGCACGCGTTCGTCCTGCATCTCTCCATTCTTCGATGCCTTCCGGCGCTCTCGTCTACTCATCGACTTTCACAGCGAGTCTCTTAACACATTAAGTTGACGCGTCAACTTCGGGCGTGAGCTTCGAGCCAGGCGCGCACGTCCGTGCGCATGGCGGGCGTCAGTTCGTGTCCGGCGTCGTCGTAACTTTTGAACTCGACATCGCGCGCGCGTTCCGAGAGGCGCGCGGCGTAATCGGCGACGCGCGCGGGCGGGTAAAACTCGTCGCGCCCGCCCGCCAGATGCAACACGGACGCCGCCGTCGGTCGGTAACTCTCGCTCGTCGCCCAATCGCCGGGGATGCCGCCGCAGATGCCGACGACGCCGCGAAGCGCCTCGGTGTGCGTGAAGGCGAAACGATAGTTGAGCGCACACGTCTGCGAGAAGCCGAGCAGGAAGATGCGCGAAGGGTTGGCCGTGCCTTCGCGCATGAGTTGTTCGACGAGGTCGAGCAGCGCGCGTTGATGCACGGCTACGGAATCTTCCGGGTGGAAATTGGTGAGCCAGCCGAAACCGTAGCGCAACTCGCCGCCCGGCTCTCTCGGCTCTTTCAGATGTTGATGCATGCCCTGCAAGGCGGCGACGGCGAAGCCCGCGGGCGCGAGTTGGCGCGCTTCCCGCATCATCCAATTTTTGTTGCCGCCATAGCCGTGCAGCGCGATAAGCAAGGGAGCGGGCGCGTCGTCGCCATCTACAGCGCGTTGCAGATCGTAATAGAGTTTGACGCGTGCTTCGAGCGTGCGTTCCGTGTTTGAGTCGTTCATGTGTTCGCATTCAATTCAAATAACCGCCCGGTTCGCTCTCTTTGATCTCCGCGAGCGGCGCATCAGAGAGAGCATCCGTTTCCTCTTCCAGACTCCACACTTCGTAGAGTTCCGGCGGCGTCTCCGTGACGAAGCGCGAGGGACGCTGCACGACCGTCTGTCGATTGTAGTCCGTGACGATGAGCGGGTAAGTGATGTAGAGCTGATCGCGTGCGCGCGTGAGCGCCACGTACCAGAGGCGGCGTTCCTCTTCTTCGCCTTCCGCATCGCGCAGAGAACGCGGCGAGGGAAACTTGCCGTCGGCCGCCCAGATGATGAAGACCGCGCGCCACTCCAAGCCCTTCGCCTGATGGACTGAGGTGAGCGCGATCATCTCGTCTTCGTCCGCGCCCGTGACGACCTCTTCGCCCGTGATCGGTTGCGGCGCGCCGTAGCGTTCGGTGGCGAGCAGTGCAAGCTCGCCCAGGAATTCTTCGGTCGAGTTGTAGCGCGCGCTGTAGCGTGCGAGTTGGCGTAAGTCTTCGAGACGCGTCTCGGCGTTCTCGTAGTTGGCCGCCAGATGCGCTTCGTAGCCGCGCGCGAGGATGACTTCGATCTGCTTGGCCGGGCTGGTGCGCGTCTCCTGCGCGACGAGCGCTTCGAGCAGCGCGCGAAACTCCGCCCAACTGTTTCCGCGCCTCGCCGCCGCCGCGTCCGCCCCGCCGCGCAAGACCATCGCCAGAGGGTCGGGCGCGTAGGCGATCTGTTCCCAGACGCGGTTGGCCGTCGCCGCGCCGACGTTCGGGATGAGACGCAGGACGCGCTTCCAGGCGAGTTCGTCGCGCGGGTTGGCGACGAGGCGCAGGTAAGCGACCACGTCTTTGATGTGCGCCTGTTCGAAGAAGCGCACGCCGCTGCGTATCTGATAGGGGATGCCGCGTCTGGTCAGTTCCAGTTGCAATTCGAGCGAATGATAGTGAGAACGATAGAGGACGGCCATCTCCTTGAGGGCGACGCCTTCATCGCGCAACTCCAACAGGCGCGCGGCGACGAAGGCGGCCTGTTGATCCGCGTCGTGACAAGGGACGAGCGCAGGGCTGAGGCCGAGCGAGGGACGCACGGCGCGCAGTATCTTGGGAAACTGTTTGCGGTTCGAGGCGATGGAGACGTTGGCGACGGCGAGGATTTCGGGCGTCGAGCGATAGTTGGTTTCCAGACGGAGTTGCCGTGCTTCCGGGTAGCGCGCGGGGAACTCGTAGAGGTTCGTCCACTCCGCGCCGCGCCACGCGAAGATGCTCTGCGCATCGTCGCCGACGACCATCACGTTGCGGTGTCGGACGGCGAGCAGATCGACGATCTCGGCCTGCAACTTGTTCGTGTCCTGATACTCATCGACGAGTATGTGCTCGAACTGCTCGGCGTAGAGGCGCGCGATCTCGTCTTTCTCCAGCAGCAGTCGCTTCCAGTTGAGCAACAGGTCGTCGTAGTCCATCGAATTGCGCGCGCGCTTGCGCTCCATGAAGATGGAATCGACGCGCGCGATCTGCTGTGTGAGCGGTTCGAAGTGCGGGTAGTTGCGCGCGACCACTTCGGGGATCGGGCGATCCGTATTGTTGGCGAAGCTGATGATGTCTTGCAGGACTTCGGCCTTCGGAAAGCGGCGCGCTTTCGTGTCGATGCCGGCCTCGTCCACGCAGACGTTCAGGAAATCGCGCGCGTCTTCCGAATCGAGAATGGTGTAGTTCTCCGTGTAGCCGAGCGCGGCGGCGTGGCGACGCAAGACCATGTTGGCGATGCGATGAAACGTGCCGCCCCAGACGCGACGCCACGCGTTCGAGTTTCCGCCCGTCAACTCTTCGACGCGACGCAGCATCTCGCGCGCCGCGCGGTTCGTAAACGTGGCGAGCATGATGCGCGAGGGCGCGACGCCTTGCTCTATCAGATAGGCGACGCGATAAGTGATCGCGCGCGTCTTGCCGGAGCCTGCGCCCGCGATCACGAGCGTCGCGCCCGCAGGGGCAGTCGCCACGGCGAACTGCTCCTCGTTCAGTTCCTCGCGGTAACGCGCCAGCCTCGCCGGCACGTCCGACGCGCCCGCCGGTCTCTTGATGACGTAACGCTTCATAACTTCAAGTTCGCCTTATAGCACGACGGCGCGCGGGCTGTTAAATCAAGCGCGCCGCCTGCGGCATTGGGGCGCGGATAAATTTGTCTGTCGCAGGGGCGGCCGTGCGCGTTGTAAGATGTGCGCCCGAAACGGAGGCGGCCACATTAGAATGATGACGGACGAACACGAAGGGCACACCGGGGCGACACCGGCAATGGACAACGAGATGGAGACAACGACTGACGGCGCGAAGGCTGATGCGACGGGCGGCATGTCTGAAACAACAGCAGCGGCAAGTGTCGAGACGCCTGCGACGGAGACCGTACCTGCGTCGGCGGTTGTGCCTGCGGTGGCGGCAGCGATGACGGCGAATGCGAGTGAAACGGGCGCGACGCCAATGGACAACGTGCGCATGCGTGATGGGCTGGAAGCGATCAAGACGGCCATCGTGTGGCTCGTCGTGATCCAAATCCTCACCATCCTGTCGCCGCTGTTGCGACTGTCGCTCAAGTGGACGCTCATCGTCGGTTTCCTTCTGATCGCGAGCGGCCTTGCGGTGGCCGTCGTCGCCTATCGCAAGGCACAACGCGCGCAACGCAGCATCCCGGAATGATGCTCTCGAATGTCGTGACGCTTGCGACAGCGTGTGCTAGACTCTGCCCCGCATCTCCTCTGCGAAAGGGCGCGAAGATCGCCCGCGTCTCTCAGACGCAAAGTTAAGTTCAGGCTGCCGCTAACCTGTGTAAGGATTACCACGATGAAACAACTCGCACATCGGACGCTCTCCCTCTTATTCATCTGTGCGTTCGCCCTGACCTTCGCCGCTCAGAGCACCAAGGCGCAGGGAACGTCCTCCTGCGCGCAACCGCCGCGCGGCCAGTTGCACTGGTTGACGGGCGACGGCCACGCGCGCGACGTGGTGGAAAACGCGGACGGCGTTTTGAAGAACGGCACAACATTCGCGCCCGGCCATGTCGCTCAGGCGTTTCAATTCGACGGCGTGGACGACTACGTGGAAGTCAACTTCTTCCCCGTGCCGAGTCCTTTCAATGCGCTGACGGTCGAAGCGTGGATCAAGCCCACGAACGTCTCGGCCGGACGCATCGCAGACAAGGCCGCGCCGGGTGGCGGTCAGGGCTTCGTGCTTGAACTTTCCGGCGGACACCTGCGCGCCAGCTTCGGCGCAAACGTTGCGACCAGCACGGCTTCGATCCCTGCCAACACCTACACGCACGCCGCAGCCACATACGATGGCGCAGCGATACGTCTCTACGTTAACGGCGCGCTCGACAGCACGACGACGGCCACGACGCCCGGCGCGATTTCCGACAGTGCGCAAAAGTTGTTCTTCGGCGCGGGTCACGCGCCCGCCACATCCTTCGCAGGGGAGATCGACGAAATACAGTTTTACACGCGCTCTCTGACGGCCGCAGACATCCAGGCCATCGGGGGCGCGGGCGGCGCGGGCAAGTGCAAAGCCGGGCGTGTGCTCATCAGCGAATTTCGCCTCGCCGGGCAGCAGAATCTCTCCGAGGAGTTTATCGAAATCTACAACAACTCGGATTCAGAGGTCGTCGTCAACTCGACGGACGGAGGCGCGGGTTGGGGCGTCTACGAACAAGGCACAGGCGGCAGCTCGCGCATGCTCTACGTCATCCCGAACGGCACGCGGATACCCGCGCGCGGCCATTATCTCGCCGCCAGCACCGGCGCGCGGCACGCCACGCCCGACCTCAGCCATGCTGGTCAGGCCGACGCCACCTACACGCGCGATTACTGTTTCGGCTGCGCCATCATTCTCAGTTCTTCGGGCAAGGGCAACATCTCGCCCGATCATCGTCTCGACCGCGTCGGCTTCAACGACACTTCGCTCTTTTACCGCGAAGGCCCGGGGATTCCCGTTTCCATGCCCAGAACCGGCGGCGCTTATGACTTTAGCTACATCCGCAAGATGACAGGCGGCGTACCGCAGGATACCAACGACAACGCGGCCGACTTCGTTATCGTCTCCAACGAACCGGCGACCACCGGCGGCGTCTTCGGCGCGCCCGGCCCGCAGAATTTGCGCAGCCCCCTGCTACGCAACAAGACCATCCCGGCGAAGCCGCTCGACGCGGGCGTTTCGGCCTCTGCGCCGCCCAACCGCACGCTGGAAGCAACCGATACCAACGGCGACGGTGTGAACGATGCGGGCGTGCTCAAGATCAGGCGCACCTTCCGCAACCTGACGAAAGAACCCGTCACGCGCCTGCGCTTCCGCGTCATAGACATCACGACCGCGCCGCGCGCCGATAACACGAAGGCCGACCTGCGCGTCATCAATTCGCGCAACGAGATCGTCAACGTCTCGGCCGAAGCCGGAGGCGGCACGAAAGTCGTCAGCGGCGTTACGCTCGAAGACCCGGAGGGACAGGGCGCGCGCGTCGAAGGCGGACTCAACTCAAGTCTCGTCTTCACACTAGCCGAACCGCTCCCGCCCGGTCAGAGCGTCGATGTCAATTTCTGGCTGCGCGTCGTGGCCGACGGCGAGTTCAGTTTTCTTGTCAACGTCGAGGCGGCCACCGCGCCCGTCCACACTCCGCGCAAACGCACCGCGCGGTCTAAAACGAATCCATAACAAAGACGCCTTGCTCCGGGCGGTCAGTTGAACGCCCGGAGCAAGGCGCACACACAAACAAATAGCGGCGCGGGAACCGACGCGAGAGGCGTGACAGTTTCCGCGCCTTTTCCACATTCATGCGGCCGTGCGTGCGCGTGCACCTGTAGTTGTGTGGGGGCGGCCTTTGCATTCGCGTGTGCGGGAAGTTAGGATGAGCGCACAAGGACAGCACAAACTTTTATTTCGAGGCCGAAGAGAGGTGAGAAAGCGATGAAGTTTCCGGGCGGCATGAACATGCAGCAGATGATGAAGCAGGCGCAGCAGATGCAGGAGAAGATGCAGCGCGAGATGGAGGCGCTCACAGTCGATGCCACGGCGGGCGGCGGCGTCGTGACCGTGCAGATGGGCGGCACGAAGGAAGTCATCTCCATCAAGATCGACCCTGAAGCCGTCAAGGACGGCGACGTGGAAATGCTCCAAGACCTGATCGTCGCCGCCGTCAACGAAGCCGGGCGCAAAGTTGACGAAGCCATGCAAAACAAACTCGGCGGCATGCTCCCGCCCGGCCTTTTATAAGAGGTCAGAGGTCAGAGGTTAGAGGTCAGTTAAAACTGTCTTCAACTAACCTCTGATCTCTAACCTCTGACCTCTATCTTTATGTTGGATTACGCAGAGCCGGTTACGAAATTGATCGACGAGTTTAAGCGCCTGCCGGGCGTGGGGCAGAAGTCCGCGCAGCGTCTGGCGTTTCACGTCTTGAGGATGCCGGAACAGGACGTAGCGCGTTTCATCGCGGCGATGGAAGAGGTGAAGCGGAAGATCGTCTTCTGCACGGTGTGCAACAATCTGACGGACGTTGACCCGTGCCGCTACTGCGCGTCCACTTCGCGCGACCGCTCAATGATCTGCGTCGTGGAAGAACCTTACAATCTCGTGGCCGTCGAGAAGACGCGCAGCTATCACGGCCTCTATCACGTGTTGCACGGGAGCCTGTCGCCGATTCGTGGCATGAGTCCCGACGACCTCAAGCTGCAAAACCTGCTGCCGCGCCTGCGCCCTGAAAACAATGAGGGCGTCGAAGTGCGCGAAGTCATTCTCGCCACCAATCCCAACACCGAAGGCGAAGCCACCGCCAGCTACATCAGCCGCCTCTTGAAACCGCTCGGCGTCCGCGTCACACGCATCGCGATGGGCATGCCCGTCGGCTCAGACCTCGAATACGTAGACGAAGTCACGATGGACAAAGCGCTCGCCAACCGTCACGAGATATAAATTGGTAAATAGTGAATGGTAAATGGTGAATGGAGAAGATCAGTTCTTCCCATTCACCATTTACCATTTTCCATTCACCAGTTCAGAAGCGGACGTGTTCGGCGGGGGCGTCCTTTTGGCATTCGCCGCAGTCTTCGCCGGGGTTGTAGAACTTGGCGTCGAATTCGACGAGCGCCTTGATGGGGATATCGTCGTTGATCTTGTCGATGGCGCCGCGGAAGCGGACAATCGTGCCGCAGCCGATGACGCGCGCGCCCAGTTCGCGGACGAGTTCCACGGTTTCGTGAATGGCGTCGCCGCTGCGGATGATGTCGTCCACGATGATGCAGGGGTTGACCTCGCCCTTGTTGATGTACTGGCGAAACCGGCGCTTGCCGTCTTCGCGCTCAGCCCAGTAAATCTGCTCGGCGCTCAAGGCTTCGCGCACGCCGAAGGCGACGGGGATGCCGCCCGGCCCCGGACTGATGATCGCCACTCTTGGCAGCACACTCGACACGTCCGGCTCGACGCGCAGCAGGCGCGAGAGCGCGACTGCAAGGACGCGCGCCGTGTCGTAATAGCGGAAGGCGAGCGGCATCTGGAAATAGTTGGGCGTGTGTTTGCCCGAAGGATAGACGAAGTGGCCTTCGCGAAACGCGCCCGTCTTCTTCAATATCTCCATAACTTCATCTTGCGATGGAATGAGTTGCACCATTTGCTCTTTTCTCCGTGGTTAAGAGGTCAGAGGTTAGAGTTCAGAGGCGAGAGAAGACAGTTCTTGCTGCCACTGATCTCTGACCTCTAATCTCTGACCTATTTTTTTTTGACAGCATACCACTACTCGGCCGAGTTCGCGCCACCTGCGAGCGCATCGCGCACGATGCGGCGTTGATCCTGCGAGAGTTCGGGCGGCAGTTCGTCGGCCGCAAACCAGCCGACGCGATTGATCTCGATGCTCTGCGGGCGCACCTTGGAAGGGTCGCGCACGCGACACAGAAAATGTATCTCCACTTGTTGCGGGCGGCGAAGCGTGCGGACGCGCACGAGTCGCGCCTCGTACAGTTCCGCCCCCGTCTCTTCTCTCAACTCGCGACTGAGAGCTTCGAAGGGCTGTTCGCCGCGCTCCAAAAAGCCGCCCGGAATGCCCCACCCGCTGCCCATCCGAAACTCGTGTTGCAGGAGCAGCACGCGCTCGCGCTCGTCCAGAACGATCGCGCCCACCGTCACCATAAAACGCGGCTCGGCGAGCCACACGCCGAGGCGTCGCACACGCTTCGGCGCACCGCGCCACAACGTCCCCAACAATTTTTTCCACATGCGTGGGTATGATAAACGATGCAACGATGAACGATGAACGGAAGACTGGTGAATAGTAAATGGTCAATGGTGAATGGAAGAAGGCAGTTCCGATCCATTCACCATTGACCATTTACTTTTCACCGCTTTCATTCATCGTTTTCTTTTCGTTGACTCGCTTCGGCGTTTCTCCGTAAGATTGCGGGCAAGTTTTTGCACGTCGTCGAAGCAACCGAAAGCGCGGCGGCAGTCTGGTTCAGAGAGCGAGCCGTGCGCGAGTAGCCGGAAAACGAAAATCATGTCAACTAACGAGATCGCCACGCGTGGAGCGAAAGCGGGTGCGCCCGTCGCCAAGGACGCGCCGACCGAACAGCAGGCGTCGCAAGCGGGTGTGCCGAAGCGTTTCGAGCGCGGGCAGACCGTCTGCAACGAGAAGGACAGCAAGGGCAAGCCGTGCAACGGCCACCTGAAACAGGTGAGCCCCGTGCGCGAAGAGGCGCGCAAACACATGCGCGGCGACGATCTTTTGTATCGCTGTCAGACCTGCGGCACGCTCTACATGGGGCCGCCGCTCGGCCACGTCCGCGACCCGCGCAAACAGGGGCGCTATGTGCAGCGCGAACTCGTCGCCATCCTCGAAGCGGCGGGCGGCACGCTTCCGGCTTTCAAGAAGAATGAGAAGGGCGCCTGGGTTCCCGTCAACGAAACGAGCACGCACGCGCCCGCCCCCGTCGCCGCCTCGGCGCAGAACATCAAGCCCGCCCCGCCGGTCAAGACAGCCGCCGCAACTCCGGCGGCAACTCCGGCATCCGTCGAAGGCGAGACGCCCGAACAAAAGCGCGCACGCATCATCGCGGAAGCCAAAGCGAAAGCCGCCGCGCGCATGGCCGGAGGCGGCGGCGCACCCGCACGCAGCGACTCCGCACCGGCCGCTTCGAGCAGCGCCCCCTCAAGCACGCCGTCGCCCGCTGCAACAGGCGACGAAACAGCCGAAGAGAGACGCGCGCGCATCATGGCCGAGGCGAAAGCCAAAGCCGCCGCTAAGATGGCCGCCGCGAAAGGCGGAACTGCCGCACCGAACGAGACGGACGCTGTAGAGAGCGCAGCGACCACAAAAGTCGAAGCGAGCGCGCAAGTCCAAACTCCTGCCGCTTCGTCTCCGCCCGCCGCGCCTGCCAGTCCCGCCACGGCCGCGCCCATTTCGACAGACGTGCCTGCGGACGAAACGCCGGAGCAGAAGCGCGCGCGCATGATGGCCGAGATCAAAGTGAAAGCCGCCGCCAAAATGGCCGCCAAGGGCGGCGCACGTGCCGGGGGCGAGACCGCCATCGACGTGCCGCCGACCAGCGCGCAACCGCCTTCGCCCACTTCCGGCACAGACTCTTCCGCAGCGGCCGACGCGCATCGCCCCGCCGCCGAAGCGCAAGCCGCCACGGGTCAGGCTTCGGCCGCGCCCTTGAGTCCGGCAGCAGCCACCGCCTCGCCCGCCGCCGGAGCAGAGACGCCCGCAGACCTCGCCCCCGACGCTTCGACCGAACTCACGCCCGGCGCACCCAGAGACGAGAGAGACGCGAGCGGCGAGGAATAGGGGTTCGGCGAAATTCCGAAGATTGAAAAGTCGTGCGAGGCTTAAGTAGTCTCGCACGACTTTTCGTTTCCGCTCTTCCCGGTCGAATCACTGATGCAGACGCCAAAGTTGTAGTGGCTCGTACAGAAGCATAAGTGCCATCCCTCCGGCGGCGAGCAGCACCATAATGCCGGTTACTCTGAGAACGAAGTTCTGCCGCCTGATCGTGGCCAGCAACAGGCCGAGAGTCAGAACCGCCAGAAAGGTTCTTTGCGCATGTTGTCGCAGAACGTTTACGCGCACACGAATGTGATGAGGCGGATCATGGTCTGGAATAGAGAAGATTTGTTTCATCTTCTCGTAAGGCGCGGGCGCGGGAGGGCTGTTGATGAAGTGGTATCCGGCCGAACGCCGCGCAGAAGTCTGCCCGTCTTCGTACTGCCACGGCGGAAACAATTCCGACAGTAGACAAAGCACGACAGCGAACAGAAAAATTTTGCGCTGCGTGCTGTTCATCCTTAACTACGCAACGGAAGGAGACTAACTTTCGCTGACGCGCAAACCTTCCGGCGCGAAACGCCAGTCGAGCACTTGCACCTCGGGTTCCTGTGCGAGCGCGCGTGCGACGCTTTCTTTCTGTCCTTCGGTGCAGAGAAAGGCGATGCAGCCGCCGCCTCCCGCGCCGCACACCTTCGCCGCTTCCGCGCCGTTTGCGAGCGCGCGCTCGACGAGCCTTTCCATGTGCGGCGTCGTGATGTTGGGCGCGAGCCGCTTGCGGTTCGGGTAGGCCGCGCTCATCACGGCGCTCACCTCGCGCCAGTCGTTCGCGGACAGAGCGGTGCGCATCCGCTGTGCCGAATCGCGTATGCCTTCGAAGAGTTGGAAGATAACTTTGTCGCCTTCGATGTGCGTCTTGAACATCTCCCAGTTGTTGATGCCGGACAGACGCGGCTCGCCCGTGTAGCAGATGACGATGCGTCGTTCGAGTTCCGAGGCGTCCACCTTCAACTCTTCGCGCTCGATGCCGTCGGGGCGAAAGTGTATGCAGTTTGCGCCGCCGTAGAACGCGCCGTAGTAATCCTGAAATCCTGCGGGCACGCGGATCACCGTCGTCTCCACGTTGGCCGCAATCGTGATGAAGCGACGCGCTTCGTAACGATTGCCGACCAGACGATTGAGCGCGCCGATACACGCAATCGCCAGCGCGCTCGAACCGCCCAGGCCCGCGCCGGCAGGAGCCTGCGACTCCGCGATGAGATGAAAACCCGTTTCGGGGCGGAAGAAGTGGACGAGCTTCGAGATCAGTTCGAGCCTCTCTTCGTGGACGAGTCCGGCCACGCCCGAGAGGTCTGTCTCGAACGACAAACCGCGGTCGCGCGATTCGAGAATGATGCGCCCGTCGTCGCGCGTCTCGATGCGACAGCGCGCGTAGAGCGAGATGCCGAAGTTGACGGTCGCCGCCTGTGGGTGAAACAGATACAGCGGCCAAATATCAATCGTGCCGCCCGCCAGATCGACCCGCGTAGGTGCGATAGCTTCAATAATCATAATCAAGATGAGGGATGAGGGATAAGGGATGAGGGATGAACATGAAGACTATTCAGGCAAGTGAATAATCTTAACTTTCATCCCTCATCCCTCATCCCTCATCCTTTAATTCAGTCTCCTTCGGCGTCGCCACTACGTGTGGCGGCGCGGGCTTTCTTCGCAGGCTCCTTGTCTTTGCGGCGTGCGAGCGGCGGCGGGAGATGTTCTTTGATCTCTTCGCCGAGTTCTTGCAGTTTCTCCTGCACGTTCTCTTCAAACTCGTGGACGCGTTCCGGGTCGGCCTCTTCCACTTTGGGCGAGAGCCAGTAGCGCTCGGCCAGATAGAAACCGGCGATGCCTAAGACGACGATGACGAGCAGGAATTTTCCCAGGTGCTCGAAGTCGCCGATGAAGTTCGTGACGATGCCGTGGAAGAAATAGCCCGCGCCGCTCAAGATCAGCACCCACAGAAAACAGCTCGCAATCGTCAGCGGCAGGAAACGCGTGTAAGGCATCTTCCCCACGCCGTAAAAGATGCACGAGCCGGTGCGCAAACCGTAGACGTATTTCGAGAGAAAGATCGAGAGCGGCCCGAACGTGTCCGTCAGACGCTCGATGCGCGGGCGCGCGGCGCGATAAAACTTACGGTCGCGGATGCTCGAACGAAACCCGCGCCCCATCGCGTAAGCCAACTGATCGCCCGCCACGCCGCCCGCCGTGCCCGCCGCCAGCACCTTCGCGAAACTATACTCGCCGAAGAACGCCCCGTGCGCCAGCACGCCCGCCAGCAGCAGCGTGATGTCCCCCTCGATCATGGCGAGGAAGAAGATCGCGTACAGCCCGTACTGCCCCACCAGTTCGTAGAAATGTTGCTCCATGGGTAAACACAGTGACAAGTGACAAGTGACAAGTTAAAAACTTGCCCTTCCAACTTGTCACTCGTCACTCGTCACTCGTCACTTCCTTTGGGTTTGACGACGAGCACGGGGCAGTGTGCGTGGCGGACGACCGACTCGGCCGTCGAGCCAAACAGCATGCGCCCCCATCCGGTGCGGCCGTGCGAAGAGATCACGATCAGGTCGATGCTGCGTTCGCGCGCCACGCGCACGATCTCGCTCGCCGCCTCGCCGTGCGCGACGACCTCTTCCACGTCCAGCCCCGCGCACTCTTCGCGCGCCCCCAGTTTCGGCAACTCGCGCGTCGCGGATTCTTCCAGTTGCCCGCCGAGATCGACGGCCGGCAGCGGCTCGGCCACCGCCGCGTAACCCACGGGCGGCATCACCGTCTCCACCACGTGCAGGCAGACCAGCCGCGCCTTCATCTGCCGCGCCAGATCGGCCGCGTAAGGCAGAGCCGATTCGGCGCATCGGCTGAAATCGGTCGGCAGCAAAATGGAACGAACGATCATAAAGGATGAGGGATGAGGGATGAGGGATGAACATGAAGAGATGTCTTTCATTCATCCCTCATCCTTCATCCCTCATCCCTTTCCGGCCGTCATTCTACACGCAGAAGGGCTGGTTTGACAGCCCCCTACCCCTTTGCTACCATTTTCGCCGTTTCCTACCTGAAAGATTTTTTCGCCCGTTGCTCCCGTCTGGAGATCAAAAGATCATGTCAACCACAGCACCCAACAGCAACTACATCGGCATTGATATTTCCGGCGCATCGCTTACTGCCGCCGTCGTCTCCGGCGAAGGCCAGACGCTCACACGCCGCGAGGCCGCGCTCGACAGCGGCGCGCTCTCCGCGCAACTCGCGCAACTCGTCGCCGAGCTGCGCGATGCCGCGCCGAACGTGGTGGCGCTCGGTCTGGGTGTGCCCGGCCTCGTCAATCCGCAGACCGGGCGCGTCGTCGTCTCTTCGGATTTGCCCTCGGTCGTCCGCGCCGATTTGCAGACGGAACTGGCACGCGCGACGAATCTCCCGATCACACTTGTCAACGACGCGAACGCCGCCGCCTACGGCGAATACATCGCGGGCGCTGGACGCGGCAGCCGCAACATGTTCTACGTCACCATCGGCACAGGCATCGGCGGCGCGCTCATCCTCGACGGCAAACTCTGGTACGGCGATTCGGGCTTTGCGGGAGAGTTCGGCCACATCACCATCGACCGCGAGGGCATCGAATGCACCTGCGGCAACACCGGCTGCCTGGAGACGGTCGCCTCCGCCCCGAACATCGTCCGCCGCACACACGAACGCCTCGTCCGCGACAGCACTTCTTCTCTGACGCGTCTCGGCCTCAACAAAGATTTCACCGCCGCAGACATCGCCCGCGCCGCCAATGAAGGCGACGACTTCGCCCTGCTCATGATCGAGCGAACGGGGCGCTACATCGGCACGGCCGTCGCCGCCGTCATCAACCTCTTGAACATCCAGCGCATCGTCCTTGGCGGCGGCGTCATGGACGCGGGCAAACTCATCCTCGACCCCATCATCCGCGAAGCCGGCCGGCGCTCCTTCCAACCCTGCTTCGAGGCCACCCAGATCGTCGCCGCTACCCTCGGCGCAGACGCCGTCCCCACCGGCGCGGCCATGCTCGCGCGCGACGCGAGATAGTCCTTGCGTTCAGGCGTGATGGTCACGACTAAAAACACGCAGTTCATCTCACGCCTTTTGAAGATAATCTTCAGTTCATCATCGTCGCTTCGTGGCGGCGCGCGTGGAGGTTTGCGATCTGGAGACGCGTTTATGAGTCAAGCTGAAAATAAGGTAGGGAGTGGCAAGGGATGCAGGATTTCGTTCTTTTCGTTCTCAGGCGTCTGGGGTTGCGCGGCACGCCGGGAACTACGCAATTCAGATTAGGGAGCCTTGAAGTTCCCGAAAACTTACTGAAGATAGATTTTCAACTGACGGACAGGTATCAAGGATTTTCCGCCGAACTGGTTCGCCTGACCTTGCTGGGAATCGCCGTCTTCGGATTCTTTTACAAAGGGTCTGCGGAATCGATCAGCGGTGACCGGTTAGCGAAGTGGCTCTTTAGCGCCAGTGTGATGATGTTCGCCTGTTCCGCCGGGGCGGCACTGTTCCATCGCTATTTCTCCACGGACAGCATCGCTTGCTACATCCGTTACCTGCGCTTGCAGCGGCGCAGGGAGGACTTAAACTTGATCGAGAAGCCGCCCGCACAAGATTCCGACGGCGCACTCGCGCGGGCGCATGACTGGCTTCAAAGCACCGGCTTAACGGCCGACGAGATGCGTCCGAAGTTAAACGGCGAAATCCTCTCGGAGCGCAGCGAATGGCATAAAGCGCTCAGGTATTCCGAACGAGGTTTGATAATCTCCGCCGTCCTGTTGAGCGTCGCCGCGCTGTGTCTGGCCGCCGCGTTTATCAGAATCATCTTCTAAGCTTGAAGACCACGCCGATAGCAAAATGGCTGACGGGCGCGCGTGCGGTTTCGCGCCCGTTTTGTTATTTTAGCCGTTAGCTGTTAGCCGTTAGCTTTCTGTCTTTAGCTAACGGCTAACAGCTAATCGCTAACAGCTTAAACAATGAACCCAGAACGCATCAGAAATTTTTCGATCATCGCGCACATCGATCATGGGAAGTCGACGCTGGCCGACCGCCTGTTGGAGTTGACGGGCGCGGTCGCGGGACGCGACATGGAGGCGCAGGTGCTCGACAACATGGACCTGGAGCGCGAGCGCGGCATCACCATCAAAGCGCACGCCGTTCGTCTCGACTATCGCTCGGAAGACGGCGCGGACTACGTGTTGAATTTGATCGACACGCCGGGGCACGTGGATTTTACGTATGAAGTCTCGCGTTCACTGTCGGCGTGCGAGGGCGCGCTCCTTGTGGTCGATGCTTCGCAGGGCGTCGAGGCGCAGACGCTTGCCAATACCTATCTGGCGATTGAGAACAATCTGGAGTTGATTCCGGTCATCAACAAGATCGATCTGCCGGGCGCGGAGCCTGAACGCGCCAAAGAACAGATCGAGCAGGTCATCGGCCTGGACACGGAGAATGCCGTCCTGACGAGCGCGAAGACGGGCGTGGGCGTCCACGAAGTTCTGGAATCGATCGTGCGCAACGTGCCGCCGCCGAAAGGCGACCCCAATGCGCCGCTCAAGGCGCTCATCTTCGATTCGTGGTACGACTCTTATCGCGGCGTGATCGTGCTGTTTCGCATCATCGACGGGCGCATCCGTCCGGGCATGAAGATTCGTTTCTTCAACACGGGGCGCGATTATCTGGTGGAGACGGTCGGCGTCAACCGCCCGCGCCCGACGCCGATTCAGGAACTCGGCGTCGGCGAAGTCGGCTTTCTCACGGCTTCGATCAAGACCGTGGCCGACGTGCAGATCGGAGACACCATCACAGAGGCGGCGCGCCCGACGACCATTCCCTTCCCCGGCTTCCAAGAGGTCAAGCCGATGGTCTTCGCAGGTCTCTATCCGGTTGAAGCCAACCAGTACGAGGAACTGCGCGACGCGCTCGACAAGCTCCGCCTGAACGACGCCTCTTTCTTCTACGAGCCGGAATCTTCCACGGCGCTCGGCTTCGGTTTCCGTTGCGGCTTCCTCGGACTCCTCCACATGGAGATCGTGCAGGAGCGTCTGGAACGCGAGTTCAACCTGGATTTGATCACGACCGCGCCCGGCGTGCGCTACCGTGTGACGACGACCGACGGCGAACTCCTTGAAGTTGACTCGCCCGCGAAGATGCCCGATCCGGCGCGCATCCAGAAGGTCGAAGAACCGGTCATCCTCGCCACGATCCTGACGTCGGACGAATACCTCGGCGGCATCCTGCCTCTGCTCGAAGAGAAGCGCGGCGTGCAGAAGAAGTTCGAGTACATCGCGGAGAAGCGCGTGATGCTCACCTACGAGTTGCCTTTGAACGAGATCGTGCTCGATTTTTACGACCGCCTGAAATCCGTCTCGCGCGGCTACGCGTCGCTCGACTATCACTTCGCGGACTATTGGACGAGCGATCTCGTCAAACTCGACATCCTCGTCGCGGGCGAACCCGTCGATGCGCTCTCGCTCATCGTGCATCGCAGCAACTCCGAATCGCGCGGCCGCTCGCTCGCAGAGAAGATGCGCCAACTCATCCCGCGCCAACTCTTCGAAGTGCCGATTCAGGCGGCCATCGGCAACAAGGTGATCGCGCGCGAGACCGTCAAAGCGATGGGCAAAAACGTCATCGCCAAATGCTACGGCGGCGACATCACGCGCAAGCGCAAACTTCTGGAGAAACAGAAGGAAGGCAAAAAGCGCATGAAGCGCGTCGGCCGCGTCGAGATTCCGCAAGAGGCCTTCCTCGCCGTGCTTAAAGTCAACGACTGACGGTTCACACGCCTTCGCTTCGATTGCAAACGGCCGTGAAACGAGTAGAATGCGATCATTGAAACGAAAGCGAGACTTGAAAGCATGAACATCTCTCTGACCTTCCCTCCCTGGTAACTTCCTGAACAGACGTTCGTATCTGCACGCCGCGCGCCGACGCTCGCGCGACGGCTCAGGTACGCGCGCGCACGCTCGCTGATTCCTCCGCCTCTCGAAGAACGCAACACCTCAAGCGCACACACGCCCGAAGCGTTCACACTTTCGAGAACAGAGGAATCAGCAAATGTCGAATCATGTAAGGCCGCAATCAGCCGCGCCACGCGTGCGCGCCGACGGGCGCACGCTCCAGCGCCGGCTCATCTTTACACTTCTCGCCATAGAGTTTTTGGACGAACTGGTTGACGGCTCGCGTCAGGCCGCGTGGCCGCTCATCCGGCGCGACCTCGGACTCTCTTACACAGAGATCGGGCTGCTGCTCTCAGTCCCAAACTTCGTCGGCAACTTCATCGAATCTCCACTCGCACTGCTCGGCGACACCAGACACCGGCGCACGATAATCTTGAACGGGGGAGTCTGCTTCGCGCTCGCACTCCTGATCGTCGCTTTTAGTTCCGGGTTCGCTTCGCTCCTTTTAGCCCTCGTGCTGTTCTACCCGGCGGGCGGCGCGTTCGTCAGTCTGTCGCAGGCCGCCTTGATGGACTCTGCCCCGGCGCGCCGCGAGCAGAACATGGCGCGTTGGGCTTTCGCCGGTTCGCTCGGCGTCGTCTGCGGCTCGCTCGCGTTGAATGCGATGGTCGCTGCGGGCGCGTCCTGGCGCGTGTGGTTCGGCGTGATGTGCGCTCTCTCGGCGTTGCTCGTTCTGGTCGCGCGCTCGCTTGTTTTCGACGCGCGCGGGCGAACGAAAGACACAATACCCGAAGCGTCGAACAGCAAACAAAGCGCACTGGTCGCCATCAGACAGGGCGCGGCGAATGCCCTCAGCGCACTGCGACGCGGTGAAGTGTGGCGCTGGCTCGTGCTGTTGGAGTTTTCCGATCTGATGCTCGACGGCTTTCACGGCTTTCTCGCGCTCTACTTCGTGGACGTGGCGGGGACGAGCGATGCCGAGGCCGCAGCCGCGATTGCCGTCTGGACTGGCGTGGGACTTGGCGGCGACCTGTTGCTCATTCCGCTGTTGGAGCGCATGAGCGGCCTGCGCTATCTGCGCCTGAGCGCGCTCCTCATGCTCTTTCTGTTCCTGGCCTTTCTCCTTGCGCCGAACCTTTACGTCAAGCTCGCGCTGCTCGCCTTGATGGGCATGGCTAATTCAGGCTGGTATTCGATCCTCAAAGCGCAGCTTTACGCTTCGATGCCCGAAGGCAGCGGGGCGGCGCTCGCGCTCAACAACGTTTCGAACTTGCTTGGCGGCCTGATTCCGCTTGCGCTCGGAATGGCGGCCGAACGCTTCGGCCTCGCCCGGACGATGTGGGTGTTGCTGGCCGGGCCGCTCCTGTTTCTCGTCGCCATTCCGCGAAGGGAAAAAAGTTCTCAGACATGTTAGGCTAACGTTTCGCCGACGAGTTGCACGCTCACGCTTCGACGCTGCCGCGACGCGCGCCGCAAAAGTGTCGCCGGAGAATTAAACGTCGGGAGCAGTGCAACCGCCGGTCTGACTGTTCGCTTCCAAGTGGTTTATGACAATCTTCACCTCGTTCACACGGCTTAAGAACACAAGCTGCCTGTCACTCGCGCTCGCGTGCCTGCTGGCGGCGCAGTCAGTCGTCTTCGCGCAACAGCCGCAGCCCGCGCAGACGCCACAGCCAACTCAAACGCAGACGACACCTTTGCCGCAGCCGCAGGACGACGACGGAGAAGATGTCCTGCGCGTCAGCACGAGTTTGGTGCAGACGGACGTGTCGGTCGTTGATAAGAAGGGGCAGTTCGTCAGTGGTTTGCAGCGCGAGCAGTTCGAGTTGAAGATTGACGGGCGCGTGCAGCCCGTCCTGTTCTTCGAGCACATCACGGCCGGGAGCGCGAGCGAGAGCGCGCGGATCGCCGCCGCGCGCGGCGAGACGGCGACGATGGCCGCGCGCTCGCCCCTGTCGCCTTTTGAACGCGGGCGCGCGGTCGTCTTCTTTGTTGACGACCTGCACCTGTCGGCCGAAGGCATAGCGCGTGCGCGCGAACTCATCAACAATTTTATCGAACGAGAGATGACGCCCGGCATGCAGGCGCTCGTCGCTTCGGCAAACGGGCAGATCGGTTTCCTGCAACAGTTCACGAACGACCGCGCGGTGCTGCGTGCGGCCGCCTCGCGCCTCAGGCCTCTGTCACGGGCGGCGCTCGACAGCGAACGCCCGCAGATGTCCGGCTATCAGGCGCAGATGATCGACCGGGGCGACCCAGGCCTGCTCGAATACATGATCAACCAGACCTTGGCCGCGAACTTTGAGCGATACGACGATCCGAACGCGCGCCGCATAGCCGAGTTGAACGTGGTCAATCGCGCGCGGCGCATCCGCCGTCAGGCCGCGCAACTGAGCGGTGCAACCATCGCCTCGCTCGAAAGCGTGGTGCGCGCGCGCAGCCCCTACGGCGGACGACCGACGCTCTTTTTCATCTCCGAGGGCTTCGCGATTGACACGCAGGAGGCCGACATCAACCGCAAAATCACGCGCGTCATGGAGCTCGCCGCGCGCAACGGCACGGTCGTCTACACGCTCTATTCGCGCGGCCTCACCGTCGGCATGCAGGATGCGAGCAGCAGCGCGGTGGCGGATTTGATGGGTGGCGAGGCTCATCGCGGTTACAACCCTTCGGCCGAACTGAGCGCGACGCAGGAAGTGCTGCGCGGCCTCGCCGAAGACACGGGCGGGCGCGCCATCATCAACACGAACGCGCTCGATCAGGCCATCGCACGGACGCTCGACGAGACGGCCAACTATTACCTGCTCGCCTGGCGACCCGAAGGCGTCGAAGTGCGCGACGGCTCGCCGCGTTTTCGCAAGATCGAGATCAGCGTCAAAGGTCGTCCCGACCTGAGCGTCCGCCTCAGGCGTGGCTTCCTCGCCGCGTCCAGTCCGGCCGGAAGCGGCGCGCGCCCGACGGCCTCCGCGACAGCGGCCGGAACGACGCCCGCCGCCGCTTCGCCGAACGCCGCGCTCAACAACACGCTCAACAGTCTGAACTCGCGCCGCGACCTTCCGGTGGACGCCTACGTCGTCCTCACTAACGACGCGCAGGGCGGCTCGGTCGTCAACGCCTCCGTGCAACTCGCCAACGACCGTCTGAAGTTTGCGCCCTCGGCCGGCGGCAAGGTGCAGGCGCAGGTCGAGGTGGTCTGCGCCGTGCTCGACGAACGCGGCAAAAGCATCTACAGCACCGGGCGCACGCTCACGCTCGACGCCAACACGGCCACGGGCAACGGCTCGCGCGGCAAACTCGTCACCAACTTTTCCATCCCCGTCAACGCGCCCGGCATCTATCAATTTCGCACGGCCGCGCGCGACGCGGCGAGCGGCATCGTCGGCAGCGCGTTCGAGTGGGTCGAAGTGCCCGACCTGAAAGCGAACCGCCTCGCACTGAGCAGCCTGCTCGTCACCGAAAAACGACGCGCCGCCGACGCGCAGGCGGCCGGTGCGTCAGCAACGACAAACGCGCCGACGACGAACACCGCGACGAACACGACGACTGCCGGTGCGGCATCGCGGACGCCTGACATTCTTCGTGTCGAACGTCGCTTCACGCGCGCTTCGCACCTGCTCCTGCAACTCTACATCTACAACGCCGCGCGCGCGGCCGGGGGTGCGCCCGATGTCGAGTTAGAGATCAAAATCCTCGGCGACAACAACAAGGTGGTCTTGAACGCGCCGCGGCACAAAGTTTCCGTCGCACAGGGCAGCGACCCCGCGCGCATCTTCTACGCGGCCGAAGTGCCGCTCGCAGTCGTGCCGCCGGGCATCTACTGGCTGCAAGTCACCGCCACGGATCGCGCGAAACGCACGACGGCCGTGCGCGAACTCGACTTTTCGGTTGAATGAATAAAGAAAAGAAAATACTTAACACGGGAACATGCACGTCACACGCGTCGAGCTAGACAACATCAAATCCTACGAACGCGCCGACTTCTCTTTCGAGCCGGGCACGACGGCCATCGTCGGCCCGAACGGCGCGGGCAAAACCACTATCCTCGAAGCCATCGCGTGGACGCTCTTCGACACGCTCGACTACAGCAAGGACGACTTCCTGCGTCGCGGCGCGAAGAAGGGTTCCGTGCGCGTCACCTTCGAGAGCGACCTTGACGGACGCCGCTACACCGTCTATCGCGACACGGCGAACGGTTATTACATCTACGACCCCGAACTCAAACTCAAACTCGAAGAGAAGAAGGCCAACGTCGCGCCGATGCTCGGCAAGTTGCTCGGCATCGAAGCCGGTACGGACTTGCCCGCCCTCTTCAAGTCGGCCATCGGCGTCCCGCAGGGGACGCTCACGGCCGACTTTCTCAAAACGTCGAGCCAGCGCAAGGCCGCCTTCGACCGCCTGCTCAAAGTTGAAGAGTATCGCGAGAGCGCGGAACGTTTGCGCGACACGGTGAACCTCATCCGCGACCGCGTGGCCGAGACGCGCGAACGCATCGGCCGCGCAGAAGGCGCGCTCGCGCGCTACGAAGAGATGACGGCCGAGCACAAATCGACCGCCGAGCGCGCAGGGGAGTTGACCGACGCGCTCGAAGCTGTGCGACTTGAAGCGTCGCAGCGTAGGCGCAGGATCGCACAGTTTGAGGAGGCCGAACGCCGCGTGGCGGAGACGCGCACGCGCTCCGAACGCGCGGACGTTGAACGCCGCGCCGCCGAGCGCAGTCTCGCAGAGTCGCAGAGTAAACTGGACGAAGCCGTCCGCGCGCGAAGCGAACAGGAAGCATCCGAACCCGACTATCAGGCACACCTCGCGGCGCTCGCCGAGTTGTCCCAACTCGAAATCGAGCGCGCCGAGCGCGACCGCTTGCAGGCGGAGACGGGCCGCGTCGGCGGTCTGCTCACGGCCGCCGAAACGGATGCGCGTCGATTGTCGGTCGCGCTCGAAGCGGCGGCGCGTGCACGTGCGTTGTTGAAAGAGATCGAACGGGAGGTCGGCGCGCAGGAAGAGTTGGAGCGCGAACGCGAACGCCTGCGCGAGTTGCGTTCGCACGCCCTCGCGGCGCGCGACAGTCTCGCGCGTCTCGACGCGGAACTGAACAATCTACGCGCGCAGCACGCGCAGACGCGCGAGCAGGTCAGGCAAGCCGAGCGCGCGCAGGATGCGCCCGAACGTGTCGTACGTCTGGAGAGTGAGCGGCTTGGTCTGGAAAACTCGCTCAGCCGCGCCGAGCGCGCCGCCACCGAACGCAAACATCTCAACAACCAGCGCCGCGATCTGACGCGCGAGATCAAACGCCTGCAAACGGTGACGACCGCTCTCGAACGCAAGACACGCGAACTCGAAGCGCGTTCTGCCGGGGCGGAGCGCGCCGCCGAACTCGAACAGAGCGGGCGCGCACTGGCCGAACAGGCCGCGCACCTGCGCGCAGAGATCGCGCGCGACGAGAAGATGCGCGCCGAAGTCAAAGGGGGCTTGTGCCCCATTCTCTCCGAGCGTTGTTTGAACATCGGCGAGGGGCAGACGCTCGAAGGTTATTTCAAAGATCACCTGACGGCCAACCGCGCCGAACTTCAGACCGTGCAGGCCGAGGCCGCGCGTGTCGAACGCGACGTGCGCACGGCGCGCGAAGCAAGCGTCGCCCTCGTGCAGTTGGAACGCGAGCGCGGTCAACTCGAACACGAACACGAACTGCTCGGTGCGCGCGAGTCGCTGCTCGCCGTGCTCGACCGAGATCTGGCCGCGCTCCCTGCGGACGACCGCGAACTCGACGAGTTGCGAAGCAAGTTGATCGGCGTCGATGCAGACCTCATCACGGCGCGCGAGGCGCTGATGCGCCACGCGGAGCTGGAGCCTCTGCGGCAGCGTCTCAAAGAGATCGAAGAAGAGGGCAAGCGCCGCAAGGAAGACCGCGCCGGACTGGCCGCCGCCGCAAGCGCCGTCGAAACGCTCGAACGCGACATCGCGGAGACGGATGCGCGCCTGCGCGCCTTGAACGACCCGCGCACGCGTCTGAGCATCCGCCGCGCCGAAGCCGAACAGGAAGAGACGCTGCGCGCGGAAGTCGCCGGCGCGCAGGACGCCATCGCGGCGCTCACAACGGAGCGCGACGAACTCGTCAAACAGTCGAAGCGTTTCGAGAGACTGGACGCGCGCTGGTCTGCGACCGTCGCACGCCGCGACCAGACCGCCCCGGCCTATCGTCTCTATCTCGAAAGCGCCTCGCTCGCGGCAACCCTCGGCGCGCGCACACAGGAAGTAGAACGCGCTGCGGCCGAAGCCGCGCGTGCGGCGCGCGAGGCGGAAGAGGCGCTCAAGGCGCACACTGAGGCCGCGACCCTGTACGAACGCGACGCGCACTCCGCGGAACGCGACGCGCTCGCCCTCGCCGTGGCGCTTGAGGCGAACACGTCGGCCAAGCTCGAACACGCGCGCGAGACGGTGGAGAAGCTCGCCGTAGAGATCGCGCGGCTCGACGCCGTGCGCGCCAACTGGCAAGAGGAACTGCGCGCGCAGGAGCGCCTGAAACGTCTGGACGAGGCGACCGAGTTCATGCGCGACATTCTCAAAAAAGCGGGGCCGGAAGTGACGCGCAGTTACGTCGCGCACATCTCGGTCGAGGCCAACCAGTTCTTCCGCGAGATCACGGGCGACGCGGGGCGGACGCTTCGCTGGTCGAGCGACTACGAGATCATGCTCGAAGAGAACGGTCACGAGCGCTCGTTCGTCAATCTCTCCGGCGGCGAGCAGATGGTCGCGGCTCTCTCGGTGCGCCTCGCGCTCTTGAAGCAACTGTCGGACATCCGCATCGCCTTCTTCGACGAGCCGACGGTGAACATGGACGCCGAGCGACGCGAAAACCTCGCCCGCCAGATCGGGCAGGTGCGCCACTTCAATCAACTCTTCGTCATCTCGCACGACGACACGTTCGAAGAGGCGGTCGATCACGTCCTCGTCCTCGCGGGCGAGCAAGAGGCCGTTGCCGGATGAGCGCGCTCAAAGAAGTGACGATCTATTGCGACGGGTCGAGCCTCGGCAACGGTCAGGCCGAGACACGCGCGGCGGCCGTGGCGCTCCTGAATTTTCGCGGTCACTGGCGCGCGTTCGGCTGCTACCTCGGCACGGCGACCAACCAGCAGGCCGAGATCGTGGCCGCAGCCGTCGGGTTAGAACAACTGCGCGAGCCTTGCCACGTGCGCGTGTTGACCGATTCGCGCTACGTGGTGGAGACGATGTCGGGTCGTTTCCGGCGTAAGTCGAACCATGAATGGTGGGCGCGGCTCGACAAAGCCATAGACGCGCACCGCATCGAGTGGCAATGGATCAAAGGCCACGCCGGGCACGGCGCACAGGAAGCCGTGGACAAGGCCGCGCGCCGCATCGCCGCGCTCGGCCGCGTCGATGAAAGCGTGCTGCGCGAGGCGGCCGAGACAGCGAGTTAGACGGAAATGAGATTCAACAAATCACATCTGTTTCGGGCGCGCGGCCTGTCGTTCGCATTCTTCTTTGTCCTCTGCGCGCTTGGTGCGGCTGGTTATGAGCAGTCGCAACATGCGGAAGGTGAACGGCACGCAGTGCTGTCGGGGACGTTGTTCGATGTCGGCGAGGCAGTAATAACCAGAGCGGAAGTTACTCTGACCAACGGTGGCACGAAGGAGGCGCACACGACGCAAAGCGACGACGAAGGCCGCTTCGTCTTTGAAGGATTGCAAACAGGTGATTATGATTTGCAGGTTGAGGCGCATGGGTTCAAAATACACCGGCGTAGTAACATCTATCTGCAACGCGGCGATAGGCAGCATTTCAATCTGACGCTGGAGGTGTTGGTCATCAGATGCGTAGAGACGACGCCGTCCGAGCCACTTGAAACGGTTGCGCCGCAGATTGTGACATCTCTCTCGTCTAGGTATCCCCCGCCTGCGATGTGGAAGCAAAAAAAAGCGTCACAGCGTAAACCGGAGAAACGCTGAGCGACCACTGACACGAACGCCCCCGAGCTTATTCTCGATGATGTTTTCCGCCAACCGTCCTCTTCCTGTCAGCGCGCGCATACTCTGCGCGCTGCTGCTCGGCGTGCTCGCCGCGTGCGTGACGGCGCGGGCGCAGACGCGCGGGTGGTTGTGGCAGAACCCTCTGCCGCAGGGGAACGCGATCCATGCGCTGCGTTTCGCCGGCGACAAATTGCGCGGCTGGGCGATGGGCGCGGACGGCGCGATCCTGCGCACGGACGACGGAGGCTACGAGTGGGAGGCACAAGTGCCGCCCGTCTCGACGACGCTCTACGGATTGTTCATCAAGGACAAGGAGACGGCCGTGGCCGTCGGGGCGCGGGGCGTGGTCATCACGACGGAGAACGGCGGCGAACGCTGGACGCTCCGGCAGACGGGCGTTAAAGATCACCTCTACAACGTCTCGTTCGCCGGGCGTGATTTGCGGCACGGCTGGGCGTGCGGCACTTACGGCCGCATCATCCACACTGCTGACGGCGGGCGCACCTGGCGCGAGCAGACTTCGGGCACGACGGCGCACCTCTTCTCCATCTCTTTCGGCGACGAGAAAACAGGTGTCGCCGTCGGCGCGAACGGCACGATGCTCGTCACCACGGACAGCGGCGCGACATGGCGCAGTCAACCGCAGGCGAAAGAACTTCCTTTGACGGGCGTGGCGTTTGCGGGCGCGTCGCAGCGCGCGGTGGCCGTCGGCTACGGGGGTCTGGTCTTGAAGTCGGACGACGGCGGTGTGTCGTGGTCGCGCATTGAAGTTTATCAACAGGCCGACCTGCTGTCGGTCTATTTCGCGGACGCGCAGAACGGTTGGGCGGCGGGCAACGACGGCGTCGTGCTGGCGACGGCCGATGGCGGCGGCACCTGGTTGCCCGTCAGCGTCAGGACACAGCCGCGCCTGACTACCATCCACTTCGCAGACTCGAACACGGGATGGGCTGCCGGTGGCGACGGATTGATCCTGCGCACGGACAACGGCGGCGTCGAATGGCGCAGGCTCTCCGAAGGCGGGCGCGAAGACCTCTCCGACATCTTCTTTCTGGACGGCTCACGCGGCTGGGCTGTGGGCGCGCGCGGGCGGATTCTCTACACGAACTCGGGCGGCAAGCGCTGGACGCCGCGCCCTTCGGGCGTCAACGTGCGGCTCACGCACGTCTTCTTCACGGACGAGGCGCACGGCTGGACAGTAGGCGAGGCGGGCACGATCCTGCGCACCGATAACGGCGGTTTGACTTGGGCGAAGATGGATTCGCCCGTCACGCACGAACTATCGGGCGTTCACTTCGCGAACGAAAAGCGCGGCCTCGCCGTCGGTGCGCGCGGCACAATCCTTGCGACCGAAGACGGCGGCGAGACCTGGCGGCAGCGTCGTTCGGACACGATCACCTGGCTCGAAGACGTGAGTTTCGCGGGCACGGGCAACGATGCGCGAAACGCCGTCGCCGTCGGCGCGCAAGGGATGATCATGTTGACGGAGGACGGCGGCGAGTCGTGGCGCTACGTGGAGACGAACACTAAGGAGTGGTTGTACAGCGTCGCTTTCGCGGACAAGTCGCGCGGCTTCATCGTCGGTGAGCGCGGGTTGATCCTGCGGACGGACAGCGGGGGCTTGCGCTGGAAGCAGCAGGAGAGCAAAGTCAAACTCAATCTCTTCGCCGTCTCGGTCGCCACGCCGCTCGACGCGCTCATCGTCGGCGAGCAGGGGCGCGTGATGCAAACGAAAGACGGCGGCGAGACATGGGACGCGCTCGCCAGCGCGACGAGCGTGCCGCTCTTTGCCGTCGCCTACAGGGGCGGCTCAGCCGCGTGGGTGGCCGGACGCGGCGGCGCGATCCTGCGTCGCACGGATTCGGTCGCCACCGTCAGCATCCCACGCCCGAAACTGCCCCCCGCCCTGCGCGGCAAGAAACCAAATTCGGGCGAAGACGAAGATGCGCCCCCCTTGACGAACGAACGCGACATCCCTCGCGCTCTCCCCCCGAACAAGAAACGGCCGCCCGCGAGTTGAAGGGCGTGCGGACATAAGAGCAAGCGTACGAGCGGCGAGTTGAACGATGAGTTTAACGTGTCCACTCGTTCAAGCGCCTTGAGAGTTGGCGCAAACACGCTCGCTTCTGCGATACTCTGGGGAGACTCGGAAACCCGTAAAATGTGTGATCTGAAAAAGAGATGATGTCCTGTCCAGTTTGCGCGCATGAAAATCCAGACGGCGTGCGCTTCTGCGTCAAGTGCGGGTGGCAACTCGTCCGCGACACAGGAAGCGTGACGACCGGGTTGTCTCCCGCGCCAGTGCCCGACGCCAGCGCAGACGCCCTGCATCCGAACGAAGCGCCGCCCACGAGCCGCCTGCAAACGAACGCCGACACGCAGGAGTTCACGCCGCAAGACTTTCTCGTCCTCGTCGTCGACGACACGGTCGATAATCTCGTCATCATCAGTTTGCACCTGCAACAATCGGGTTATCGCGTCGTCACTGCAACGGACGGCGAAGAGGCGATCAAGGTGGCGGCGTTGACGCACCCGGACTTGATCCTGATGGACATCAGCATGCCGGGCCTCGACGGTCTCGGCGCGGCGCGGCGCATACGCGAGCATCCGACCCTGCGCCCCGTGCCCATCATCGCCGTCACGGCCTTCACCACCGAAGGCTTCCAGCGCGCTGCCTACGACGCAGGCATGGAAGGCTATCTCACCAAGCCCATCGACTTCGAACGTCTCAACGATCTGATCCGCAGTCTCCTGCCCGTCAAAAAAACAGACCTCGCCGACACGCTCAGCGACGAGGACGAAATAAATAAGAAGTAGGCAGTGAGCAGTTAAAACAAGAACCCTGTTTTTTACTGCTCACTGCTTACTTCTTACTGCTCACTCCAAAAAGGCGCAGGCCGCGCGCACATGCACGCGACCCGCGCCCACTTGGTAACTCACTTGGAAAAACGTTCCCGCTAAACCTACACGCGCACCGGATGTTCCTTCGCGTAACTGTAGGCCGTGTAGGCGGCGATGACGTGACAGACCCAACCGAGCAGCCCGCCCGTCCCCAGCCAGAACCCGGGCGTCAGGATAAGCCACAGGATGCCAGCCAGAATACGCCCGTTATAAAGCTGCCCTAAGCCCGGAATGATGAAACTCAACAGCCCCGCCAGAAAAGGATCACGCATCGCTTTCTCTCAACCTCCGTGCAAACTATACGCGCCCACCCCTCGCTTTGTTCGAGGGAAAAAAGCGACTAGCTGTTAGCTGTTAGCTATTAGCTATTAGCTGTTAGCTCTCAAAGAAAGCCCGTCGCTTTTACATATCAATGTCCGGTGGCTAACGGCTGCTGGCTGACATCTAACAGCTAATAGCTAACAGCTAATAGCTAATAGCTATTTCGTACTATCAACGCGGCGCACGTCTACGATTTCGGCCTGGAAAGCGCGCAGGACTTGTTGCACCGAAGGATGGTTTTCGGCCAACTGGCGCAGGCGTCTGCGTTCTTCCGCTTCGGCATCGCGAGCCTGCTCTGACGGTGGCTCGTCGTCGCGGTTCTCGTTCTTGTCTCTGACGGAGATGCGCACGCCCATCTCGCGCCCGCAGACGCTCTCGCATACTTCGCGCAGCAGTTTGACGCTCTCCGGTTTGGCGAGATTGTCGCGCAGGTGCTTGGCATCCGGCGCGAACTCGACATACAACTCCTCGCCTTCGATTGAGACTTTGCGCGCGCCTTCGAGCGCGATAGAGAGGAAGGGCTTGCGCCTCTCTTCGAGTCCCGTCTTGATCCGCTCGACGAAGTCGCCCGTGCTGGACACGGACATGGGCTGCGAGTCTCCGGCGAACACGCCGGGCGCATGCGTCTGTGAAGAGACTGAAGAAACGGCGACGGTGGACAGAGCAGCAGATGTGCTTCCGGCCTGCGTGGCAGCGGCGCTTGCAGACTGTTGCGCCTGCGTTGTGACTTCGCCCGGCGGCGCGGGCGGCGGTACGAGTTTGAGCGGAGCGTGCGAGGCCATGGGCGGTTCTTCCCACGGCGGTGCTTCCCAAGGTGGCACATCGTCGGCAGACCCCGCATTCGGCGTGAACGAGTCGGCCGACGCCTTCGCGTTCACAGGGAAAGAGTCGGCCGTTTGCCGCGCGCCCGGCTTCGCGGCATTGTTCACTTGCGACGGCGAAGCATTAGCACTGCTCGCAGCCGACGCCGCGCCGTCGAAGGACGACGCCGCGAAAGGCTCACGCCCCGCTTCGTCGGCCGCCGATGCAGAGGCGCGCGAGACGGGAGGTGCGCCCCTTCCGCCGCCGCTGCTACCGCGCGGCGCGCTGCCCCCGCCCGCAGCCGTCCCGCCCGGCGGGGCTGACGTGCCCGCCACACCGGCCACAGGCGCTCTGCCCGTGCGCAGAGCTTCTTCGAGCGCGCCGAGGCGTTCGATGATCTGTGCGAGCGGGACGAGACGGCGCATCTCGATCAACTTGACGAGTCCGATTTCGAGTTGGTAACGCGGGTGCGCGCCTTCGCGCAGAGTGCGCTCCGTCTCCGTCAGGCTATGGAAGAAACGCACAAGGTCTGACTCGGAAAATTCCCGTGCGGCGTGCATTAGTTCCCTGCGCTCGACGTCGCCCGCGTCCAGCCCTTCGGCCGCGTCGCCCGCCACTTTCACCACCAGCAGATCGCGTATATGCGAGAGCAGGTCGCGGCAAAAATTTCTCAAGTCGTGGCCGCGCATCACCAGATCGTCAACGACTGCTAAAGCATCCTGCGGCGCACCCACAGCAATCGAGCGCATGACGCGCGCGCGCAACTCCGCCCCGGCGATGCCGAGCGCGGCTTCTACGTCTTCGACCGTAATCTCGCCGCCGTCGCTGAAACTGATGACTTGATCGAAGGCCGACTGCGCATCGCGCATCGAGCCTTCGCCCGCGCGCGCGATCTCGCGCAGGGCAAGGTCTGCGACTTTGACCCCTTCGGCGTCGGCGATGAGGCGCAGGCGTTCGGCGATGCGCGCCGTGGCGATGGTGCGAAACTCGAACTGCTGGCTGCGCGAGAGGATCGTGTCCGGAATTTTGTGCGACTCGGTCGTCGCCATGATGAAGACGACGCGCGGCGGCGGTTCTTCCAGCGTCTTCAGGAGCGCGTTGAAGGCCGCGCCCGACAGCATGTGCACCTCGTCTATGATGAAGACTTTGTAACGGTCGCGCGCAGGGTTGACGCCCACCGTGTTGATGATCGAATCGCGCACGTTATCGACGCCCGTGTTCGAGGCCGCGTCGATTTCAAGCACGTCGATGGAACGCCCCTCTGCGACTTCGCGGCACGAGGCACATTGATCGGCGTCGGTCGTCTTGCAGGGCGTGGCCGTCGGGCGTTTCGACTTATGACAGTTGAGGGCTTTGGCAAGCAGGCGCGCGGTGGTCGTCTTCCCCACGCCGCGCGCGCCGGAGAAGAGATAGGCGTGGTGCAAGCGTTCGTGTTCGAGCGCGCCGCGCAGCGTTCGCGTGATCGGTTCCTGCCCGGTCACTTCCTCGAAAGTTTGCGGACGCCATTTGCGTGCGATGACTTGGTAAGCCATAAAGCCGTCGGTGTTCGGTTGTTCGCGTTCAGCGGTTCGTGGTCAGTCGTTCGTCGTGGCAGCCGGTTCGTGGCCGTCCGTTTTTTCCAACAGTTCGATGCGGTTGTCGAACGGGTCGAAGAGGGAGAAACGCTTGATGCCTGCGACGGAAATCTCATCGCGCGTCCGCACGCCGTTCTGTTCGAGATACGCACGCACAGTTTCGACGTTCTCCACCTCGAAGGCGGGATGGCGTTTCGACTTGCTCTGCCCCGTCTCGACGCCGATGTGAAGTTGCACGTCGGCGATCTCGAACCAGAGGCCGCCGCGCTCGCGCAGGGCTGCGGGCTTTTCGATCTCCGTAAGTCCTAACAACGCGCCGTAGAACTCGCGCGCACGCTCTTCAGCGCCGGGCGGGATGCAGAGTTGCACGTGATCCAGACGTTTGAAGTTGATCTTCATCTGTGGCTTGACGGGAATTTGCAGTCTGTCTTCATGGCGCGGCGCAAAAGGAAAAAGAGTTGCCGCGCTCGCAAGCGTTTCGCGGTTTCCTGAAAGCGGCGTCGGTCGGATTGTGCTCCAACCTCGCCCGCTTCGGCAACTCTCAAACGCTCGCCCGGCGGCAACTCTTTTTACGTATGGGCCAGACTCCGGACTGACCCGCAACACACGCGGTCAACGCTACCGTTGCTCCATTCCTGGCCTGGCGGGGTTTGCGAGACAAGCGTTGTGCGGAGCCCGAAGTCTGATAAATTGTCAAACTCGATAAAAGCGCACGCGGCGGATTAGATTTCATCCACGCCAGCGGCTTCGTCCGATACGGCCTACTTTAACCCGTCCGTCACACGAAGCGCAAACCGAAGGGGCGGCGCATCTCAAGTCCCGTTGAAGCCGATGTGCATGCGGCGCACATTCGCGCCGGGGAATTTGCCTGTGGCTTTGACCCGCGCGAGCATCCGGTTGGCCTCGGCGCGCGTCCTGCCCGCGTAGACGGCCATGAAGTGCGCGCTGGAAACCGTGCCCGCGTAGAAAGTCTCGCCGGGTTCGCCGCACCCGCGATCCGTAAAGACCTTGTGGCGCGGAAACAACAGTTGCGCCGCCAGTCGCTCGTCTTCCGGCACGAACTTCTCACACTCCTGTTCCGACGCTTTGATGCTCTTTAAAATAACGGCGTAGAAGGGTTCGCTCTCCCAGATCACAGCCTGCGTGGGGACGCGAAACGGCAGGTCGTACGGCTCGAATTTCACGCCGCCCGTCTTACACGCCAACGTCGGGTCGCCGCAGATCGTGCCCTTCGGCTGCGGCCGGCGCGCGCGTTGCGCGGACGCGCCCGTCGCCACACAAACCAGACAGGCCAGACAGACCAACACACAGCTCAAAAGTAGACGTTTACACATGCTTTTTTTGTTGCCGAACAAGGCGGCTACAGCGCGGGCTTTCAGAAGAAACTGGCGGAGAGGGTGGGATTCGAACCCACGGTACGGTTCCCCGTACACAGCATTTCCAGTGCTGCCAATTCAACCACTCTTGCACCTCTCCGTAATGGAAATGATGAACGGAAGATTGGTAAATAGTGAATGGTGAATGGTAGAAAACCAGTTCTATCTATTCACCATTTACCATTCACTATTTACCGCTTTGACTTCATCATTGGAACGATCAAAACCGCGAAAATTTCAAACACCGAGCAACCGGCAAAGCATAGCCCATCACGCCGATTTCTGTCACGTCGCCGATGCGGCTTGCATCGGGGCGACGCGCGTGGCCGCTTCATTTCTTCACGGCGTCGGCCATCAGTTTGCGCTTGAAGAAAGCGGCCGAGTTGGCGAACACCTCCTGCATGTCCAGACCGTGCCCTTTGTCCGGAAATATCTTGATCTCGAAATCTTTCTTGAGCGCAGTCAAACGGTCACGCAAAAGCAACGCTTGACTGACCGGCGCGTTTTCATCTCTCTCGCCGTGCAGAATCAGCACAGGACAGCGTAGCTTCTCCATCTGAAGAAGAGAGGAACGGTCTCTGACGGCCGCAGGCGTCAGACCGGCCTCTCGCTCCATATTGCTTCTGATCCCTTCGTCCTTAATTTCGTCGTAAGCCCTTTTGAAATCGTAGATGCCGCCGCCGAACACTGCCGCCCGAACGTCGTCCAGACGGACGGCCAGAAGCGACGCGGCCATCGCTCCGCGCGAATATCCGAAGACGCCCATCCTCCCGGCATCCACATAAGGTTCACGCTTGAACTTATTGAACCCTGCGACGAGCGCCGCAATCGTCCGAGGCCCGACGAAATCCGATTGTCCCTCAGACTTCCCGAAGCCCGGTTGCGTGACGGCCACACTGGCGAAGCCTTCTCCAGCCAACCTCGCGCCCAGTGGAAGATAATCGCGTGCGCTTCTCTGATAGCCGGGGATGAGCATCAGCGCGGGGAAAGCGCCGCTGCCCGACGGTTGAAAGGAAACAGCCTCCACGTTTCGACCGTCCGAGACGTAATCATATTTGCAAATCTTAACCCCGCCCGAAGAGAGCGTGACGCACCCGTCCCTCTCAAGCGCTTCGATGATCTTCTCGCGCCCGGACGGCTGCGCACGGACAAGCGACGCGCACGACGACAACAGCAACACGACGAACAGGAGTCGGCTGAAAAATTTCACGTCACACTTCCCTCTTTCCCGCTTCTGCTCCGCGCTTCTTCAAGATTCATTCTCATTCTCTGCGAGAGCCTCGTCGATGTAACTGCACCAGACGTGCAGGAGCATGAGGTGGACTTCCTGTATGTGCGCGGTCACGTCGCTCGGCACGGCGAGGACGTGGTCGGCCGTGCCGTCTTGAAGACCGTTTGCGCCGACGACGGCGATTGTGGTTGCGCCGCGCCTGTGTGCTTCCGCAAGGCCGCGCGTGACGTTTGCGGAGCGGCCACTGGTCGTGAAGCCGAAGACCATGTCGCCTGTCTGGGCGAGGGCGCGCAGTTGGCGTTCAAAGAGAGCGTCATAGCCGAAGTCGTTGGCGATGCAAGTGACCGTGCCGGGGTCGCTCGCGAGGGCGATGGCCGGGAAGGGTTGGCGCGTGGCGTTGAAGCGGCCTAAGAGTTCGCCGACGAAGTGGCTGGCCTGCGCGGCGCTGCCGCCGTTGCCGAACGCGATCACCTTGCTTCCTGCGCCGAGCGCACGGACGAGCAGGCGTGCGACCTCTTCGGCCGGTTCGGCCAGTTGGACAATGCACACGTCTATCACGCGCCGGTGCGAAGCGAAATGCTCCGCCGTGCGCCCCGCTCTTATCTCCATCTACGCTTTTTCACCTGAACGCAAGTTTAGTCTCTCAAGGATTGTTTGCCGAACTGCCGTCGTCTCTCGGCACAATCATACCAGTCCGACGCGGCGAATGGCGGCCGCCTCGGCAAATCCCATAAAAAAGGGTCAGCCGGTTAATGGGCTGACCCTGAAAAAAAGATGGCGGAGAGGGTGGGATTTGAACCCACGGTGGAGTTTCCCCCACTCCGGTTTTCGAGACCGGTGCACTAAGCCACTATGCGACCTCTCCGCAAAGGCGAGGGGTTAGAGGTCAGAGGTCAGAGGTTAGTTAAAGAATCACTTTTTGTCTTTAACTAACCTCTAACCTCTAACCTCTGACCTCTGTTTTATTGCGTCGCGCACGAAAGAATGCTTGCATCAGTTCGCGGCATTCCCCTTCGAGCACGCCCGCAGTTAATTCCATCCGATGATTCAAAGAACCTGCGTCGCAGATACGGAAGATTGATTCAACCGCGCCTGCGCGTTCGTCGCGCGCGCCGTAAACCAGACGCCTCACGCGCGCCTGCACGAGCGCGCCCGCGCACATCGCGCACGGCTCGATGGTCGAGTAAACGACCGCGCCCGTCAGTCTGTAGTTTTCAATTCGTCGCGCCGCCGCGCGCAGGGCGATGATCTCCGCGTGCGCGGTCGGGTCGCAATCGGTGCGCGTGCGATTTCCGGCGACGGCCAGAAGCTCTCCGGCGTCGCTGACGATGCACGCGCCGATGGGCACTTCCGCGTGCTCCGACGCGGCGGCGCGCGCCGCTTCGAGTGCCACGCGCATCCAGCGTCGGTCGGCGTCAACTTCACCGTCAGGCTCAAACATACTCGCGCGAGAGACGTTTTCAATCATCAGCGGCGAACTCGGAAACTGACTATAGGCACGCCCGCGCCCTCTGTCAAGCGCGTAGACTTTGACGCTTCCCTCACGTTTCTGCGACACTCCGGAGCATGCCCGAACACGTCTCCGCAGTTGCACCCGAATTCATTTTAGACGCCCGCGCGCCCTTCGATTTTGCCTCCACGGCGCGCTTCCTGCGCTTCACCGAAGCTGAAATCGTGGACACTTTCACGGAGGCTTCCGCAGGCGCTTCGGCAGGCGGTCGCTATCGCCGCGCGATGCATTTCGGGGAGAGACTTTTCCTGCTCTCGGTCGAACCCGCCGGCCTTGAAGCAGCAGAGACACGCCCCGGCCTTCGCGTCAAACTCGCGCCCGAAGCCTTCGTCACAAGGCAACTTTTGGACGAAGCGGGGGCGACGGTGCGCCGCATATTCAGCCTCGAACACGACCTCGACGCCTGGCGCTCGCGTCTCTCGCGCGATGCATTGATGCGACGGTTAGAGATGGATCATCGCGGCCTGCATCTGCCGCGTTGGCCGACGCTGTTTGAAGCCTTGACGACTTCGATTCTCTTGCAGCAGATCGCGACGAGCGTGGCGATCACTTTCCGGCGTCGCATCATCGAACGCTACGGCGAGCGTCTGCAATGGGACGGCGAAACTTACTATGCCTTTCCGCGTCCTGAAGCGTTGGCGGGTGCAACGGTCGAAGAGTTGCGCGCTCTCGGTCTGTCGAACGCGAAGGCTGCGTGCATCGTCGAAGTGGCGCGCGCGTGCGTGGAGGGCGAACTCAGTTCCGCGTCGCTCGAAGCGGAGGATAACGAGTCGGTCATCAAGCGGCTTTCGAGTCTGCGCGGCATCGGGCGATGGACGGCCGAGTGGGTCTTGATGCTCCACTTCGGCCGCACAGACGTGTTTCCGGCCGCAGACCTCTTCTTGCGCGGCGTCTTCGTCAAACACTACAACGGCGGCGCGGCGCTCACCGAGCGCGAGATTCGCGCTCTGGCCGCGAAGCGTTGGGGCGCGTATCAGTCTTACAGCGCGCTCTACTTCCTCGCCGCGATGCGCGCCGGAACTATCACGCTCAAACCGGAGCGCGTGTTATCATCCGACAAAAGCGATGCGAAGCCGACGCGTCGCCGTACGTCAAGGAAGACGACCGATTGACACGATGAAACCTGAGATGCGTCCCAGAAGACCGACCGGCGCGCTGTCCGGCGGCGAACGCCAAGACACGGGCAGTTTCCGTCCCCCCGTCACGCAAACGAAAGAAACGGTCGCTCCCCCAACCTCTCCCACGACGACCGACAAAGCTCCGGACTCTTTCACGCTGCTCGGCCGCAAACTGTCGCCCGCCGAATTCAACACGGCGATGGTGCACTTCTATCGAGGCGAGGTGCAGCGCTCGAACACGTGGCGCAACCGTCTCGACACAACGACCAACTGGGCAGTCCTGACGGCGGGCGCGACGCTCTCCTTCGCCTTCAGTTCGGCCGAGAACCCGCACTTCGTCATCCCGATCAACTCCATCCTCGTCGCCTTCTTCCTCTTCATGGAAGCGCGCCGCTATCGCTACTATGAAATCTGGGCGAGCCGCGTGCGCGTGTTGGAGACGGGCTACTTCGCGCAACTGCTCGCGCCCACGGCCACGCAGGATCAGGAATGGGCCGAGCATCTGGCCGCAGACATGCGCACGCCGCACTTCACCATCAGCGAATGGGAAGCGGTCGGGCGGCGTCTGCGTCGCAACTACCTCTGGATTTTCATACTGCTTGCCGTCAGTTGGAATCTGAAAGTTTATCTCCATCCCTTTCCTGCGCGCGGCTTCGACATGTTCGTACAGCGCGCAGGGATCGGTTCGCTCTCCGGCGAGTTCATGTTGCTGTTCGGCGTCATCTTCAACACGGTCGTCTTCATCTTCGCTTTCGCCACCGTGCAACTGAAACAGGCGACGGGCGAGGTGCTGCCCGACCACGATTTCTCCTTCCACCCGATTCGCAGCGTGACGACGACACTCTCGCGCGCCACCAAGCAACGCCGCGTCACCGAACGACGCACCAAGCGCGCACGCCAACGCACGCGCACCACCCGCCCCGGCCACACCGGCGCACTCAACGCAAATCAAACGGGCGAATTCAGACGACCCGATACGGGCGAGCTACACCACCCCGACCGCGAGCCGGTCGCGGAAGAAACACTTACTTGAAGGCAAGTAAATGGTAAATGGTAAATGGTAAATGGATAAAATCTCTTCTTCTTCCATTCACCATCTACCATTTACCGCTTTTTCCCATGATTGAATTGAACGGACAATCGTTGACGCTCGAACAGGTCGCGGCGGTGGCGCGCGGGGCGGAAGGGGTGCAACTCGGCGAAGGGGCGCGCGGGCGCATGGAGGCGTCGCGCGCTCTGGTCGAGCGCATCGTGGAAGAGGGGCGCGTCGTGTACGGCGTCAACACGGGCTTCGGGAAGTTGTCGGATTACTCGATCCCGCGCGCGGAGTTGCGCGAGTTGCAGTTGAATCTGGTGCGCAGCCACGCGTGCGGCGTCGGTGCGCCGCTCTCGGCGGAAGAGACGCGCGCCATGATGCTCCTGCGCGCGAACGTGCTTGCGCTCGGCTACAGCGGCGCGCGCCCTGTAGTCGCCGAAATTCTGATCGAGATGTTGGAACGAAATGTTGTGCCCGTCGTGCCGGAGAAGGGTTCGGTGGGCGCAAGCGGCGATCTCGCGCCGCTCGCGCATCTGGCGCTCGCCTGCATCGGCGAGGGCGAATCCTTCTACGAAGGCGCGCGGATGCCGAGCGCGGATGCGCTCAAGCGCGCCGGTCTGCGCCCGATTGAACTGGAGGCGAAAGAAGGTCTCGCGCTCTTGAACGGCACACAGGCTTTGACGGCCGTGGGCGCGCTCGCGCTCCGGCGCGCGGAGCAACTGGCGCGTGCGTCGGACGTGGCGGGCGCGATGTCTCTGGAAGCACTGCGCGGCACGCCCGCGCCCTTCGATGCGCGGCTGCACGATGCGCGCCCGCATCCCGGCCAGAAGGAGACGGCCGCGCACCTCTGCGAACTGCTCGACGGCAGCGAGATCAGAGAGTCGCATCTGAAGAACGACCCGCGGGTGCAGGACGCATACTCTCTGCGCTGCATGCCGCAAGTTCACGGCGCGGCGCGCGACTGTTTTCGTCAAGCCCGCGCCACAATCGAGATCGAGACGGGCGCGGCCACGGACAACCCGCTCGTCTTCGCGGACACAAACGAGATCATTTCCGGCGGAAATTTTCACGGCGCACCCGTCGCACTCCAACTCGACTACGCAGCCGTTGCGCTCACGCACCTGATGAACATCAGCGAGCGGCGCATCGAACGTCTCGTCAACCCGGACATGAGCGAAGGTCTGCCCGCCTTTCTCACGTCGCATCCGGGCACGTCATCCGGCTTCATGATCGCGCAGGTGGCCGCTGTCGCGCTCTTGAACGAAATGAAGGTGCTGGCGCACCCGGCGACGACGGACAATTTGCCGACCTCGGCCGGGAAAGAAGATCACGTCTCGATGGGCATGACGGCCGCCGCGAAACTTCGCGCGATGGTGACGAACGCCGAATACGTGCTCGCCATCGAACTGCTCGCCGCCGCCGAAGGACTCGAATACCGCGCGCCGCTCAAACCCGGCCGCGGCGTCCTGCGCGCCTACGAACTTGTCCGCGCGCACGCCCCGCGCCTCACACGCGACCGCGCCCTCTCGCCCGACATCGAACGCCTCGCCGAAGTGATCAAGCGCGGCGAGTTCGATTTCTAACGTTGTCCGAACACATCGCCCGCACAGTTTCTATGCAAAAACTCAATTGGGAAATCATCCTGAGCAATCTGACGGAGGCGCGTGAGCAACTCGAAAAGATAGAACTACGAGTGAAGGCCAACGAAGCCCCTGCCGAGGGCGAGTTTCAAGTCATGCTGGAACATGCTTATCATCATCTCAACGTCGCTTGGCACACACGTCGCATTTCGACCAAAAGATATTCCCGGTTAACGGACGAAGAATTTAATCAGTGGAGCAAGTTTCCGAGAGAGTTAGAAGAATCTAAGATTGACGCCTCTTGAGATGTTGAAGCGGTTCGTCGTCAATTTCTGGAAGAGCAAGGAGTTCGGGTGGCGCATCGCGCGTATCTTGGTGCTGCTCTGCGCGTGCCTGTTGGGTTACGTCATGTTGTTTGAAGACAGTTTCATCTACTTCCCCGCAAAGTACCCGGAAGGCGCTTGGCAGCACACAGAGCCGCGCGCACGCGAGGGACAGATCGTCGCGCAGATCGAGGACGTGCAACTCACTGCGGACGACGGCGTGCGCCTGCACGGCTGGTATTGCACGCCGCGCATCGGACGCGCGGGCGGCGCGCTCGAACCTGTCGAGACGCGCACGACGCTCCTCTACCTGCACGGCAACGGCGGCAACATCTCGCATCGCCGCGACTTCCTCGACGAACTCGTCGCGCTGCCCGCCAACGTCTTCATCATAGACTATCGCGGCTACGGCAAAAGCGAAGGCCGCCCTTCGGAAGAAGGTCTCTACAGGGACGCGCGCGCCGCCTGGGATTACCTGACGAAGACGCGCGGCATGCCCGCCGCACAGATCGTCATCTTCGGCAAGTCGCTCGGCGGCGCGGTGGCGATTGATCTGGCGACGAAGGCGGAGCCTTGCGGCCTCGTCGTGCAATCGAGTTTCACTTCGATAGCGGACATGGCCGCAGAGGTCTTGCCCTTCGTCCCCCGCTTCGTCATCCGCACGAAGATGGATTCACTTACCAAGATCAAAGACGTATCGTGTCCCAAACTCTTCATCCACAGCCCGGCCGACGAGATCGTCCCTTATCGTCTGGGGCGTCGCCTCTTCGACGCGGCACACCCGCCGAAACAGTTCTACGAAGTGAAAGACGCGCCCCACAATCTCACCAACACCATCGGCGGCGCGCCTTACTACGAAGCCCTGCGCAACTTCATCAACTCTTCCTGTGAAGAGAAAACGACGAAGTGAAAACAGGTGAACGGTAAATAGTAAATGGTGAATGGAAAGAAGCGGATTCTCTCCATTCACCATTTACCATTTTCACTTCATCGTTTCTTCTCTAACTCCGCTTGCCCTTCTTTGCGGCTGCATCTTTAGTTGCGCCGCCCGTGTCGAGGGCGACGGGCGCGGGGTAGCCTTTACCTCTGAGCGCGGCGATCTCGATGACGATCTCTTTCTGGCCTTTGACCGTGCGCGTCACTTTCGCGGCCTCGGCGTTCGTGTTTTTGTTCGAGTTCTTGTTCGAATTCTTGTTCGAGTTTTTGTTCGCCGCTTCGGCCGTCGGACTAGGTGAAGCGTCGGGCGTGCCGTCGGCCGGGTTGCCTTTGGCGTCGCGCGCCATCTGCCGGAGCGCGTCGAGCACTTGCGCGCGTTCCGTCTCGCTCAAGGTGTCGAGCGAGACGCCGAAGGCCGACAGCACGGCGCGCAGATTCTCTTCCGTGTTCGAGTCGCGGTCGTACACATCGCGGTAGATGTGAAGTTTGCCGTCTTCGACGACGATGGTTTCGTAGCGTAGTTCGACGGGCACTGCGCGTTCGAGTTTGATCTCTTTCGTCTCGCGTCGATTCTTCGCGTAGGCGGTCACGTCTTCGTCCGTCAACTCCGCGCCGCCGATCTTCGCCAGCACGCGCGCCACGTCCTGCACCTGCGGGTTCGTCAGGCCGACGCAGCCGTGCGAGGCGAAACTGCCGAGTTTCGCAGTCGACTTGCCGCCATGGATAAGCGAGGGCAAGCCGATGGGAATTTTGACGAGGCCGAGCGGGTTGAGCGGGCTGCCCGCATCAACCTTCTCGCCGACCTTTACCTTGCTCGAAGGCGATTCGACCCAGGGCTCGTCCGGCGGCGTCCACGTCGGGTTGAAGATGATGGTGTCTGCGCGGCGCAAGCCCGTGGGCAGCGGAAACTCCGGGTAGCCGATGCCGATGCGGTAAGACTTCACGAGTTGCCCATTCTCGAACACGTCCATGCGATAGGCGGGCGCGTTGACGACGATGCGCGTGTCGGCAGGCACGGCGTTCGGCTTGCCGCCCCCGGTCGTCGCGGCGCTTTCGCCGCCCCCCCAACGCGTGCGCACAAACTCTGAAAAGCGCGCGGCGCGTTCGTCGCCGAGCACGCTCTTGATCTGTTCAGAGGCGCGCGTGGTGGCGGCCGTGGTCGTGCCGCCGTGTTCGCCCGTCTCCGTCTCGCGCAAGCCCGCCGTCTCTTCGCGCGCCACGCGGCGCAGGCGTTCGATCTGCTCGTCCGTCAGTTGCAACTCAGACTTCAAGTCGGCCGCAAACTTCTCGTCGGCGAACATGGCGTCGAGCACGGGCAAAGTCACCGGCAGATTGTTCGCGCCCGCGCTATTTGCTGTAGCAGGCGACGCGCTCGCCGCTGGCGAAGGCGTCGCTACCGCCGCGCCGTTAGTGTTCGACACGGGCGCGGTCTGGCAGCCACCGAAAACGAACAGGGCGCACACGCACAACGCGCCGCTCCACACACGCCACACTCTTTTCATACTGACTTTAAACTCCTCTTGCGATTTTCATATCGACTACTAAACTCGTCCGCGAAAAACCCGCACATCCCCACATCCGCTAGCAACACCCGTTCCCACCAACGCCCCGCGCCGAATCCAACGTTTTTCACCCCTTCCCCACACGCCCCGCACCTGTCTTCGCACCATAAACGGACGGCGAAGGAACGAAAAGAAAACGAAAGAGACTGGTAAATGGTGAAGGGTAAATGGTAAATGGACAGAACCGTCTTCCTCCATTCACCATTTACCGTTCACCAGCGTTCACTTCATCGTTTCGTTAACAGCGGGTACGGGTTGACGTTCTCGCCGTCCCAGAAGTGTTTGGGGTCGTCGATGCGCCAGATGGAGAAATGGAGGTGGCAGTTATCTCGTCCGGCGTTGCCGCTGTCGCCGACGTAGCCGAGCAGTTCGCCGCGCCGCACGGAGCGATTTTCAGAGAGGCCGTCGGCGTAGCGTTCGAGATGCGCGTAGTAGTAGACGGTGCGTTCGTCCGTGCCGAGTTGGTAGATGGTGATGCCGCCGCGTTCGCTCTGGAAGAGTTTGACGATGCGCCCGTCTGTGGCAGCGACGACGGGCGTGTTGCGCGCGGCCATGATGTCGATGGCGTTGTGCGTGCGGCCTTCGCTGCGCGACTGCGTGTAGGTGTCCTGCAAGTCGTCGGGGCTGTGCCCTAAGACCGGAATCAGCAGACCTGACGTCGTGGAAGATGTCCCGCCGCCGGCGTGTGTCGCTTCGGCCGGAGCGGAAGCGGTGGGCGACGCTTGCTGAGCAGCAGGCGAAGGCGCAGCGGTTGTGGAAGACGGCGCGGGCGTCGCAAGTGCGTTTGTGTTCCCGGCGTTAGTTGCAGGGCCGGAGAGTTCGCTCGTCGTCGTGGGCGGAGAGATTGGCTGGACAGGTGTTGCGCTCGGCTTGCTGCTGAGATACCAGATGAGCGCGGTCAATCCCAACAGAATTGTCGCCACGATGAGCAGGACGCGTGCGCGCGGGCTGAGTGCCATGTGCAAATGTCTCCCGAAAAGTTTTGCGCAAGATGAACAGCGTTACGGGGATTGACACAGCATATTCATTCGCCTTGAACGAAGCAAGCCACGGATTTGAGAGTTGAACCTTGAGAGATGGAAGTTGAGAGTTGAACTTTGAGAGTTCAGATTTTTAATCTCAACGCCTGCGGGGTTAGTTTCGAGCGCGGTTGTGGCGTGCACTTGCGCTTTTCTGTTATTACAATGGCGTGCAAAGTTTTGGATGCCACACGGAAGAGGAGAGACGAAATCATGTCAGAGATTTTCGACGAACGGCGCAAGGCGCTGGAAGAGGATTATTTCCGGCGCAAGGAGCGCGAGTTGCTGGACAAGATACGTGCAGACGTGGCGGCGGAAGCGGCGTCGCGTGGCTTGAAGGAAGGGCGACAGTGCCCGCTCGGCCACGGCACGCTCGTCGAAGAGGCGCGCGGGTCGGTCGTCATCGACATCTGCCAGACGTGCGGCGGCATCTGGCTCGACCGGGGCGAACTCGAAGAAGTGACCAGACAGAGCGGCGGCTGGTTCGACAACTTCATCGGAAGTTTCAGAAGCGAACGGGACGAGAACCGCTAAGTCTCTTTCGCGTGCACAGCGCTTTGCCTTCGGGCGCGCGACAAAACTACTTTTGCGCCTTTTCTTCTTTTGCGCCCCCGCGTCTTCAAACTGTTGCGCCCCGGTGAACTCAGTTTTCGCCGGAGGCGCAAAGTCGAAATTGTCAGGGGCTAATAGTTGAGTGTTGAAGATGAACGGTTCGAGAAGGTTGAGCGCGCCGCGCGGCGCGAAGTTGAATTGCAAGGGCTGGCATCAGGAGGCGGCGCTGCGTTGCCTTTTGAACAACCTCGACGCGGAAGTGGCCGAGCGTCCGGACGATCTGGTCGTCTATGGCGGCACGGGGCGCGCGGCGCGCAACTGGGCGGCCTTCGATGCCATCGTGCGCGAGTTGCAGCGTTTGGAAAATGACGAGACGCTGCTCGTCCAGTCGGGCAAGCCCGTCGCGGTCTTTCGCACGCACGAATATGCGCCGCGCGTTTTGATCGCCAACTCGAACCTCGTCGGCGCGTGGGCGAACTGGGAGAACTTTCACGAACTCGAACGTCGCGGCCTGATGATGTACGGGCAGATGACGGCCGGTTCATGGATCTACATCGGCACGCAGGGCATCGTGCAGGGCACGTTCGAGACGTTTGCCGCGATGGCCGACAGGCACTTCGGTGGGACGCTCGCGGGTCGGCTCGTCGTCTCCGGCGGCATGGGCGGCATGGGCGGCGCGCAGCCGCTCGCCGCGACGATGAACGGCGCGGTCTTCCTCGGCGTAGACGTTGACCGTGCGCGCATCGAACGCCGCGTGCAGACGGGCTACTGCGACCGTCTTGCCCTGACGCTCGACGATGCGCTGCAAATTTGCGAGGACGCGCGCGAACAGGGACGCGCCGTCTCCGTCGGGCTGGTCGGCAACTGCGCGGAGGTGTTGCCGGAGATCGTCCGTCGCGGCGTGCGCGTGGACGCCGTCACGGATCAGACGAGCGCGCACGACCCCCTGGGCGGCTACGTGCCCGCAGGGCTTAGTCTCGAAGCGGCGGATGAGTTGAGGCGGAATGATCCGGCCACATACGTTGCGCGCTCGACCGAATCGATGGCGCGACACGTCGAAGCGATGATCGCGCTCAAACGCGCCGGGGCGATTGCCTTCGACTACGGCAACAACATACGCAAGTTTGCGCACGACGCAGGGTGCACGGACGCCTTCGAGATTCCCGGCTTCGTGCCCGAATACATACGCCCGCTTTTTTGCGAAGGCAAAGGGCCGTTTCGCTGGGTGGCCTTATCGGGCGACGCGTCGGACATACGCCGCACGGACGACCTCGCACTCGAACTCTTCCCCGAAGACTCGACGCTCAACCGCTGGCTCAGGCTCGCGCGCGAGCGCGTGCAGTTTCAGGGACTCCCGGCGCGCATCTGCTGGCTCGGCTACGGCGAACGCGCAGAGATGGGCGAGGCCATCAACGAACTCGTCCGTCGCGGCGACTTGAAAGCGCCCGTCGCCATCGGCCGCGATCATCTCGACACGGGTTCGGTCGCCTCGCCTTTCCGCGAAACCGAAGGCATGCGCGACGGCTCGGATGCCGTGGCCGACTGGCCGATCCTGAACGCTCTTTTGAACACCGCGAGCGGCGCTTCGTGGGTTTCGTTCCACCACGGCGGCGGCGTGGGCATCGGCTACTCGCTCCACGCCGGTCAAGTCTCCGTTGCCGACGGCACGCCGGAAGCCGCGCGCCGCTTGAACCGCGTGCTCACCAACGATCCCGGCCTCGGCGTCGCACGCCACGTCGATGCGGGCTACGACGAAGCTACAGAGACCGCCCGCGCCAAAGGCATCAACGTGCCCATGCTCGACGCCTGATAGGTTCCACAGACGCCCACCGTGGAGACGGCAGCCAGCGCAGATGGAGGTAACGAAGTTATGACCGGTGAAGAGCTAGAACGCGCGATTGAGTTTCTGATCCAGAATCAGGCAAAGGCAGAGGCGCGGCTGGATCGGAACGACCAACAGATCGCGGAAAACAGCAAACAGATCGATGAAATGAGCAAACAGATACAAGTGTACGCAGAGACACAATCCCAGTTTATCTTGATTGCGACGCGTACTATGGAAGGTTTGGCAGCACAACTGGAGCGCACCAACAAAAGAATTGTTGAATCGAACGCTCGCACCGATAAACTGATAGCCGAATCGAACGCGCACGCCGATCAACTGATAGCCGAGTCGAATGCGCGCACGGACGAGCGGATAGCGGAGACTAATAGGCGGATAGCAGAAGCGAATGCGCAAATAGCAGAAGCAAATGCGCAGATAGTCGAAACTAATAAGCGTATCGCCGAAGCAAGCGAACGCGCGGCTCTAGCAGGTGACCGTGCGGCCGAAGCAAGCGAGCGTGCGGCTGAAGCTAGCCAACGTGCGGCTGAAGCGAACGCGCGCGTGTCTGAGACCGATGCGCGGCTCGACCGTCTGGCCGCGCTGGTGGAGAGAAACATCAGCGGCGGCAACGGCCAGTCCTAAGCGCGTATCAGCCGGGAGAGTTGGCGCAGAATTGATTCCCGCGTGATTTGCACCTCGCCGCGCGGAAATCAACTCTGCTTTCGCGCCTCATTGATCCCGCGCAGTTTGAATCCGCCTTCCACACTCACACGTATAAACTTTCCCGGTCGCCTGTTTATCCATTCAACGGAGAATTCATCTATGAAACTTTTTCGCGCGGCGCTCTTGTTGTTCACATTGCTGCTGCCGTCCGTCATGTCCGCGCAGCAGTCCGGCGGGTCGGAGCAGACTGCGGCGCGGCTCGCGGGCGAAGTGCTGGTACGCGGCCGCGCGATGGAGTACGTGCAGAACCTCTCGGATAAGTTCGGCGGACGTTTGAGCGGGTCGGCGGCTTATCGACGTTCGGCCGAATGGGCGGCCGAACAGTTTCGCGCCGCGGGCGTCAAAGATGTGCGGCTCGAACCGTTTCAACTCGAAAGCACCTGGACGCGCGGACGCGCGCAGGCGCGCATGACCGCGCCGCTCGAACGCCCGCTCTATCTGGAATCGCTCGGCTGGTCGCCGTCTACGCCCGCGGGCGGTGTGCGCGGCGAGATATATCTGCTCACAGATTTGTCGCGCGATTTCATCAAACGCGAGGCGGGCAAGATCAAAGGCCGCGTCGTCATGCTGGATTTGTCGTCGCTGCTCAAGGACGGCTACGCGGCTTTCGCCAGGCTGGTCGCCGCGCAGGGGTTTCTCAAAGAGGCGGGCGCGGCGGCGGCCGTCGTCGGCGGCACGGACGCGAACAACGTGCTGAACGCCTTCAACCTGAACTGGGGCGCGCGCATCAGCCCTCTGCCGCTCGCGCAACTCGGCATGGAAGACGCGAAACTCGTCCAGCGATTTCTCGCGCAAGGCACTACCGTCTCCGTCGAATTTCAATACGAGAACCGGACGGGCGGCGCGATTGAGGATGTGAACGTCGTCGCGGAGATTCGCGGGCGCGAGCGTCCCGAAGAGTGGATCATCGTCGGCGCGCACCTCGACTCATGGGACTACGGCACGGGCGCGCAGGACAACGGGACGGGTTGTGCGATGGTCTTGGAAGCGGCGCGCGCCATCGCCGCGCTCGGCACGCCGCCGCGCCGCTCCATACGCTTCGCGCTCTGGGGCGGCGAGGAACAAGGGCTGCTAGGCTCGGCCGCCTACGTGCGCGCGCACGCACGCGAACTCAAAGATTGCGTCGCCGCGCTCAACACGGACAACGGCGCGGGACATCCGCGCGGCTGGAAGTTTGAGGGACGCGAGGACGTGCAGGCGGCGATGCAGCCCATCAGCGAGTCTCTGCTCGCAGGGCTCGGCGGCGACGGCCTCTCACCCGAACTCACCTTCGACACGGATCACGGCCACTTCCTGCTCGCAGGCATCCCCGCCCTCGACCTCTGGGTTGACATGGAACACTACGACGACATTCACCACAAACCGAGCGACACCGTTGACAAGATCGCCGCGCACAATTTAACTGCGGGCGCGGTGGTCGTCGCCCTCACCGCACACGCGCTGGCCGAACGCCCCGAACGCATCGCGCCGCAACTCAAACGCGAAGCGGTCGGCGACCTGCTCAGGAAAGCGAACCTCGAAGAGTTTCTGAAATCCGTGGGAGTGTGGAAATAGTGCGAATGAAAAAACTCACGCGACTGAGCCAAGCGCCTCTCGCCTTGAACCCACAAGCGCGTTCAGTTTCGACGTCGCAAGCGCATCTTGCATCAAGGCGGCGTGCGCGTATTGCTTCAACCCCGGCGCGCGTCTTCTTTCTCTGCTTCGCGCTGCTGCTATCTGTCGCGGCCACGGCTCAAACGGAGGCCGAGCGGCAACCGGCAGCTCGCGTCGAGTCAGTCGAGTTCGAGAGCAGGCTCGTCGGCAAGTCGCTGCCTTACAACGTCGTGCTTCCGCCTCTCTACGGCACGCACGGCGCGCGAACCGTAAAATATCCCGTCATCTATCTCCTGCATGGACTCGGCGGCAACGCGGGCGACTGGGTTTCCGCACGCACGCGCCTCGCCGCTTACGCCTCGCAGTATCGCTTCATCATCGTTACGCCCGAAGGCCGCGAAGGTTGGTACACGGACAGCGCCACGGTCGCCTCAGATAAGTTTGAGACTTACATCCTACGAGAGTTGATCCCGGATGTGGAGCGACGCTATCGCGCGCTCAAAACGCGCGACGCACGCGCCGTCGCAGGTCTTTCGATGGGCGGTTACGGCGCTTTGAAGTTCGGCGTCAAGCACCCGCAAACCTTCGCCCTCGCCGCCTCCATGAGCGGCGCATTCGACGCGGCTTCATGGGACGCGGGCGCCCCCGGCCTGCCCGCCTTCGTCAAACCCTCCATCGCACGCGTCTACGGCGCAATGGACAGCGCGACGCGACGCGAAAACGACCTCTTCAAACTCTTCTCAGACCTCCCCGCCGAACGCTTCGCGGCGCTCCCCTTCATCTACTTCGACTGCGGCACGGAAGACTTTCTCATCCAATCCAACCGCGCCCTCTCCGAACTTCTCCTCCGACGCAAAATCCCACACGAATATCGCCAGCTCCCCGGCGCACACTCGTGGCCTTACTGGGACGCGCAAGTTCAGGAAGTTCTCAAACTCGCCGCCCGCCGCCTGCGCATGGCACAATAGCGATTCGGCGTCCGTTTGAATTATCTGGAGAGTTATGGGCTGGGATACGATCCTAATGTGGCTTAGCCTAGCAACTGCAATTATAGTCTTCGTTGCAAGTTGCGTCGGGCTTGGATATTTTGCGGAATTCTGTGTGCGGCGTCGTGGATGGCCTCGATGGATTAGTGATCTGCTGTCATTTGCCATCGGCTTCCTGTGGCCTGCGATTGTTATCTGTTACACGATATACAATGCGCGCCGTCATCTGGCTCTGCACGCGCGTGATGATGCGGGGGGGATGATAGCGGTCGGCCTCTTTTTTGTAGTAGCACCTTCTCTGTTCGTCCTTAGCTTTCCGTTAGCACTCGCCGGTGTTCGGATTGCGCGCAAGCGGAATTCCGGCAGAAGGTTCCGTTAGATTGAGAACACCTGACATCTCCTTGATTAAGGGCACGGTGAATTGATGAAAAAGGGGCGGCTCGAAGCGTTCAGCGATGGTGTGATTGCCACATCCATTTAGATAGGAGTTCAACTTGTTAGATTTCGCAATTGAGACGGCGCGTGAGGCGGGGCGTGTGTTGTCCGAGCGGTTCGGGCGGGCGGCGCTGGAGGTGACGCATAAGGGCGAGATCGATCTCGTGACGGAGTCGGACTTGGCGGCCGAGCGTCTGATCGTTGAGCGGATTCGCAGTTATTACCCGCGCCATCAGGTGCTCGCGGAAGAGTCGGGCACGGCCGTCGCGGAGGGCGCGACGGAGAGCGCCTACAAGTGGATCATCGATCCGCTCGACGGGACGACGAACTATGCGCACGGCTATCCCTGCTACTGCGTTTCAATCGCGCTCGAACGCGAGGGTGAGATCGTCATCGGCGTCATCCATGATCCGACGCGCGACGAGACGTTTGCGGCGGAGCGCGGCGCGGGCGCGACTTTGAACGGGCGGCGCATACGCGTCTCCGAGACGGGCGACCTCAACGAGGCGCTGCTCTGCACGGGCTATCCTTACGACGTGCGCGGGCGCGACAACTTCGTGCGCAACTTCAAGAACTTCATCCTGCACGCGCAGGGCGTGCGCCGCGACGGGTCGGCCGCGCTCGATCTGGCCTACGTCGCCTGCGGGCGCTTCGACGGCTTCTGGGAAGAGGGACTCAGACCGTGGGACGTGGCCGCCGGGGCGATTCTCGTCGAAGAGGCGGGCGGGCGCGTCTCGCGCTACGACAACTCGCCTTATGACATCTACACGCCGCCCATCATGGCCTCGAACGGACTCGTCCACGAAGCCATGATGCGTGTCCTCGCGCTCAGAGACTGAAGACAGGTGAATGGTAAATAGTAAATGGTGAATGGAGAAGAACTGTCTTCTTCCATTCACCATTTACTATTTACCATTCACCACTTTCATGGTGTGTTGAAGGCGTAGACGAGGGTTTGCGGGTTGTAGAGTTTCCAGTCGAACCAATAGTCTTTGAGCAGTGGAATCTTCTTGAGTTGGCGACCGGCGTGTGTGCCTGAGAGGGCGCGCCCGGTGAAATCCCATTCGCTTTGCGTCTCGCCGTCGAACATGCGCCACGCGCCCGCCGGATCGGTGCGGACGTAAAATTCGAGCGCGCGCCCGTCCACGGTCGTCTCAAAGGCGCGGATGGATTTGTTATCCTCGCCAAGCAGGACGACGAGGGGCACGCCCCCTACCTTGTCAACTATCGGACTCTGCCGCTCAATCGCTTCGAGCGGGTAAGCCTTCGCCATGCCGTTCAGTTTGATACCCATCACGACGGCGCGCGGTTCGAGTTTGTCCTGCGCGTCGCGTTGTGTGACGACAGGCATCCTGGCCGTCTGTTCTTCCCAACGCTCCGAGAACTTGCGCCACGCGTCGTTGTCTTCCGCAGGTCTGAGCACGCGCCCGCGCGGATGTTCGCGCCGCCAGGTGGCAAACGTCAGTTCGTCGTGGAAGACGCCCTTGAGTTTGCGCCCCTTGAGCGGGCCGTGGATGGCCTCGCCCGACACCTGCTGCCACCAGGTTCCCGTCTCTTCGTCCTCCATGATGAAGTTCTGGTTGTTGATCCCCGTCAAATGAAACTTCAAAGGCCGCCCGTCGCTCGTCGCTTCCCACACCAGACCGGTGTGACAGAGCGTTCAATAAGTTGCCACGACGGGCTGTCCTCCCACTGTGTCCTGAACGACGTGATGATAGGCCAACTGCCTGATGGGAAAAGCCACTGCGTCGCCGTTGACTTCGACGGCCAAGACCATCTCTTCGTCAGCGACGAAATCAACTTTGTCGGCCGCCGCGTATGCGCTCCGCTCAAGCGGCTTGAACATCCATTCGAAAGGGTTCTGCCGTGCGAACCACGCCGCCGCCAACGCGGGCACGAGCATCAGCACCAGCGCGACTTTCAAGAACCAACGCGTGCCACGCCAGAGCAAAAGGACGAGCAGCACGGAGAGCGCGAGCGCCAGAGGCGTCACCACACGCGACCAACTGCGCAACGTGTAAGAGAGGTTCAACCCCTCCGGCGTCTGCGCCTTGAACGGCTGAATCGTCCAGACCGGAATGAAGACCCACAGAAACGTGCCGACAACCAACAGGACGAGCGCGAGCCATAACAACAGCCGTTTTGTTTTCTGATTCATCTTTGCAGCATTCACCGACGCGTCTTTCAATTCAAAGCGCGGAGTGAATGATCTCGTAGAGTTTGTCGGTTTCGCGGCGCGCGGTCTGGCGCGTGTCTTCGCCGGGCAGAGGCCGCAGGTGGTGTAGCGGGTGGTAGATGATCTCGACGCGGCCGAAGCGCGGCCAGCGCCAGTCGCGCGGCCAGACGCGATGGCCGCCCCGGATCGTGATGGGCAGCACCGGCACGTTCGCTTCGAGCGCGAGTCGTGCCGCGCCCACTTTGAACTCCTGCATCTGTCCGTCGGAAAAAGAGCGTGCGCCTTCGGGGAAGATGACGAGCGCGCCGCCGCTGCGCAGCCACTTGAGCGAGCGGCGGATGGCGTGGCGGTCGCCCTTCTGCACTTGCAAAGGCCACGCCCCCAACAGTCGCATCAGTTTTCCGGCCACAGGCCAGTCGAACACTTTGTCCCACGCCAGAAAACGCGAGTAGAGCGGGACGGGGCCGCCGAGCCAGAAGGGGTCTAGGTAAGTCTGGTGGTTGGCGGCGATGATGACGCCGCCCGACGGCGGAACGTTCTCCACGCCCACGTAGCGCATCCGCCACAGGAGACGAAAGATCAGGCGCAAGGCCGCGCGCAACAGACGAATCGCCCACACGGGCAACACGTAAGGCTCGTCCATTCGTTCGCCCGCCGAAGCCGACTTGTTACTGCGCCGCACGACGCCCGTTTCCGTCTCGCTCAAAGCGGCTCGTCTCCCCCGTCTCCCGTCGTCTCCGTCCCACCGGCACGCCCCTCGCGCCGTGCACGCTGTTGCCACGCATCGCTCAGACGCGCGACCACGCCCCCGGCTTCGCTGTTCACTTCATCACTCTGCGACGCGGTATCGCCCGCCATGCCGCCGCGTCCGAGCGTCGCCAGCCCCGTGATGTTCAACTCTTCCCACCAGTCGGGGATGTCGCGCTCGTTCAATCCGTCTTCGTTCCAACGCTCGCAACGCTCGCACTCGAAACCGTCGTAGAGCCGTGCCTCTTCCTTCGTCAAGCCGATGCGCGTGCGCGCGTTGCAACTCGCCTCGGCGCAGTGGCGCTCGATCTCCACGAGCAGCACCTCGCGCGGAAAGACTAAACTTCGACGCTTTCGTCGCATCTCAACCAAACTCCTCAAGCGGCCACTCATGATCTACAAACTCAAGATGAAATCGCGGGATGCCGTCGTTGCCCGTCCGGTGCGCGCGGACGACTGCGAAGACCGAAGTTTGGTAGCGCGCGCTTGTCAAACGCAGGAAACTTCCCCGCTCCGCACTGAGCGACGTGTAGACGGCCGCGCCGCGACGACTGATGTTTTCCGTCACCGTCTCTTCGCGCGCCGTGATGTTCCACTGTTCGTCGTACAACTCAATCGTCACTTCGACCGGCACGCTGAGGCGCGACTCCTTTTTCTCGATCTGTCCCGTGACCGTCGTCGGCTGCTCCAACAGCTTCCACAGGCCACCTTCCGACTCAGGCTTGAGCACCTCGTAACGCTTTTTCGGGTCGAGCCGATAACTGTCGGGCGGGCGCTTGCCGACGAAGGCCACGCCCAACTTGAAACTCGGCGTGCTCGCTCCGACGGGAAACTCCGCTCGCATCGAACGCACCAGCGCATAGACGCGATATTGATCTTCGACGTGATCGAAGGAGCGCAGTTGACGCGGCATCGGCAGCGTCAGGTGTACGAGCCGCCCGACATCGACCGGACGCGTGAGACTAAAACCCGCCCCGAACGGCGTCAAGTCCAGCAGGCGCGTCATCTCCGTCCACTCGGTTTCGGCGTCTTCTCGAACCTGTACGCGCACGGGCAGAGAGAGTTTCAGACGTTCCCGCAAGCGCCGATCTTTGCCCGAATATTTCATCCGTTTCAGGGGCGCATCCGCAGTCGCCCCGGCCTCAATATATTGTGCTCTCCATTACCCCCTTCGCAGCCCCCGAAAAATCGCTCGAAACCCTGATTTTACAAGGCTTTTACGCTGTTTCGACGGTTGCTAAAAAGGGGTTTTCGGGCTACAATATGTCGTACTTCAATCCGGTACTTTGGCGACCCGGAAAAGTACCGTCGGCCACCAGTTTCAGGTCTCTCAAACAAGGCGTCCGTGACTAGCGCGCGAGAGCTTTCCCCGTGCCTTCGTGCGGCGTCGTCCGAACGCTCACGGCGCGGAAACTTGAGAGAGCGTTTTGGCGGGTGGAATGCCGGGCGCGAAGCGTGCGTCAGCGTCTCCCCTTCGGAGACGGACGCCAGATTGTACTCGAAAGGTTTATTAATGGAAATACTGGATCATAACTACGTCAACATCGAAGAAGAGATGCGGCGTTCGTATCTCGACTACGCGATGTCGGTCATCATCGGGCGCGCGCTGCCCGACGTGCGCGACGGCTTCAAGCCCGTGCACCGCCGCGTGCTCTGGGCGATGAACGAACTCGGCAATCAACACAACAAGGCTTACAAAAAGAGCGCGCGCATCGTCGGCGACGTGATCGGTAAGTATCACCCGCACGGCGACTCGGCCGTCTACGACACCATCGTCCGCATGGCGCAGGATTTCTCCATGCGCTACCCGCTCATCGACGGGCAGGGCAACTTTGGCTCGGTTGACGGCGACGCGGCCGCCGCCATGCGCTACACCGAGGCGCGCATGTCGCGCCTGACGACGGAAGTGCTGGCCGACATTGAAAAAGAGACCGTCGATTTTCAACCGAACTACGACGAGTCCCTGAGCGAGCCGCAAGTGCTCCCGACGCGCGTGCCCAACCTGCTCCTGAACGGTTCGGGCGGCATCGCCGTCGGCATGGCGACCAACATCCCGCCGCACAACCTGAGCGAGATCGTGGATGCCACTATCGCAGTCCTTCGCAAGCCGCAGATCAAAGACGAAGAGTTGTTGAAGATCGTCCCCGGCCCCGACTTCCCGACCGCAGGCTTCATCTACGGCCGCGCCGGAATCCGTTCGGCTTACCTGACGGGGCGCGGCATCATCCAGATGCGCGCGCGCGCAGGCATCGACCGCATCGGACGCGGCACGCAGGAACGCGACGCCATCATCATCACAGAGATTCCCTATCAGGTGAACAAGGCGCGTCTCATCGAGCGCATCGCCGAACTCGTCAACGAGAAGAAGATCGAAGGCATCGCCGATTTGCGCGACGAGTCGGATCGCAACGGCATGCGCATCGTCGTCGAACTCAAGCGCGACTCCGTGCCGCAAGTCGTCCTGAACAAGCTCTACAAGATGACGCCGATGCAGTCGTCTTTCGGCGTCATCAATCTGGCGATTGTCGAAGGCCAGCCGCGCGTCCTCACGCTCAAGCAGATGCTCGAAGCCTTCGTGGAGTTTCGCCGCGAGGTCGTGCGTCGCCGCACCGAATATGAACTGCGCAAGGCGCGCGCACGCGCACACATCCTCGAAGGTCTGAACAAGGCCATCGACGCGCTCGACTACATCATCCCGCTCATTCGCAACGCTTCTTCAGTAGACGAAGCGCGCGCGTGGCTGACGGGGCGCATGGACGGCATGGGCGAAGGCCGCGCGTGGAAAGGTCTGCCGACCGATCTGACGCAAGCCGGGTTCATCCAGAAGCTGCAAAAAGTGATCCGGCGTCTTGAGTTTTCCGAAGCGCAGGCGCAGGCGATTCTCGATCTGCAACTGCGGCGTCTCTCGGCGCTCGAACGCCAGAAGATTCTCGACGAGTACGAAGGGATCATCAAGTACATCGCCGAACTCGAAGAGATTCTCGCCAACGAGTCGTCGCTGCGTCGCGTCATCATCAACGAACTCGAAGAGGTGCGGAAAAACTTCGGCGACAAACGCCGCACCGAGATCGTGGATGAAGGTGTCGAACTCACCATCGAAGACATGATCGCCGACGAGGAAGTGGCGATCACGATCACGAACTCCGGCTACATCAAGCGCACGCCCGTGTCGTCTTACCAGCGGCAGGGACGCGGCGGCAAAGGCCGCTTCGGCGCTGCGCCCAAGAATGGCGATTTCGTCGAACACATCTTCACCGCTTCGACACATGCCTACGTCATGATCTTTACGGACGACGGGCAGGTCTTCAAGCTGAAGGTGCACGAGATACCGGACGCGCCGACGCACGCGCGCGGCAAAGCGGTCGTCAATCTCATCAATATTCCTTCGACGCGGAAACTGGCGGGCGTCGTTCCCGTCCGTGAATTCTCCGAAGGCCGCTACGTCGTGATGGTCACGCGCAAAGGCGTGATCAAGAAGACTGCACTTTCGGAGTTTCAAAACATACGCACGAACGGCATCAACGCCATCAACATCGACGACGGCGACGAACTGCTCGACGTGGTGTTGACCGACGGCACGAAGCGCATCTTTATCGCCACGCACAACGGCCTAGCCATCCGCTTCGACGAAGCGGACGTGCGCCCGATGGGCCGCGCCACGCGCGGCGTGCGCGGTATCGATCTGCGCAAGGACGATTACGTCGTCTCCTTGTGCGCCGTCTCGGCCGACGACAGCGAACGCATGCTGTCCGTTTCCGAGCAGGGCTTCGGCAAGCAGACGCCGATCACAATCTATCGCCTGCAATCGCGCGGCGGCAAAGGCGTCATCAACATGAAGACGACGCCGAAGACCGGCAAAGTGGTGGCCGTCTTCCCCGTCGAAGACGACTCCGAGATCATGATCATCACGCAACAGGCGAAGCTCATCCGTCTCGAAGCGAGCGAGATTCGCAAAACGGGGCGCGGCGCGCAGGGCGTCCGCCTCATCAAGACCGACGGCGGGGACATGGTGACGAGCGCGTCGCTCCTCGAAGCCTCTGCCGAAGAGGTAGCAATCGCAGAGTAATTTACTTACACGCGCGAGGAAAAAGAGAACACCCGCTCAGGCTTAAGCTTGAGCGGGTGTTCTCTTTTTTTCGCTCGTTTCGGGTCGGCGGAAAACTATTGCTTGGCGGCGCGCGTCTCCTGTCCGGCCAGGATCAACTCCTGCATCTTGCGCGTGACGGACTGCGAGCCGCCGCCGTAGTTGGACATGACGATGGCCGTGTAGCCGCTGTCGAGAAACATGTCGAGATTCGAACTGATGCCTGCGAAGCCGCCGCTGTGGCCGGCGATGCGACGCTCCGTGTCGACGCCGAAGCCGTAGCCGTATTGGGGCGAGTTGAGGTCGGGCTTGGGCGAGAGCAGTTGGCGGACGTATTCAGCGCCGACCAGTTTGTTCGCGCGCAAGGCCATGTCGAACTTCAACAAATCTTCCACGGTCGAATAACCGCCCCCGGCCGGGCCGCCGCGTATGACGTGCTGGAAGATGTTGTTGCGAAAACGCACGCGGCCGTCTTCCTCGTACTCTTTCTGGTAGCCGACGGCGAGGTTGGGCGTCACGAGGTCTAGTTCATAGGCGTCCGTGTTCATCATCCCGGCGGGCTTGTAGATGTTCTCGCGGACGTAGTCGAAATAACTCTGCCCTGTCACCTTCTCGATAACCGCGCCGAGCACGAGCATCCCTGTGTTGCTGTAAGCCCACTTCGTTCCCGGCTCGAAGGCGAGCGTTTCACCTTCGGCGAGCGTCATCATCTCGTTCACGGTGCGGAAGCGCGCGCGCGACGACTCCATGAACTTCTTGTTGAAGTAGCTGCCGAGGCCCGAAGTGTGCGTCAACAAATGTTTGATCTTGATCTTCTGCGCCGCTTCTTTCGAAGGAAATTCGGGGAGAAACTTGGAGAGCGGATCGTCGAAAGATAGTTTGCCGCGCTCGACGAGTTGGGCGATGGCGACGGACGTAAACATCTTGTTCATCGAGCCGAGGTTGAACTTCGTGTCCACGCGGTTCGCGACCTTGAAATCCTTGCTCGCTTCGCCGTAAGCCTTCTCGAAAAGAACCTTGCCGTCCTTCGCCAGGAGCACCGCGCCCGAGAACACGTCGGCGTCGGCCAACTTCTGCACGTAGGCTTCGAGTTCGCGTGCGCGCTCGGCGTCCGTCAACTTACGCGCCGCCGCTGTAGCGCCTTCGCTCCCGGCGTTTGCTTTCGGCGGGCGCATGCCGATGCCGATGATGCGATGCGGCGCGTCCGCTTCGACTCTGACGAACAGCCCCATCAGGTCGCCGGTCAACTTCGCGCGCACGAGCGCCGTGGCCTCCGTGGCGTTGCCGTCCTGTATGCCGCGAAACTCTATGCCGCGCGTGCGGTCGCGCAACTGCGCGATGAAGTTCAGATGCGCCGCGAGAGGCATCTGCGCAAACTGGCCGCCGTAAGTTTCCTGTATGAATTTCTTCGTGGCCGAAGCGTCCGTCGAGTTGATGACCTGCACCAACTCTTCGACGCGACGCGTGGCGGGCGACTGTTGCTGCGCTGTCGCGACGGCGGCAGCGGCCGGTCGCTGTCCCTGCGCAGAAGCCGCGACGGTCAGGCAGGCGACGAACAGCGTGGCCGACAGGCTCGCGTTTATGATGGCTGAAACTTTTCTCATCTCTACAATATCCTCGCTTGTTTCTTACGGGTGTGTCGTGGTGGCGTCGCCGTCTTGCGGACAGTTGACGCTCTCTTCGTATGGTTTGTCAGCGACGACGCGAACGACGGGACGATGCTACAGCGGCGACGACGCTCGGAGCTTCCTGTTTTCGGAGCAGGCCGCTCAGGAGCAAATCTGCGATCTGTTCGGTCTTCTCCTTGATGTCGTCGCGCTCGCCGAGTTCGGTCGTGCTGAGGCTGTAGGGCAGAAGCGAGTTGGTCGCGTGGAGCAGCGCGAACGCGGTCGTGAGCGTATCTTTGACGTTGAAGGCTCCGGCGCGCCGTCCCTCGTCGAGCACTTCGGCGAAGACGCGCGCTTCCTCTTCTAAGTAACGCGCGCGCCGCGCCAACAGCTTCGGGCGCAGGGCCGCGAGCAGATCGTTCAAACTCTGCGTGTAGTGCTGCACGCTGTCGAAACGAAAGAGGACGCGCGCCACGAGCATCAGGCGCAAGCGAATCGCCACGTCCGCATCCGTGCGCGCAATCGCCCACAGGCGTTCTTTCAGACGCTCGACGATGCGATCGACGTGCGACAGCGTGACCTCTTCTTTGCCGGCGAAGTGCAGGTAGATCGTGCCCTTGCCGATGCCGACCTCCTGCGCGATGTCGTCCATCGTCATCTTGCGATAGCCGTAGCGCGCCAGCAGATGATCGGTCGCGTCGAGAATCGCCTCGCGTACTTCTTCTCTGGTGATGGTGCTGACCATGATTTTCTGACCGCTGACCAAAACTGGCTTTCAGTCAGAATTACGCCGGACGCGGGAAGTAGTTCCAAAAAATTTCCCGCCACCGAGAGCAGGAAACACAAAATGGAAGACCGTCTGAGATTTCGGATGTCGAATCTCAAACGGTCTTCTTCTGTGTGACGAGGGATGCGACGTGCGATCTCAGTTCGAGGCGGCGACGGCGCTCTGGTATTTGGCGGCGAGTTCGTCCTGACAGGTGATGCAGATGTCCAGTTCGCGCAGGATTCCGTCTTCGATTCCGTAGATCAGGCCGTGGATGGACAACTCCTGCCCGCTCTCCCAAGCGCCCTGCACGATGGTCGTGCGGCTCACGTTCAAGACCTGCTCGATGACGTTCAACTCGCACAGTCGCCGGAAACGCTCGTCGTCGTCGGCAGCGGCGGCAAGCTGTGATTCGTGTTGGTGCTTTACGTCCTGTATGTGACGAAGCCAATTGTCGATCAGGCCGTGCTTGCTGTTCATCAAAGCGGCTTTGACGCCGCCGCAGCCGTAATGGCCGCACACGATGATGTGCTGCACCTTGAGCACTTCGACGGCGTACTGAATGACAGACAGGCAGTTGAGGTCTGTGTGCACGACGACGTTCGCCACGTTGCGATGAACGAACAACTCGCCGGGCAGGAGACCGACGATCTCGTTGGCGGGCACGCGGCTGTCCGCGCAGCCGATCCACAAATATTTAGGCGTCTGCTGCCGCGCGAGTCGGTTGAAGAAGTCGGGGTCGTCGGCCGTCATTTTTGCAGCCCACGCACGGTTGCGTTCGATCAGGTCGTTTAAGTTTTTCATCTCTTTATTCGGCGGCGAAGCCTTCACCTTCCACCCAGACTTCGCCGTTTGCGTAAAACTCCTTTTTCCAGATTGGGACAGTGCGTTTTAGTTCTCGGATCGCCCACTCGCAGGCTTCGAACGCAGCGCGGCGGTGCGGCGCGCTGACGGAGATAACGACCGAAGTTTCGCCGATCTCAAGCCGCCCCGTGCGATGCACGATGCCGACGTGTGCGATCTCGAATTTTTCGTGCGCCCGCGCGGCCAGGCGGCGCATCTCGCTCAAGGCCATCGGCGCGTAGGCTTCGTAGACGAGATAGAGTGTTTCGCCCCGGCCGCGCGTGTAGCGGCGCGCGTAGCCGTCGAGCGTGACGGTCGCGCCGCAGCGTTCGGGCACGATGCGGCGTGCGACCGCGCCGACATTGATCGGGTCGACTGTCAGTTCAAAAAAATCTTCGTCGCCCGCACCGGCTCGTTCACCGTCTGCGCCTCTTTGCTCGTCGGCCGTGCCGCTTCCGCCGCTGACGGGCGGGAAGATGGCAACCTCGTCTCCGGCGCGCACCTCCGCTTCGCCCGCCGCATACTCTTCGTTGACGGCGACGAGCAAAGAGCGGCCGAAGCGACGCAAGGAGGGGTGCGCGTCCAACACATCCGCGAAGACGCTCGCGGCCGTGGCGGGAGCGTGGACTTCGAGTTGTTCCTCTTCGCGCCCTGTCTCGTCACGCGCCGCGCCGAAATAGAGCAGGCGCACGCGTATAGTCTCACGCGCGCGCGACGCCTCTTGTCTCTGTTCGTCGGCCGTGTGTGTCATGCGTCGAGGTTCGGATGAGGGCCGCCGTGGCCGTTGCCTTTGGCGAGTTTGTGTTTGCGCGCACGCTCCTCGTAGTTGCCGACGACTTGCGTGAGCAGAGCCGCGATGCGTTCGAGCCGTTCCGCGCCGGAGCGCAGTTCGAGAAGCGACTGCTTGGCCTCGGCGTCGAGTTCCATCGCGGCGGCGACGAGAAAAGAGAGTTTTTCGGGTTCCGCGTCCGGCAGGTCGGGGAGACTTGCGCGGTCGTCGTTCAGTGTGCGAACGGCGCGTGCGATGCGTGTGAAAAGTTCCATCACCTCGCGCGCACGCGCGTCGAGCAGCGCCTCGTCTTCGTGCACATCTTCGAAAAACTCGACGCGGCCGACGAGGTAAGGCTCGCCCCGGTCGACGTACTCTGTGACGCGATAGCGGACGACGCCGACGGTCAGAATGTTGGAACGCCCGTCGGGCAACGTCTGCGCCTCGATGACCTCGGCCGCACAGCCGACGTGCCCGACCGCAGGGCGCGTGTTGGTCGCCGTGTTCAAATCGAAGTAAGAGAGGCCGAACAAATTATTCGACGCGCGCACGTCTGCGAGCATGCGCCGGTAACGCTCCTCAAAGATGTGAAGCGGCAGAGGCACGCCCGGAAACAGCACCAGCGGCAAAGGGAACAGCGGCAACTCGCTCACGCCGCGCACTCTCTCGAAAGAATCAGTCATTGAATAGAGGTCAAAGGTCAGAGGTTGGAGGTTAGTAGAAATCAGTTTCTGTCTTTCACTGACCTCTGGCCTCTAACCTCTGACCTCTACTAAGTTGATGCGTTTCGTTCGATGGCTTGCAGGGCGCTGGCCGAGGCGACGAGTTCCGCTTCGTCGCCCGCGCCGTTTGACGATGCGCCGGTTGACGGTTCGGCCGTGAGTTCGAGTTGTTGTTCGATGAGACTCAGGATGCGTTCGGGCGACTCGTCGCCGAGCGCGAGGCGTTTGGCTTCGAGCGTAAGCGCGGCCATATCATGCGCGCGCGTGCGAAAGCGTGTGTCACGCGCGATCAGGTCTTCGACGATGCGGCGTTCTCGCACCTGTCGCGAGGCGTCCGTGTCCAGCCCGGCGGCGATGGCGTATTCTACGGGCACGCTCCGGTTGCTGATCATGATGTGGAGCGCGCCGGTTAGCTGTCGCGCTTCTTCACGCATGCGCGGGATGTCGAGCAGAGAGTTTTTGAAACCGAGATGGCCGCGCAAGTTGATCTCGATGATTGGCGCGGGGCTGTCGTCCTGTTCAGGGTCGTGCGTGCGCGCTTCGCGCCTGACAGTTTCCATGACCCCGGCGTGGACGGCCTCCGCATCTTCAACGCCGGACACGTCGAAGTTGAGACGTTGAAATGGCCGCTGTGTGTAATCGCGCGAGTGCGCGGCCTTGACGCGTCCGGCTTCGTCAACTTCGACGAGATAGAGGCCGCGTTCCTCTTTGAATTCGTCGATGGTGCAGGCTTCGAGCGAGCCGGGATTGAACGCCCAATCCTCGATCTCGAAACGCTTGTGCGTGTGGCCGAGCGCGACGTAATCGACGAGCGAGCGCAGTTCCTTCATGCGTGCGATGGAGAGCGCGGGGATATTCGGGCGGTTGAGTTGGCCTTCCACGTCCGTGTGCAGCATCAGGATATTGAACAGTCCTTCGCCGCGCGCACGCCTGAGCGCATCGACGACGAGCGGAACGGCGGCGTTCGTCGAAGTGCCGAACCAGTGTGTGCCGAAGATGCGCGCGTCCGCGATGTCTATGTAAGAGCCGCTGCGTTCCTCTTCGTTCCAGGGGACGAGATTGAAACCGTCGCGTGTGTCCGGCTCAAGGAGAATGAGATAGCCCCACTGCGAAAGCGAGCGCATCCAACTGAAACGGTTGACGGCGTCCGATTCGTGCTGGTCGTGATTGCCCTCGATGGCGACGACGGGAATGCCCGCCTCTTTCAACATTTGCAGGCCGATGATGGCGTGATTCATGGCCTGCGGGTCGACTTTGCGCGAGTTGAAGAAGTCGCCGCAGATGAGCACGAAGTCAACTTTGTTCGGGATGGCGTGGCGTGCGATCACGTCGCTCCAGGCGCGGAAGAAGTCGGCGGTGCGCTCTTCCACGTTGTAGCGGCGGCAGCCCAGATGAATGTCCGCGAGATGAAGAAATTTCATAATAATCACAAAGACGCGCGCACCAGTTCCAGCCCGGACAGGGCGTCCAACTCATGCGCTCGACGTGCGACTATTATACAACGGAAGAGGTCAGAGGTCAGAGGTTAGAGGTCAGTAAAAATGATAAGAGGTCAGAGGTTAGAGGTCAGGGGTCAGGGGTCAGTTAAAACAATCGCTGTTCTTACTGACCTCTGACCTCTAGCCTCTGACCTCTCTAAAAAAGATGAAGCCCCCGCGACTCTGGGAATGAGTCAAATGTAGGAAGCGGGGGCTTCGGCTCCGGGCGGCGGCAGAAGGGTTACCGTATGTGCGCGGAGCGCGACGGTCTCTCGTGAAGGGGACGAGAGCCGAACTCGTCAAATCTTTCAAAGAACCGTTATCAAATGGCGCGGCGACTGGGGGGATAGAGGGCCGCCGCGCCTGCGACTGTGAGGACAGCCATTGTCAACGACCGTGTTTGCGTTGTGCGCCGCGCAGTAAGTGTGAGGCTGCGATGGCATCGCACATGATCTTGTTGAGAGCTTCGATGGCCGGGCGCGCGACGTGTTCGCTAATCCGCTTGCGCGCCAGTTGAAGCATCACCCCGCGTATCTCGGCGGGGGTCAGTTCGCCGTCGGGCATCTCTCCCAGCTTTTTCGCTAACGCTTTCAAGAAACTCACCACCTAACCTATATGAAGTAAAAGCCCGTTTCGTTACGGGGAAATTTTCAGGCCGCTTCGAGTCGTGCGGCGTGCGTCGAATGGCGCACGGTCGTGAGCAACTGCTCCACGTCGAGCGGCTTCGCGAGGAAACCGTCGGCGCCCTGCCTGAAACAGGCTTTCTTCGTCTCGATGCTCTCGTCGGAACTGACGATGTAGACTTTCGAGGACGGGCACTGTTCCTTGAGATAGTCGAGCAGGCGCAGGCCGACTTCGGGCGAATCGAGCACGGGCGGCATGTGCAGGTCGAGTATGGAGATAACCGGCTCGAAGTGCACCGCATGACGCATGGCCGAGGGAAGATCGCTCGCGGTCGTTACGTCGTACTCGTCGCAGAGCGTCCAGTAAAGCTGTTGTCGGATGGCGGTTTCGTCGTCAACGATGAGAAGTTTCGGTTTCAACGTCTTCGCTTCCTTTCCGCCACCTGCGCTCGCAAGGGAGCGCGCCTGCCTTCAACTCTCAAAACTTTTCAACTCACTTCCTGTCTTACGCTTGACATACTTGGCAACGGGCGTGCCACGCCGCGCAAAGGACACAACATCACTGTTTGTGCGAAGTTCCTTACAAAAGACTACAAACCGCGGCACCCGAAGTGTGAACTAGAGTGGACACACAGCCGGATCGTGTAGACAGGAGAAGACAGAGGAAGGGATGAGGGATGAGGGATGAAGTAAGAGATCACACGCTTACGTTGCGTGGTTTCCTGATTCATCCCTCACACTGCCGCCCTCATCCCTTCAGGTAGTGATGTTGAGTTCGCCGATGAGGCGGTGGAGGTAGGAGCGGCTGATGCCGAGTCGTTTGGCGGCTGCTGCTTTATTGCCGCCTTCGGCCTGCATCGCGCCGATGAGCAGGCGACGTTTGAGTGCGTGCATCGCGCCTTCGAGCGTGGTTTCGTCGTCTGCGCTGATGCCGCCGCTGTTGTCGGCCGCCGAAGGCGCGGGGCGGCGTATGTGCAGCATCTTTTCGGGCAGAAACTCCGTGCCGAGACGCGTGCCGGTGGTGAGGACGACGAGGCGTTCCATCAGGTTTTCGAGTTCGCGGACGTTGCCCGGCCAGTCGTATTCCTGCAAGGCTTCGATGAGCGGTGGGTCGAGCGCGACGGGCGGCCGTCCGTGTTTCTCCGCGGCCTTGGCGGCGAAGTGGGCGGCGAGGATGGGGAGGTCTTCGCGCCGTTCGCGCAAGGGTGGCAATTGCAGCGGCACGACGTTTAAGCGATAGAAGAGGTCGCGGCGAAAGCGTCCCTCTTCCACCTCTTGTTCGAGGTCGCGGTTGCTGGCTGCAATGAGTCGTATGTCAACCGTCAGAGTCTTCGTGCCGCCGAGTCGTTCGAAGGCACGCTCCTGCAACACGCGCAGCAGTTTCACCTGCACGGCCTGACTGAGTTCGCCGATCTCGTCGAGAAAGAGCGTGCCGCCGTCGGCCAACTCGAAGCGCCCCATCTTCATCTGCGCCGCGCCCGTGAACGCGCCCTTCTCGTGGCCGAACAGTTCCGACTCGATCAAATCTTCGGGCAGCGCCGCGCAACTGACGGCGATGAAAGGCCCTTCGGCGCGCTGGCTCTCTTCGTGGACTGCGCGCGCGAGCATCTCTTTGCCCGTGCCGTTCTCGCCCGCCAAGAGGACTGTCACGCTCGTCGAAGCGACGGCGCGCGCCTGCTTCATGATGTGTTCGAGCGCGGGCGAACTGCCCAGTAGGCGACCGAAGCCGCGACAGGCCTGGAGCGTGGCGCGCAGTTTCAAGTTCTCTTCTTCGAGATGGCGGACGCGCGCCGCCTGCCGGACGATGTGCGTGACCTCTGCCTCGTTGAAAGGTTTCTCGAAGAAGCCGTATGCGCCGCGGCCGATGGCTTCGAGCGCCGTCTGCCGCGAGTTGCTGCCAGTGATGACGATGACGGGGATACTCGGACGCGCGGCGCGTGCGGCTTCGATGACGGCGAGTCCTTCGCTGATGCCGTCCAGATCGGGCGGCAGGTGCAGGTCGCACAGGACGACTTGGACACGCCCGGTCTGCAACTGCGCGATGGCCGACATGCGCGAATCGGCTTCGAGCACATGGTGTTCCGCGTCGAGCGCCCAGAAGAGTTGACGCCTGAGCACCTGATCGTCGTCAACGATAAGCACGGTCGCTTTGTCCGTCGATTGTTCGGGCGTCTGTTCGCTCGTCGAAGCTGTGCGTGCTTGCATTGTGGGAAGATTGAAGTTCGTCCCTCACGGTCGTTTGCCGGGCGCACTGGCCGAAGGGACGTGTGGCGAACGTTAAGTTTTAATGTGCTCTTTGAAACGAAAGGGGGACGCGCTCAAGTGGCCGCGCCCGTCTTCGCAGTAGTCTCCGCTTGCGAAGACTTCTCGGCCGAGCGGGCATGTGAGGCCATGAGCGGAATGGATGGTAGCACGACGCGAAAGCGCGTGCCAGAGCCTAGCTTCGATTTGACTTCGAGACGACCGCCGTGCGATTCGACGATCTCGCGGCAGGTGTAGAGGCCAAGACCGATGCCGCGCTTCTTCGTCGTGGCGAAGGCGCGGAACAGGCGCGTCCGCATGAAGTCTTCGGTCATGCCCGGCCCCGTGTCTTCGACGCTGAAATAGACGAGCGCGGGACTCTCGACGCCCGCCGCCACCGTCAGACGCCCGCCGCGACCGCCCATCGCCTCGAAGGCGTTGACGATCAGATTTTCCACCACGCGCTCGATGCGGTCTGCATCTATGGGGGCGACGAGCGTGTCGGGCAGTTCGGTCTGGATGTCGTAGAAGTCCGCGCGCGGTTCGGCCGTCGTCGCGAGCACGCGCCGGATGACGGGGATGAGGTCTGAGGGGTACGGCGCGCGCCGGTATTCGCCGCTCAGGGTCTTGACCGGCTCGCTCAGGCGCGCGACGAGCGAGCCGAGTTTCTCGGTCGCCTGACGGAGCGAAGAGACTGCGTCTTCGCGAAATTCGGCGCGGTGAAATTGGCGTTCCATGTTCGTGACGAGCATGGACATTCCTGTAATGGCGTTTTTCAAATCGTGCGTGAGCATCGCCGACAGGCGCACGAACGATTGGAACTGCCGCGTCTCGGCCTCGCGCGCGATCAGTTCGCGCAAGCGGTCGCTCATCCGGTTGAAGCCTTCGACGAGAGCGTGCGTCTCGTCGTGCGCGTGCACTTCGATGCGCTGATTGAGATCGCCCGCGCCGATGGCCGCGGCCGCCTCCGTCACGCGTTCTATGCGACGAGCGGCGCGCGTCACGACGAGGACGACAAACACGAGCAACGCGCCCGCGACGAGCAGCACGAGCAGGAGCGACGTGAGGGCATCGCGTTTGAGGCTCGCCACGGCGCGCGTGTAATTTCCGGCGGCGGCCACGGAGAGGTCGCTGCCCGCCACGGGGCGGTAAGAGGCGAGCCAGTGCGCGCCATCGGCCGGGACGGTGTAGAAACTCGTGCCCGCGCGTCCCGCACGCATCGAGCGCGCGAACTCTTCAAAGTAAGGCATCGCCACAGACGCCGGTTGATACTTGAGCGCGTGGTTGGTGTGATAGACGATCTGCCCCGTCCCGTCGAGCACGATGAGCAGGCGCGCGGGTTGCGATGCTTCGCTTGCGCGCACCGTGGCGTTCGGAGCGGTCGAGTTTGTTGCGGCGTCCACCTCGCGTCCTGCATCGCGCAAGAGGGCATCCAGCTTCAGTTCGGCGACGAGCGCAGCACGCACGCCGCCGTCCGAGAAGACGGGCACGGTATAGACGATACAGGTCGTGCCGTTTGTGCCGCGCCTCACGTTCGAACTGAGCGGCTTTGGCTCAGTGGCCGTCCAGACGCGCTCGTCAAGGTGCAACTGGCCGAGCAGCAGATCGCCCGGCAACACGCGCGGCGAAGTGCCGCTCGTGTCGGGCGACTCGACGCGGAGCGGCACGTGGCCGGCTACGGGTGCGCCGACGAGCGTGAAGGATGAATAGTAATCGCGATAGTGCGAAGCGAAATCCGCGACGACCTGCACAGTTTCCGTCGCGCCCGCTTTGTCCGTCTCGTTCGTCGCGGGCGGCGTTTGCGTAGCGTCGGTCAGCGATTGCGGTATGCCGACGCGCGCGTAATCGCGCACGGCGCTCGACTGCGCCAAGCGGCTTAAGTCACTTTCGCGCACGCGCAGAGCGGATTCCACATCGCGCGCCGCGCGCGCCGCCTCCGTCTCGACTTCCTCGCGCAGCATGCCTTCGACGACACCGAGACTGTTGCGATACAACAACCAGCCGACGAGCAAGACCGGCACGACGAGGCCGGCGACGAAAAGCAGCAGGAGTTTGGAGCGGAGGTTCACGTCGAAATTTTTAAGCGGCGCGGGCGGCGGGTGAGGCCGCGCTTCCGCCGGAGCGGTGCGTCAGAGCGGGCGTTCGCGTTCGCGCCGCAGATGCTAACGCGACGCATCCGAACTGTCAAAAAAATTTGCTCGCAGCGAAGAACAGGGATGAGGGATGAATCAGGAAAAGCGCTCAGTTTGTTGAATGCTTTCTTTCATCCCTCATCCCTCATCCCTCCGCCCTCTCTTATGAGACGCGCGTGCGGCCGAATTCGTCGAGCAGCGGAGCGAGGCGTGCGATGACGAGGGGATGTGCCGCGCCGTTCGCGGCGACGAGGCCGTTGCGGTTCTGCACGTCTTCGGTGTTGTAGCGCAGAGGCTCGCCCCAGAGGTCTGTCAGGCGTCCTCCGGCTTCGGTGAGGATGGCTTCGGGCGCGCAGGTGTCCCAATGCTTCGTGCGCGGCGACAGGTGTATGTAGAGGTCGCACTGTCGCTCGGCGATCAGTCCCGTCTTGATGCCGACCGAGCCGCGCCTGATCTCTTCACGCAAACCGAGCGCACGCATCACCGTGTTCATGCGCGGGCTGTGATGATTGCGGCTCGCCGCCAGTCGCATCCGCGCGAGTTTCGTCTCTTCGGAGACGCGCAGTTGTTCCGGCTCAGTCTCCGGTCGGACGACCCACGCGCCCGCGCCGCGCGCCGCGTAGTGCAACACGTCCGAGACGGGTTGATAGACGACGCCGACGACGGGCGTGCCGTCTTCGACCAGACCGATCTGCACTGCGAAGTCGCCGTTGCCTTCGATGAAACCCTTCGTGCCGTCGAGCGGATCAACCATCCAGACGCGCGAGAGACTGAGACGACGCACGGTGTCGAGCGTCTCTTCGGAAAGGAGTCCGTCGGACGCGAACTCGCGCCCCAGACCGGCGACGATAATGTCGTTGGCGGCCGTGTCGGCCTGCGTGACGGGGTCGTCGTTCTCGCTCTTGTGGACGATGCGCAAGGGGCCGCCGTAGTGTTCGAGCGCGGCTGCGCCCGCTGCACGCGCTAAAGAGACAGCCACGTCCAGTTCGCGTTCGTAAAAGTTGCCGCCCGCGTCTTTCCCGTGCACCTGCTTGCTCAAAGTCTTCACCATTTCAACCTAACAGTAACGGATGAAGGAAGTTTCCTTTTCCCTTCACACTTCTTGCGCCGCCGCGCGGATGATGTCGAGCGTGGCGTCGATGTCGCGGCGCGTCGTGCGGAAGTTGACGATGCATGCGCGCAGGGCGAAGCGACCGCGAAGGAGCGCGTTCGATACGTAAGCGCGCCCGCCGCGTTGCACTGCGCGCAGGATGCGCTCGTTCAATTCGTTCACTTCCTCTTCGGCGCGCGCACGCTCCGCAGCATCGTCCGAGATCAGCCGCGCACGCGCGGGCACGTAACGAAAACAGCAGATGCTCAACTCGACCGGCGCGAGCAGTTCGAAGTCTTCCGACGCATGGACGCGCGCTGCAAAATATTCCGCCAGCGCGTTGTCCTCCGCAATCGCGGCGACGATTTTTTGCGAGCCGTAGTAGCGCAAGAGCATCCAGATTTTCAACGCGCGAAAGCGGCGCGATAGTTCCACGCCGTAGTCGAAGAAGGCGTAGGACTCATCCTCACTCTCTTCGAAAATTTTGATGTAGTCGGCTTCGCTCCCCGCCCACGCCGCGCGCACGCGCGACGCGTCGCGAAAGAGCAGGCAGCCGCAATCAACCGGCGTGTAGAGCCACTTGTGCGGATCGAGCGCGACGGAATCGGCCGCGTCGAGTCCGGCAAAGCGAGCGCGCTTCGACGGGTCGGCGGCGGCGAGTGCGCCGTATGCGCCGTCTACGTGGAACCAGAGATCATGTTCGCGCGCGACTCCGGCGATCTCCGCGAGCGGATCGATTGCGCCCGTGTTGACCGTGCCCGCGCTCGCCACCACACAGCACGGCTGAAAGTCGTCTCGCACGTCGCGCTCGATGCGCTCGCGCAGACGCCTCACGTCCATGCGGAAGTTTTCGTCCGACTCGACGACACGCACCTGCTCGCGCCCCAGTCCCAAAATGTCGGCCGCCTTCGCAATCGACATGTGTGCCTGATCTGAAACGTAGACGGTTGCCGCTCGCCCCTCGCGCCACAAACCTTTTTGCGACACGTCGCCGTGCTCTGCGACGGCAGCGCGCGCCTTCGTGCGGTGCGCCACGTAGAGCGCGTTCAAGTTCGCCATCGAGCCGCCGCTCGTCAACAGGCCGCGCGCGCCCGGAGCGTAGCCGACGAGGGCGGCGAGCCAGCGGATGACTGTGTGTTCGACGTGCGTGGCGGCGGGCGCGGAGCGCCACGCAGGGACGTTCTGGTTGAGCGCGGAGGCGATGAGGTCTGCGAACGCGCCGATGGGAGTCGAGGGCGAAGCGACGTAGCCGAAGAAGCGCGGGTGTCCGCTGTGGCGGCTGCCCTCGAAGATACGGCGACAGTCCGCAAACAACTCTTCGAGCGCATCGGGCGTGTCGGGCAGAGGCGCGTCGAACTGCGCGGCTAACTCCGTCGCTCCCATGTGCCGCAAGACCGGCGAGCCGGACACGCCTCGAAAATACTCCGACACAAGCGCGACGGCACGCGCTGAGAGTTCCGCCAGCGCCTCGTCCGCGATGTCGAGCGAAGCGGCGCGCTCATCGTCGTTGACCACGCGCGCCATTTCCTCTTCGAGCCTTTTCTTTTCCGGCGTTTCGTTCATGTAAGACTTTGGCTCAAACTATCACAACTCTCGCGCTTCCCTGAAATATTCTTGCCGCGCCGCGCCCGCGACGCTTATAGTTACGGCTTTCCAACTTGTCTCTTGTCACTGTCTTTGGAGATTTGAACAATGTCAATCTCAGGTTATGCGACGACGGAGGGGACGGCGCGTTATCGAGAGCGTTTGCAGCGAGAGTCGGCCGTGGCGGTAAATCATTTCCGGCTGGAACAAAATTTGTGGCTCTCTTCGCTCGGCATCGGCACGTATCTTGGCAAGCCCGACGCCGAAACGGACGCGCGCTATACAGAGTCGGTCACGCGCGCCGTCGAACTCGGTGCGAACCTGATCGACACGGCGGCCAACTATCGTTTCCAGCGCAGCGAACGCTCAATCGGCGCGGCCTTGCAAGGCTTGATCGACGGCGGGCGCGCGAGCCGCGACGAGATCGTCATCTGCACGAAGGGCGGCTACATCCCTTTCGACACAGACCCGCCCGCGGGGCAAGAAGGCGTGCGCCGCTACGTCGAAGAGACTTTCATCAAGCCGGGCATTGCACAACCGTCCGACATCGCGGCGGGCAGCCATTGCATGACGCCGAAGTATCTCGCGCACCAGATCGAACAGTCGCTACGCAACATGCGTCTGGCGACCATCGACGTTTACTACATACACAATCCTGAGACGCAACTCGGCGTCGTCTCGCGCGAAGAGTTCGAGACGCGTCTCGGCGCGGCCTTCGCCGCGCTCGAACAGAGCGTGGCCGAGGGGAAGATCAGGATGTACGGCGTGGCGACGTGGAACGGCTTCCGCGCCGCACAGGGTGAGCGCGGCTATCACGCGCTCGAACGCATGGTCGAACTCGCGCACGAGGCGGGCGGCGACAATCATCATTTCCGCTTCGTCCAATTGCCCTTCAACCTCGCCATGCCCGAAGCTCTCGTCCGCGCGAACCAGAGTTTTCAGGGCGCGGAAGTGTCTCTGCTCGAAGCGGCGCGTGCGCTCGGCGTCACGGTCGTTGCCAGCGCGTCGATCTTGCAGGGCAAGGTGGCGCGCGGCCTGTCGGAAGAGATACGCGAACCGCTCGGCTCGCTCGCTTCGGACGCGCTGACGGCCATACAGTTCACGCGCTCCACGCCCGGCATCACCACCGCGCTCGTCGGCATGAGCCGCCGCGCGCACGTCGAAGAGAACTTACAACTCGCACGCCTCGACCCGGTGCGCGCCGACGACTATCAACGCCTGTTTTCGACGGGAGAAGAATAGAGACCGTGCAAGCAGTTGTCTTCCGACGGAGAAACCAGCGATGACCGAAGCAGAGATGAAAACTTTCGCGGACTTTTGGCCGCACTATCTGGCCGAGCACAGCCGCACCGGCACGCGCCTCCTGCACGCGGCCGGAACGATCACGAGCACCGGCCTCGCCGTCGCGCTCGTCGCAACGGGGCGTTGGCGCTGGCTGCCCGCCGCGCTCGCCGCAGGCTACGCCGCCGCTTGGGTCGGCCACTTCTTCATCGAACACAACCGCCCCGCCACCTTCAAGCACCCGCTCTGGTCTTTCGCCGCCGACTACAAAATGGTCGCCCTGATGCTCGCGGGAAAGCTAAGGGATGAAGGCGGAGGGATGAGGGATGAACAAGAAAAGCACTCAACTATGTGAGTGCTTTCATTCATCCCTCATCCCTTCGCCCTCATCCCTTATTTCAACGGTGGCGGTGGGATGCGCGCGGCTTCTTCGGGCGTGCGTGCGCGGCGGCGCGCGAGTTCGAGTTTGAGACTTTCTTCGCCGCGACGCATGGCGTATTGATGGTTCGAGGCGAGCAGTGGTCGAAGCAGAAGCGAGAGGGCGCGGACGATGGGTTTGCGTGCGCGCACTTTCCAGTCGTAGGTGATGTCGCAGAGCAGTCCGTCCTGTTTGAAAGTCCAGATGCCGCGCCCCTGCAAGTCGCCGATGGCTTCGAGCGTCGAGCCGTAAGGATAGCGTGATTCCGTCACGCGAAACTGCCAGCGCAGGCTGTAGGGCAGGTAGCCGCGCGTGTGCAGGCTGACAAGTTTCCCGACGCCTCTATCGTCGCCCTCTTCCAAGACCTGCACGTCCAGATAGGTCGCAGGCCACCAGCGCCGCAAGTCCTCAACCTTCGCGAGCACGTCCGAAACTTCCTCGCACGTCGCCTCGACCCGCCAGCGCGAGATGAAATGATATTCGGAAATCGACATAAAAATTTTCTCTACCTTAATACTACGATCCGCCCGGACAGGTAACTTCAGTTTTCTCTGTGAACTCTGCGTGTCCTCTGTGAACTCTGCGTGAGTGATGGTGAATCAATATTTCACGCAGAAGGCGCGGAGATCACGCAGAGGGCGCGGAGAGTTTCAGCCACAAGCGATTCGTTTTCTTATCGTCAGCCGTCGTCTTCTGATTTGGCCGCGCTCTGTTTCTGTTGATAGAGGAACGAGACGGCTAAGAGGATCGCGCCGAGCACGAGGAACGAGACGATGCGATAAAACTTTTCGAGCACGGCCAGATCGAGGAAGAAGACTTTGAAGGCCGTCGCCGTCAAGAGCAGCAAGGCCATCAGGCGCAGCAGACGGTTCGCGCGCCGGTGGCCGTAGAGCAGCATCGCGCCGCCGTAGAGCGTCCAGACGAGCGAGAGCGAGAGTCCTTGCGCCAGACGCAGGTCGCCTGTGTCCTCGCCAGCCAGAGCGCCCGCGCGGATCAGTTTCTCGAAGTAGCCCGTCGCTTCGAGGCTGAGCGCCGTGAGTGCGTAGATGTTCGCGGCGACGGTGATGGTGGCGAGAATAATGCCGCGCTCCGCTTCGTCTATACGCCCGGAGTGCACATAGAGCCGCGCAGCGTACCAGAGCGCGGCGACGTAGGCGGCAAAGGCGGCGAAGGTCTGATTGGCGAGCGGCAGATGCCAGGCGGCGTTATAGAACCCTGCGTCCAACGCGATGATCTTCACGCCCGTCACGGCGAGCCACGCGAGCGCCGCGTAGCGCAGCACCGACAAGTTTCGCTTCACGCCGACCACAAGCGCAGCCAGCGCGTAGAAAGCCCACAGCACGGTCAAACTAAACTGCCGCGAGTTCTCCAGGCCTCCCTGCCATTCGTAGCTCGCGGGATCGACGCCGAGCACGCCCGCGCGCGCTTTGAAGTAATCGTTGATTTCCAGAGTCAGCAGCGTCAGCGCGAGCACGTTCGCGGCGAGAATGAAGACGGTGCTGATGATCTCTCGCTCTTCGCGTTCGACTTTTTCCCCCGCTCGGCGGTAGAGCCACACAGCCCCTGCGAGCGCGGCGACGATGGTGGCCGCGGAAAAGGTGCGGCGATTTAACAGCGGTATCAGCGCGCTCCCCGCCGCGTGTGGAAACTCGTTCATGTCAACCATGAACCAGTGGAGCAAGGTGAAGGCGAAGACGGGGAGCGCCACGCGGCGCGGCGCATCCGTGTCCGCACGCAGGCCGATCCAGGTGAGCATCAGAGCTTCCATCGCCCAGACGATAGTGACCCAGTGCTGGTCGAGTTGGATGGCGGCGGCGAGCGTAAAGAAGGTGACGGCCGCGCCGACGTAAGAGAGAGCGAGCAGTTTGTCTGCACGGTGACGCTGGTATGTGAAGTAAAACAGGAGAACGTAGAAGCCTGACCAGAGAAGCGCGTAAGAGCCGAGGATGGTGTGGTGATTCTCTTCCAACAGACCGTAGCTGGCGGCGAAAAAGAGCGTGGCGTTCGAGATGATGAGCGAGATATCGAACCAGCGCGCGGGTCTCTGTCTGATGACGTTGTAGACGACGCCGAGCGCGTTGAACATGAGGAAGAAGAGTGTGAGGAAAAAGAGCGTGCGCCAGAGTTTCCACTCTTCGTAGTGAGCGACGTACCAACCGGCGAAGGTCAGGACGGTGGCGTAGAAGGCCAGATGGTTGAGACTGCGCCAGCGCCGGAAGTAGGCGAGCGCGAGCACGCCCGCGTTCAGGAGCGCGACGTAGCCGAACAGGCCGATCTGGTTGTCCACGCCGGTCGAGAGCAGCGCGGGCGTCATGAAGCCGCCGATGAGGCCGAGCACGGCGATGGCGTAGGCATTGTAGCGCGCGGCGAGCAACACGGCGGTCGTCGTTACGGCAACCATCAGGACGAAGGCCGGGATAACTTCGATCAGTTCGTAGAAGACGCGCGCGGCGTAGACGGTGAGATAAAGAATGAGGACGCCGCCGCCTGAGAGCACGTAGGCATAACTGCGATAGCCGCGCGCGCGCAGGCGTTCGGCGAGGGCGAGCAGGCCGACGCCCGCGAGCGCGCCGAGCAGGACTTGACCGCGTTCTCCGATCCACTCACGGTCGAGCGCGATCTTGAGAAAGAAGCCGACGGCGAGCGCGACGAAGACGACGCCGACCCACTTGAAGAGACCGCCGCCGATCAGTTGTTCAAAATCGCGACGCGTGGGCAGGATACTAGAGTCCGCAGTCTCGTCCGCAGTGGCCGCACCTGCGCCGCCCGCATTTGCACCGGCCGCACCTGCGCGGCCGCCAAGGTTCGCATCGCGCGCACCGGCGTCGCCTGCCGCGTGGGCGCGTGCGTCCGCGCCTTGTGCACTCGCGCCGGATTCTTGTTGCCACACGCCGGGGCGCGGCGTGCCGAAAGGCGTGGATGTGCTTTCGCGCGCAGCGTCGGCCGACTCTTTGTCCGGCGCGTCCGTTACGGGACGCTGCTGCCACGGGTCGCGCCCCTCTGCTTCGACGTGCGCCGTCGCAGCGTCCGAGACTGACGGGTCGCCCGGTTCTGACGCTTGCGGCTTCGGTTTGTATTTGACGAGGCCGAGCCGGCGTTCAATCGCACCGATGCGTGCGGACTGTTCGCCGAAGGCGCGTTCGAGTTGCGCGAGCCGCGCGAGCAGTTGGGCGTTGAAGTCGTCCGCGCCGCCTCGTGCGTTCGAGTTGGCCGCATCGCTGCGGTCGGCCGCGCCAGTGTGGCGGGCGTCCGTGTCGGCCGCACCGCTCTCGCGTCGTGGGTCGTCGGCCTCCGGCGAATGTTCATCTACAGGCATAGAAGTTTCGCGTCAGATTGTATTACGTGTGGGCGCGGAGGGCATCACCGTGGCGGGAGGGTTGGTGCTCGCGGCCGCGGCTGTGGCGGCGGCGGCTTCTTCGCCGAGCGCGATCATCTCTTCGCGCAGGCGTTTGCGTTCGACGAGTAGTTCTTTGAAGAACCAGCGGCGCGTCAGGTAGAAGCGTATGGCGCGCGCGCCGCCGATGAAGCCGTCGAGCTTTTCAAAAAAGAGCAGCGCGACGTAGGCCGAGACGGGCGCAGAGACGACGGCGAACAACACGCCCGGCCAGCCCGCCAGATAGTAGAACAGAAGGGCGACGACGCCCCACGTCAGCGGAAACAAAAGCATTGCGGCGACGAGTTTGATCGTGGAGACGATGTCGTCGTCGCGGCGCGCGACCGCCACGGCGATGAAGCCCGCGAGTCTGTAAGCCGGGTAGTGAACGAGGATGCCGAAGAGTGCGACGGGAAACCAGTAGAGCGCGGGGAGGACGCGCGTGAAGAAGTAACGCGCGATCTCTCCGGGCGAGGCGGCGGGCGCGGACAAATCTTCCAGATCGACGCCCGCCTGTCGCAGTTCTTCTTCGTAACGTTCGATGCGCGCCTGGAGGGCGGCAAGGCGTTCGGGCGAGCGCTCGAAGTGGAAGGCATAGCCCGCGAGGAAGCGGCGTCGCAGTTCGACTTCCTGCGCGAGGCTCGGCGCGTCCGCCTTCAGGTCGCCGTCTTCGTCAGCCGCTTCGGCGGCGGAGAAAATTCTCTCGGCGCGTTTGGAGATGGCTAGCGCCTGTTCGTGTTCGGCGTTCAAAGTCACTTCACGTAAGGCCGCTTCGATGCGCGCCGACAGAGCGCGGACAGCTGCTGCGGGCGGTTCGCCGTCCGCATCGGGGGCGACGCGTTCGACGCGTATCGGCTCGCCGAAGCGCAGGAGCGCGGCGCTGCGAAAGGCCGTCTTGGCCGTGTAGTAGAGACCGGCGGGGATGATCTTGAGTTCGAGTGCCGCGTCTTCGGCGACGACGCCGAGCGCGATGCGCGCCGCGCCGGTCTTCAACGGGCGCAGTTTCGTGTCGCTGTGCGAAACGCCTTCGGGGCAGATGGCGAGCGTGCCGCCGCGCCGGAGCAGCGAGCGCGCGCGTGCGAAAGTCTCCTGATTGCGCGACACGTCCGAGCCTTCGTCCTGACGGCGATAGACCGGGATGGCTTCGAGTTTGCGCGCGAAGTAGCCGATGACGGGCATCCGAAAGATCGGAGCTTTGGCGAGAAACGAGACGCGGCGCGGCGCGTAGCACAACAGGAAGACCGGATCGACCAGCCCGTTCGGATGATTCAGGACGAAGATCGTCGCGCCTTCGCGCGAGACGTGTCTTAAGCCTTTCACCTCGATGCGCCGGAAGAAGACGCGCAGCGCGAGTGTGAGAACTGCGACCAGCGTTCGCCTGACCAACTCTCCCACCTCCTTTGGCACGCGCCGACGGTAAGCGTGCACGACCAACCGAAATATAGAACAAGCGGCGAAGGCGCGGCTAGGGATTTGTGCGACTTCCGGAAGTGTCACACGCGCCCGACGACTGTGCGGCGGCGCGCTCTATCATCGCTCTCCATGAACGAGCCGAATCACAAAGAGATACGCGAGACAAATTATTTGAGCATCATGGACGAACGCGTACCGCACGGCCGTTGGAGTTTTCACCAAAAAGCTCTGGTGGCGGCCGTCGTCTTGTGCGCCGTTGTGCCGCTCTTGCTCTCAGCCTTGCTCATCCTTTTAATGATCATCACGGGCGGGCCGAGGTGAGACTTAAAAGGGGCGTTCACTTCGTCAAGAAGTCTTTGACGAAGCGGCGTAGTTCGTCGAGTGAGGAATCGGCGATCATGCGGAAGACGCGCGGGGTGCAGTTTGGCGGAAGTCTTCGTGCGGTGAGTGCGTCGGTGATGACGAAGGCGCTCGAAGTCAAGCCGCGCTGCCAGCCCTCTTCGCGCGCGTCGCGAAAGTTCAGGGCGGCCGGATCGATCCCTGCGGCGACGAGCACCGTGCGCGCCCAACGCAAAAACTCAGGCCAGCGCGAGACGACGGCCACGAGCGCATCCGAGGCCGGACGCTCCGAGGCGGCGAGCGATTCGGGGATGCTGCGCGAATGAAGCAGGATCATGCGATTGGTGTCGGCGCGAAGCGAAGCGCGCACGTCGTCCGACTCGCGCCCGTAGAGCGCGACGGCGACCGCGCCCGCCGGAAGCCCCTCGCGCGTGCAACGGTCGGCGCTCATGCCGCGCACGCGAAACCGCGTCGCCTCTTCGATCTCTGCGACGAGAATCTCGCGCAGTTCGTCGTCCGAGTCGATGACGAGGAAGTGGTCGGGCGGTTGGAATTCGAGCCAGCGTTTGACCCGCTCCTGCACTTCGCCGAGCGAGTAGCCGCCGTCGCGCGCGCGCTCAAGAAAGGCGGAGATGAGTTGGTCGAGTTCGAACCCGGCGTCGAGTTCGCGCTCTCCTTGCGAAAACTCGCGCACGTAGACGCCGCTGCCCTTGCGCGACTCCAACCAGCCGCGCCGTTCGAGTTCGCCGTAGGCGGCGCTGACGGTGTTGGCGTGGATGCGAAAGCGGCGGGCGAGTTCGCGCGTGCTCGGCAGGCGCTGGCCGGCCTTGAGGTCGCCGCTCGTGACGCCGAGCATGATCTGCGTCGTTAACTGCTCGCGGATCGGCACTTCACTGTTTTTCGAGAGCCAGAGACGCATAAGAAGAAGGGGAAGGGTGAAAGGAAAAAGGGGAAAGGTTTCACTCGTTCCCTTTCCCCCTGCCCCTTTCACTTTTACCTTTTTGACTCGTGCAGTTCAACCCCTGATCGAAGCGCCACATCTTGCTTGATAAGCGAGTCGTCTTGCGACGGAAGCGCGTGATCTTTCATTATCAGCACATCATCTTCAACTACAGGCGCAGCGTCTTTCGTTAGCAGCACGCTATCTTATAAAGAAAGCGCGCCGTCTAATGTTGAAAGCTCTGCTGCTTTCGTCGTCAGACGGCGTGCTTATGCTTGAAGCAGGACGACGTTCGTTGATTAGTTGCTCAGGCTATCCGTTCAACCTTTGCGCCCCTTTCTCAGTGCGCCGGTTAAGTTGCCGATGACGTTCGTGACTTTGGCGGCGACTCGTCCGGTCGTCTCTGCGACAGAGGTTAAGAGGTCTTGGTTAGCGTCTACTTTTACCGTCGGGTTTCTTTGAACCCGCGTTTTGACCTGAGCCGCCGCCCTTGCCGCCCTTGTTCCCTTTCTTCGCGCCGCCCTTCACGCCGCCGCCGCCGCGACCTCCGGCCGCGCCCGATGCGCCACGGTTCTTGCCCGCGCCCTGCGCGACACCGCCCGTGCCGCCTTTGTTAGCGCCGCCCTTCGGGCTGCCCTTGCCGCCGGACTTCGACGGCAGCGCGTTCTTCTTGCCGCCCGTCTCGCGCTTCGGCCCGCTCTTTCCGGCCGCGCCCGTCTGCGCGCGCCCGCCGCCTTTGCCACCGCCCGTACCCGTAGCACGCGCCGCGCCGCTCTTGCCCGCACCGGCAGATGGGCCGCCCGTGCCGCCCGACGCGCCGCCGCGCGTCTTCGTCGTCGCACCACCGGTTGCAGCCGCGCCCGCGCCGCGTTTGAGCGCGCCGACGCCGCCACCGCCTTTCGTGCCGCCGCCCGTGCCCGTATCTGCGCCGCCCGTGCGTGCAGCGCCACCGCCGCCCTTCTTCGCACCGCCGCCGCCATGTAAGCCTTTGCCCGCGCCGCCACCGCCGGCACCTTTCGCGCCGCCCTTCGTGGTCGTGCCCTTCGAGGCCGCACCCGCGCTGCTCTGTCCGCCCTCAGTGCCGCCGCCTTTATTCTTACGTCCGGCCGCGCCGCCCTTGTTCGCACCGTCGGTGCGACTGCCGCCACCGCCCGCGCGCGACGCCTCCGCGCCCTTCGCACCCTTCGCGCCGCCCTGCTTGCCCTTGCCGCTCGTGCCCTTCGACGAACCACCGCCACCACCCGACGACTCACCGCCGCGACCGGCCGTCACTCCGGTTGCGCGCCCGATGGCCGTGCCGCCGTGTGTCCCCGCGTCGCCCGCATCGTCCGCGTCGCCGGTATCAACGCCACCCGCGTCGCCACCGCCGCCTGCGCCCCTCTCGCCGCCGATGTTATCAGCGCCGCCCGCATCGTCGTCGCCGCCTCCACCGTCCCCTGCGGCGCGCGCATCGGCGCGCTCGGCCGCGTCCAGACGCCCGTTGTCGGCGACGGGTTCGCGGTCGCTCTCCGCGTCGGTCGAGTTGCCGCCCCCGCCACCGCCCTGCGCCGTGTCGTCCGTGTCGCCGATGATAATGCCACTCGTCAGGTCGTCCCTATCTTCGCCATTCCCGCCGTTCGCTTTGTCAGCCATCACTTATGCTCCTTGTTCGCTGTGAAGAGGCCGTCAGACCCCGCGCGCCTCTCGCGCAGCGGAGCGCCAGCCATTGAAGATTCCCTGAATCAAGTTATTAAATTTTGCGCTGCCGTTTTGCGGCGGAGCATAGCACAACTTCTCTCCCACGCGTGCAACTCTTTGCCCACCACAGCGCAGATTTTTTGCCTCGCTCAGCCTACGGCCGGTTGCCCGCGCTCACGGGCGGGCGTTATAACTATCCTTTACGTTCAATGAGAAATTCGTAGCGACATGGATCCGCTCTCTTCAGCGCTCGCCGTCCTGACGGCCATGATTACGCCCGCCGTGTTGATCTCCGCGTGCGGCGCGCTCATCTTGTCTACGTCCACGCGTCTGGGGCGCGTCGTGGATCGCGTGCGCGCGCTCTCCGACCGCTTCGAGGAACTGGCCGCGCCCAACAGCGAACTCGCACTGATCGAAGAACGCCGCGCGACGATGTTCAACCAACTCGACAAACTGACGAGCCGCGCGCGCATACTCCAGCGCAGCATGACCGTCTTCTACATAGCGCTCGCTCTTTTCGTCGCCACGAGCGTCGCCATCGGCGTCGTCGCTTTCGTCGGCTCGCGTTACAGTTTCATCCCCGTCGTGATGGGTCTCCTTGGCGCGTCCTTTCTCTTCTACGGCAGCATCACCCTGATCTTCGAAGCGCGTCTCGCCGTCGCATCGCTTCGCGCCGAGATGGACTTCATCTGGCATCTCGGCAAACACTACGCGCCCTCCGAACTGGCCGCGCGCCATCAGAGTCCGCACTATCGCCTGAGAGTCAAACCACGCCCATGACCACACAGACGACACAGACCACACACGCGCCCTCATATCTCGCACTGCTTGAATCGGGCGAACTGCGCGCCCGCTGCGAGGCGCTCGAAGCCTTGCTCGCGCGCTGCACCGTCTGCCCGCGCGACTGTCTCAACAATCGCTTGGACGACGAGATCGCCGCCTGCTATTCCGGCCGCCTCCCCATCGTCTCTTCCTACACGGCGCACTTCGGCGAAGAACCCGCGCTCACGGGCACGCACGGCGCGGGCAACATCTTTTTCGGCAACTGCAACCTGCGCTGCGTCTATTGCCAGAACTATCAAATCTCGCAGACGCACCGCGAGCAGCTGAAAAACGAAGTGACGCACGAACGCTTGGCCGAGATGATGCTCGAACTACAGGCGCGCGGCTGCCACAACATCAACTTCGTGTCGCCCACACACTTCGCCCCGCAGATGGCGCGCGCCGTCCTCCTTGCCGCCGAACGCGGCCTGCGCCTGCCCATCGTCTACAACACGAACGCCTACGATTCAGTCGAAGTCCTGCGCCTGCTCGACCGAGTAGTTGACGTGTATCTCCCCGACCTCAAATACGCTGACTCGGCCGACGGTTACACCTATTCAAAAGTTCGAGACTACACGGAGCACGCGCGCCGCGCCCTCGCAGAGATGTACCGGCAGACGGGTGACGCTCTACGGTTCGACGATGCCGGACTCCTCAAGCGCGGCCTCGTCATACGCCTGCTCGTCCTGCCGAACGATCTCGCGGGGATACGCGATTCGCTCCGCTGGATCAAAGACACACTCAGCCCGCGCGTCGCCGTCTCGCTCATGGCGCAGTATTACGCCACGAACCGCGCCGCCACAGACGAGCGCTACACTCTGCTCTCGCGCCGCATCACCGAAACCGAATGGATGCGCGCCGTCTCCGCGCTCGAAGACCTCGGCATGGAAGAAGGCTGGATGCAGGAGTACGACGGCGCTTCGCACTACTACCGGCCAGACTTCACAGACCCCTCGACGCCCTTCAAAGACATCAGAGACTTTCAGGAATAACGACGAGTGAAGCGCAGTGAATGACAGGCTTGAGATTTAGAGCGACTAAGAAAAGCATGAAACCACGAAGCAACGCGAAACTACACGAACAAAATCCTTCCTGCTGTTTCGTGTTGCTTCGTGTGCGTTCGTGGTTCAACTCTTAGTTTTGTTAACGAGATTTAAGACTTGGAACTTGAGACATGGGACTCGGGATTTTTTTCGACAACACAGACCCCGGCACGGGCGGCTGGCTCGTGCTCGTCGCGTGGTTCGTCCTGTTCGTCCTCGTCCTCAACACCGTCGTCTTCCTGTCGCGCCGTCTCTTTCGACGCCTGCGCGGCAAGAGCGAAATGCGCCATGGAGAAAAGCGAGCATGAGTAGAGCGAAAGCGGAGCCGGCGGCGGTCGGGGCACAAGCGCCTGACTTCATCCTGCATGACACGAACGGCGAGGAGTGGCAGTTGTACGCGCAACGCGGGCGCGTCGTCGTGCTGTTGTTCTATCCCGGCGACGAGACGCCCGTGTGTACGAAGCAACTCTGCTCCGTGCGCGACAACTGGGAGAGCTACCGGGAGACGGGCGCGGAGGTCGTCGGCATCTCGACCGACACGGTCGAATCGCACCGCTCGTTCACGGACAAGCACAGTCTCCCGCTGCGCCTCCTGGCCGACACCGAAGGGAAAGTACACAAGGCTTACGAAGCGAGTTCATGGTTTCCGGGGCGTGCGGCGCGCGCCGTCGTCGTGATTGACGCCGATGGCATCATCCGCTATCGCAAGGTCGAAGCAGTCTCGCTCTTTCGCCCGCGCGACGCGGAGATCATCGAGGCGATTCGCGCGGCGCAACAAGGTCAGAGTTCTTAAGTGTCGCGTGCGACGCGCCCGTAACAAGAGTTCAGCAGATTGCAGATTACAGCAGATTACAAGGGAGGAGAATTTTTCGAGTATGGCCGATCAGATCAAATGCAAACATTGCGGCGAGCGGCGTCCCCCGCTCGGCTACGCGCCTTTTCCGAACGAGATCGGGCAGCAGGTCGGGACTGAGATTTGCCAGCCGTGCTGGCAGGGCTGGCTCCAGAAGCAGAGCCAGATCATCAACCACTACGGCCTCGACCTGACCAACCCCGACGCGCAAAACTTCCTCTTCGACAACATGAAGGGCTACCTCTTCAACGAAGCCCCGCAGCAAACCGCCCAGATCGACACGTCGAAGGAAGGCACGGTCAAGTGGTAGGGATGAGGGCGGAGGGATGAGGGATGAACAAGAATAGATCAAGTTAACAGGCTTGAATGCTTTCATTCATCCCTCATCCCTCCGCCCTCATCCCTCGTTTCCTTCCGTTCCTGCTTCATCTCGCGCATGAGAAAATAGTTGAGGCCGGTGCGGATGACGGCGATAGCGCCGAGCTTGCCGATCTGATCCCACGAGGGCGCGATGGCGGTGGAGAGGATGTCCGCGCCGAGTTGGAATTCGAGCGCGAGGGCGAGGTAGCGCGCCAGGGTCAGCCGAGTGCGGTTGTAGTTGTCTTGATGGTCGCCTGACAGCAGCGTGCGCGCGAACTGCACGGCGGCCACGACGATGCCGATACAGATCACGACCGCGCCCATTGTCTCGACGAACAGGCGCAGCCACAGGACGCCGTGGCGCACGCTCGTCTCGACCGCCCCGCCTTCGGGACTGCCCACGAGATGCGCCGCCGCTGCGCCCTCTTGCAGCGCGAGCAGAATTGTCGCCGCCCACCACATCGAATCCCTCACCTCTTCCGAAGCCAGCACAAAATAGCACGACGCGGAAAAGCCGTGAATCGTGAATCGTAAATCGTGAATGGAAGAAAACAGTTCTTCATCTATTTATGATTGACGATTCACGATTTACTAGTCTTCCCTTCATCATGTGCCCCGGCGAACAATAAACTTGCGTCTTTCGCGGCGCGATGGTAAATATGCGTCACAGAGCTAATCCCCTGACCGCACATAGAAAGAAAGTGGCCTCAAACCGTCGTCGTACCCGTTTTGCGCCGAGACAACGGCGGATGTCTCTGTCGCTTCGACAGGCGCGGCGGGACGGCCGGAGCGGTCAAAGGGCTTTGGCAGCACTCGACACTTTTCACAGGAGATAATGCAGACATGAAGAAACTTGCGACTCTCATCACGCTGGCCGCGCTGGCGGCCGGTTGTTCTGCGACCGACAACACGAACGGCACACGCAACGGCAACACCGCCGCCGTCGTCAACAACAACGCCAACAACGCCAACGCAGCCGCCACGAACGCCAACGCGAACGCGACCAACGCCAACCGCCGCAGCTACAACGCCAACATCTCAGAGGCCGACTACGACCGCGAGAAGGATCGTTACGGGCGCGAAGCCAAAGAGGCGGGCGAAACCATCGGCTCTGGTTTGAAAGACGGCTATCTCTGGGTGAAGACCAAAGGGTCGCTCGCCGCCGTCGATGATCTGCGCGACTCGACCATCAACGTCGATGTCAACGACGGCGTGATCACTCTGCGCGGCACGGTGGCAAGCGCGGCGCAAAAAGCCGCCGCCGCCAAAGCCGCCAACGGCATCGACGGTAAAAAGAGCGTCAAGGACGAACTCAAAGTCGCGGCCGACGGCGGCAGCGGCGCGGCCAACTCGAACAACACCAAGGCGGGCGCGCACGGCGGCAACGCCAATCATTAAACACATGCGCCGAGCATCGTTGTCATCTGACAGCAGCACTTGAATCAGAAAGCGGCGCGATGCGAACTGTAAATCGCACGCGCCGCTTGACACTCTATGACCGTGCACGCTCTCTTTGACTCTCACACCGAAGGCAGAAACAGATCATGCGAACACAAACTGCACGACGGCCGGGCGTCGCGCCCCTTCTGACACTGGCGCTCGTCTTCGCGCTTCTCGTCTCGGCCGCTTCGCTCCTAATGCCGCGTCGCGTCGCAAGCGCGCAGCAGCAGGGGCGCACGAGCGCCATCGACACCTACGCCATCACGGGCGCGCGCATCGTCACCGTCTCCGGCGCGGAGATACCGCGCGGCACAATCGTCATCCGCAATGGTTTGATCGCCTCGGTCGGCGCGAACGTCGCTGCGCCTCCTGACGCGCGCATCATCGACGGCGCGGGGCTAACCGTCTATCCCGGCTTCATCGACGCCAACACCAATCTCGGCATGCCCGCCGCGCCAGCGCGTCCGGCCGGTGGCGGCGGCGCGGCGGCCGCTTTTCTCGCCGCGCAGCAGCAGCCGACGCCCGCCGTCTTTTCGCCCAACTCTTCGCAGCCCGTCGGCCTGCAACCGGAAATTCTCGCCTCCGACGTGGTGCGCCCCGGTGGTGAGCAGATCGAGTCGGCGCGAAGCGCCGGACTCACGGCCGCGCAGACCGCGCCGCGCGAAGGCATCTTCATGGGACAGTCGGCCGTCATCAATCTCGCGGGCGACACGCCGCAACAGATGATCGTGCGCTCGCCCGTCGCACTGCATGTCGGCTTCACGCCCCTGCGCACGGGCACGTATCCGGCCTCGCTCCTCGGCGTCTACGCAGGCATCCGCCAGATGCTGCTCGATGCGCAGCGCTACCGCGAAGCGAACGCCGTCTACGAACGAAACCCGCGCGGCTTGCGTCGCCCCGATCAGGACAAGTCGCTTGCGGCGCTCCTGCCCGTGCTCTCGCGCCAGATGCCCGTCGTCATGTACGCAGACCGTCAGCGCGACATCGAACGCGCGCTCGATCTGGCGCAGGAGTTTAACCTGCGCGTCGTCATTGCGGGCGGCGCGGAGAGTTGGCGCGTGGCCGAACGACTGGCGGCGGCGAAAGTTCCAGTCCTGCTCTCTCTGAACTACCCGCGCCGCACGACGCCCGACAGCCCGGACGCCGAACCAGACCCCTTGCGCATCCTGCGCGAACGCGTTGACGCGCCGAAGACCGCCGGGCGACTGGCCGCCGCAGGCGTCCGCTTCGCTTTCCAATCGGGCGGCCTCTCGAACATGAACGACTATCTGGCGAACGTCTCGAAGTCGCTCGAACAGGGCTTGCCGCGCGAAGAGGCCGTGCGCGCACTGACCATTCGTCCGGCGGAAATTTTGGGCGTTGCGGATCAACTCGGCACGATTGAGGTCGGCAAGATCGCCAACCTCACCGTCACGCGCGGCGACGCCTTCGCGCGCGACCGCCGGATCACGCACGTCTTCATCGACGGCCGCCCCGTCGATCTCAGACCCGCGCCCGCGCCGTCAGCACCGGGGCAAACACGCTCGCTCGCCTCCGGCACGTGGGCTCTGCGCGTGCAACTCGAAGGGCAACCGGAACGCTCCGTCACGCTCACGCTCCAACAGGAGGCCGAGCGCCTGAGCGGTTCGATTCAAGGCGACTTCGGTTCGGCGCAGATCGCCAACGCCTCCGTCGGCGCGACCGGCGACATACGCTTCACCGTGCCCATCACGACCGGCACGCAGACCACCGAGGCCACCTTCAACGGCACGATCAACGGCAACGAAATGCGCGGCACAGTCACCACCGTCGGCACAGGCTCAGGCACATTCAACGGCACACGCGCCGGAGGCGGCGGCAGCACGACGCCCTCCGCAACACCGACGCCGACCCAGACGCCGACGACCGAAGGCACGAGGCCGCCGGAATAAAACAGTGAATCGTGAATCGTGAATAGAAAGAACTGTCTTTCTCTATTTACGATTCACGATTCACAGCTTTTTATGGAGTCTTTGATAATGAGAAAACTTATTTCACTTTTCGTGACGCTGTTCGTGTTGGGTGCAGCGTGTGGCGGAGGGATGTTTGACGCGCAGGGGCAGAGGCGCGAAGGCGCGGCGCGCACGGCTGCAGCCACAGGTGCGCCGACGGAGACTTTGATTCGTAATGCGACCGTCATCACCATCTCGCGCGGCACGCTCGCCAATACGGACATCCTGATTCGCAACGGCAAGATCGCCGCCGTCGGTCAAAACCTGAAAGCCGGGGAGCGTGCGCGCGTCATTGATGCGACGGGCAAGTACGTCATGCCCGGCATCATCGATGCTCACTCGCATTCGATGTCCGACGCGATCAACGAGGGCACGCTCTCCGTCACTTCGATGGTGCGTATCCGCGACGTGCTGAACCCTACGGCCGTCAATCTCTACCGTGAACTGGCGGGGGGCGTCACCACCTTGAACCTGCTGCACGGCTCGGCCAACACCATCGGCGGACAGAACACAGTGGTGAAGATCAAGTACGGCCGTCCCGTCTCCGAGTTCATCTTTCCGGGTGCGCCGCCGGGCATCAAGTTCGCGCTCGGCGAAAACGTCAAACGCGCCAGTTCAACCGTCCTGCCCGGTCAGACGCGCCGCTACCCCGCCACGCGTATGGGACAGGAAGAGGTCTTGCGCGACGCCTTCACGCGGGCGCGCAACTACAAACGCGCCTGGGACGAACACCGCGCCGCCACCACGCGCGGCGACAAGAATCTGATCCCGCCGCGCCGCGATCTGCAACTCGAACCGCTCGTCGAAATTCTCGAAGGCAAACGGCTCGTCCACGCACATTGCTATCGCGCCGACGAGATCATCATGCTCCTGAATCTCGCGGACGACTTCGGCTTCAAGATCAAGACGCTGCAACACGTCCTCGAAGGCTACAAGGTGGCGCGCGAGATCGCCGCGCACGGCGCGGGCGCATCCTCTTTCGCGGATAGTTGGAGCTACAAGATCGAGGCTTACGACGCCATCCCGCACAACGCGGCCGTGATGACGCGCGCCGGCATCGTCGTCTCCATCAACTCCGACTCGGACGAACGCGCGCGCCGCCTGAACATCGACGCCGCGAAGATGATGAAGTACGGCGACCTGACGGAAGAAGAAGCCCTCCGCCTGATTACGATCAACCCGGCCATCCAACTCGGCATACAGGATCGCGTCGGCACGATTGACGTGGGCAAAGATGCAGACCTCGCCATCTGGACGGCGCATCCGTTCAGCGTCTACTCGCGCGTGGAGACAACTTTCATCGACGGCGACATCTTCTTCGACCGCCAGCAAGACCTCGCGCGCCGCCCCGCACTCGAACGCGAGCGCGAAGAACTCATGCGCGCCGAAGCGAACCGCCCGCCCACGGAAGGCGGCGCGCAACCCGGCGCACCACGCCGCCGCCCAACGAATCATCACGACCACGACGACGTTGACAACGGAGAAGGAGACAATCACAGATGAACTTCAGAGCACTCGCCAACAACGTCGCCGCGCGTTCGCTGTTAGTTGCCGCGTTGTTGCTGTCGTCAGTCGTCGCTTCGGCGCAGCAGGCTTCGAGCACGATGGGCGTGCAGTTCATGTCGGGCACGCCGGGCACTTTCGCCATACGCAACGCGCGCATCGTCACCGTCTCCGGCGCGGACATCGAAAACGGCACAATCGTCATCAGCGACGGCAAGATCACGGCCGTCGGCGCAAACGTCTCCGTGCCCGCGGGCGCGCAGGAAATAGACGCGCGTGGTCTCTCAGTCTATCCCGGCATGATCGATCTCGGCACTTCGATGGGACTGATAGAGATTCCGCAGGGCGCGAACGCGACCGTGGACGTGGCCGAAGTCGGCGACATGAACCCGAACGCGCAAGCCTTCTACGGCATCAACCCGCACAGCACGCACATCGCCGTCACACGCGTCAACGGCGTGACGAGCGTTCTCAGTTCGCCTGCGGGCGGCGTCGTCTCAGGTCAGGCGGCCTTCATCAACCTGCTCGGCTCAAGCCCGCAGGAGATGGCCGTCGCGCCCACGGCCGCGCTCGTCGTCAACTACCCGCGCCCGGCCGGAGGAGGCGGCTTCGGCGGCTTCTTCCAACAGGCGCAGGCGAACCCAACTGAGGCCGCCACGGCGCGCGACCGGCAGGTCGAACAACTACGCAAACTGCTGCGCGACGCCGAAGCCTACGGCCGCGCGATGGATGCCGCGAACCGCGATCGCACCATCCCGCGCCCGGACGCGGACGTGATGCTCGCCTCGCTCGTCCCGTATGTTCGCGGCGAGCGCCCGGTCATCTTCCGCGCCGACCGCGAAGCGGAGATGCGCGCCGCCATACGCTTCAGCGAAGAGTTGAAACTGAGACCCATCATCCTCGGCGGCAACGACGCGTGGCGCATCGCCTCTTTCCTCAAAGAGCGCAACGTGCCCGTCATCCTCAACGGCCTCTTCGACCTGCCGAGCCGCGAAGACGACTACTACGACGTGCTCTACGAGAGCGCCGCCAAACTCCAACAGGCGGGCGTGCGCTTCGCGCTCTCCACGGGCGATCAGGGCGCGGAGGTACGCGACCTCCCCTACCGCGCCGGGATGGCCGCAGCCTTCGGCCTCTCACGCGCCGACGCGCTTCGTTCTGTCACGCTCTACCCCGCGCAAATCATGGGACTCGGCGACCGTCTCGGCTCAATCGAAACGGGCAAGATCGCCAACCTCGTCGTCACCGACGGCGACATCCTCGAAGCCCGCACACGCATCCGCCACCTCTTCATCAACGGCCGCCAAGTCCCCCTCAACAGCCGCCACACAGAACTCTACGACCAGTTCAAGAACCGGAAATAGGGCGACCAACAAACGCCTGCGCGACCTGAACGCGCACCGCACACGACGAAGGCTGCCGAGACTCAAGAAGTCTCGGCTGCCTTTTCTCTACTTCACCTACAATTTCAGACTGGCAACGCGACTCCCAACTTAAACGGCAACTTCCCCGCCGCCACTCTCCCCCACATGAAACTCATCCTCCGGGTCAATCTCTACCTCTGGCATCGGCTCAAACCTCGAAGCATCAAACGGCGGCATCTCCGGCTCACCCGCCCCCAACTCCCGCAAATACTTGCGCGCCTTCTCCAACCCCCAGTGATACGCAAACGGCGGCCCATCGCACCACGCCAATCTATAAGCCCGCACCGCCGCCTCAACCGCCGCTCCCACATTCCCCTCATCCCGCTCGATCTGCGCCAGCACGTTGCACGCATCAGCGTGAAAGAGCGGATACGGCCCGCGCTCCGCCGCCTCCCACACATCATCCAACAGTTCGCGCGCCGCCTTCGCATCCCCCTGTCGCCGCCGCAACCCCGCCAGCGCCACGAGCGCGGGCAGTTCTTCTTCAACATAGTTCACCATCCGCGCGCGCGTGAGCGCATGGTGAAGTCTTTCGTCGGCGGTGGCGAAATCGTTCAAGCCCAATGCCGCCTCGCCTTGCGCTCGCGCCGCGAGGATGAAATCACGCTCAAGGCTCTTAACATGAGCTAACTCCAACGCGCGATTGGCGAACAATAGCGCGCGCGGAAACTCGCTTAGCCATAGTGTTTTCTGCGCCAGAAAAGAATTAACCGTGCCTTCACCTTGACTATTAGACCGCGCTATAAACAGGCGCAAAGCGCGCTGAAGGGCATACTCGGATTCACTTGCAAGCCCACGCGCAGCCAGCGTCAAGCCAAGCAAATATAGATTGACTGATTCCTGAAAGCGATTATTCTGCTCGTGTGTGATGACCAGAGCGCGCCGCGCGGCAGACTCCGACCCGCACAGTGCCCCTGACGGCCGCAACGTGTTCGACATATTGCATAAGCCAACGCAGAGCCAGTCGTTACGATTCATCTCCGAATAAATTATGTTGGCGCGATCATACAGCGAAGCGGCGCGTCTAAGCTGCCCACTATTCTTATACCCCAGTGCTAGTGCGTTTAGCATGTTGGCTTGAACTCTCGAACTGCTCAACCTGGGCAAATGGTCTAAGCCATCTGGAAAGAGCAACTCCAAAAGTTCGACCCGCTGTCGGCTGGCACTCAGACGGAAGTGCGTGGCTTCATTCAATCGCTCGTCAAAGAGATTTCCGGCATCATCGTAACGTCCCAGTCCGATCAGCGTGTTATACAGTTCGATGGCGGGCGTGAGGTCTTCGAGGCTACTGACTTTGAGATAATCATCAATCATCGGCACGGCTTCAAAGTGCGCGTGCAGACTCGTGTAGACGCCGCGCCGGGCGTCGTCGCTCAGGCCGCTCCACACCACGCCGCGCACGAGCGGGTGCAGGTCGTAGCGGTTGGCGCGCTTGTCCCAGCCGACCAGCCCCCGGTCTTCCAATTCGGTCAGCACCCCGTCCAACTCACGCTCGTCGGCGCACGGCTTCCCTTCGCCTATCAACAACGCGGCCAGCGTGTCGTAGCTCGCGGGCATTCTGAAGGCGGCGATGGTGCGCAGCACTTGACGCGCTTTGTCGTCCAGCCCGCGCAGGGCAAAGGCCAGCACGTGTGACTTGACCTGAACGAGCGGCAGGTCGGCGAACGGGTTGAAATCAGGATGGGCGCGCAGCCATGCGTCGAAATCGCGGGGCGCACGGCGGTAGCGCGCCACCTCGCTCGCCAACGCCTGAATCAACAGCGGGTGGTTTTCTGCGCGATTGAATATTGGTAGTAACGTATCGCGTGCGCCGGATACGTCGGACGCGCGCCACAGTTCGAGCGCGTCATCATCAGCCAACCCCGGCAGGAAGATCGCGTGGCAGCCGGGCAGTGGTGCTCCTGTTCCTGCTTGCAAGTCAGCGGGGTAGAGGCGCGTGCTGACGAGGATGCGTGCGGCGCGGATGGTCGCCAGTTTGCGTAGGAATGCGCCCGCGCGTGGGTCGGCGGTCTTGCGTAGGCGGTGTTCGCCGGTGAAGGATTGCGCGGCGCTGGCGGGCAGGCCATAGGCATTGGCGACGAAGTTCGCGGTCTGCTTATCGTAATCGTCGTCGCTGAGGTGCGCGGCGTCCATGCGCGCGTAGGCGATGAGGATGCGCTCAAGGCCGTCGAGCACGAGGAGGAACGGCTCGCGGTCAAGGGCGGCGAGGAGTTGCGTCTCGCGTTCGGGGGCGGGGATTTGTTGCACGTCGGCGAGGGGGCGGCGTGTGACGTAGGCGAGGGCGCGGGTGACGAAGTTCTCGAAGGTAGCGTCGGATTCGTAGAAGCTCCACCAGAGGCGACCGGCGAGCGGGCGCATCTCCTGCGGGGCGATGTCGTTGAACCACTTCCACGTGAGCGCGCTTTTGCCGAGGCCGCCGACGGCGACGACGTTGAGGATGCGCGCGCGGTAGACGGCCGAGTCGCGTTTGGCGACCCAGTCGGTGAGCAGGTTGAGTTCGGGCTGGCGTCCGACGAGGCGATGCGTTTGCAGCAGCGTGTAAGGGTGCGCGATGAAGGGTTCGGGAGGCGCGGGTATGTCGCTGACGTAGTGGAAGGTCGTCAGGTCTGGCTCGCGTAGCTTCGAGAGGCTGTTGATGACGTGTGCGCGCAGGTCTACAGGCGAGTTGAAGAAGTTGACGACCCGTTCCGTTCCCAGTCGCGCCTTGAGGGCATCCAGTTTAGATGAGCCTTCGCCCTTTTCAACATCAGATGCTTTGACGGGATGGTCGTCGTGCATCAGGAAGATGAGGCGCGGGATGCCGCGCTCGACGGCGCGCCGGTATTCCATCTCGGTGATGGAAATCTGGTGCGGGTTATTCTCCTGCGGGACGTAGCCGTAGCGATGCGCGAAGACGCCGAGATAGATGTCTGCTTCGTCCACCATCTTGAGTGATGTCGAGATGGCTTCCGCATCGCTGGCGGGCAGGTGCTCCATCATCAAGGGGAGCATGCTTTGGCGCAGACACGCATCTAGGATCTCTTTGCGGTGCTCGGGTAGGTCGCGCGCCGTGCTGCTGATCATGACCTTTTTGACTGTTGACTGGTGAGACATATCTTTCGGTGAGTGGAGGCTCAGTTAGATAAAACTCGAAGACAACTCGAACGTGCTGGTGGAAGAGTATACGTTTTTTACGTTTGGGGGCGAGGGAAATTTCTCGACTTTGATGTCTGAATCGACAGGTGAGCCACAGCAACTCTGACGCGGCTGGAAACAACGGAACGAACAAAGTAAAAGGCGAAAGTGAGGGGAAGCTGTCGGGGCTTCCCGTGTTCACTTTCGCCTTCGGGTTGTTGGTGGCCGATAGGTGGCAACGGCCGCTTGGATTAGTTTACCTGTCGGCGACTTGGCCGCCGCTGTTCTTGAGTTGTTTGAGCAGTTCTTCGACGGCGACTTCGATTTGACGGTCGCGCCCGGCGAGGTTGTCTTCGGGCGTGTTGTCAACAAGGATGTCGGGGCGGACGCCGTTGTTCTCCATGTTGGTCTGTTGCTTGTCGGCGAGGTAGACGCCGATGCCGGGCGTGCGCACGGTCGAGCCGTCGATCAGGGAATAACTGCCCGTGCCGATAACCGCGCCCATCGTCGGCGTGCCGATCACTTTGCCGAGGCCGAGGGCGCGGAAGCCTGCCGGGAACATCTCCGCGTTAGAGGCCGAACGCCAGTTTTGCAGGACGACCTTCGGGCCGAAGAATCCGCCGAAGGGGCGCGTGGTGGCTTCCGTGCCGCGCGGCTGCCACACTTGATATTGACGCTGGACGAGGATGCCGAGGAGTTCCTGTTCGATGTTGCCGCCGCCGTTCCAGCGCTGGTCGATGACCATCGCTTCCTTGTCGCGGTACTCGCGCAGCTCCTTCTCAAAGCGACGAAGGCTCGGCTGGTTCATCGCCTGGATGTGGACGTAGCCGACGCGGCCGTTCGAGAGTTTCGACACGAGCGCGCGCCTGTCCTTGACCCAACGCTCGTAGCGCAGTTGGCCGTAGTTGCCCATCGAAGTCGGCTCGATCCGTGTGCGCCAAGCGCCCTCTTCCGTCGGCTTGTTGTTGAAGGTGACGGCGACCTTGCGATTGAGACGATAGTTGAGATGCTGCCAGTATTCGTCGCCCGCGCGGACGTGTTTGCCGTCGATGGCGATCAGGTAATCGCCGACCGAGACTTTGACCCAGTCCTTGTCCGAAGGGCCTTCTTCGTAGATGTGCGTGACGCGGTAACGACCCGACTGCGCGTCGCGTTCGAGTTCGAGGCCGAGGTGGCCGGTCTGCGCCGCGCCCGGTTCGCGCCCGCCCGGCGGCGGTGCTGCGCCCGTGTGCGAGGCATTCAGTTCGCCGATCATCTCGTTGACGATGTTCAGGAGTTCCTGCCGGTCGCCGACGTATTCGACGAGCGGACGATACTTGGCGCGCATGGCGTCCCAGTTCGTGCCGTGCATCTTCGCATCGTAGAAACGATACTTCATCGTACGCCAGGCGTCGTCGAACATCTCAGCCCATTCGGCCGGACGATCAATTTTGACCTTCGCCGTGAAGTTGATGCGGCGACGCTGCGCGGGCGCGGCCGTCGTCGTCGGCGGCGCGCTCGAAGCTGACACGCCCGGCGGCAGAGGCGGCGGCATCGGGACGGAATAGACGTAATCGCCTTCCTGGAAAAAGAGCGTGCGGTTGTCGCGCGAGACGTTCAGGTTGGAGACGCCGGTATTGCCGCCTCCGCCGCCCTGCTGCGCGCCGTCCGTCGGGGGCGTGCCCGCAGTGATGCGCGTCAGGCGTTTGCCGTCCTCCTGAATCGAGTAGATGACGGGGATGTTGGCCGCGCCGGCCAGTTCGCTCGTGACGAAGACGATGGTTTTGCTGTCGGGCGAGATGTTGTAGTTCGGGACGGGGAAGGGCATGCGCGTCAACTGGCGCGTGCGGCGTTTGAGTCCAGCCCAGTCGATGTTGATGGGCTTCGGCGTCGGCTTCGGTGCGGCCGGGTTCGTGCGCGCTGCTCCAGCGCCGCCGCCACCTGCGCCCGCTTCGCCGGGAGAGGTTTGTGCTGCCTGCGCGGCCTCCTGCTCGGCGCGTTCTTCCGGGTCGTCCGGGTCGCGTTCGAGTCGTTCGAGCACGACCGAGTAGATCTGCACCGAAGTCAGGGAATTGAAACTGCTCTGGTCGATGCGCAGGAAATAGAGTTTCTTGCCGTCGGGCGAAAAACGCGCGGCCGTTTCGTTGAAAGAATCGAAGGAGGCTTTACGTTCCTCGCCGCCCGTCGCCGGTGCGATGAAGATGTCGCTGTTGCGCGTGAAGTCGGGTTTGGAGTAGGCGATCCACTTGCCGTCGGGCGACCAGGCGGGCGCACCGATCTGTCCGTAGCGCGAGGCGCTGATCTCTTTCGATTGTTTGTCGGCCACTGTGACGACGCGCAGTTTGTTGTCCGAAGCCGTGTAGGCGATCTGCGTCGAATCGGGCGACCAGACATAGGCGTATTTGAGTTCGTCGAGGTCTGTGATCTTCTGCGCCTCGCCCGCGCCGTCCACCGAGACGACATAGATTTCTTCGCGCCCGCTGCGATCCGAGACGAAGCCGATCCACTTGCCGTCGGGCGAGTATTCGACGTTGCGGTCGCGCCACGGGCTATCGGTCAACTGGCGCAGGTCGCCTTCTTCGACGGGCGCGGTGAAAATCTCGCCGTGGATCGAGACGACGATGCGACGCGAATTGGGCGCTAAAGCGTAGTCGTCAACCTGCGAGGCGAAGTCTCGCACTTCGCTCAAACTCTCCTGCGTCTCGGCGGCGATGTCGAGTTTGATCGGCGTGACGCGCTTTGAAGCAACGTCGAGTTTGGCGATGCCGAAGTCGTGCTCGAAGACGATGGTACGGCCGTCGTTACTGATGGCAGGCCAGCGCACGTCGCCGGACTTGAAGGTCGTCACCTGCGCCGCTTTGCCTCCCGCTTCGGGCACGCGCCAGATGTTCGTCAGTCCGCCGCCTTCGCGGTCGCTGACGAAATAGATGTGGCCGTCGCGCGCCCACATCGGCCATGAGTCCAACCCCTCGAAGTCCGTCAGGTTCTTGAAACTCTTCGTCGAAGCGTCCATCACCAACACGTCCGACTGCATCGAGCCGCGATAGAACTTGCGCCAGTAGGCTTGCGCCTTCTGGTTGTAGGCGATGCGCTGGCCGTCGGGCGAGTAAGAGCCTTGCACGCCCATGTCCACGCCCGCGTTCACAGGCATCCCGCCGTCGACGCTCACCGTGTAGAGACGCGCCGCGAAGTCTTCGCCGCGATTGGAAGAGAAGAGGATGCCGCGTCCGTCGGGCGTCCAGTTCAAGACCGAATCGTCTGACGAGTGCGCGGTCAACTGCTTCACCGTGCCGCCCGACGCGGGCATGAGGTAAACGTCCAGGTTGCCGTTGCGGTCGCTCGAAAAAGCGATCCACTTGCCGTCGGGCGAAAAGCGCGGGTACACATCGCGCGCCTTGTGGACGGTGAGACGCTGGACGTTCTGTCCCGTCTCGTCGGCCGTCCAGATGTCGCCTAGATAACCGAACGCGATGCGCCCCTGATGATAGTGCGGGTAGCGCACGAGCCTCGCCTCTTTAGCACTGGCAACCGCTGAGACGAGGAAGAGAAACGCGATGGCCGAGAGGTAAATTTTCTTCATCTTTTTTTCCAAACGATTTTAGGGAGTTAAACGCCGCCTGAAATTTAGGAGACGACAGGACACAGCCGCTCGATGTTGGAGACGACACGACAAGGCCGCTTCGTGCGGCGACCGCCTTGCTGCTTTAGTCAGACAGGAAATTCTTTAAGCGCCCTTCGTTCGCGGGCACGTTGCAGGATTAGCCCGTGCATTGTAGTTAAAACGACGCGCGAACGCCAAATGTTACGGGCAGAGCCGGTAAAAGTTTCCTTTACCGTTTCCGCACACGCGTTTTCGCACGCACCGTTCGCGCACGTTCAATTCCTACTCGCGCACCATCAACTTCGTTGACCTGACTAGCGCACGAGCAACTTCGCGGCGGGCAGCATCGCCGCCTTGCCCCTGTGCTGCCAGCAGCGCCCCGTGCCGCGCACGCGCCGCGAACAGGGCGTGCCCTTCTTCGTCCGCGCGCCGCAGATGGAAACAACCTCTTCCGGGTCGGTCGGCCGTTCCGTCTCCGTGCCGTCCGCGCCGTAGACGGGAGAAGCGGCGTTCGTGACCACATTCGCCTCTTTCGTCGGGCGAGTATCTTTGCCCGAATTGGAAATTTGCGCGGCGACCGCCGGGACGTTCGCGTTGGCGCGTTCGATGACGAGGGGCGGGGGCGAGTGTCTGAGCGCGCGCCCGACGACCAGCCCCGCGCCGAAAATCAGCAGGCACAGGGCAAGCGGACGCACGATGCGACCGCGCCGGAAGCGCCTGTCGCACCCTTCGCAAAAGCGGCGACTCGTCCACACGCGCCAGCGCAGGCGTGCGACGCGCCCGCCGCACTCGGCGCAAAAATTCGGTTTGTACATTTTCCCCAATCTCCAGGAGGGGCGCGCACATGATTGCTGATGAGCGCGCCGCTTGCGACCGTCGCCAACGTGGGTTGTCGGCGCTTGTCGCAGCAAAAGAGACCGGGCGTGTCTGACAAGTTTTGTGAGCGGCGCGAAAACGTCCGAACCGGAGGACAACGCTCGCGCGCCTGATGCTTGATGCGCCGGATTATTGTCGAACCGGACAGGCCTGCGCAAGTTATTTCTTCTCCGCCGTATTCTTGGTTTCAACTTCGGATAGCCTCTCGGCGGTATACCTCACCGCTCGTTTCACACGCTGGCGAGCGTTGCATGTGCAAAACAAACGTGCTATAGTCGCACGCACTCCCGAACGATTGAGAATGCCTGATGTGTGGCGTGCTCCTGACCGGTCGCGTCTTCGCTCGTCGTTCTCCCGCCTTGAGAGACAGGTTCAACACCGATGGGTTTGAAACTTTATTGCAATCGCTACGCGCACTTCAAAGACGCGCTCGTCTGTTCGGTCAACTGCATGTACCGGACGCGTTGTCAGGAGTTTGCGCTTTTTTACGACGAGCACCGGGAGGCGGTCGATACGCTCGTCGGGGATTATTACGCCGGACGGCGCGCGCACGAAGAGAGAGGCGCGTCGCCCCAGCCCGCGTCACAGCGCGCGCTGCCCGTCGTGCCGGTCGCCAAACCCATCGCGACCGCCGTGGACATGCGCGAGTTGATACGTTTGGAGGTTAAGCAAGAGATGGCCGAAGCCGCATACATCTGGATTGACAAGGAAGGCCGCGCCGAGTTGCTCGGGCAGGACGAAGTTTTGCGTCGCGCCTCGCGTGGGGCGAAACCGCAGACGATCTACAAGGTCGCGCAGGAGATGGAGCTCAAGTTTCAACTCGTGCCGCGCAAGCGCATCGAGAAGGCGCGACGCCTGGCCGAAGTCGAAGAGGAGCGCGCCGTTGCGCGTCGCACGCGCCGCACGGCGACAAATGCCGCCAGAGGCACGACCGCCGCGCCGCAAGCCTTCGACGAATTCGACGAAGAGACACAGGCTGCTGCGCCCATCGCCGCCGCCGCGCCCGCGACGCGTCGCACGACGCGCCGCCGCACGCTCAAAGCCGTCAGCTAAGAAGGCGGCTTCCCTACCCTGCGGCCTTGCTCCGAAGCGCACCCGGCCGCGCTTCGAGCAACGCGCTCAACGCTTCGAGCACCAAACAAGTCTCGCACGCGGCCGCCCCAGTTCGACCGCGTGCGAGACTTGTTTGTTATTTTCCAGTTGTACGCGCGCACGCGAAATGCCCGCCCGCGCCGCTTGCAAAGGTGCGCGCGGCTTTAGCATACTGGCAGCATCTATAATTTATGCCTCGTGCGATTTCCGAAGCGATGACTCATCAACATTTTTTTTCGCGTCCCCTTCATCAACAAATCTGCCGCACACTCTGCGCACTCGTCCTCTGTTTGACGGCCGCCGCCAACGCGGCGCATGCGCAGGATGACGACGAGAAAGTCGTCGTCGAATCGAATCTCATACGCCTCAACGTCGGCGTGGCCGACGCGCGCGGCCGCGCCGTCACCAACCTGAGGCAGAGCGACTTCTCCGTCTTCGAAGACGGCGTCCCGCAAACCATCCTCAACTTCGAGACGACCGAGCAGCCTTTCAGTCTCGTTCTTCTGCTCGATATGTCCGGCTCGACCTTGAGCTTTCGCACCCAACTCAAACAAGCGGCGCTGCGTTTCATCGACGCACTCTCGCCCGCAGACCGCGTCTCGGTCGTCTCCTTCTGGACGGAGATGAAGGAGCGCAAAAAGACTGTCGAACCAGTCGATCACATCGAGACGCTGACGGACTTCACTAGTAGCCGCTCGCAGATCGCCTTCGCCATCGAACGCGCGCGCGGCGGCGGCGACACCAATCTCTACAAAGCCCTGCGCCACGCGCTCTCGTCGCTCCGGCAGGAAAACGCGCGCCGTAAGGCCATCGTCGTCCTCACCGACGGCATCGACAGCGACGTGCGCAAAGAGGATCGCGCCGCCACGATGGCCGCCACTACGGCCGACGAAGCGATCAGTTTGATCAAGCCCGACGCCAACTCCGCGCTCTCGGCCGTGCTCAACGCGGCGGACGCACAGGGCGTCACCATCTATCCGCTCGCGCTCCCTTCCGGCAACCTCAAGCGTCTGACCGACCGTGCGACCCTGAGCATCACGCAGAACAAGGGCACGCCGCCCGAAGACATCAAGCGGCTCACACAGCCCACGCCACAGCAGGCCGCCATCTACGCCTCCGCACGCGCCCGTCTCGACACGCTCGCCGCGCGCACCGGCGGTCGCCTGCACGAAATCAATCGCCTCGAAGACATGGCGCGCATTTACGCCGAAGTCGCCGCAGAGATGCGCACGCTCTATACCATCGCCTATCAATCCGCCGGTTCACGCCCGCGCGACGGGCGCTGGCGCGCAATCCAGATTCAGGTCTCCCGCCCTGAATTGATCGCACGCACGCGCCCCGGCTACTACGCCCGTTGAAGCCTGCGGAAATGCCGCTCGAAGAACGCCTTGCCGCCCTCGCCGCCGTGCACTCAAAGCACGCTTGACACCCGCGAGAGCCATTCCGTATATTCGTCCTAACACATCAACCCCTTATGCACCCGTAGCTCAGTTGGATAGAGTACATGACTACGAATCATGGGGTCGCAAGTTCGAATCTTGCCGGGTGCATCTTCAAAATCAAAGACTTACGGGCAGCCAGTCGGCCGCCCGTTTTTCTTTGTGTGCCTATAGTGTGCCAAATTCAAAGTAACGCAGAATGCACAAACTGAGGAGAAACACCAACCCACCAAAGGAAATAATGACGTTCTGATGAATAAAGGCGCGATTGCAAGAGCGTCTCTATACGCTAACGACTCATGGACACCTGAGTTCTTTTGTTCCGTTCATTATCACCGTCCGCCCATCGGATAAATCGCGGTCACACTTTGACGCTTATTTCTCCAACGGACTCCTCATGCCCTTGCCTCCCTTATTGAGCACGTGTGTATAGATCATCGTCGTGCGCACATCGGCGTGTCCGAGCAGTTCTTGAATCGTGCGCAGGTCGTAGCCGTCTTCGAGCAGGTGCGTGGCGAAGCTGTGCCGCAGCGTGTGACAGCCCCCATGTTTCGTAATGCCAGCCAAACGGACGGCGCGCTTGACCACCTTCTGCACGCTGTCGGCTGATGTGTGCTGGCGGCGCGTGATGCCTGAGCGAGGATCGACCGACAGCTTCGCCGAAGGGAAGACGTACTGCCACGCCCACTCTTTTGCGGCGCTCGGATATTTGCGCTCCAGCGCATAAGGCAGATAAACAGCCCCGCAGCCTTCGCGCAAATCTTGCTCATGCAACCATCTCACCCGCGCCAGTTGCTCCGAGAGCCGTCCGACTAGTGGCTGCGGCAGCAACGTGCGTCGATCACGCTCACCCTTCCCTGACCGCACCGTGATCTGTTGGTAGTCGAAATCAATGTCTTTGATACGCAGACGCAGCGCCTCCATCAAACGCAACCCTGAACCGTAGAGCAGCGAAGCGATCAGGCTGTAAGTGCCGTTCAGTTGAGCCAGCAACCGCTCGACCTCCTGGCTGGTGAAGACGACCGGCACACGCACGGGGCGTTTGGCGCGCTCTATCCCTTCGATATATGGAAGTTCGATTTGGAGCACGTCGCGGTAGAGGAACAGCAGAGCGCACAGTGCCTGATTCTGAGTTGAAGCCGAGACCTGACTGGTGACAGCTAAATGGGAGAGAAACTGCCTGATTTCATCGACTCCCATTTGTGAGGGGTGACGCTTGCGATGGAAAAGGATGAAGCGCCTGACCCAACCGGAATAAGCTTCTTCGGTGCGGAGACTAAGATGACGAAGGCGAGCGACGGCGCGCACCTGTTCCAGTAGTTTAGGTTTATTCATGGCTGTGAGGGGCGATGAATCTGCTAAGCTAATCGAATGTGGGAGCGATATTATACACGGATTGGGGCATGCAAGAGCGAATCTTTCTGCTTTTGCCGCTCTCTTACGTAGTTAGGCCGAACCCTTCGGCTTTTCACGCTTTACAGCGGAGTTAGGCCGAATTATTCGGCACAAGATGCGTTAGCTGGCTCGCCTGATGCGAGCGGAGAGACCGATGGCTTTTCCTGTCATCTTATTAATCGTTTTCTTCGTGGCAGGAGTGGTCTTTGCCTTAATCGCCGGGCGACGACTCCCGCCTGCGGTTGTCTGGTCATTCAC
>DASZCS010000023.1:0-8567 GCA_035942855.1 Pyrinomonadaceae bacterium | reverse complement strand
TTCGTATCTGGTGGAGTTAATCAAATCAGAGGAAGTGACGACGTTGCACTTCGTGCCGTCGATGCTCGGAGTGTTTCTGGCAGAAGGTGGAGTCAGTGAATGCCGGAGCATCCGGCAGGTGATGGCGAGCGGGGAAGCGCTGACAGCGGAGTTGGTGCGCAGATGTTACGAGCGGATGCCGCAGGTGCGCTTACATAACTTGTATGGGCCGACGGAGGCGGCGGTGGATGTGACGGCATGGGAATGTGTGAGAGAGGCGGGAGAGGTCGTCCCCATCGGGAGACCCATTGCTAATACGCAGATTTACATACTGGACGCTGATTTGCATCCCGTGCCGGTGGGTGTGGCCGGAGAGTTGTACATCGCAGGCGCAGGGCTGGCTCGCGGTTATCTCAACCGACCTGAACTAACGGCGGAACGCTTCCTGCCCGATCCGTTCGGAGCAGCAGGCGGACGCTTGTATCGCACGGGAGATCGTGCACGTTTCCTGAGCGATGGCTCTATCGAGTATTTGGGGCGTGTGGATTATCAAGTGAAGGTGAGAGGCTTCCGCATCGAGTTGGGCGAAGTGGAAGCAGCGCTCGCAGCACATCCGCAAGTTAATGAAGCGGTTGTGGTCGCACGTGAAGACGAAGAGGGAGACAGACGACTCGTCGCCTATCTCGTAGCCGCAGTTGAGAGTATCGGCGGTGTTGAGAAGGCGAACGTGGCAGCGAGAGTTAAGGAGTTGCGTGCGCATCTGGCGCAGCGTCTGCCAGACTACATGATCCCGGCGCATTACGTCTGGTTGGAGAATCTGCCGCTGACGCCGAACGGTAAGGTGGATCGCAGAGCCTTGCCCGCGCCCGACAAGGCGGGTGATGAGAGCGGCTTCGTTGCGCCGTGCACGCCGGTCGAAGAGATCGTGGCCGGACTCTTCGCGGCGGTGCTCAAGGTGGAGCGCGTAGGGCTGTACGACAACTTCTTTGAACTGGGCGGACATTCGCTCCTGGCAACGCAACTCACCTCGCGTGTGCGCGAGGCGTTCGGTGTCGAAGTGCCGCTGCGCACGTTGTTTGAAGAACCGACGGTGAGCGCGTTGGCTGCGACGATTGAGACGGAGCGGGTGAAATCGGATGCGGGACGCTCGGAGATGCCGCCGCTGGTACGAAGCGAGAGGGGCGAGGCAGGGGAAGCAGCGCTCTCTTATGCGCAGCAACGCTTATGGTTCCTGGATCAGTTGGAGCCGGGCAACGTGATGTTCAACCTGTTTCAGGCCGCGCGTCTCAGCGGTGAACTCGACGTTGCAGCGTTCGAGCGTGCCGTGAACGAGGTGGTGCGTCGTCACGAATCTCTGCGCACGACGTTTGAGGCGCATGCGGGCGCGGGCGTGCAGGTCATTCATCCGCCGCAGCCGTTGGCGCTGGATGTAATGCAATTGAGCCACCTGCCGGAAGCGGAGCGCGTGACGGAGGCGCGGCGGCTTGCTTTGGAAGAAGCGCGACGGCCTTTCGATTTGCAGCGCGGGCCGCTGGCTCGCGTGAGCCTGTTGAAGTTGGCCGACGACGAACATGTGCTGCTCTGCACGATGCATCACATCATCTCGGACGGGTGGTCGCTCTCGGTGCTGGTTAAAGAAGTGGCGACGCTCTACGCCGCTTATGTCGAAGGAGAGGAGTCGCCGCTTGAGGAACTGCCGGTGCAATACGCTGATTACGCGCGTTGGCAGAGAGAATGGTTAACGGGCGAAGTGCTGGACAGACAGGTGGCGTACTGGAGAGAGCAATTAAGCGGCGCGCCGGAGACTTTGGAGTTGCCGACCGACCGGCCGCGCCCGGAGGTGCAAACTCATGCCGGGGAGAAATACCCGTTGGCGTTTTCCAAAGCGTTGACCGAAGACCTCAAGGCTCTGAGCCGTCGTGAAAACGTGACGCTGTTCATGACGCTCGTGGCCGCCTTCCAAACGCTCCTTCAACATCACACCGGACGCGAAGACATCGTCATCGGCACGGACGACGCCAACCGCACGCACGGCAAGACGGAAAATCTGATCGGGTTCTTCATCAATCAATTGGTGCTGCGGACAAACGCGTCGGGCGTCGGCAGTTTCAGAGAATTATTGGGACGCGTGCGCGAAACCGCGCTCGGAGCTTACGCGCATCGTGAACTGCCGTTCGAAAAACTGGTCGAAGTCGTCAACCCGACGCGCAGCGCGAAATACGCGCCCGTCTTTCAAGTCAAGTTCGTGTTGCAAAACATGCCGACGGAAGAGATGGACATGCAGGGGCTACGGCTCGAACCGTTTCTGGTGGACACGGTGGCGGCGAAGTTTGAACTGACGCCGATGCTCTGGGAAAAGCCTGACGGCTTGGCCGGATGGTTCGAATATAACCGCGACCTCTTCACGGGTGCGACCGTCGAACGCTTCGCGCGACAGTTCAAACTGATCCTTTCGTCAATCGTCGTCGAACCCGCAATCGCTTTGGCGGAACTCAAAGAGCGACTGGCGGCCGACGACCGCGAACGCCTCGCACGGCAAAAAGTCGGACGCGCCGAATCTTTGCGACAAAGATTCAAGTCGATTAAGCCGAAGGCCGTCAGTTTGTCGGACGAGACTTTGATCAAGAAAAGCTATTTGCCCGGCGGCGGCACTTTGCCTCTGGTCGTCGAACCGCTCGACGAGCACACGTCTCTGCCCGGCTGGGCGCGCGCCAATCGCCCGCTCATCGAACGCGAACTGCACGCGCACGGAGCCATCCTGTTTCGCGGCTTCAATATCTCGACGCCCGACTCGTTCGAGCAGTTTGCGGGGGCGGCCGTGAGCGGGCAGTTGTTCAACGAAAACGGCGAACACCCGCGCAAGAGCCTGAGCGGAAACATCTACACGCCGGTCGCTTATCCGGCCGATAAGTTGCTCTTGTGGCACAACGAAAACTCGTTCAACGACCGCTGGCCGATGAAGATCATGTTCTGCTGCGCGCAGCCCGCGAGCGTGGGCGGAGAGACGCCGCTCGTCGATAGCCACAAGGTCTTCCAGCTTCTCGACCCCAAGATCAGAGAGCGCTTTATCGAGCGCGACGTGATGTACGTGCGCAATTACGAAGACGGCCTCGGGCTGAACTGGCAGACCGTTTTGGGGACGAACGACAAGGCGCAGGCGGAACAGTATTGCCGCGACAATCGCATGAGCTTTGAGTGGAAAGAGGGCGACCGCCTGCGCACGCGCGCCGTGCGCCCGGCCGTCGCACGCCACCCGCAGACAGGCAAAATGGTCTGGTTCAATCAGGCGCAGCACTGGCACGTTTCGTGTCTCGACCCGGCCGCGCGTCAGGCCATCTCGGCGCTGTTCAGCGAAGCAGACATGCCGCGCAACTGTTACTACGGCGACGGCACGCCCATCGAAGACTCGATCATGCAGGAGATACTCGAAGTCTATCGCCAACTGGAAGTCTGTTTCCCCTGGCAGAAGGGCGACGTGGTGTTGCTCGACAACATGCTCGCCGCGCACGGCCGCAATCCTTATCGCGGCGAACGCAGGTTGTTCGTCGCCATGGGCGAGATGATGCGTTGCCCGGAGACGGCCGCTCTGCCCGAACCCGTCTCGTAAACGATCTCGACACCTGACGGCGAGCCGTCGTCCGACACCGGAGTCTTTAGTCTCCGGCTCACCCACATTCACAGAGGACGACGACACCGGCCGCGTCCGTTGACCCGCAAGAGGAAGAAGAAGATGCAACAGTACGTCGAGGGCTTTCGACTATCCACGCAGCAAGCACGCGTCTGGCAACTCACACGTGGAAACACGCCCGCCTACCACGCCCAATGCGTCCTCCGTCTGGAAGGGCGACTCAACGCTGACTTGTTGCACAGGGCGCTGCTTGCCGTCGTCGAGCGCCATCAGATACTCCACACGACCTACCGGCCGCATCCCGGCGTCACGCTTCCGCTGCAAGTCATCGACGCAGGCGTTGCAACAGAGGTCGGTTGGCGCGAAGTCGATATACGCGACCTCAATGGTCAACAGGCGGCGGCGCTCGAACAGATCACGCGTGAGGAGTGCGCGGCCGAGTTTGATCTGGAACATGGGCCGCTCGTCCGCGCGGCGCTCGTCCGGTTGTCGCCCGAGACGCACATGCTCTCCGTCACCTTTCCGGCCATGTGCGCAGACAGCCGCACGCTCGACAATTTCGTCGGCGAGTTGATTCACGCTTATGAACTGAACGGCGCGTCGTTTGCGAACGAGTCGGAAGAACTGACTCAATACCTGCAATTTTCCGAATGGCAAAACGAACTGCTGGCGAGCGAAGAAGCGCAGGCGGGCAAAGATTTCTGGAGCCGCGCGGAGTTGTCCGCCCGCGCGCATTTAACTCTTCCCGGCGAAGAGAGCGCGGGTGAAGCGGCCGACGTTGAAATGGCGTCGCACGAAGTGAAACTTACGGGCGCGCTCTTTGAAGCGTGTGAAGAGTATGCGCGCCGTGGCATGGTGTCGCGCGAGGCTTTGCTGTTGGCGGGCTGGCAGACTTTGCTGCGGCGTCTGACGGGACAGGCGGAGTTCGTCGTCAACGCACTGTTCGACGGGCGGAAGTATGAAGAGTTAAACGAAGCCTTCGGCCTCTTCGCCTCGTACCTGCCCGTGCCCTGTCGTTTCGCGGCGCGCACGTCCTTCGCCGAGATCGCCCGGCGGACGCAGGAGGCGTTGCAGGAGGCGCACGAGTGGCAGGAGTTTGCACGCGCTGACGAATCCTTTACACGAATGCCGCAGGCGGAGTTGCCGATCGGGTTCGAACTGACCGAGCGCCCCGCGCAACGCTTCGCTCACGGCGTCGTGTTCACGTCGGCACGTCAGGCCGCTAATTTCGAACGCTTCAAACTCAAGCTCGCCTGCGTCAAGCGGGACGACGGCCTCGTCGCGGAGTTTCAATATCTTCCGACCTCGTACTCGGCCGACCAGATTCAATTGTTGGCCGAACAATTTCAACAGTTGTTGACGAGCGCGACGGCGCACCCGGAAACGGCCGTCGATGAACTGGAAATGACGGGAGCGACGGAGCGCGAAAAGTTGCTCATCGAGTGGAACGACACGGCCTGCGATTTTCCATCCGAGTCCTGCTTTCAAGATTTGTTCGCGGCGCAGGTCGAACGCACGCCCGATGCGGTCGCCCTTGTGTATGGCGAGAGCGCTTTGACTTACAGGGAACTGGATGCACGCGCTAACAAGTTGGCGCGTCGCCTGTCGAAACTCGGCGTCCGTCCCGACATGTGCGTCGCTCTGTGTGTGGAGCGTTCGCTGGAAATGGTGGTCGGGCTGCTCGGCGTGCTCAAAGCGGGCGCGGCCTATCTGCCGCTCGATTCGTCGCACCCGCGCGAACGCCTCCAGTTCATGCTGTCGGATGCGCGCGCCGAAGTCTTGCTAACGCAGGAACGCCTCGGCGCGCTCGTCCCCGTCGAGGCAGCGGCGAAGGTCGTCTATCTCGATAGTGAATGGGACGAGATCGAGTCTGAGAGCGCGGAGCCTTTCGCGTCCGGCGCGTGCGCAGAGAATCTGGCTTACGTCATCTACACATCGGGTTCGACCGGGATGCCCAAAGGTGTCTGCATACATCATCGCGGCCTCGTCAACTATTTGACGTGGGCTGTCGGCGCGTACCGTCTCGCAGAAGGGACAGGTGCGCCCGTCCATTCGCCTCTGAGCTTCGATCTCACGGTGACGGGTTTGCTCGCGCCGCTCGCCGCAGGGCAGCGCGTGTTGCTGTTGCCGGAGACGGATTCGATCACGGCCTTGCGCGACGCGCTGGCGGCCGAATCCGATTTCAGTCTGGTGAAACTCACGCCCGCGCACCTTGAAGTCCTGAGCCAGATGTTGCCGACCGAGACGGCCGCGCGGGCATCGCGCGCGCTCGTCGTCGGTGGCGAAGCGTTATGGAGTCGTCACCTCGCCTTCTGGCGCGAGCATGCGCCCGAAACGCAGGTCGTCAACGAATACGGGCCGACGGAAACGGTCGTCGGCTGCTGCGTCTACCAGAGAGCGGCGGGCGAGACGGAGGCGGGCCCTGTGCCCATTGGTCAGCCGATAGCCAACACGCGGCTCTACGTGCTGGACGAACGGATGCGGCTCGCACCCGTGGGCGCGGCGGGCGAACTCTACATCGGCGGCGCGGGCGTCGCGCGCGGTTACCTGAATCACCCCGCGTTGACGGCTGAACGCTTTGTTCCCGATCCGTTTGCGCGCGTGCCCGGCGAGCGACTTTATCGCACGGGCGATCTGGTGCGCCGACGCGCCGACGGCGTCCTCGAATATCTGGGGCGCATCGACAGTCAGGTGAAGATTCGCGGCTACCGGATCGAGCCGGGCGAGATCGAGGCGGCGCTGGCCGGGCACGAGAGCGTGCGTGAAAACGTCGTGGTGGTGCGCGAGGACGCGGCGGGTGATAGACAGTTAGTCGGCTACATCGTGCTCGCGGCTGCGGGGCGCGGCGTGCTGGCTTCCGAACTGCGCGCCTTCCTGTTGGAGAAACTGCCGGACTACATGATCCCGACGAACTTCGTCATGCTCGACGAACTGCCTCTGACCACGAACGGCAAAGTGGATTACCGTGCGCTGCCCGCGCCGGACATTTCGCGCGCCGACATGCGAGAGGCTTACGTCGCCCCGCGCACGCCGGTCGAAGAAGTGCTCGCGGGTATCTGGTCGGAAGTCTTAGGGATCGAGCAGATCGGCGTGCACGACAACTTCTTCGCGCTCGGCGGCGACTCCATACGCAGCGTGCGTGTTCTGGCGCTCGCCAAAGAGAAGGGTTTTGATTTCACGCTGCAAAACCTCTTCCAGTATCAGACCATCGGCGAGCTTGCGGCGGAGATTAAAGGCACGGAACTGCCTTCGCTCGCCGCGCGCCGCACCGAATCATTCGAACTCGTCTCGGCCGAAGACAGAAACAAGCTGCCCGACCATGTCGAAGACGCTTACCCGCTGAGCATGCTCCAGACAGGCATGCTCTATCACATGCAGTTGGCGACGGACATTCCCGCTTACCACAACGCCTGTAGTTATCACGTGCGCGCGCGCTTCGACGCGGACGCGCTTCGACGCGCCGTGCAAGCCGTCGTGGATCGACATGCGGTGCTTCGCACGTCCTTCGATATGTCGAGCTACAGCGAGCCGCTGCAACTCGTGCACCGGACGGCGACGATGGAAGTGGGCGTCTTCGACATACGCCACCTCTCCGTGGCCGAGCAGGAGACGGTGCTCGGCGAACTCGTCGTCAGCGAATGGAAACGACTCTTCGATCTCTCTCGCCCGCCGCTCATTCGCATCAACCTGCACCGACGCACCGATGAATCGTTTCAGTTTACGCTGACCGAATGTCACGCCGTCATCGACGGATGGAGTTTGACTTCGACCTTCGCCGAAATCTTCAACCTCTATTTCGCTTATCTCAAAACGGGCACGATGCCCGTCGAGCCGCCGCCTTCCGTCTCCTTCCGCGATTTCATCTACCTGGAGCGCGCGGCGCTTGCCTCTGAAGAGTGCCAGCAGTTCTGGACGCGCACGCTCTCCGATTGCACGCCGCTCAGGCTGCCGCGCCCGTCCGCGACGACGCACGTTGAGGGACGCCGCCGCGTGCAGATTTATCCCGTCCGCATCTCGGCCGAAACGTCGCAGGCTTTGCGCGAACTGGCGCGCTCGCTCACCGTCCCGCTCAAAAGCGTGCTGCTCGCGGCGCACATGCGCGCTCTCAGTCTGATCACGGGAGAGACTGACATCGTCACTGGCATCGGCACGAACGGCCGTCCCGAAGAGACGGACGGCGAACAGGTGCGCGGGCTGTTTCTCAACACCGTCCCGTTCCGCCTGCAAGTAGAGGCCGGAGAGACGGGCGAGGATTTGGTGCGGCGAACGTTTGCGGCCGAGTGGGAGTTGTTGCCTTACAGACGTTTCCCTCTGGCCGCCATCCAGAAGAAGTGGGGCAGGCAAACACTGCTCGAAACCGATTTCGAGTTTCTACATTTCCACTCGGTCGAACGGCTGATGCGTTCGGGCGACATAGAGATTCTCGATAACAAAGACATCTCCGAGACTAACTTCGCGCTGGTCGCCTGCTTCCACGCAGATCCCGTCACCTCTCAACTCGCGCTCGGCTTGCTCTGCGACACGACGCAACTCAGCCAGCAGCAGATCGAAGATTACGGTCGCCACTACGCGAGCATCCTCAGCGCCATGGCCGTCAACCCTTCTGCGACACTGGACGCCCCCCATCTACTCACGCACGAAGAGAAGCACCGGCTACTCTCGGAATTCAATCGCACCGCGAGAGACTATCCGCACGACGGCTACATACACGAGTTGTTCGAGCGACAGGCGGAGCAAGCGCCCGATACAGTCGCGCTCGTCTTCGCCAACGAACAACTGACCTACAGAGAGTTGAACGAACGCGCCAACCGCCTCGCTCATTACCTGCGTCGTCGCGAAGGTGTCGGCGTGGACTCTCTCGTCGGCGTCCTGATGGAACGCTCCGTCGAGATGGTCGTCTCACTGCTCGGCATCCTCAAGGCGGGCGCTGCCTACGTGCCCTTCGACCCCTCATATCCAC
>DASZCS010000022.1:0-8274 GCA_035942855.1 Pyrinomonadaceae bacterium | reverse complement strand
TGGACTCGACGCCGGGAAGGTCGTGCGGGCGACCGGAGACAGTTGCGCCGAAGAGGAGCGAAGACTTGCCGGTGTAACGACTAAGCAGCAATGCCCATGCGCCCTGCACGATGGTGTTCAACGTCACCTGCGCGCGTCGCGACAGTTCCGACAATCTCCCGCTCAATTCATCTGGCAGTGTGAGTCTCAGTTCCTCTTTGTTTCCTTCGACGGGCTTCGTGGTCTGCGGAAGTTTGATGAGCGTCGGCTCTTTGAAATTGGCGAGACGCTTGCGCCAGAAAGCTTCGGCCGCGCCCTGATCTTTGGCAGCGATCCATTCGATGTAATCTCTGTAAGGGCGTGGTTCGGGCAGGCGCGGGTCTGTGCCCGACGCATACGCGCCGTAGGCCGCGAGCACTTCGTCGAGCAGGACGGCGATTGACCAGCCGTCGAGGATCACGTGATGGTGCGTGAAGACAACGCGATACGCGCCGTCTTCGATGCGAAAGAGCGCGAGACGAAACAGAGGGGCGCGCGTCAGGTCGAAGCCGCGTCGTCGGTCGTCCCGCAGGTAGGCGCGCAGGGCTGTCTCCTGTTCGGTCGTCTTCAGGCCGCGCAAGTCTTCGTGCCTGAAAGGGACGCACACCTCCTGCTCTACGATCTGAAGCGGCTCGCCCGCGTCTTCCCACAGCAGAGACGTGCGCAGCGTCGTGTGTCGCGCGGCGGCGTGCTGCCAGGCGCGCTCGAAGGCCGACACGTCCAGTTGGCCGCGCAGCGTGTACGTCACCTGTTCGACGTACATCCCAGTGCCCGGCGCGTTCAGCGCGAGAAACAACATGCCCTGCTGCATCGGCGAGAGGGGATAAATATCCGCGATCTCCGGCTCCGCACTATTCAACATGATTTCGCTCATCAACCTCGCTCCAATTGTCAACCGGATCAATTCGCACGCTGTCGTCTCTGCCCCAAGCGCGCCAGCACGCCTTGCAGACGCTTCTCGTCCAACTTCGCCAACGGAAAGTCCGCCACCGACGGCGCGCTGCGCTTATCCGTGCACGCGGCGACGACCGCTTCGACCGTCTGACGAAACAGACCCGCGACGCGCTCCACGGTCTCCCGGCGATGCACGTCCCGGCTATACGTCCACACCATCCGCAGACGCCCGCCATGCACGCTGCCGTGTATATCGATGACGTGCGAACGCCGTTCGCCCCCCCACTGCGACGCGCCCTGATTCTCCGCGCCGCCACGGAACAAGCCGCCGAGATTTGCGTCCCACTGTCCCAGATAATTGAAACTCACCTCGGCACTCGCCCCCTGCAACTCTCCGCCTCCGCCGACGTACTTCAACAACCCGTAACCCAGACCCTTGCGCGGCACGGCGCGCAACTGATCCCGCACTTCGCGCAAACGCTCCGCTATCGTCGCCTCGCCCTCACTCTCACGCACAAAGCGCACCGGAAAGAGCGTGGTGAACCAACCGACCGTCTGCGATACATCGACACCCGCCAGCGGCTCTCGCCCGTGCCCTTCATATTCAACGACCGCTTCCCTCTTTCCGCTCCACTCGCGCAATGCTTCGACTACGCCGAGCATGAGCACCTCTTCCACCTGCGCACGCAAACGCCGCGGCACTTCCCGCAACAGCACCTCTGTCTGCTCCGCGTCGAACTCCACCGCGACCGATTCGCTCGACTCCACCGTGTTCGCGCCCGCCTCGAAGTCGCGCGGCACACGCTCATCGACTCGCGGCTGCTGTTTCATCCAGTAAGCCAACTCTCGCTGTGTCTCTTCGCTTCGGGCTTCCAGTTCCAGCCGACGCGCCCACTGACCAAACGAACTCCCCTGCACGCGCAAGTCGTTGTGCGTACCTTCACGATAAGAGCGTTCCATCTGGTCGAGCAGGATGCGCCACGACACTCCGTCGATAACCAAATGATGCGCTACGACCAACAATCTCCCGCCCCCCGTCACTTCAAACCGCACGGCACAGACCAGCCTGCCAGTTTCCAACTCCAGGCTCTCCTGCACGCGCTCCGCAATCGTCTCGATCACCTTGCTCTGCGCTGTCTGCGGCAGCGAGCGCAAGTCCGCACGACCGCATCGACGTTGGGTTGTCTCTTCCCCTTCCGCTCGCGCACGGTACTGCTGTCGCACATCGCCCTCAGATTGTTCGTAACGCAGACGAAACACTTCATGCGCGGCTAAGACGTGCTCGACCGCCGCCTGCAACCTTTCGCCGTCTAATGATTCAGCGTCAGACAACAAAGCTGCCTGGTTGTAATGTGCGGGATGCTGCATCTGTTGTGCGAAGAACCAGCGCTGGATGGGCGTCAGCGGCCAGTCTCCGCTCGTCTCCGCATCGGCATCGTTACCCGCAGCTAACTCCAATGCTGCTGATTGGCTCAGAGCGGCGATGGTCTGATGTTCGAAGAGGTCGCGAGTGGAGAGCGTCAGGCCGTGCTGTGCGGCGCGCACTCCGATCTGAATGCTGAGGATGGAATCTCCGCCCAGTTCGAAGAAGTTGTCGTGGATGCCGACCTGCTCGCGCCCCAACACTTCCGACCAGACACGGCAGAGTAGTTCTTCGACAGAGTTGCGCGGCGGGACATAGCCGCCAGCAGTCTCCGTTTGAGTTTCATCGGGAGCGGGGAGTGCCTTGCGGTCGATCTTGCCGTTCGGTGTCAGGGGCAGCGCATCGAGTTTAACGATGCGTTGCGGAATCATGTAGGTCGGCAGTTGACGCGCGAGGTATTCGCGCAGTTCGGCCTCGCGCGCTTCGCCGGTTGTGTAGGCGATGAGTGTGCTGTGGCCGTTGCGCTCCGCGACGACTACGAAGGCTTCTCTGACGCCCGCGTGGCGCGCAAGCAGGGCGTTGATCTCGCCGGGTTCGACGCGGCAGCCGTTGATCTTGATCTGTTCGTCGGCGCGTCCGTTGAACTCAATCGTGCCGTCGGGCAGCCAGCGGCCGCGGTCGCCCGTGCGATAGAGGCGCGTGCCCGGCTCTCTGCCGAAAGGATTCGGCAGAAAGGCGTCGGCCGTCTGCGCCGGGCGATGCAGGTAACCGTGTGCGAGCCCGATGCCTGCGACATAGAGGTCGCCGGGCACGCCGACGGGCACGAGACGCAAGTTGCGGTCGAGCAGAAACGCACAGAGGTTGCGCAGGGGTCGGCCGATAGTCACGCGGCCGTGCGGCGCGAGCGGGCGCGTGCGCGTGGCGCAAACCGAAGTTTCAGTCGGCCCGTAGGCGTTGTACATGCGCCGCCCGACAGACCAGCGCGCGACGAGTTCCGGCGGGCACGCATCGCCCGCGACCACGAGCGTCTCGACGGTGACGAGCCGCCCCGCGGGCATCTTCGACAGGATCGACGGCGGGAGCGTGACGGTCGTGACCGCGTGGCGTTCGAGAAAGTCAGCGAGGGGTTCGCCCGGCGCGATGTTCTCGCGCGAGCCGACGGCGAGGCGCGCGCCGGAGAGCAAGGCCATCGTCCATTCATAGACCGAGGCGTCGAAAGCGAGCGGCGCAAACTGTGAGACGGTCTTGCCGCGTCCGAGTGTGAACTCCTCGATCTGCGAGAGCGCGAGATTGACCACGCCCGCGTGCGAGACGGCGACGCCTTTCGGCCTGCCGGTCGAACCCGATGTGTAGATGACGTAAGCCGTGTTGGTGGGCGAAACGTTGACGACCGGCGCTGTAGCGGTCTCCGCTTCATGCTCGAACAGAGCGGCATCGCGGTCGAGGCAGACGACGTGCGCCCAGACGGAAGGCAGCGCGCCTTCGTGTGCCGCGTCGGTCAGGATCACTGCGGGCTGCGCGTCTTCGCACAGATCTGCGGTGCGCTGCGGCGGGTGCTCCGTGTCGAGCGGCACGTATGCGCCGCCCGCCTTGAGTACGCCGAGCACGGCCACGAACATCGCGGGCGTGCGCGGCAGGTAGATGCCGACGCGCACTTCCGCCCCGACGCCGAGCGTGCGCAAATGGCTTGCGAGACGGTTCGACTCGGCTTCGAGCGCGGCGTAGGTGAGGCGCGCGGCGTCGGAGACGAGAGCGTCGGCGTCGGGCGTGCGCGCGGCCTGCGCGGCAAACATCTCGTGCAGGCAGAGGGCGCGCGTGTCCCGTCGCGCGCCCGTGCTCCATGCGATCAGTTGTTCGCGTTCGGCCGCAGAGGCGAGAGAGATTTCGTCGAGTCGTCGGTCGGGTTGCGCGATGGCTTCCGCGCAGAGGTTCTGGAAGTGTGCGAGAAACGATTCGATGCGCGCGCGGCTGTAGAGGTCTGCGGCGTATTCGAGCGCGCCGCCCATGCTCTGTTCGTTCAGACGAAAGGCCAGCGTGAGATCGAGCTTCGCGGAGTAGTTGCCGAGTTGCCAGCGCGAGGCGCGCAAGCCTTCGAGGTCGTGCCGCGCTTCGGGGAGATTCTGCACGACGAGCTTGGTCTGAAAGAAAGGCGTCCGCCCGGCCTCGCGGCGCGGCGCGAGGTCTTCCACCACGCGGTCGAAAGGTAGTTCCTGATGCGCGTAGGCATCGAGCACAGTCTCGCGCACGCGCGCGAGCAGTTCGCGAAACGTCCAGGACGGGTCGAGTTCCGTGCGCAGGACGACTTGATTGACGAAGTAGCCGACGATGCGTTCCGTCTCCAGGCGACTGCGCCCCGCGATGTCCGCGCCGATGGCGATGTCCGTGCGCTCCGTGTAGCGCGCGAGCAGCCATTGAAAGACGGCCGCGAGCAGCATGAAGGGCGTCACGCCCTCGGCCTTGCAGAAGCGTGCGATGCGTGCGGCCAACGCGTCCGGCCAGTCGAACTCCAGACCGGCGGCGGGCGGCGACATCGCACGCGCGCGGCGCAACAGGTCGGGCGGCATTTCGACGGGCGTTAAGTTCGACAGTTGCGTGCGCCAGTAGGCGAGGTCGGCCGCGAACACTTCCGCGCCTTGTCTGCGTTGCCATTCGGCGTAGTCGCGGTATTGCACCGGGACGGGCGGCAAGGCGTGTGCGCGACCGGCGCGCAGGGCAAGGTAGACGGCGCTGAACTCTTCGAGCAGGACGGCGATCGACCAGCCGTCGCAGATGATGTGATGCAGTGTGCAGAGCAGGACTTTCTGTTCGCGCGCGAGACGCACGAGCGTGGCGCGAAAGAGCGGCCCCGTGGCGAGATTGAAAGGCCGCCGCGCTTCCGTCTCGACTGAACGACGCGCCGCCGCGTCGCGCACCGCAGGGGGCAGCGCGGAGAAGTCCAGAACGGGCAGGGGCGTCGGCGCGGGCGCGAGGATGCGCTGGACGGGCGTGCCGTCCGCAGTGGCCGGAAACACCGTGCGCAAACCTTCGTGTCGCCGCACGAGTTCGTCGAGCGTGCGACGGACGAGCGTTTCGTCGAGCACGCCCGCGAAAGGAATGTCGAACGGCATGTTGTAAGCGGCGCTTGCGGGGTCTGCCTGATGCGCGAACCAGAGACGCTGCTGCGCGTGTGAAAGACGCGCCGTGCCGGCCGGGCGCACACGCTCACCCAATTTCGCGCGCAGCAATTCGAGTTTCTCCGGCGACAGTGCCGCCATGCGTGCTGCCAATTCAGAACTGTTCTGCATATCCACTCGTGACCGTTCGACGTTATTCGACTCTTTGCGACGCGGACGCGCGCAAAACTCGCACGCGCGTTCTGACGAAGACGCCCCGTCTGTTGTTATTCGTTCGGACTGTGTAGGAAGTGTGCGGGAAACGCGTGTGAAGTAGACTTCGCTTAACTCTCACTTTCAGTTGAGCCGGGCGCGGCGGCCGTGGCGGCCAGTTCCAAGCGCGCCTGCTCGTCGGAAAGTTGTTCGATCTCTGCCAGAAGTGCTTCGACTTCTTCGTCATCGACGGCCGGGGCGGCATAGATCGCGTCGGCGCTCGCTGCCGCTCTAGTCTCCGCGCTTCCCTCTGCGATCAGGTTGGCGATGTAGGCGGCCAAATCTTCGAGCACGGAGTTTTCGAACAGTGCGCGCAGCGGCAACTCGATGCGGAAGGCGGCGCGTGCGCGCGAGGCGACTTGAGTTGCCAGCAACGAATGGCCGCCGAGTTCGAAGAAGTCGTCGCGCAGGCCGACGCGCTCCAGGCCGAGCAGTTCCGCCCAGATGCCCGCCAGAATTTCTTCCGTCGCGTTGCGCGGCTCGCGGTAATGGCTTTCGGCTTCAACGGCGCGCACGGGTTCGGGCAGCGCCGCGCGGTCTATCTTCCCGTTCGGTGTGAGCGGCAGGCGCGCGAGCGACACGAACACGGACGGGATCATATATTCGGGCAGGCGCGCTTTGAGATAACGGCGCAGTTCGCCGTTCGTCAGTTCTTCACTCATCAATTCGCCGTCCCCCGTCTCGCCCGTCGTGCGCGGCGTCACGTAGGCGACGAGACGCTTGCCGCTCTGGCCGAACTCGCGCACGACGACGACGCACTCGCCCACCCGTTCGTGCTCGCACAGCACCGACTCGATCTCGCCCGCTTCCACGCGGAAGCCGCGCAGTTTCACCTGCCCGTCTCTGCGTCCCAGAAACTCTATGTTGCCATCCGAGAGACGCCGCACGATGTCGCCCGTGCGATACAGACGCTCGCCCGGCTCCTCGGCGAAAGGATTGGGGACGAAACGCTCGGCCGTCAGACGCGGCTCGTTGACGTAACCGCGCGCCAGCCCGTCGCCGCCAACGTAGAGTTCGCCGTAGACACCCAGAGCGGACGGCCGCATGCTCTCGTCGAGCACGTAGACGCGCGTGTTCGAGATGGGTAGACCGAGCGGCACGCTCGCGCCCGCGCCGCGTGCGCCGCGCATACTGTAGCAGCACGTAAAGGTCGTGTTCTCCGTCGGGCCATAGCCGTTGATCAACTCGACGCCCGGTAATTCTCCGAGCGCGCGTTCAACCAGCGCCGGGCGTAATACGTCGCCGCCCGCGAGCAGACGTTTCACCCCGCGCAAGCTCTCCAACTCCTCTTCGACCATCTGATGAAATAGACCGGCCGTCAGCCACATCGTCGTCACCCGTGCGCCCGCGATCTGCTCGCCCAGTTCACGCAAGGACAGACGACCGGCAGGCGCGCACACCAATTTGCAACCGTTGAGCAGAGCGCCCCACACTTCAAACGTCGAAGCGTCGAACGACACGGGCGCGTATTGCAGCACGACATCCTGCGGCGTCAGTTCGATGTAATTCGTCTCTTTCACGAGCCGCACCACCGCTTGATGCGAGACGGCGACGCCTTTCGGCCGCCCCGTCGAACCCGACGTGTAGATGACGTAAGCAAGGTTCTCAGCGTTCGTCTTCGCAGCCGCATCGTCGGCGCTCTCGGCCGCGATCTCTTCCCTCTGCACATCGACGAGGACGACCGGAACAACTTCTTCCGGCAGAGCCTCTGCCAGATGCGACTCCGAGACGACGAGCGAGACGCACGCATCATTCAGCATGTAGGCGATGCGCTCCTGCGGCAGATCGGCATCGAACGGCACGTATGCGCCGCCCGCCTTGAGCACGCCGAGCACGGCCACGATCAACTCCGCGCCGCGCTCCAGACAGACCCCCACACGGCTCTCCGCGCCGACGCCGCGACGGCGCAAATAAGCGGCGAGTTGGTTAGCCCTGCGATTCAATTCGCCGTAACTGATCGACTCGACGCCGAACTGTAGCGCCGTCGCTTCGGGCGCGTGCGCCGCCTGTTGCTCGAACAGTTCGTGAATGCAACTGTCTTTCGGATAGCGCGTCGCCGTGTCGTTCCACGCGCACGTAAGTTGACGGACTTCTGCCGCGCTGAGCATCCCGACCGACGATAAGTTCTGCCCTGCGTCCTCCGTCACCGATTGGAAGATGTTCGAGAGGTGCAGGGACATCCGCTCGACCGTCTCGCGCGCGAAGAGGTCTGTGCGATATTCGAGTCCGCCGACGAGACGGCCGCCCGACTCCGAGAGCGTCAACATCAGATCGAACTTCGACGTGTTGGTCTCCACACCGATGCTGTCAACTTCGAGGTCTGCCAACTGGAACGAAGGCAGCGGCACGTTCTCGAACGCGAACGCCACCTGAAACAGAGAATTCCGCGTCAGGTCGCGCTCCGGGTCGAGTTCTTCGACCAACTTCTCGAACGGCAACTCCTGATGCGAATAGGCCGCCAAAGCCGTCGCGCTCACACGCCGCAGCAATTCTGAGAAGGTGGGATTGCCCGACAAGTCGCTGCGCAACACCAGCGTGTTGACGAAGAAGCCAACCAGCGCTTCCACCTCCACCCGCCCACGATTCGCCACCGCCGTCCCCACCGCCACGTCTTCCTGTCCCGTGTACCTGGAC
>DASZCS010000021.1:0-4684 GCA_035942855.1 Pyrinomonadaceae bacterium | reverse complement strand
TGGACTCGACGCCGGGAAGGTCGTGCGGGCGACCGGAGACAGTTGCGCCGAAGAGGAGCGAAGACTTGCCGGTGTAACGACTAAGCAGCAATGCCCATGCGCCCTGCACGATGGTGTTCAACGTCACCTGCGCGCGTCGCGTGAGTTCCGCCAGCCCGGTCGCTTCGGAATCGATGACGCGTTCGATCTCGTTCAGTTCGCCTCCCGGCGTGTTCTTCGAAAAAGCGTCGGCCAGATAGACCGGCTCGGCGATTCCGCGCAGGCGTCCGCGCCAGAATTCTTCCGCCTTCGTTCCGTCCTGTCGCTTGAGCCATTTGATGTAATCGCGAAACGGGCGCGGCTCAGGCAGGCGCGTCGATGCGCCTCGTCCGAGCGCTTCATAGGTCGTCGTCACCTCTTTGAGCAGGCGTACGTAAGACCAGCCGTCGAGCAGTACGTGGTGATAGCTGACCACGAATTTGTAGGTCGCGTCAGTCAGGCGCATGAGGGCGAAACGCAGCAGTGGAGCGTTCGTGATGTCGAAGCCTTCCTGCCTGTCGCGCGTGAGAAAATCTTGCAGCGCCGACTCGCGCTCCGCTTCCGGCAGTTCGCGCCAGTCGAGACACGTCCACGGCGCAGATGCGCGCTTGAAGACGACTTGCGCCGTCGCACCCCGGTTGAAAGCCGTGCGCAGGATGGCGTGCCGCTCGACGGCCGACTCCCAGGCGAGCCGGAATCTCTCGACATCCAAACGACCGCTCAGGCTATAACTCGTCTGCTCGAAGTAGAGACCTGCCGCCGGGTTCGCCGCCGTGTGAAACAGCATGCCCTCTTGCAGCGGCGACAATTCGTAGATGGCCTCGACCTTTTTCTTGTCGTTCATTCGCGCGCACCAACCTCTGCCAGCAAATCGTCCAATTCCGCATTGGAGAGCGAGAAGTCATCAGTCTCCAAGTCCCACGCATAATCTCCCGGCACTGATGCCGCCGCACCCTCCTGTGCACACGCGGCGACAACCGCTTCGACCGTCTGACGAAACAGACCCGCGACACGCTCCACAGTCTCCCTGCGATGCACATTCCGGCTATACGTCCACACCATCCGCAGACGCCCGCCATGCACACTGCCGTATATCTCGATGACGTGCGAACGCCGTTCGCCCCCCCACTGCGACGCGCCCACGTTCTCCGCACTCGCTCTAAACAGTCCGCCGAGATTCGCATCCCACTGTCCCAGATAATTGAAAACCACCTCGGCACTCGCCCCCTGCAACTCTCCGCCTCCGCCGACGTACTTCAACAACCCGTAACCCAGACCCTTGCGCGGCACGGCGCGCAACTGATCCCGCACTTCACGCAAACGCTCCGCTATCGTCGCCTCGCCCTCAAGCACAAAGCGCACCGGATACAACGTCGTGAACCAACCAACGGTCTGCGACACATCGACACCCGCCAGCGGCTCTCGCCCGTGCCCTTCATATTCAACGACCGCTTCACTCTTTCCGCTCCACTCACGCAACGCTTCCACTACACCCAACAACAAAGCCTCTTCCACCTGCGCACGCAAATGCCGCGGCACTTCGCGCAACAGCACTTCAGTCTGCTCCGCGTCGAACTCCACCGCGACCGATTCGCTCGACTCCACCGTGTTCGCGCCCGCCTCGAAGTCGCGCGGCACGTGCTCATCGACTCGCGGCTGCTGTTTCATCCAGTAAGCCAACTCTCGCTGTGTCTCTTCGCTTCGGGCTTCCAGTTCCAGCCGACGTGCCCACTGGCCAAACGAACTCACCTGCGCGCGCAAGTCGTTGTGCGTACCTTCACGATAAGAGCGTTCCATCTGGTCAAGCAGGATGCGCCACGACACTCCGTCGATAACCAAATGATGCGCTACGACCAACAATCTCCCGCCCCCTGTCACTTCGAAGCGAACAGCGTTGACAAGTCTGCCAGTTTCCAAATCCAGGCTCTCTTGCACGCGCTCCGCAATCGTCTCGATCACTCTGCTCTGCGCTGTCTGCGGCAGCGAGCGCAAGTCTGCACGACCGCATCGACGTTGGGTTGTCTCTTCCCTTTCTGCTCGTGCTCTGTACTGCTGCCGCACCTCACCGTCAACACGCTCGTAGCGCAGACCAAGGACTTCATGCGCGGCTAAGACGTGCTCGACCGCCGCCTGCAATCGTCTGCCGTCCAGTACCTCCGAGTCTGACAACAGAGCCGCCTGGTTGTAGTGCGCGGGGCGCTGCATCTGTTGTGCGAAGAACCAGCGCTGGATGGGCGTCAGCGGCCAGTCTCCGCTCGTCTCCGCATCAGCATCGTTACCCGCAGCTATCTCCAATGCTGCTGATTGGCTCAGAGCGGCGATGGTCTGATGTTCGAAGAGGTCGCGAGTGGAGAGCGTCAGGCCGTGCTGTGCGGCACGCACTCCGATCTGAATGCTGAGGATGGAATCTCCGCCCAGTTCGAAGAAGTTGTCGTGGATGCCGACCTGCTCGCGTCCCAACACTTCCGACCAGACGCGGCAGAGCACCCCTTCGACAGAGTTGCGCGGCGGGACATAGCCGCCAGCAGTCTCCGTTTGAGTTTCATCGGGAGCGGGCAGCGCCTTGCGGTCGATCTTGCCGTTGGCGGTGAGTGGCAGCGCATCGAGTTTAACGATGCGTTGTGGGACCATGTAGGCGGGTAACTGTTGCGCGAGATGCGTGCGTAACTCGTGCGCTTCGACTTCGCCCGCGACGTAGGCGACGAGCGCGTCGCCGCTGCCGCTCTGCACGCGAACGACCGCAGCGCATTGTCTGACGCCCGCGTGGCGCGACATCAACGCCTCAATCTCGCCGAGTTCGATCCGGTGGCCGCGCAGTTTCACTTGCGCATCCGCACGGCCGATGAAATCCAACTGCCCGTCCGCGCGCCACTTCGCCACGTCGCCCGTGCGATAGAGCCGCACGCCCGGCGAAGTTGCGAAGGGATGCGGCACGAAGCGTTCGACCGTCAACTCCGGTCTGCCGATGTAGCCGCGCGCAAGACCAGCGCCTCCCAGGTAGAGTTCGCCCGGCACACCCACGGGGCAGAGAGCGCCCCACGCGTCCAGAATGTAGGCGGACGCGTTCGCCACAGGGCGTCCGATGCAGAGCGGCGTGTCGTCAGAACTACGCCAGTAGGTCGCGTCGATGGTGGCCTCTGTCGGGCCGTAGAGGTTGGAGAGTTCGGCGCGCGGCGTCGTCTCCGCGAACTTGCGCCGCAAGGTTTCGCTCAGCGCTTCGCCGCCGCAGAAGACGAGGCGCAGAGACTCGCACTCCGTCCAGCCAAATTGATTGACGAGCAGGTCGAGCATCGTCGGCACGACCTGTAGGATCGTCGCGCGCTTGCGGCGTATGTTTTCGATGAGCACGAACGGGTCTCTGTGTGCCCCCGCGCTCGCCATCAACAGCGTGCCGCCCACGAGCAGCGGCGCGTAAAACTCCCACACAGAGGCGTCGAAACTCATGGCCGTCTTTTGCAGCACGCGATCTTCTTCACGTATCTCGAACGTCTCGCAGAGCCAGGCCATGTGGTTGCTCAAGGCCGCGTGCGAGACGGCGACGCCTTTTGGCTTGCCCGTCGAACCCGACGTGTAGATGACGTAAGCCAATTCTTCGACCGAGACCGCGGGCAACTTCTCGTTCGAGACTTCAAGCGACGTTTCGTCCGAGACTTCAGACAGGTCCGCGCACGCCGCATCGCAGTCTGCCAGCAACTCCGCAACGAAGAGTTTCGGCGCGGGGCAAGCGGCGAGTGTGGAGGCGGACAATCGCTCGTCCGTGACGACGGCGGCCGCCTCCGCGTCACCGATCATGTAATGCAGACGCTCGGCCGGGTATTCGGGGTCTAACGGAACGTAGGCCGCGCCCGCTTTGAGCACGCCAAAGATTGCAGCCACCAACTCCACGCCGCGTTCGAGACACAGGCCGATGAGCGCGCCACGCCCCACGCCCGCGCGCTTGAGCGCACGCGCGATGCGGTCTGAATGTCCGTCGAGTTCCGCGTAGGTGTAAGAGCGCACGTCGTCTTCCACGGCGAAGGCATCAGGCGTCCGGCGTGCCTGGCGTCGAAACGATTCGTGCAGTGGTTCGACCGTATAGGGACGCGCAGCCGGGTTAGACATCTCAAGGAGGCGCGCGCGCTCCGTCGCGCTCGTCAACTCCAACTCGCCGACACGGACGCGCGCGTCTGCCGTAGCGCAACGTTCCAACAAATTCAGGAAGTGTTCGGACAGGCGCTCGACCATCGCGCGCGAAAAAACGTCAGTGCGGAATTCGAGATCTGCCTGGATGCTTTCGGCGCGCTCGTCGAGCGTCAGCATGAGGTCGAACTTCGCGCCCCCGTTGCCGAGTTCCAGTGGTTCGACTTCCAGTTCGCCGAGACGCATCTCCGCCGCCGAGAGGTTTTGCATGACGAGCATCACCTGAAAGAGCGGCGTCCGCGACAGGTCGCGGCGGGGCGCGATCTCGTCCACCAGACGCTCGAACGGCAACTCCTGATGCGCGTATGCGCCGAGCACCGTCGCGCGCACGCGTGCGAGCAATTCGGAGAAGGTGGGATTGCCCGACAAGTCGCTGCGCAACACCAGCGTGTTGACGAAGAAGCCAACCAGCGCTTCCACCTCCACCCGCCCACGATTCGCCACCGCCGTCCCCACCGCCACGTCTTCCTGTCCCGTGTACCTGGAC
>DASZCS010000020.1:0-72814 GCA_035942855.1 Pyrinomonadaceae bacterium | reverse complement strand
CGCCACGTTGATGTGGCGCGCCGCGCGAAGAGTTAGTTTTTAATCGAGCAGCTTGCGGCTCTCGAAGATGCCTTCGCTGACCGGCAATTTGTGCTTGCACTTTCTGACCGTGCCCGTCGCGCGTGGCGTGCGTGTGCCACGAGCGCGCGGTTGTGTGTAGGGAGGATAATTTTTGATCGAACGGCAACCGCAGTCGTCACCGGTCGGGTCGGTCGAGCCGTGTTTGCCGCCGAGAGTGTCTGCCGCCAGCGGCCCCTCGTTCGGGAAGACGCTGCTGGAAATATCTTCGATCAGGCCGAGCAGTGCCGTGTCGGAAAGCGCTTCGCCCGGTTTCTCCTGTCTACTGTAGGTGACTGGCTGAGCTTCCACATTCGGATCGTCCCCGGCCTCGATCTCCTCGCGGCGCGTCCCGCGCATGGTCTCTCTGAAATACGTGTCCAGAAACTTTTTCCAACCCGTTCGCTGGTTGAACTGGTAATGCTCGTATTCCTTGTCCCACAGTTCATTGCCGACCGGCTCCGACCAGGGGAAGAACACAGAGAAACCGTGCGAATATTGAGAGGCTGCTCCGCCAAATTCCGCACGCACGATAAGTTCGTCGTCCGCGCCCTGAGTCCCTTTCTTCAGCACGATGAGCACGTCCTTGCACGCAGCGGCGATCTCGTCCAGAACGGCGTCCGTTTTTTTAGAGCCGGTGCGGGTCTTAAGGCATCTGCTTCTCAGTCGCAGACAGTAATCATAGAGGTCGTGATATGACTCCTGCCAGAAACTTTGCGCGTCCCAGTGCGACAGCAGAATCAGGTCTTTCGCCAGCGTGTTCTTCTTGTCCTCCAAGCTTCGGATGAGCAAGTCTGTCAGCTTACGGAGCGGCACGTCCAGATCGCCCACTTTGTTTAAGTTGGAGAGGCACAGGTCGAACGAGTACCCGGCGAGTTGGAAGTCCAGACTGTTCTGTAGAATGTAGAAGAAAATATCGATCAGATTCTTTTTAACATCGAGCGGCTTTTTAGATTTCTGCTGATCGCAGAGTGCTTTGAAGATGTGCGACAGGATCGCCCTGTAAGGCCAACCGCTGGCGAAGGCCGGACCTTGCGAGGCCAGCATGTAATTGGCTGTGCCTTGAAGCTCGTAGGCCACTTCCGCGCCGCTCATGGAGCAACTGTGGAAGCTCACCAACTGAAGCTCGCCGCGCTCGGCTCGGTTCTTGGGTTTTGCGATCTTACTCGTAAACTCGCTCAACACCTTTTTGAATCCGGCGAGCGTCAGCGAATTTTCGCGCGTGTCCTTCTCATCTCGTTGAGACGCGGAATCTTGTTGGGTCGCCTTTTGAGCTTGCCGGCGCGAGCCGTTTTCTTTTCCTCCGCCGTCGGCCTGTCCGGACTGACCCTCGATGTCCAGCGAAGCGGGCAGGCGTGGAAAGACGTGTTCGTCGAACAGGAAGATGTCGTTGCCGACGACCAGACCGTGCCCCAGAAGGAAGAGTATGTAATTGCGCGCCGGATATGCTTCGCGGCAAAATTTGAGGAAGGTGCGCAAACTTTCCTGCGGCGAAGGCTCAGGCGATGAGTCGGCAAGCAGTTGGGGCGGATCATAATCCTTCGCCTTGGCGTTTCTGGAATTTTTGATCTTGAGAGCCTCGCGGATGCGTTCCTTGATTGGCCTGCGATCACCGTCGGCGCCCACTTCGTCGTCGCGCCAGAGTTTGTCGGAGACGAGTGTGCGGGCGAGCGTATCGTGTGGAACCGGCCCGATTCGCGGCTTGCCGCCCGCTTCGAGTTTGTTGATGAGATTGACATCGAAGATGTGAGAGGGCGTGTTCTCCGTATGCGGATCGAATCGCGCGATGACGTTGGCTTCGTCGTGGAATCCGGCGTCCTTGATGGATTTCAGTTGCGAGACGATGCTCGGAGCCAGCGGGTTGTCGCCCGCAAAATAAAACATCAGCGTCCATTGCCGCACCGGGCGTTTGGTTGAATCTGTTTCTTCGTTCTTGGACATCGCTAACAGTTCTCCTTTTGCGTGAGAGAGCTTCGAGACTTCACGGCCGTGTCTCGTTCGAAACGTCCGGCTCTGCCCTCTAAGGTTTTATCCCTGCTTATAAATGTGCCGACGCATGGGAATGTAACAAGCGCAAAAGGGAGTAGTGGTCAGTTGAAAATGTACTCCGTCAGCAGTGGATGGTTTCAGGAAAAGTCAGTCATGTAGTCGGACGTTGATGGACGGTTGATCGGCTTTCGCCAAGTGGTCAGCGCCGAACGGCGCTCTGGGACGTGCCTTCTTCCGACAAGTGAGCCGCAAGTTACTTTATTGAAGAAGCAATGTCAATAATTTTGCGGCCGGCCGAAATTTCATCTCGCCCGTGGCTCGTTTGCAGGGGAAGCCGCCCGTGCGACTTCTTGTGCGGGCGGAAATTTTTTGCCACACTGAACGGTCAAGAATTGCGTTTGCGCCTTCAGCCGGAACTGTTAGGATGTGCGCCGCGAGGAGAGGAAAGGAGACAGCCGAACGTATCGTGGATGAACCCAAACGAGAGGCCGCGCCGACGGGCGAGATGAATCAGAGAGGCGGCCTGATCAAGGATGCCGTGCTGGACAAGGTGAGCGAGGTGGCGAACGTCGCACAGTTCGTCAGCTTCGACCCGCAGGCGCGGCAACGCTACGCGCGCATACACGACGAGGAGCCGAATCACAGATTCGAGAGCGTCGAGCGTGCTGTCGAGACGCTGCTCGCCGCGTCGCCCGACGGCTCGGTCAACGTCCGCAGTTTCACTCCGGAGAATCCCAAGAGCCGCGAATTCATTTACGGCCTGCGCACCGTTGCGGACGCGGCGGCGGGCGTCAGGCGTCTGGCCGCCGAAGGCTTGTACACCATCGTCAACGAGACGGTGAACGTTGCGGACGGCGGCGTCTCTGGCGTCGCGCTCGGCGACGTGATCGAAGTCGCGCCGGGCGACACGCCGCGCGCGGTGGAGAAGCCGGGGACGGTCTCTTTCTCGCGCCAGATGGGCTTGCGCCTGCTCGAAAAGGTTTATCACTTCCGCCCCGCGCTCGACTTCGCCCCGGAACTGCGCGTCGAGTTCAGTATCCATCCGCTCCAGCGCGGGTTTCGCCGCGACCACACGATCGTCTGGGAATTGGAACAGGTCGGGCTGACGCACTCTGCGGCCGACACGCGCTGGCCGAACAAGTTCAGCCGCTTCATCGGCGATAAAGCCTTCGGCCTCTTGGTCGCTGACATGCTGGACTTGCCCGTGCCTCAAACGACCGTCTTCGCGCGCCACCTCGCGCCGTTCAGCTTCGGACGCGAGACGGGCACGGGCGAAACCTGGATACGCACCTGCCCAGTCGTGCAAGACCCCGGCCACTACACGACGCAGCGCGGCTGGCTCGACCCGTTCAAACTCATGCACGACGAAGACCCGGAAGGGCAGAACATCGCCTCCGTCCTCGCGCAGGAGGGAATCGACGCGGCCTATTCCGGCTCGCTCATCGTGCAGGCGGACGGCGAGGTGAAGATCGAAGGGACGCGCGGCTACGGCGACAAGTTTATGCTCGGACAGATCGATCTGGCGGCGTTGCCGGAAGAGACGCTCACAGGGGTGCGCCGCCTGTACGAAGCGGCGGCACGGCATCTGGGGCCGGTGCGTATGGAATGGGTTTATGACGGCGCGGGTCGCACCTGGATCGTGCAGCTTCATCGCGGACAGACTTCCAGTCAGGGCGCTGTCATTCACAAAGGCGAAGTCTCCTTTTATCATCGCTTCGACGTGTCGGAAGGCATAGACGAACTGCGCAAGTTGATCGCGCGCGTGGAGGGCCGAGGCGAAGGCATCATCCTCGTCGGTCAGGTGGGCGTCACGAGCCACCTCGGCGACCTGCTGCGCAAAGCGCAGATACCTTCGAGGGTCGAGCAGCCACGCTGACGCGCTCGCCAGGGTCGTCGCCGTTCAAACACTTCAACTTAAATTCGCCGAAAGCCCACAGCACCGCACGCGCCGCACGCGTGCGCTTTGTTTCGAGGAAAACGTATGGACGCTCTCTATTACGGCACGCCTGATTTCAAAGTCGCCGAATTCGCGCGGCGCAGCGTGTTGGACGAGATCAAGATGTTGATGACCGCTTTCGACTGCGTCGTGCCCGACGACTCGGCCATCTATTGCAGCGGCGATGTGACGACCGGCAGACGCTACTACCGTATCTTGCGCGAACACGGAGTCGCATCCTCCGAAGAGTTGAAAGACAAGCTCGGCGCGGGCGGCTGCAAAGAGGTCTTCGACGAACTGATCAGGCACAACATCGCGCGAGGGCTGGCCTTTACGGAAAAGGTACGCCAGCGCGGGCACACCAACGTGATCAACCCCGGCCCGCTTGTCGCGCCCGATTTCGACCAGCAGCACTATCTCTACCTCTGGGAATGGATCATCATTCGAAAGGCTTTCGAGGCGCACTTCAACGAGGACTGGGAATACAGCAACGGCTGCACGCTCGAATACGCCATCGCCGCGCGCAAAGGCATCTCCCGGCGCGATCACTTGGGCAATGCTTTGGATTTGCCCGAAGCCATCCAACGCATCGAACGCGCCGTGACCGGGTTGAAACAGGCAGGCTTGCGCGTCACAACGCTCGAACTAAACTTGTCGCGCCTGCACGAACTATCGGCCGCAAGAGATCAGCGCTAAACGTTAGACCACAACCAAAGTTCGAGCGCGGCGTTGTGATTCGTCGCTCCTTTTCCCGATCTTCCGAATAACCTTCAACCCGCGCCGAACGCGCCGAAATTCTCACTGGCCGTTGCTCGACGCCCTGCCGCAGATTGAATCAGATCGCACGGGGCTAACCCACGTCCGGCGGCAAAGTTTGAAATGAAATCGCGTAACGATCATTAACAGAGTAGGAGACTACTTCATGGCAAATAGTTGGAACGTATCATGGCTGGATAGGAACACTATCATCCTCGACAACAAGCCGCTAGTCTTCATCCTCGGCTTTCTGGCGTCGAGCTTGTTGATGATCGCAGGAGCGGATGAACGTAAGTTGGCGATGATGTTCTTCTTCGTTTTTGTTCTTCTGCTCATCCTCATCTTCGCGCTCGTCAGGCATCAGGATTCGGAGCGGCTGAAATTCAGAGAACGCAAACTGCTGCAATCGCGCCTCGGAGCCGTGAGCCTCGCCGCGCTCGGTTTCGGCGTGGGCGATCTGGTCTATCGCTACAGGCATTGGTTCGCGTGGCTCTGGTACAAGCTGAGGAAGATCGACAAGCCCGACGAGTGGGTTCTGGTCAGTCTGTTCTTGCTCGGCGTGATGCTGGGGTTCTTCGTCGTGCGCAACTGGTCGAAAGATCAGAAAGAGTTTCTCAACAGCCTGACGGCGATCTTCGGCGCGGCCTTCTTCTCGACCATCCTCGGTCAACTCACGAACCAGACCGGCTCAGTCGTGACGCCGCAAAACACCTTCTCCTTTTACGCTCTCGGCTTCGCCCTCTCCGGCGGCTTGAATTTGTTCGCCTTCGCCCTGCTCATCGCACACTACACGCGCACCAGAGCCTTGTGGAGCCGCTCCGTCATAGATTTCCTCTACGGGAGCGATAAGGCCGAGGCCATCGACACCTACTTCCTGAAAAACTTCGAGGCCGACCCGAACTACGCCAAAGCCAAACTCGTCGCCGCTTTGCGCGCCTACCGCGACATCATCAGGATCGAATTCGCGCGCAAGCTCGACTACAGGAAAGACGCTTCCGGCCGCGTAGACCTGAACACCGGCGCTCTGACATTACTCGCAACTGATTCTCCTCCCGTCGAACCCGATTCGCCGCCCGCCCCCGCTCCTACGGCGCAGGCTTTCGACTACTTTGAACTGCTCTCCATCAAAAGCACGCCGGGAGAGACAGAACTCGATTCGCCGCCCGTCCCCGCGCCGGGCAGTTATGAAATTCTCTTCCGCAAGCTCCGCGCGAAGCAGCCGGGCGAGCACGGCGAGCCGATCACGCCGGAGATGTTCCGCGTGGCGATTTCGATGCGTTGGCTGGATAACATCGAGTACGTGGTGACGGCCGGTGAGTATCTAAACTCTTTCCCTTACTACGGCAGCGTGGCGGGAATGTCTCTGCTGATTAAAAGACCCATCGTGATGAACCGGGATAAGTACAGGAAGTTCCGCACCAGCGCCTTCCCGCAAGGCAAGACGCCGAGTCAGGCGGATCAACCGCGCGGCCTCTACGAGATCGACTACCTCTCATACATCACCATCCCGATGTCGAGCAGCCTCGGCACGCCCGACGAACAAGCTCTCGGCGTCCTGCACCTCGACACGAAACTCTTCGCCTGCCCGAAAGGCCAACTGCCCGCAGATGCCGACAAACTTGAAGGCGCAGACGCACAATCGGAAATCTATCGGATATTCATCAAGAGAGACGACCAGCAGCAGTTGGATAAGGAACTTGATCGCAGGCTGGACGAGTTTGAAGCCTACGCTTCCAACCTCTACCCGCAAAACGATCCGCTCATCGAAGACCTCGTCAAGATGAAAGACGTGATCATCCCGCTTCTGGAGTTGTACAAGAAATGCCGCACCGGGGCGACGAGGCAGGCGACAACAACGACGACGACCACGACGACGGCCGCCTGACGGGGTGCGCCGGGTTGGTGCTTCACCTGTTCAAACGCCAGATCGATAGATTGAGAAATCCGGCGAACGTCACCCACAACAAATAAGGCCAGATGAGCCACGCGGCCGCCTGTGAGATGCGCCAGAACGAGAACATCGTGGCGAAGATGGCCGCCCAGAGGAAATAGATTTCGACGAGCGCGAGGCCGGGTCGCTTCCAGCCGAAAAAGACAATTGACCAAAGCGCGTTGAGTATGAGTTGGACGGCAAACAGTGTGAGCGCAAGTTTCGCGCCCGCGAAGCCGCGCTCGCGCCAGACGAGCCAGACCGCGACGGCCATCATCAAATAGAGCAGCGTCCAGACCGGGCCGAACACCCATGCGGGCGGAGTCCAGGCGGGCTTTTGCAGCGAGGCGTACCAGGTGGGGATGGCCGGAGTGGTGTAGACTGAGCCGATGGCCGCGGCGGCGAAGCACACGGCGACAGCGCACGCCAGACCGATCCACTGCGATGCGCTCTGCGGCAAAGATGCTGTCGTATTCATACGGTTACCGCTCCAATCGTCGCGCGAATTCTTTGCGCGGGAATGAGCGGCATCTAACTTTTTTGTGCGGATAGACGGAGAGGGGAAAGTGAGAGCCGTATGAGCGGCCGACACCGTAGTACGTTCGTTAAGGAGAGCGTTATCGCCGCGCGGCCTGAGCGCGTCTTTGCGTTTCACGAATTGCCCGATGCGCTCGCGCGTCTGACGCCGCCCTGGGAACGTTCGCGCGTGATCCGTTCGGCGAAGATTTCCGAAGTCGGTTCGGAGGCCATCGTCGAGACGCGCATCCTCGGCCTTCTTCCCGCGCGCTGGGTCGCGCGCCACACGGCCTACGATCCGCCGCGCATGTTTGAAGACGTGCAAGTCTCAGGGCCTTTCCGCTTCTGGCGTCACCGCCATCTCGTCTCGCCGCACGCGGGCGGCGCGCTTCTCCGAGACGAGATCGAATACGAACCGCCGCTCGGCTTCCTCGGCCGACTCGCCGCGCCCTTCCTCATCATCCCGCGACTCACAAAACTCTTCGACTACCGCCACGCCACGACGCGCGACTGGTGCGAAAGCGCGGGAGGCAAGGATCAGAAGCTAGGATAGAAGAGTCGCCATAAATATCGGATGAGGTAGTAAAGAACTACAAAGATAGGAACGTACAGTGCGTTCCGCCACGCCCATTTAATGAAGCCGCCGCTTCTGTCGGCTCCCGGCTCTCCGTAATAAAAAAGCCGCAACACCCATGCCGCCAGGCCGAGTCGAACGCCCGACGGAACTCGCCCGTCAAGCAGGAAATTAATTGAGCCGGCCGCTATGAACGACGCAGAGACGTAGAGCGAGGTGAGCAAAACTTTCTTATCTCTTGCGCTGATCATGGCAAGACTCCTCCGCTTTTACGACTCCATCCGCAACGCTTTGCCGACGGAGGGGTCGCGGCGGACGCGCCAGATTTTCGAGTCGAGGTAGTAATGAATGAAGGCGTAGCCCCAGAAGAAGGCGGAGACGAGTTGGGCGAGTTGCGCGCCTTGCCCGCTCGTGTGCGAGACGTACTGGCGCGGGAGTTGATACCAGAGGCCGAAGAGAACGCCGAACAGGACGTAGTAAATTACGCGGCGGCTGATCAGTTCCGCCGCGCCGTGTCGTGCGCGCGCACTGTCGCCGCCGCTCGCGTACTTCCGGTTATGAAACCAGATGAGGCGATGATATTGGAGATTGTGATAGATGGTCAGGATGGCGACGATGGCGATGGGCTTGTGCGGCATCGGCGTCAGGAGCACCAGCCAGTGCATCGGCACGCAGGCGGCGAGCAGCAGATACTTCGGCACGTCGAGCGGTTGCCTGCGCAACGCGCGCTGCGCCTGCCTGAGCACCCATACGAGCGCGACGCCCACAGTGGCCGCAAGCAGCAAGGTTTCGAGGTAGCTGATGCCGCTCGTGAGTTGCTGCGGCACGCGCCTTAGTGCCTCCGGGTCGCGCGCGACGAACCGGACGAACGGATAGGTGAGCGCAAGCAGAATGAAGAGACGGTCGAGCACGTTATCAATGGGCGCAAGGTCTCCGTTCTTCTTTTTGTAGAGCACCATGAAGCCGTAGTGCTGTTTGACGAGATGGTAGTAAGCCCACAGCGCGGCGAGGAAGAAGAAGACGAGGCCGAGTCCGGCCAAGACCAACAGGGGGCCGACGGCGAAAAAGGCGAGCGAGCCCCAGAGCAGACGCCCGCGCTCGCGTCTCTCTTCGCGGTCGAAATAGGTGCGCGAGAAAGTGCCGAAGACGTGCGGCGCGTCGATCAAGATCGCCCAAGCGGCCACCATTGGCACGAGCGGTAAGACGCCGCCGACGTACAGAGCGAACAGCGCGTAGCTCGACGCGACCGACCCGATGAACCACAACAGGTCGTCGCGCGCGCCGATGATCCAGCGCAGCGAAACGGCGCGCGTCTCTCCGGTGCTCGAAACAGCCGTCAACGCCGCCGTCGCATTTGTCGTCGTCGTGGCCGACATGGAAAATTTCTCGTGTTTCCGGTTCGCGAAAAGTCTGCCGTCATTAAGCCCGCCGTCACTGAATCGCCCGCAGACGTTTGTGGCGTGGACACGCATCGCCGCTCGCCTCATAATCTCGACGAAAAGCAAGCGGCGCGCGGAGACGGATTTTAGCACACGCGAAACGTGCCGCACGCGACGCGCGGAGAGTTGAAGCCAGCTCGTGGCTTCAACTCTCCGACCAATTCAGAGCACGTGACGGAGTTGAGGAAACACATGCCGACGAACGACGAAGCCCTGCACGAATTGCTGGCGAAACTTTTTCAGGCGCACCCCTGGCACGGCGTCATACCCGGCGTCGATGCGCCCGCAGTCGTCAACGCCTACATCGAGATCGTCCCGACCGATGCCGTGAAATACGAACTCGATAAGCCTTCCGGCCACCTGCGCGTTGACCGCCCGCAACGCTTCTCTTCGATGTGCCCGACGCCCTATGGCTTCATCCCGCAAACTTACTGCGGCGCGACGGTCGCAGACCTTTGCGAAACGCGCGTCGGCCGCACAGGCATACGCGGCGACGGCGACCCGCTCGACATCTGCGTGCTCACCGAGCGACCCGCCGCGCACGGCGACTTCTTCGTCCGCGCCCGCGCAATCGGCGGCCTGCGCATGATCGACGGCAACGAGGCCGACGACAAGATCATCGCCGTCCTCGCCGACGACGTGACCTACGGCCACCTGCGCGACATCTCCGACGCGCCGCGCGGCTTAGTTGATCGCCTGCAACATTATTTTCTCACTTACAAGCAACTCCCGCAGGAAGCCCCGCGCCGCGTCGAGATCGCGGAAGTCTACAACCGCGAAGACGCTGCGGAAGTCATCCGTCGCAGCGTCGCCGACTACCGCGCGAAATACGGAGCGCCCGAAACACGCGTCGCAGAGTTGCGCCGTCTCCTGATGAACGAAGCCTGAGCACTCAGGAGACTTGCGTGCCGTTGGCGTTCACGGGCACTTGGCTCAGATCCCAGTTCGCCCGTTGAATTTCTCTCTTGAAACATTGGGTTCTGTAGGTGGTCAGACGAACCGGCGGGCGTGGATGTGTCCTCAGCCAGTTATGCCTCGCGTTGACGTAGGCTGTAGTCCATGCCTGCTCATTTCCGCCCGAAGATGGCGGGCTCTCAGGGAACATATTCCGAATCGGCCACAGGATCGAGCCGCTGTGGATGAAAGAATCATAAATGACTAACGCCGAGAGCGGCTGTGTGAAGCCGTTCTGATCCGCCCACCTCATCGCGGGACGGAAGTAGACTTCGTCGAAGAAGCGATCCTGAACCCGACGCATGACGGGGTCTTGCCTGCCAGCCCTGCGGAGAAGATTCTTGAAGTTGGCGTCGTCTGTGAGAGGCGTACTTCCGGCCTGATCAGCATAAGGTTGAAGCTGCTGGCTGAACAGACCACCGGCAGCAACATAGTCCTCGACGAGTCGTCTGAGATTGCCATATTCGGTCGTCTGCGAGCGGCCATAAGTGATCTGCCGGATGTTATGTGGCCCGTCATGGTAGATGGAGATATTCGAATAATCGCCGTCCGGTGTGCCCGTCTCAAACACGTTGATTATTCGTTCCACCAAGCGCTTCTGATTTGCACTGAGTTGCATTGTGTTCACCTCACTTAATGTGTTGGTAAAGCCTGACGCTGCAAGTGAGCCGCCGCGCAGACAACGCCGAGACTGCGCAAGCTCTTGATGAGAGGCTCGACGATTGACGGTCGGATTCGAACAGCGGCCAGTTCGCTTGCCGACTACGCTCTCCTTTTCGGCCTCTCCTTTTTAGAGGTAGTCTTATAAGCATATGCTGGAACATGACTAAACGTTTCTAAGTTCAGAAGGGAAGCGTTGCGTGCACGCACGGCGCGAGTGATGCGCTTACGCTGTGGGTGTCGATGGGAAGAGACGAGCAGGGGCGAAGTGAAGGAGTTAGCTTTCGACCGTTTCTTCAATACGGCAGCGTGGGCAGAAGAGGATGCGGCGTGTGTGATCGCGCCAGCGGGCGCGTGCCCCGGTGGATAGTCGTGGTTCGCGTTCTTCAGCTTCGCCTTCGGTGAAGAAACGGCCGCGTGCGCTCGTGTCGGGCGCGGCCGGCGGTCGTGGCTCTTTCGTTTGGCAATGAAGGCACGTCCAGCCGTCGCCGTGGTTGACGAAGTGTTGCATCGAGGCAAAAAGGCAGAGGTCAGAGGTTAGAGGTCAGAGGTTAGTCAAAGCAGTTTGCTTCTGACTAACCTCTGACCTCTAACCTCTGACCTCTCATTCGTTATCTTCTGAAGACGCCTCGGCGCTCGGGCAGCAGGCGCACGGGCACTGTGACGCGGCGGTTGTCACGGAAGACTTCAACCTGTATCACGTCGTTGAATTGATGCTTGTCAAGTATGCGGAAGAGGTCGTCGCCGTTTGACACCTTTTCGCCGTCGATGTTGAGGATGATGTCGCCGAGCGTCACGTCGCCGTCGGGCGTCTGTTCGAGTCCGCGCAAGCCAGCAGCGGCGGCCGAACCGTTCGGCTGAACCTGATAGATACCGACGCCGTCGGAGACGGGCAGGCGGATTTGCAGGTTGCGGACGTTGAAGGGAACGATGCCGAGTTTCGGACGGACGACCGCACCGTTCTTGATCAGTTGCGGCACGACGCGCTTGGCGATGCTCGAAGGGACGGCGAAGCCGACGCCGACCGAGCCGCCCGCAGGCGAGAGGATTTGCGAGTTGATGCCGATCACGCGCCCGCTCGAATCGAGGAGCGGCCCGCCGGAGTTGCCGGGATTGATGGAAGCGTCGGTCTGGATCGCGCCTTCGATCTGCCGGTTATTGCGCGCGCGGATGGGGCGTTGCAAGCCGCTGATGACGCCCGTGGTGAGCGTGCGCGTGAAGCCGAACGGGTTGCCGATGGCGAGAACTTTCTGGCCGACGACGAGCGAGTCGGAGTCGCCGAATTGCACGACCGTCAACATCTCGCGCGGCGCTTGCACTTTGATCACGGCCAGGTCAGTGTCCGGGTCTTCACCCACTTTGACGGCCGGATAAGATTTGTCGCCGCCGAAGCTGACGCTGAGGCGCTGTGCGCCTTCGATGACGTGATAGTTGGTCAGGATGTGGCCCTGGTTGTCGATGACGAAGCCCGAACCTGTGCCGCTGCGTTCGCCCGCGTCCCAAAAGTCGTTGCTGAAAGAGGTCGAAGTGATGAAGACCACGCCGGGCGAGACGGCCTTGTAGACTTCGATGTTGTTCTGCTCGTCGGAGACGACGGACGGGTTGGTGATACCTGCGGGCACGCCTTCGGAGAGCGAAGCGCTGCCGCTCGGTTCGAGCAGGCGGCTGCCGTAGCGTTCGAAAAAGAAGACTGCGCCAGCGGCGATGAAGGCCGACGTGAAGGCGATCAGCAGGATTTGGCGTGCGGAAATTCGATACATAATCTGCTTCCTTTGCATGACGAATGCATGGCGAAAAACGTGTCGGGTCGGGCGCCTTTGTAAGATGCGCGCGGCGTGGTCGCCGTTGCGCGTCGGCGGCAGCGGTCGCGCCGGGCGCGCGTGCAAGTACGCACAGCGAAAAGTTCACACGGCGGCAAAAGTTGATACGCCGAAAGGCGTGCGAAGGTTTGCACCGTGAACAGCGAGGCGGGCGAAACGCCGACGGGCGGGCGCTTCGGGACGAGGCGCGAAAATTTCTTGAGGCGGGGCGCGAAAAAGCGTAGGGGCGAGTCCGAATTTACGGAAACTCGCGAGCGTGTGATTGGACGGAAAACTCAGAACAGCGCGGTGAGCAGTGCGTCGGGCAAACTGACGAGATAGGCGATGGCGGCGTCCGTGCGCGGCCAGCCGAGCGCGGAGATGCCCGTGGCGGCGTGGACGAACATGAGCGCCAGATAGAGGCCGAGCACGAACGTCAGGCCGCGACGCGCGAGCGCCAGATGAGAGAAGCGATACAGAACGTAGGCCACGAATGCGCCGACGATCAACTTCGCGCCGAGAAAGGGAGCGTTGCCCGCGTCGAGCAGGTAAGCCATCAAGCCGTTGCCCTCGGTCGCCAGTCCGTTGCGCACCCAGATGATGGTCAACTGCGCGTCGAGCCAGTTCAACAAAAACAGCAACAGGCATTTGGTCAGTGCGCTCATCGCTTGCGAAGTCTCCTTCCGCGCCGACTAAACTTTGTTTAACCCGACCCTTTAACGATTGAACCCCCAGTTGATTAGACTGGGGGTTCGCTCAGGCTACGGGAGAAACGAAATTCGCTTCGTTTGTACGAACTAGAAAGTGCGAATCCTCCGTCGCTTCCTGAAACTGGTAAATGGTAAATGGATCAGAACTGTCTTTCTCCATTCACCATTGACCATTCACTAAATTTCGATGCCGCGTTCTTTGGCGATGCCGCGTGCTTTCATGACGATGTCGTCATCGACGGGTTCTTCGGCGCTGCCCGCCATCCAGCCCTGCACCTCTTCGACGGGGCGGCCGAGCGCGACGGCCAAACGCTCGTCGTCCGACTCAAAACCTTCGTCGCGCAGCCGGCGCAAAATCTCGCGGCCTCCCGTTTCGCTCGTCCCGCGGTCGTCAACCGCTTGCTCGTTTCTCTCTTCCATGTAGGTTCCCCTTTTCGCTTTTTATGCTGTGGCTTCCGTTGATTGCGAGCCGTCGCCGATGGTCGCGTCGTAACCCAAATCCTGTATCTTCTTGATGAGCGTCTTTTCCTGCACCACAGTGTCGTCGTAGGCGACGTTGGCGGTCTTGCCGCCGTAGGTTACGTCTGCGCGAAAGACGCCCGCGGTCGTCTCCAGAGTCTCTTTGATGTCCACCGCGCACGACTCGCAGTGCATACCCTTGATGTGAAATTCCGACTCCCTCATTTTCAACCTCCCCTCGTCCGCGGGCGCGAAGCGCCGAACACTTAACGGTCACTCCGGCGCATAGACTGCGGCGAACGCTCTCTCTTCGCGCCCTCGTTCATTGAATTGTCATCTTGCTTGATGTGCGGCGTATTATACAGCACAAACGAGATGAGCGAGCAACCGCACGAACGTCTGAACATAGCGGAGGCTTTACGAGAAGCCTCCGCTGCTTTGCGCGCCGCCGGTGTCGTCGAAGCGAGACTCGACGCGCGCGTGCTTCTCTCCGACACGCTCGCGCGCGACCACGCTTTCCTCATCGCACATTCCGGAGACGAACTGGACGCGGCATCGCTCGCACTCTTCCGCGAGCGCATACGTCGGCGTGCTTCGGGAGAGCCGTTGCAGTACATCACCGGGCGACAGGAGTTTTACGGACTCGACTTCGAAGTCAACCGGGCCGTCCTCATCCCGCGCCCCGAAACCGAACTGCTGGTCGAGACGGCGCTCGAACTTCTGCGCGGAACAGAAGCCCCGCTTCTCTGCGACGTGGGCACGGGTTCGGGCTGCATCCCCGTCGCGCTGCTTCACGAGCGACGCGACGCACGCGCCTGCGGCCTCGACATCTCGCCGGACGCGCTCGCCGTCGCCGCGCGCAACGCCGCACGCCACGGCGTCTCCGAACGACTCACGCTGCATGTCTCCGACTGCTTCGACGCGCTCGACGCCACCCCTGCGACCGATGCGACCGGCGAAGACCCGCACCGCTTCCAACTGATCACTTCCAACCCGCCTTACATCGCCGAAAGCGAACTGCCCGGTTTGCAACGCGAGGTGCGCGAACACGAACCGCGCATCGCCCTGACGCCCGGTGGCGATGGCCTCTCCGTCATCCGCCGGCTTCTCGCCGAAGCGCCGCGCCATCTCGCCGCGAGCGGCCATTTCATCTTCGAGATCGGCTACAACCAGCACGAACAAGTCGCCCGTCTCGTAGACGAAAACGTCTGGACTCTCATCCGCATCCGCCCTGACCTGCAAAGCATCCCACGCATCGTCGTCCTCAGACGCCGCAGTCTTTCCGGCACGCACGAATGAAACTTGCGGGGCGCGTCGAACACGCGAACGGCTATCTAGTCGTCGCCTCGTCGCCGTGCTAAAATCCTCCAACTTTAAATCGCAGCCGGCAGTCAATATCCATCGGGTCAACATCACGGGTCAGAGTTTGCTAACAGCTAATGGCTGACGGCTAACAGCTTATTTATGGACAAATTTCGCATCACCGGCGGGCAGGCGCTGCGCGGCCGGATCAACGTGAGCGGGGCGAAGAACTCCGCGCTGCCCTGCATGGCCGCCGCGCTCCTGACGGGCGAGAGCGTGACCTTGCACAACGTCCCTTACGTCCGCGACATCATCACGCAGAGGCGTCTGCTCGAAGACCTCGGCGCGCACGTCCTGACGCCCGAACTGCGCACGCACAAGATCACGGCCGACCGCATCGAGTTGTTCGAAGCGCCTTATGATCTGGTCAAGACGATGCGCGCCTCCGTCCTTGTCCTCGGCCCTTTGCTCGCGCGTTTCGGCAAGGCGAAAGTCTCCTTGCCGGGCGGCTGCGCCATCGGCTCGCGCCCGATTGATCTGCACCTGGAGAGTTTGAAGGAACTCGGCGCGGAAGTGTCGCTCGAAGCCGGTTACGTCGTGGCGCGCACGCCGCGCGGCGGACGCTTGCGTGGTGCAACCGTCAACTTCGACAAAGTGACCGTCACCGGCACGGAGAATCTGTTGATGGCCGCGACGCTCGCAGAGGGGACGACCACGCTCAACAACGCTGCGCGCGAGCCGGAAGTGGCAGACCTCGCCGCGCTCTTGAATCGCATGGGCGCGCGCGTGCGCGGCGCGGGCACGCCGACCATCACGGTCGAGGGCGTCGAGTCTCTCGGCGCGGCCGAGCACACGATCATCCCCGACCGTATCGAGACGGGCACGTTCCTCGTCGCCGCCGCCATCACGAACGGCGAACTCGAACTGAAAGATTGCACGCCGGAACACTCGGCCATCGTCATCGCCAAACTGCGCGAAGCGGGCGTCGAGATCGAAGAGGTCAACCAGAGCACTTTGCATGTGCGTCGTTCGGCCAGAGGCTTGCGCGCATCGGACATCACAACCGAGCCGCATCCTCGTTTTCCCACAGACATGCAGGCGCAGTACATGACGTTGATGACGCAGGCCGAGGGGCAGAGCCGCATCACCGAGACGATCTTCGAGAATCGCTTCATGCACGCTTCGGAGATGCAGCGCATGGGGGCGCGCATCTCGATTGATGGACGCACGGCGGTCGTGGATGGCGCGACGAGATTGGCGGGCGCGCGCGTGCAGGCGTCGGACTTGCGCGCCTCGGCCTCGCTCGTCCTCGCCGGACTCGTCGCCGAAGGCGAGACTTTGATCGAACGCGTCTATCACATCGACCGCGGCTACGAAAAGATCGAAGACAAACTGCGCCACGTCGGCGCGCAGATCGAACGACTCCGCGACTCCGTCACGGCAAGCCTTCCACCCATCGCCGAGGTAGGCGTGTTGTGAGTTGAGCTTATGAGCTATCGTTGTCTGACGTGCGGTGAACGCCACGACGACTTGCCCGATCTCAGTCTGGACAAGCCGGATTACTGGTGGGACGTGCCGGAGGAAGAACGCGAGAGCCGGATCGTTCTCATTGGTTCCGACGCCTGTATCATTGACGATAAAGATTTTTTTATTCGCGGTGTGATCGAGATACCGATCCACGATTACCCGGAGCGTTTCGGATTCGGCGTATGGGTATCGCAGAAGCGAGAAAACTTCTTCACCTACCTCGACAATTTCGATTCTGCCGAAATCGGCCCATTCTTCGGCTGGCTTTCTACGGAGATCAACTATTTTGCAGAGAGCACGCTCTCGTTAAAGACGATGGCGCACTTTCGCGGCGGGAAACAGCGGCCACGCATCGAAGTGGAGCCGACAGATCACGCATTAGCTATCGCGCAACGCAACGGCATTACGCTCGACAAGGCGTGGGAAATCGTTCATTTCTATAAAGACGCCGGGCGGGACACTTCCTAACGGCTCTTCCGAACTAACTTATGGCTGAACCAGACTGCATCTTTTGTCGCGTGGTGGCGGGCGAGATTCCCGCCGACATCATCTACAGGGACGAGCGCGCGGTGGCGTTTCGAGACATCAACCCGCAAGCGCCCGTCCATGCGCTCGTCATCCCGCACGAGCACGTCGCATCGCTCGACGACGCCGCGCAGCGTGACGAAACGACGCTCGGTCACCTGTTGCGAGTCGCCGCGCGCGTAGCGAACGAGCAGGGGTTATCCGAGTCGGGCTATCGCACGATCATCAACACGGGCGCGGGCGCGGGTCAGTCCGTGTTTCACCTGCACCTGCACGTCATCGGCGGCCGTCCCTTGCGCTGGCCGCCGGGCTGAGCTGGAATTGAAGGAGTTAGAGCTATGACCAGAGAGTCTGTGGAAGACCCAAAGGCGATCATCCGCCGCTGGTTCGAAGAGGTGTGGAACAAGGGGCGCGAAGAGGCGATTGACGAGTTGTTCGCGGAGGATGGTGTGGCCTATGGACTGGCGGACGGGACGGGCGCGCCGTTGCGCGGCGCGTCGGGCTTCAAGCCGTTCTTCCGCAATTTTCGCGGCGCGTTCCCGGACATCGAAGTGGTCGTCGAAGACACCATCGCCGAGGGCGACCGCGTGGCGGCACGCTGCACCGTCCGCGCCACGCACGCGGGCGATCAACTCGGCTTCGCCGCGACGCAAAAGCCTATCCAAATCACAGGCGTCGCCATCGTCCGCATCCGCGACGGCAAGATCGTCGAGGCGTGGAACAACTTCGACTTCATGTCGATGTTCCAACAACTCGGCACACTCCAGAAATAAACGATGAAGGATGAACGATGAACGAAAAGCAACTTGTCTTTCCGTTCATCGTTCATCCTTCATCGTTTATTCTTTACACTGCGCGGCGTTTAAGTCTCTCCTCCTGTTGCTGCTCGGCCTGCTGGACTTTCTCTTCCTTGAGCAGTGAGGTTTCGTAGCGCACCTGACCGACGAGCGTATCGCTGATGGCTTTGACGAAGCCGATGATGGCCGGGCCGAGGACGATGCCGGGGATGCCGAAGGTGTAGACGCCCGCAATCAGCGCGAGGAACATCCAGTAGAAGTTGAAGCGCCCCGCCCCGCTCGCCGCCACGCGCGGGCGCAGCAAGAGAGACGAGCCGACCGTCATCATGATTCCGACGACCAGGTAGACGGACGCGCCGAGCGGATCGTTGCGAAAGACGAGCAGGTAGACGCTGACCGGCACGTAGATCGCCCACTCGCCGAGCAAAGGAAAGAAGCCCGTCATGAACGTGACGATGGAGAGCACGAGCGCGAGCGGGATGCCGAAGACGAGATTGAGCACGAAGATGATGACGGCCTTCAAGAACTGATCTATGAAGACGGCTTGCAGCGCGCCGCGCAAAGCGCCGCCGACGTTCTCCGCCAGTTTTTCATAAAGTTCGATATAGTCGCCGGGCACGCGCACCTTGATGTAGTTGCTGATCTGTTTGCGGTGCGTGAGCACGTAGAAGACCGTGAAGAGAAAGACTGCGAGCGAGGCGAGGATGAGTGCGGCGCGGCTGCGCAAATCTTGAATGGCGGCGGCCGAGCGCGTGAGTCCTTCGGTGAAGGCCGCTTCGAGCGTGGCGCGCGTGCCCGCGCGGGTGACGGGGATATAGCGTCCGAGCGCATCGCTGATGGCGTCGCTGATCTTGGCGCGCTCCTGTTGCGAGATGTTGGTCGAGTAGCCGGACAACTCGTGCCAGGTGTAACCGGCGAGCAGGATGAGCGGCACGACGATGAGCGCAATGGTGACGAGCGCGCTGCCGGAACGCGCGCGCAAGCGGCGCTCCAACCATTCCTGCACCGGCAGCAGAAACGCGCCCGCCACCAAGCCCAACAGCAGCGCCACGAGCACCTGCCCGACGAGCAGCGCGAACAGCCCCACCGCCAGCACGAGCGCAACGCCGTACACGACGATGCGCTTGGCATCGCCCACCGTCAACTCGCTCAAACGTCTCGAATCATCATCCGCCATATGCGGCGCTAATCTAGCACACAACGTTTCACGTCAAGAATGAGACCGTGTCACAAGTTGCAGACCGCACGAAACGTTTTCGGAAACGGAAAAGCCCCGCCCGTTGAAGGCCGGGGGCTTTTCGTTAAGAGCGGGCGGCGGACGGGTGCGGCCGCACGCGCAGATTCACTTCACCTGGAATTCCAGCGCGTGCGTCGTCGGGTCGTCGCCTGCCTTGAAAGTGAGCCGGTAAGTCCCGGTCGCGTAACCGGTGGTCTGGAGGTTGAAGTGATAACTGCCGCCCGTGTAGCGGAAGTTGTAATCCGGGTTCGAGTCGCCGGGGCTGGCGAGCGCGCCCGGCGCATCGTCCGAGATGCGCGTCACGGCGAGCGCCCTCACGACGATGCTCGACGCCGACTGGTTGACGTTCCCCGCGTTCCACAGTTGCATCTTGATGGGAACGGTACTACCGCTCCTGTGAGCTATCGTCTGATCGAAGAGCGGTTTGACGGTATAGGCGACGCTTTGCGCCGAGCGCTCGGCGACGAGGAAGGGGCTGAGAGAATCGACGCGCGCGTAGACGGTGCTGGTCGCGAAGTCGTGCGAAGGGCTGTCGGGGGCGAGGATCGTCCGGTCGATGAAGTTGGGGAAAGGCGGCTCGCCGTGCAGGACGCGCAACGCGTCGAAGGTGATGGGGTCGGAGATGCCGGGCACCTGGAAGCCGAGCGTGATCGTTCCCGTGTAGACGGCGGTGGTATGAATCTCGTAGGCCAAACTGTTGCCGTTAACGACATACTCGCCGGGCACGCCCTGAAGCGAGTTTGGATCGATAGGCGTGACGGTCGTGTCGCCGGCCGCAACCACGTTCGAGAAGATGAGCGAGACGCCGTTTGACGCGACCGCTACGTTCGTCCCGGCGGGCGTGTTCGGCTGTCGCACGACGGGCTGCCATCTCGGGCTGCCGTAACTGTTCGGATCGTTCGTCAGGTCAACGCGCCCCGTGCCATCGACGTTGATGATGTCGATGCCGCCGCCGTTGCGCTGGGTGCTGAAAGCGAGGCGCGTGCCGTCGGGCGACCAATCAGGGTTGCTGTTGACCTCTCCGTCACGGCCGAGGTGGGTCAGATTCGTGCCGTCGGCGTTGGCGATGTAGATGCCCGCGCCTGAGCCGTCGTCGTTGACGCTGTAAAAGGCGACCTGCGAGCTATCGGGCGACCAGCGCGGATCGAAGTCGGGGCTGGACGAATGGCTGAGGCGCGTCTGGTCTGAGCCGTCCGAGTTCATCACGTAGATTTCGCCATGGCCGTCGCGATAGCTGATGAAGGCCAGCTTCGAGCCGTCGGGCGACCAGACGGGGGCGTAGTCCGAACTCGTGCTGTTGGTCAGGGGGTGCATGCGCTTGCCGTCGGGGTCGATGAGAAACACGTCCGAGTTTGCGCCGCTGTTGATGCCGTTGAGCGAGGTGCGCGAGAAGGCGATGCGTGTGCCGTCGGGCGACCACGCCGGGGTGGAGTCGGGCGCGCCGCTGGTGAGTTGCGTCAGGTTCGAGCCGTCGGCGTCGATAACGAACAGGTCAGCCGTCAAGTCAACTTTGTTCTGGCGCGCGAAGACGATCTTCGTGCCGTCGGGCGACCAGGACGGCTTGACCTCGTAGTAATCGGCCGTCTCGGTCAGGCGCGTCTGGTGCGAGCCGTCGGCGTTCATCACGTAGAGTTCGGAGGTGAGGTTCACGTCGTCGTAGCGCGTGAAAGCGAGACGCGAGCCGTCTCGCGACCAAACGAAGTCGAAGTCAGGTTCCGGATTGTTGGTGAGATTCGACTGCCCTGTGCCATCGGCGCGGAGCGTGTAAATTTCCATGTTGCCGTCGCGGTATGTCGTGAAGGCGATGAGGGGATTGTCGTCCGCGTCGGTGGCGGGCGTCGGCGTGGGCACGGGCAGCCCGGCGATGAACAGGTCGTGGTAGGCAGTGTTGTCGAGGGTGTCAGGATCAGTTGCCGGACTGGAGACGGCGAACGTGGTGCGGAGGCGCATATAGGGTTCGCCCGTAGCGCGTGTCGTCAGGATGACGAAGTGCGTCTGTTGGACGGCGAGGTAGGGAAAGGCGCAGGTCAGGGGCGTTGTGCCCGTCACGTCCGTGCTGCCGTAGCAACCGCCGAAGCTGGTGTTCTCGACGTGATAAAGCGCGACGCCCTTCGGCAGTTGCAGGTTCAGCGTTGCGTTCGTGGCAGGTGCCGGGCCGGAATTGTTGACCTGGATCGTGTAGATGACCTGACCGCCGGAAGCTACGGTTTGGACATCTGTTTCGACGAACACGTTCATGTCGGCGGAGGGCGAAGGCGTGGGCGTTGGTGCGGATGTCGGTGCGGGCGTCGGAGTCGGCGGCGGAGTCGGAGTTTGAGTTGGAGTTTGAATTGGAGATGGTGAAGGGGATGGTGAGGGAGTCGGCGTTGGAGTTGGTGTTGGAGTCGGCGTGGGAAGCTGGATCGGTTGCGCGGGCGCGGCGTGCGCGGGTGCGATCGAGACGTTCGGGAAGATGAAGAGGGCTGCCAGAAAGATGCTGAGTAGCCGTCGTAGGGCGGCGGTGTGTCTCATGGGATTAAACTCCTTCAGGGGTTCGGATGAATGATGTCCGGCGTGGCGCGTGCCGGGCGGCGCAGGAAGGGCGAAAGGGGAGTGAGGCTTTTCGTTGCGTGTGTTGAAGGCGCGACTATGAAGGGCAAAACTCGCCGTGCTGTCTGCTTTTCAGAGCGACGGCGCGTTGGGCGTGCGTTAGGGTAAGCCAGCGCGTCGGCGTGGCGTGCGTGTTGTGATTCGAGCCGGTTGATAGTCGAAGCGGACAGGAGGCTAACCGCACGCGGCGAAACCCGCAGAGCTTCGTAACTAATCTTTATTGAGTTGTGATGCTTGAGAAAAGATTCGAAGGAAAGGCAATGTTATGGACTGCCGTAATAATCGAACCATCGATCAAAGGACGCGCGCTATGTTAGCGGGATATGAATTATTGTCAAGTCGAAAAACTGCACACGATTAAGGCGCGCTGTGCGTTGCCGGGCGCGCGTCCGCGCTCGATTCGAGGGGCGAAGGCGGCGGGAATTTTCAACGGATGCGGGTGGTGAAGCTGACGTTGCCGGTGTTGTTGGGGGCGGTGTGGTTGAGGTTGCCGGTGAAAGACCAGCGGATGTGCGTGACGTTGCGGTCGTAACCGGCGAGCGCGCCGCCGCCTGCCGTCTGCGGCGTGTAGGTGTAGTTGATGCCGCCGTCGTTCGAGTAGGCGATCGAGACGGTTAAGCCGGTCGTGCCGAGCGTGGCGGCGGCCGTGCCGATCTTGAAATCGGTGTTGGCCGGAATCTGATCCGTGATGGCGAGTCCTTGCGCGGGCGAGCCGCCGCCGTTGGTGAAGACGATGCGATAGGTGAGGTCTGTGCCGGGCGTCTGTGCCTGCGCCTCGCAGTTGGCGGGCGCGGGACACGACTTGACGAGCGAGACGTTTGGCGGCGTGTAGAGGGCGACGGTGGCCGTGGCCGGGGCGTTGTCAGATGGAGAAGGCGTCGTGTCGATCTGCGTGTAGTCGATGAAGGCGACCGCGCTGTTGACGTATGAGCCGGCCACGTTCGGCATCTTCATGGTATAGGTCAGATCGCGCGTCTGCCCGCCGGGGATAGTGAAAGAACCCGTCCAGGTGAGCTTACCGTTCGCCAGCACGGGATTGGCGATGGCCGTGCCGTTAAAGGCGGACGAACCCGCAACGTAGGCGGGCGTGCCGGGCGAAGTGGGCGGGGTGTCCACGAAATCCGTGAGAGTGTAGACGGACGATCCGGTGTTCGTGAGGCGCAGCGTGTAGGTGACGTTCGAGCCGACGAGAGCGCTCGACGGATTAGCGAGCTTGGCGAGGAACGCGACCTGTGGGGGCAAGGCCGTGATGGCGAGCGTGGGGCCGGAGGCGTAGTGATAGCTGCTGCCGGAGAAGTCTAAAATGAGCGAACCGGCGACGGCCGTGCCCGTCACGCCGAGGATTTTCACGGTGTAGGTGGTGCTGACCGTGCCGCCCGCCTTGCCGCCGGGGAATTGTTCGGGGCCGACGCAACTACGATAGTTAGCGAGCGTCGGGTTGTTCTGCCAGCCGCAGGCGTCCGCGTAAAACTTGTCGCTCGTCGCGCCCCCGGGCGCGCTGTAGGTGGTCGAGACGGCGAGCACCTGATAGGTCACGTTCGAGAGATTCAGGAAGGTTTCGATCTGCGGATAACCTTGCGTGGCCGTGTCGGCGTTGATCGTGTAGTTGTAGGTCTGACCGACGTAGACGGAAGTGGGGCCGACGATTGAATAGACCGTGTTGCGTCCCTGCGAGAGCAACTTCTCGACGTAGAGTTCGCGCGGCGTGGGCGTGCTGACGGCGGCGACGCCGTCGGCGCTGACGGTGATGTGGAAGCGACGCGCGGTAAAGAAAGCAGCGGAGGTGCGCGTGACGACGACCGGGAAGTAGAAATCGACGCACGCGCCGGGCGCGAGCGAGCGCCACATGACGACCGCTGCGCCGCTCAGATTGATGTAGACGTTCGTGCTGTCCCAGAAAAATTCCGAGCGCAGGTTGTTGAGCGTGGCGGCGCTCGTGTTGCAGGCGCGCACACCAGTCTGGAAGGTGTTCGGCCCCGTGCTCTGATCGTTGCTGTCGAGGCCGATAACATTCCAGGTGGTCGGCGTGATGTTCAGTTGTGCTTGCGCGCTCTGCACACCCACAAGGACGAAGAAGACCAAGCCCAGCAGCAAGCGCAGCGGGCGGACTGATCCCTTCGACACGTTCGGGCAGAGCGAGACGGGTGCGGCCATCCGAAGACTCTCCGTAAACCGTGACGGGTGGGCATCGACGGATGTTCAGTTGTGCGGCCTTGCCCCAGAACATGCGTGGCCGGAGAGGAACGAAAATTTAACACAGAATCCGCGACGTGAGGGCGGAAAAGCCGTGAGCAGCTAGAGCTATGAGGAGCTAGAGCTGTGAGGAGATAGTGCAGCGAGGATGTAGAGCGGCGAGGATGTAAAGCAGCGAGGAAGGAAGAAACATGACGGGCGACACAGAGAGGTGTATCCGTCAATCGTCACACGACGGCGCTCGTTAACGTATGCGCACGGTGAAGGTGACGCTGCCTGAAGTTCCGGGCGGCATGCTGCCCGTCAGTTGCCACGCAACGTAGGTCACGTTCGGGTCGAACGTCCCGGCAGGGATATGAGTAGAGAAAGGAGTCCACGGCGGCGCGGGCGCGGGGAAGTTGATCGCGTCGTTATAAAACTTGTAGCCGGCGGGCGTGATGGTCAGGCCGCTCGTGCCGGGGTTGAACGTCATCGAGCCGACTTTGAATTCGGTGCTCCTGACGATGGCCGAGTTCGGCAGATCGACGCTGAACGGGATCACGTCAACGATGGTCAGCCCTTGCGCGGCGGAAGTTCCGGCGGTGTTGCTGAAGGTGATGGTGTAGGTCAACTCAGTGCCCGGCTGTTGCGGCGCGCTCTCGCAGTTGGCCGGGCTGGTGCAACGCTTTTGCAGGCGCACGTCGGGCGGGAGGGGAACGCCGAGTTGCGCGCTTGATTGATCGTCTTCGGTGGCGTTGTTGTTGTTCGGCGTCGAGTCCGGGTCGGGCACGGAGGATGCGATGACTTCGGCCGTGTTCGTGATCGTGCCGGACGCTGTGACACGGGCGACGATCTGAAGTGTGGTGCTCGTGCCGGAGTTGATTGTGCCGACAGTCCACACGCCGTTTGTGTTGTTGTATGCGGCGGCGGGCGCGGCGGAGACGAAAGAGAGTCCGGCCGGAAGTTGATCGCGCACGTTGACGGCGGAGGCGTTCGTCGGCCCGTTGTTCGTGACGGTGAGCGTGAAGGTCACGTTCTGATTGATGGTGGGCGCGGAGTTGTTCGCAGTCTTCGTCAAACTGAGGTCTGCGCTGGAGACGATGTTGGTCGGGTCGTTCGCGGAGTTGTTGCCATTGAGTGACGCGGGTTCGCCGCCGCCCGCAGCGCTGGCCGTGTTGGTGACGCTTGCAGCGGCCGTCTGCGAGACGCTGACCGTGATGGTGATGACCGGGTAACTCGCGCCCGCGCCGAGCGCGTTTGCGCGCGTGCAGGTGACGACCTGCGCGGCGATGCCGCACGTCCAACCATTGACGAGTCCTGTGGGCGCGGTCGGCGTGAGTCCCGCGGGTAAGGTGTCTGTGACGGTGACGGTTGCGCCGGTCGTCGCGGCCGTGCCCGAGTTGGTGACGGTGATGTTGTAAGTGCCGGTGCCGCCGCGCGTGAAGTTGCCGGTGTGCGTCTTGGCGATGGTCAGGTCGGGCGAGCCGACGATTGTTGTCGAGTCGCTCGCGGAGTTGTTGCCGTTGAGGGACGCGGGTTCACCGCCGCCGGAGATGTTGGCGACGTTGGTGACGGGCGAAGCGGCGAGCGCCGCAGGGGCAACCGCGACGCTGAGCGTGATCGGATTCGGGCTGGTCGCGCCCGCGTTGATGAAGGTCGTGCTCGTGCAGGTGGCGGTGCTGCTGCCGACGACCGTGGCGGAGCAGTCCCAACCAGTGCCCGTCGGAACGGAGGCGACGGTCAGGCCGGTCGGCAACGTGTCGGTGACGGTGATCGTGCCGCTCGTCGCCCCCGTCCCGGCGTTGCTCGCAGTCAGAGTGTATGTGCCGTTTACGCCGACGGTGAAATTGCCGGTGTGAGTTTTGCTGATGCGCAGGTCGGGAGCGAGATTGATCGTGGTCGTATCGGTGGCGGTGTTGTTGTTCGCGCCGGTGCGTGTGGGGTCGTTCGGGTCTGTCACGCCGGTGGCGGGCGTGAGCACCTGCGCGGTGTTGTTGAGCGTGCCGGTCGCGCTGGCGGAGAGCGTGCCAGTGATGGTGTAGGTGACGGAACCGCCGCTCGGCAGATTGGCGGTCGTGCTGATGTTGTTGCCCGTGCCGGAAGCCGCGCCACAGGTTGCGCCGCCGACCGGCGACCCGCACGTCCAGGAGACGCCCGAGAGCGCGGCTGGCACTGTGTCGGTCACGAGCGCGCCATTCGCAGTGTCAGGCCCAGCGTTGCTGACGACGACCGTGTAGGTGACTGACGCGCCGGGGCTGACGCTCGACAGGTTGTCGGTCTTCGTGATGCCGAGATTGGCGTTGAGGTTGATGGTGGAGTTGTCTGTGGCGGTGTTGTCAGCAGGGGTAGAGTCTGCAAGCCACGTGGGCGGTTGGACGCTCGCCGTGTTCGAGAGCGTGCCCGTGGCGGTTGAAGAGAGCGTGCCGGTGACGGTGTAGGTGGCCGTGCCGTTTGCCGCAAGCGTTGCCGAGGTGCTGATGTTGTTGCCCGTGCCGTTGGCGGCCGTGCAGGACGATCCGGCAGAGGCGACGCAGCTCCAAGACACGCTCGACAGGGACGCGGGCACGTTGTCTGTGACTGTGCCGGTGACGGCGAACGTGCTGTTGTTGGTGACGACGATGGTGTAGGTGACGGTGCCGCCGCGATAGACGGTCGTGGCGTTGTCGGTCTTCGAAATGGAGAGGTTCGGCGCGGGGACGCTCGCGCTCGCCAAATCGCCCGTCGAGTTGATGTCGCCGTCGCCGTTGCTGACGAAAGTTCCCTGTGGCGTGGCGGTGGCGGCGACGGGCAGGCCAATGGAATAGATGCGGTTCGGGTTGCGCGTCTGCGTCAAGAGGCGACCCATAGAGTCGAAGGCGAGGCCGAGCGTGGCGTCCGGTTGGGCGTTAGAGGGAGAGTCCGTGAAGTTGACGGCGGCGTTGCCGACGCGCGTGGCCGTGCCGTTGACGAGCGAGACGGTGTAGAGCGTCTTGCTGCTCGTGATGACGTAGAGTTGGCCGGTGGAAGAGAAGGCCATGTCGCCGCCGCTCGTGATGGCCGCGCCTGCCGTGATGCCGGTCGGAGAGGCGATGCCCGTTGTGGTATCGATGGTGTAGAGAATGCGCGAGTCGGGGAGATAGTAGAGCAGGCCGTTCGTGGGGTTGAACGCCATGCGCAGAGACGAAGGCACGGTTGCGCCGAGTCCCGTGCCGACCTGCACGGGAGCGACGTTCGGCGTGGCCGGGTTGAAGCGGAACATGACGGGGTTGTTCGTCGAAAGGAACATCACGTAAAAGAGCATCCCGTCGCTCGGCCGCTGCGCGAGCGTCGCCGAGTTGGTAGAGGCGACGTTCGGGGTGATCGGATAGTTGTTGTAGACGGTCGAGATGGTGTTGGTTGTCGTGTTGTAGGTGTAGATGTCGTAGACGGTCGAGCCGCGCAGTTGATAGATGTTGACCTGCGCCGAGGCCACGCACGCGAACGCGCAGGCGGCGAGAGCGACAAGGAACAACTGCCGCGTGGCGCGTGCGACGAACGAAGCGAGCACGCCCGCCGGGGCGATGCGCGACGGGCGGCCCTGATGTTCGGAACTATTGGCGAGGGCGTGCTTCATTGTTCCTGCGCACCCTCTCTGTTTGACGGCGGCGCTTCCGTCTCTTTCTTCTCCGATGGCGGCGGGGCAGTAGTGCTCGGCGAGAAGTTAGAGGGCGCGAGGCCATCGGCCGAAGTGCCAAAGAGGTCGAAGAGGTTCGAGAGCTTGGTGGAGATGGTGAAGTAGAAACCGCGCGGCTGTGTGACGACGATACCGCCCGGTTCGGTGGCCGAAGTGAAGTTGTAGCCGATGCCGATGCGCATGTCCGCGAAGACCCAGTAGCCGAGTTCCGCTCCGACCGATGTGCGCGTCGTGTGCGTCGAGGGCTGCGACAGCATGCGGACTTCGCCCGCCACGTCGAAGGCGCGGCGCAAGCGTTTCTGCGCGCGCAGTTGGGCGAGGTAAGTCAAGGCCGAAGCGTTCATCAAACCTTCGCGCCCGTTCGAGCCGAACTTGAGCGCGACGCGGCCGTAAAGTTCCGTGTCCTTGAAGGGCTGCCAGAGGCCGTCCGATGAAAGCGTGTCGGAGCGGTCGGTGGTGGACGCCTGCCCGTTGAAGCCGCCCTGCGTGAGCGAGCGGTGCGTGTAGCTGAACAGGAGCGCCGTGCGGTCTGAGCGCAGCGGGCGCAGGGCGATGGCGGCCGTGCCCTGTATGGAAGAGTTTTCGCGTCCCTGAAAGTTTGAGCGAGCGGACTGGAAGCGCGCGAGCGTCGTGATACCGTCGCCTAAGCGACCGGCCGCGCCGACCGTAATCAACTGTGCGAGGCCGCCCGTCTGGTTGCGCAGTTCGTAGCGCGCGGCCGTGCGCAGGTCTTTTGAGGGCAGGTAGGAGAAGCCGAACGAGCCGCCCGTGAAACTCTCGCCCGCGCCCGCGAGGTGGAAGCCGTGCTCGAAGCCGAGGTCGAGCGACAGGCGCTTCGAGACGGGCAGGCGATTCTGCAAACCGAGGACGGCGAAACTGTCCGTGCCGTTGATGCCGTTCTCAAGTTGATAGCGGCTGGAGACGTTCGTATAGCGGCCGAGTTTCGTTTCGATGCCGATGGAAGTTTCGCGGCGCGAACCCGTGGAGGCGAAGCCGGTGGCGGCCGTGTCGCTGATGGGCACGATGGGCGCGGAGGCGAGCCGCTGCGTGAAGAAGATGTTCGCCCATTCGTTCCACTTGTAGCGCGCGGCGATAGTCGTCTGGCTGGGGAAGGTCGGGTCTGCTTCGCCGAGGTTCTGTTCGCGTTTGACGGAGAGTTCGAGCTTGTCGGTCGGGCGATACTGCGCGCCGACGGTGACGAGGTTCGAACTGATCTGCTGGTCGCTCACCGAGTCGCTCAAGCGTCGATAGTCGTAGCCGAAGAAGGCATGCAGGCGGTCGCTGAACGTCTCAGTCCAGAGGAGCGAGAAGGTGTTGCGCGAGTTGTCTACGTTCGCGGTGCGGTTGCGCTCGTTCAGGAAGCCGAGGCGGACGACACGCGATGCGCCGGGTTTGAGATCGAGCGTCGCGCCCGTGCGCTGCGAGCCGGGGGCGACCGTCGCGCCGAAGGGATTGAAGAAGCCTTCGTCGGCGCGCGCATACTCGGCGCGCACGACTGCTTCGTAGACGGGAAGCGGCTGCGTGAGTTCCAGACGATAAGCGTGGCCGCCGTCGCGGCGCGTTGCGGTGTCGAAGATGTTGCCGCCCGTCGCCATGTCGCCGCGGCTCATCGCCCATTCGAATTTGAGAGAGCCGCGATTCGGCAACGTCTGTTCGCCGTCGAGTCCGCCGAGGCGATACGATCCGAACTGGCTCTGCTTCTGTTCGACGTATGACAGCCCCATGCGCAGGCCGAGACTGTTGAAACGCTTCGAGGCGCGTCCCGTGTAGACGCCGGACGACATCCCTGCGGCGCGATGTTCATAAGTGATGACGAGTTGAACGAGATTGAGATCGTAGTCGAAGGCCGAGATGGGACGCAGGAAGAACATCTGACCCGTCAGCGGGTCGAGGTTATAGTCGAGCGAACGCAAAAGGACTTCGCGCGAGATGATGCGTTCGGGGTTGCGGCGGTCGCGCACTTCGAGTGCGACGGTTTCAGAACCGGGCAACACGTCCGGGTAGGTGAGATTCAGGAGGCCGATGCGACCGGCGGGGAACACGTCGCGCGCGAAAGAGGTGTCGGGGCGTGCGCCCGTGACGACGAACGTGTCGCCGTTCGAGTTTTCCAGATGAACTTTAACGCCCGTCAGCTTGCGCGAGTAGCCCGCGAGTTGCGTGTCGGTCATTCCGGCTTCGAAGTCGCCGAACATGGCGTAGGAACGGTTGCGATCAAGGCGCGCGTAGAGTTTCGAGTTTGATTCCACGTCGCTGAAGCGCGTGGAGGAATCGCCGAAGAGCGGGTAGGCGCGTTCGAGCGGATCGGCCTGGAAGAGGCGGTCGCGTCCCTGCGTGCGATTCAGGGAACGCTGGCTGTCGTAGGCGAGCGTCAACAGATTCTTGCCGAAGACAGAGCCGCGATAGAAGAACTCGATGTGGCTGCGTGCGCGCGCGTCGTCGCCGCGCAAGGTGTTCTCGGGTGCGGCGCGGCCGACGGACGCTTCGGCCAGGCCGACGAGAATGGTCGGACGTAGTTCGGCGGTGAAGCGCAAGGTGCGCTCGGCCGTGATGTCGCCCGTCTGCGCCTGCAAGGCGGCGACGCCCGCCGCGTTATCAGAGACGAGGCGGACGGTGGCTTCGCCGCCGTGCATCGTCAAGACCACTTCCTTGAGCGTCGCGTTCTGGTTCGCAAGTTCTTCGGTCAGTTCCAGAGACTTGTCGCGCGTCTTGTCGTGAGTCTCTGCGCGCGCCGTCGTTGTCGCGGCGTTTGCGGGGCGCAGGAAGTGTCCGCTCGAAGTGGCGAGCGCGACTTGGCCGTCGGCCGCAGGGTTGTTCCACTGGTCGAAGGCGCGCACGCGAATCGCGGCCGAATCACGACCGCCCGCTTGCAGTTCGTCGCGCTCACTCGTGATCTCCAGACGACGCGCGGGGCCGCGTCCCATCACGCTGAGTTCGACGGCGCGACCACCCTGACCCGCGGGACTCATGGCGATGGCGCGCACGCTGTTTCGGCCGGGGCGAAGGCTGAGGCCGACGAACGTGTAGGTCGCAACCTTGTTCTTGTGATCGATGCGGCTGAGGCCGATGTTCTTTTCGCCGACGTGCTGACCGTTGACTTCGAGCGTCGCCGTCCAGTCTTCCGCCACGCGCACTTCGACCTGCATCGCCGCCGACATGACGACCTCGCCCTCTGCGGGACTGACGACCAGCACGTCGCCCGCCGCGACCGGCGCGACCACTTCGTTCGCCGCCACCTCGTACGTGCCCGCCGAGAGGTTGCCGGAAAGTTTGGCCGTGTCTTTCGCGTCGGAGATTTTTTCGATGCGTGGTTCGGGGGTGCCCGCCGTTGAAGGCGCGTTCGAGCCATTCGCCGGGGCGACGGAATTAACGGGCGACGCGAGAGAATTTGCTTGCGGCGCGTTGCCGTTTGTTTGAGCGGCGGCAGTCGCGGGAGCGGGATGCATCGCGTCGAGTTGCGGCGCACGCAGCGGCAGGGGCTTGCCGTCCTTTTGCACGGCGCTTGCGGCTGCTGCATCGTCGCTCGCGCTGCCCGTGCTGCGGAGCGCGAAGTTTTGGCGCAGGAGCGTGCCGCCGCCGAGCGGCGTGCGGAGCAGTCGCGCCCAACTGCGACCGGCACGGCGGCCTTCGTCCGTCAACGCGTAGCCGCGCGGCAGCGTCACCGGATCGAGCGCGATGACGACCGCGCCGTCTTCGATGGACGGCAGACTGTACATGCCTTCCGAATCGGTGACGACCGATTGGCCGTTGTCTATGTAGAGCCGCACGCCTTCGACGGGGCGCTCGCCCGCATCAAATTCGTCGTTGCCGTTGCGGTCTTCGTAGACGCGGCCGATGATGATCTGTCGCGTGGAGAAGACGCCGCGGCCGACGCGGACTGTGGCGCGCGTAGGAGAGGTTGAGACGCGTTCGCCCGAAGCGTAGACGCCCGAAGCGACGGCCGTATTCGTCTGATCGCCTTCGCGCGCGTTGACGCCGATGCGGACGCGATAGACGAGCGAGGCGCGCGCGCCCGGCGCGAGCGTGCCGAGATTGAAGACGAGTTCGTTGCCGTTGACTTGCGGCTCGATTGAGCGCGGCGGCGCGGGCTGGACGGCGACCTGCGCCGTGCCCTGTGCGTAGTGGAACGACTGCGGCAGAAGGTCGCGCACGGTCACGTCGCGCAAGGCGGCTTGAGTCGTGTTACGTACTTCGACGCGATAGGAAACGATGTCGCCGATCTCTGCGCGCGGCTGGTCTGCGGTCTTGTTGATCTCAAGCGTCTGCAACTCGAAGAGAGGAATGTTGAGCGCGACGCTGGCGAGATTCGCAAGGAGCACGTCCGTCTCTGTGAGCGTGAAGCCGGCGGCCTCGGCGATGGGCTGCTCGTCAAGCGCGCGCACGTTGGCGTCGTAGAGTCCGACGACGGCGGAGGGACGGACGGCAAACTCCAACATGCGCGAGCGATAGCCGGGCGCGGTGACGTTGACGTAGTAAGTGACGGGCGCGGCGAGTTGTTCGCGGCTGAGCGCGAAACTGAAGAGGCCGCCCTGCACGGTGGTGTAAGGGTTGTCGTTCGGGACGTTCGGCGTGAAGCCGATGCCGGCGGTGACGGGAAGCGGCGTGCGCGTGTTGGGGTCTGTCAAGAGCGCAACGCGCGCTCCGGCCACAGTGACCGCACCGCCGCTGCGTCCGGCGTAGACAGTGCCGAAGGGATTGACGACGGCCGTGGCGGCCGTGCTGTTCGCGCTGTCGAAATTTTCGCCGCTGACGGTGGCCGTGTTGACCGCGCCCGTGCCCGGCGCGATGTTACCAGTGACGCGCGCGCTGAAAGTGATAGACACCACTTCGTCGGGCTGCACCTCTGAGAGACGCACTTCGATGCGGCGGGGACGGTCGATGCGGCCTTCGTCCGCGTCGTCCATGTCCGTGAGCGCGCGTGTGCCGAGGCGGAGCGAGTTGGGGACGTATTGCAGACCTTCGGGCAGATCGTCTGCGACGAGGACGCGGCGCGCGACGACCGAGCCGTTGTTGCGGAAACTGATCGTGTAGTCGAGCACCTGACCGGGCGCGGCGGTGACGCGCGGCTGGTTGTTGACGAGTTTCGCAGGAGGGAGCGAAGGATTGTTCGGATCGGTCAGGCGCGCACGCTCGCCGACGGCATTGATGATCGTGCCCGTGTCTTCGACCGTGCCGTTGACGGTGACGGTCACGTTCGAGCGGGCGGTGAGGCGTATGGCGAGTTGCGTCTGCGGCGCGCTCGCGTTCACGTCGACGACGGCGAGGACGCCGACGCAGGCGCGCGGCGCAAGACGCGGCGACATGGTGGAGTTGAGCGTGACGGCGGTGTCGCCGTCCGTGACAGTGCCGCTCGCGTCCGTGTCGAAGTGAAGCGAGACGAGCGCGGCGGGCGCGCTCACTTCGAGCCCTGTGATGGTGTAGAGATCGGGCGTGTTGCCGAGATTGCAGATGCGGAAGAGGCGCGTGATGCGCTCGCCTGCAGCGACGGCCGCCGAAGGCGCGGTCTCGTCAGGCGTGACGGCGAGAGCGGAGACGGGGCGAACGGTAACGGTGATGGTGAGCGAGGCGGTCAAAAACTCGTTGCCGTCGTCGTCCGAATAGAGCGCTTCGGCGCGGTTGGAAATGACAGTATCCGCCCCCGTCTGTTGCGGCTGCGCGGACGCGTGGCGCGGCATGAAGCCGAGCGCCAACGCGAGGAAGGCAGCTAAGACAAACTTGGTGGCGGATAAGGTCGGCATGAGGGATTGAGATGAAGCTGTCGGGCGCAGTTCAAATTCTAAAGAGCGAAGATAAAGGGAAGCGGCGCGGTTGATGTGACGCGCGGGCGGGGCATTCGCCCGCGCGTCACGCCGCGCCGCTTCCGTCCGGGGAGGGCGCGTTTCGAGTGCGACCCTAGTTGATCAAGCGGCGGAAGATGAACGTGCCATTCTCGCCGGGGGCGAGGCTCGGCACGTTGCCCCTGAGGACGTTGGTGAGAGCGGTGACGGGATTGCCCGCACCGTCCGTCACCGTACCGCCCGCCGTGCTGATTGACGGAGCGGGCGCAGTGACCTGCGTGGTGTAGGTCGCCCAGTTGTTACCGCCCGCGCTGCCGTCTTCCGTGATGACGAGGTTCATGGCCGTCAAAGCGGAACTGTTCGAACCGGCGGCCGGTGCGGTCATGATGTTCGTGTAGTTGATCTGGTACACGATGATCGCGCCCGGAACGGTCGGCGACGGATTGCCCGAAGCGTCAACGACCGTGACCGACTTGTCGAGCCGGACGAATCCGGTGTAGAGACGGTCAATCGTCTGGTTGTTGCTGGTGGGCGTGTTGCCTGAGGTGGCTTGAATGACGCTGTCGAAGCCGGTCAGGATTTGCTGCGAGGCCGGAGCATCGACGCGCACGTAGATGTCCACATCGCTGTTTCTCGCCAGAGCGGCGAGGGCAAACGAGCCGCCGCCGGAGATGGTGGTGAAAGGCCCGGCCGCATTCGTGCTGACCCCGACGGTGAAGCCCGCGGGCACGCTCGGCGCGGTGATGGTGAACGTGTCTGTGGAGTTACCCGTGTTGCGCACGGTGTTGGTGAAGATGATGAAGCCGACAGCGTTCGTCGAGCAGGCCGGGGTGACCGGCCCCGCGCAGGGCGGAACTCCGGCGATGCCCGTCGTCACGCTGCGGTTCGTGAAGTCGGTGTTGTTGCTGTTGCCGGGGCCGGTGGCCGCCGGTTGACCGGCCGGGCCGATCAGGACATTGCCGACGCGCTGAAGCAGCGTCGGTTGACGAATACCTTTGCCGGTATCGACGGCGTCGATGCCGAGACGCGGCTCGTCGAAGTTGGCGTTACGGTCGCCGCGATTGGTCACTTCCGCGCCCGGCGAATCCGACTGGTCGTTCAAGACCGTGCCGACCGTGTTCGTGCCGAACGAATCGATGACGGCGTAGATCGGCGTCGTGGCATCCGCCGCCGTGATGGTGACGATGACGGGCACGGCCGCGCTGCAAGTGCCGCCGCCCGCGAGCGACGCGCCGACGTTGAAGGCCACGCGCGTCACGCTTGAGAGCGAGCCGGGCGCAGTGTTCGACCAGACGGCCGCTTCGGGCGCTGTGCCTAAAGCCGTCGTCGTGTAGAGCGTGCCTGCGGGGAAGGTGTTCGTGGCCGAGAGCACCGTGTCCACGGGGACGGGCATGACGATGTAGACGCCTGAGAACGCGCCGAGCGACATCGAAGTGGCCGGGCGGTTGCCGTCGTTGCAAAGCTGCGCACTGTAGTTGATGTTCGAGCCGAGCGCCACGGGGCCTGCGGGCACGGTCAGGACGGCACGCAGTTGCGCGTCGTTCTGCACGGTGACGCGTATGTCGCCGCGCGCCTCGCGCACGCCGTTGACGGACGTGGCCGAGACGGTGCGAACTTCGTGCGCCGAAGGTGTGGCCGGGTTGTCGGGCGTCTGGTTGTCATAGCCTTGCGCCGCGCCGGTGGCTGCGTCGCCGAGGAAGACCTGCACGGTGTCGCCCGGCGAAGCGGCCGCACTGACCGTCAGGCGCACGACGATCGTGGCCGAGGCGTTCTGTGCCAGCGTGTGCAGCACGTCTGCGCCGTTCGAGAAGATGTTGGTGTCGCCCGCGGTGATCGTGTTGCTGCCGTCCATGTCGATGACGGCGGCGGTGATCGTGCCGGGGCCGGTCAGGTTCAAACTCTGGCCGTTGGCAAGGAAGCGCACCTGATCCGAGAAGTTGCCCGTGTTAGTCACGGTATAGAGGAACGTGACGTTTGCGTCGCCGGGGACGACTGCGGAGTTCGTCGCGTCGTCGGGCAGGATACGCAGGCCGGAGACGTTGGCGACCGTCACGGTGACGGTGTTCGAAACCGTGCTGTAGTTGTTGTTGGAGCTATCCGTGTAAGCGGCGCTCGCCTGGTTGGAGATCACTGTGTTGCCGCTGGTTTGCGCGAAGGCAGGTGAGATAAATGCGCAAAGGATCGCCAGAAGGGCGAAGAGCGCGCGCGGCAAGCGTAGGCCGTTGGCAGGAGGGTGGGTGTAACTTGTCTTCATATCAATCCTCAATTTTGGTGTGAGAGACTCGCCGTTGACAGAGAGCCGACATAGGAGTCCGAAGGAGTTGGAAGAGACCCAAGGCTTCGGTCTCTCCATCAAGGGACGTGCACAGAGGCGGGACTATTTGACGCGCACCTTGTAAGAGGCTGAGAGCGTCGCACCGGCCGCGAGCGGATCGCTCCACTCGTAGCGCACCTGCGTGTACATCGACGAGGGTGCGGGGACGCGCTTCGTTGTGCCGTCCGGCTGTTTCTCTTCGATGGTGGGCTGCGCGGCGAAGTTCTTGCCGCCGTCGATGCTGTAGCTGACCGTCGCGCCATACTCGGCGACGGCGCTTCCGGCGACGAACGCAGTGCCTTGCGGAATCTGCCCGATCGTCTTGTACTGGCGCGCGGGCGCGTCGCCTTCGTTGGCGCTCGTGATCGTCCAATCGAGAATCTCGCCCGGATGAACGGCGCTCACTTTATCGAGCGCGAGGCTCTCGTCGTTGCGCTTGAGCGAACCGGCGAGTTTGACTTTCACTTCCGGCCGTCCGGCCGACGAGCGCGCCGAGGCGATCTGCCTTTGCGCGAACGCGGCCGCCGTGCCGACGAGCATCAAGCAGAGCGTCGTGAGGACGAGCGCGTTCATTCTTTTCTTCAAGGTCTTCATGATCTATCTCCTTCGAATGGTCTAAAACTTTCTTTGGTGAGTGTTGGTTGAACCGGCGAGGATTCTGCTTCAGAGTGCATCCTGTTTGGGGACAGGGCGTCTGCGCCGGGTGTTTGGAGGTTCGCTGAGCGCGCACGCGACGGCATACATAAAATCCTCGACGGCCAGCGAGCGCGGCAGCACGGCAGCAAATAGGGAGCGCGACGATGAGGCGCGCATGATTTCGGAAGGACGTTCGTGCAGGGCTATGAGAGGGACGCGCGGAGCGATCTCGCGCAGGGCTTCGACCGCGCCTGCGCGGCCAAAACCCGCCATGTCTAAACCGAAGGCGATGAGATCGAAACGCCCTGCGGCCGCGCCCCTGAGGACATCCATCGTGTGACGACACGTTTCGGCCTCGTGCCCGGCGGCGCGCAAGGCGGCCACCAGCCCCTCGGCCAACACGCGGTCATCGTCACAAATCATTACTTTCGCCATCCTCAAGGCTCTCCGCTCCACGACTTAACTCTCTCGACCAAACAGAAAAAGCACTTGGCCGTGCCTTCCCTAAGTCAATTCACATGCCGCGCCCACAGCGCACGCGCGCGCACCGACTAACTAATGAAATGTTGAGAGTTATTCGGAAACAGGCGAGCGCGACCCTGACTCGTCATCAACATGCAATGACAAACCCGACTGACGTTTTGTCAGCGGCCGGACAAAATGGCAGGACTGGTGACTAGTGAATGGAGAATGGTAAATGGTGAATGGAAGAATGAATCGGATCGTTAATCGCAAATGGTGAACAGTTGAATCCGTTTCTTTCTCCTCACCATTCACCATTTACTATTCACCATTCACGATTTGCTCTCTTCTTCGTATTCGCGGAGCTTGCGATAGAGGGTGCGGGCGGAGATGCCGAGGACGATGGCGGCGCGTTCGCGGTTGCCGCCCGTCTCTTCGAGGACGTGCAGGATGTGTTGGCGTTCGAGTTCGTCGAGCGTGCGTGTGGGTGCGTCTGTCTCGTCTTGCGTGCGCGTCGCAGAGGTGGCGGCGACCGTTGCGTCCTTGCCGGTGAGTTGTGAGAACTGCGCAGCCGCGATCTCGTCCGTGTCGGAGAGGGCTGCGGCGCGCTCGATGGTGTTGCGCAACTCGCGGACGTTGCCCGGCCAGTTGAAGGATTCGAGCAGGCGGCGCGCGTCCATTGAGAGCGTGAGCGCAGGACGCTGAAAGCGTTCGCGGTAGAGCGCGAGGAAGTGTTCGATGAGGACGGGGATGTCTTCGCGGCGTTCGCGCAACGGGGGCACGTGCAGCGAGATGACGTTGAGGCGATAGAAGAGGTCTACGCGGAAGCGGCCTTGCTGCACGTCTTCGGCGAGACGGCGATTGGTAGCGGCGATGATGCGCACGTCCGAGGCGCGGTCACGCGTCGAACCGACGCGGCGGAAACGTCCCTGTTCGAGAAAGTGCAAAAGTTTGACCTGCATGGGCGCGGGCAGGTCGCCGATCTCGTCGAGGAAGAGAGTCGAGCCGTCGGCCGCTTCGATCAGTCCGCGCTTCATCGAAGTTGCGCCGGTGAACGCGCCGCGTTCGTGGCCGAAGAACTCCGACTCGAAGAGTGCTTCGGGCAGCGCGCCGCAGTTAATGGTGATAAGCGGCGAATCGCCGCGCGCGCTGCGCGAGTGTATGAAGCGCGCGAGCACGTCTTTGCCCGTGCCCGATTCGCCCGTGATGATGACGGTGGAATCGAGACGCGCGGCCGACTCTGCGATGGAGACCAGACCGCGCATCGCCTCGCTCGCATGGACGAGCGTGTGCGCGGCCTCTTCCGCGCCCGGCGTGCCGCGCGTGGCCGCGACCCGGAGTCCGGCGTTCTGACGCACGAGCCGACGCTTCTCGTCGGCCTTGCGGATGACGGCCTCCATCTCGTCGAGCGTGGCGGGCTTCGTTAGGTAGTCGTAAGCGCCGAGGCGCATCGCCTCGATACCCGTGCCGAGCGAGGTGTCGGCCGTCAGCATGATCACTTCGGGCGGATCGTCGAGTCGCCTGATCTCGCGCAGGGCATCGAGTCCGGTCATGCCGTTCATGCGCATGTCGAGAAGCACCACGTCGTAGTCCGACGCCTGCAAAGCCTCGATGGCATCCTCGCCCGATTCGGCCGCAGCCATCTCAAAACCGGAGCGCGACAACTGCTCCGTCACGAGCCTGCGCAACAGAGGATCATCATCAACTACGAGGACGCTGATCTTTCGAGTCATAGTTTCGAGGAACGATGAAGGATGAACGATGAATGATGAACGGAAGAGAAGTAAATCGTGAATCGTGAATCGCAAATCGTGAATAGAAGAAAACTGTCTTTCTCTATTGACGATTCACGATTTACCTGTTTCCCGTTCATCATTCATCCTTCATCCCTCATCGTTTTTTCTTCATCCTTCATCCCTTAACTCCGGTGCGCGGCGTGGCAGCCAGAGGCGAAAGCGGCTGCCCGCGCCCGCCTTTGATTCGACCGTGAGCGCACCGCCGAGAGCTTCGGCGAGCGTGGTCGAGATGGCAAGGCCAAGCCCCGAACCTTTGCCCGCCTCTTTCGTCGTGTAGAACGGATCGAAGATGCGGACGAGCATTTCCGGCGGAATCCCTGCGCCCGTGTCGGCCACTTCGATGCGTGCGCGCTCGCCTTCGAGCGTGGTCGAAACCGTGACCCGGCCGCCGCCTTCCACCGCGTCGAGCGCGTTCGTCAACAAGTTGTCGAGAATCTGCCGCACCAGCACTTCGTCTGTCGCCAGTTCGCCGATCTCCGGGTCGAGTTCGGTCGTGACCTGTGTGCCGCGCACCTCTTCGCGCTGCGAGAGAAGCAGGACGCTGCGTTCGACGAGCGCGTTGATGTCGCACGGCTCGCGGCGCGCGCGTCGCTGGCGAGAGAGATCGAGCAGGCCGCGCGTGATCTCTTTGCAGCGCAGGGCCTGGCGGACGATCTCTTCGAGATAAAAATCCCAGGAGCGCGCCGAGGCCGTCGCCGAGAGTTCGGGCGTGGAACGTATGTCGCGCAGGGTCGCTTCGGCGCAGGTGGTGATGGCGGCGAGCGGGTTATTGATCTCGTGCGCGACACCGGCGGCAAGTTGACCGACCGTGGCGAGACGACGCGAGCGCGAGAGTTGTTCCTGCATCTCGGAAATCTGCGTCACGTCGCTCCAGGTGATGACGCTTGAACCGTGCCCGTCGGTCGTGCCGTCGAGCGAGGCGACGGCGACGAGATAACGGCGACCATCCTCTGCCTGTATCTCGAAAGAAGATGCGCCCGTGCCGGTCGTGCGTGAGTTCATGTGAAAGGCCGCGGCGCGTTCGCCGAACAGGCGCGCGAAGGCCACGTCGCAAGCCAGCCCGACGGCTTCGCCCGGTTGCTCGAAGCCCATCATCTCGGCGGCCATCGCGTTGCAGCGCGTCAGGCGCATGGATTCGTCGTGAACGATGATGCCGTCGGGGATGGCGTCGAAAGTCTGCTCCCAGATTCTTTTGCCCGCGCTGACGGTTTCCAGAAGACGCGCGTTGTCGAGCGCGAGCGCGGCCATCTCCGCGAGACTTTCGAGCAGTTCTTTCTCGTCGGGGGTGAAACGATGCGAGGTGCGATAGCCGATGCCGAGCAGGCCGAGAGTTTCGCCGCGCGCGCGCAGGCGCACGAGCGCCAGATCGCGCAAGCCTTCGGCGCTGTGCAAGGGAAACTCGCTGGCCGGAAGTTCGCCGCCCACGTTGCGCACTTCGATCATCGTCATGTCTTCGGCCGAAGCGGCATACTCGGCGAACATGCCGCGCAAGGGATTGACGATCTCCGTATCCGCATCCTTCAGCGAGTTGAAACCGCTCGTGGCCTTCCAGGTGATAGTACCTTCGCTCGCGGAGAGCGTGGCGACGCTCGCCGTATCCGAACGCATCACGCGCCGCACCATCTCGACCACGCCGCGCAAGGTGGCCGCACTCTCGCCGCGCACGCCCGCGCTAACGGTGCGCGCCCGCGCCTCCGCGTCGCTTGGCGGTTCAGAGGACGGGGCGCTCGTCTCCGCTTGCGCGTTCGTCGCCTCTGTCCGGTGCTTAGACGGATCGGTCATGTGCAATTCTGTAGAGCGGTCGGGGACGGTCTCAATTTGGCGGACGCGTAACTACTTTCGCGTTCGGCGGACGCGGCACATCTATCGCGCGGCTCGGATGCCTGCAATCTTCTACGCGCGCCGCCCACACGTCAAGCGGAAAATGACCTCACACAATCCGAGCGGCATGATTCAAAACTTACCCCGACCGCCGCGATTTTCTTTCAGGTGACGGGAGGGCGCGGCGGCGCACCTTCGCGCCCTCGTTAACTTCCCCCGTTTTCCCACACAAAACCGCACGGCACGGGCGTTGCCATCTACCCTCGGCGACGGTCAAAACAATCTCACAGTTCAAGGGAGCAGGAAGTCTCATGCAACACAGATCAAACACGCGCGGCTTGTGCTTCGGCGTGCTCGCGTTGGCGGTGCTCGTCGCCTGCGGAGCGAGCGCACACGCGCAAACTTCGCGCGCTGCGGATCGCAACTACTCGGACTCGGACGAGAGGCGTGCATCGCGCTCACGCACGGCGACGAGCAGAGACGCGAGCGAGCGAACGCCCGCCGAGATTTTGCGCGCCGCGCGCACCATCTATATCAGTCCGAACCCGCACATCAACGCGGACTATCTCGAATACAAACTCGATAAGCTGCCGGAGTTCGGTCAGTGGCAACTGTCAATCGTGAAGAACCCGGAGCGCGCAGACCTCGTCGTCGAGATCAAGAAGACGGCGCTCAACTACATCTTCGGCATCGTCGAACCCGAATCCAGCATCGTCGTCGCGAAGGGCAAAGTCGTCGCCATCAACGGGCGCGTCGCCGCCGAAGACATCTCGCACCAGATCGTCAAACGCATGCGCGCGCTCCGCGCCCTGCCCGCGAACGAGTGACGAAGTAAGAAAGATACGGAGGACACATGCGAAGCAAAATTTTCCCCGCGCTCGTCGCGCTCATCTTGTCGGTCTTTGCCACGGGCGCGCGTGCGCAGTCAGATGTGGACGAACACAAGTTTGAGATCGGCGCACTGTACACGGCCATCGGACTGGAAGACTTTGAAACCGTGAGCGGCCTCGGCGGCCGCTTCGGCTACAACTTCAACAAGCATTTCGCGCTCGACGCCGAAGCCAGCTTCTTCCCCGAAACGAAACTCGGCAACGATCAGATCGGGACGAAGACGCAAGCCTTCGTCGGCGTCAAAGCGGGCGGGCGCATGAAGTACGGCGGGTTGTTCGCCAAGGCGCGCCCCGGCGTGATGTCCATCGGCGAGATCACTTCGGGCTTCGATTGCAACCGCACCTCTTTCGGCTCTGTGTGTCGCCCGCAGCACGAGAACTTCGCTCTGGACGTGGGCGCGGTGGCCGAACTTTACCCGACGCGCCGCGCCATCATCCGGTTCGACGTGGGCGACACGATGATTCACCTGCGCCGCGCCACACGCAGCGTCTTCGCTCAGACGGATCAAACGTCGAGCGACTTTACGCACCAACTACAGATCAGCATCGGCTTCGGCTACAGGTTCTAAACTTAGGAACTTCGCGCGCCGCAGCGCCGGTTGGACGAACAAAAAAACGTCGCCTACGCGACGAACAAAAAAAGAGGGCGACTGAGTTTTCGTAACTCGGTCGCCCTCAATGTCTCTAAGGCTTCGTCTCCTTGAACCGGTCTCTAGCTCGTCTTCGGCGCGACGGCGCGGACTTCGGGCGAGACGCCGTCTTCATACTTCTTGAAGTTCTGGTTGAAACGTTCTGCGAGTTCGAGCGCCTTGCGGTCGTAAGCTTCTTTGTCGTTCCAGGTGTTGCGCGGCACGAGGACTTCGGCCGGAACGTCGGGGCAGGAGACGGGCACGCCGACGCCGAAGATCGGATCGGGACGCGTCTCGACTTCAGCCAGAGAACCGTTCAGGATGGCGCGGATCATGGCACGCGTGTACTTGATCTTCATGCGCTGGCCTTCGCCGTAGGGGCCGCCAGACCAGCCGGTGTTGACGAGCCAGCAGTTCGCTTTGTGCTTGGTCAACTTCTCGCCGAGCAGTCCCGCGTACGTGCCGGGATGCAAGACCATGAAGGGCGCGCCGAAGCAGGTGGAGAAAGTCGCTTCCGGTTCGGTGACGCCGCGCTCCGTGCCCGCGACCTTCGCCGTGTAGCCGGAGAGGAAGTGATACATGGCCTGTTCAGGCGTCAGGCGCGCGACGGGCGGCAGCACGCCGAAGGCGTCGGCCGTCAGCATGATGATGTTCTGCGGGTGTCCGGCGTAGCCTTCGGGTTTGATGTTCGGGATGCTGGTGAGCGGGTATGCCGCGCGCGTGTTCTCGGTCTTCGACGCGTCTTCGAGATCGAGCGAGCGTGTTTCCGTGTCGTAGACGACGTTTTCGAGCACCGTGCCGAACATGCGCGTGGTGCGATAGATGTCGGGTTCGGCTTCGGGCGAAAGACGGATCACTTTGGCGTAGCAGCCGCCCTCAAAATTGAAGACGCCGTCGTCTGACCAGCCGTGCTCGTCGTCGCCGATGAGTTGGCGTTCGGGATCGGCCGAGAGCGTGGTCTTGCCTGTACCCGACAGGCCGAAGAAGATCGCCACGTCATCCGCTTCGCCGATGTTGGCCGAGCAGTGCATGGACATGACGCCGCGCTGCGGGAGCAGATAGTTGAGGATCGTGAAGACGGATTTCTTTGTCTCGCCCGCGTAACTTGTGCCGCCGATGAGGACGAGTCGCTGCGTGAAGTCCATCAGGATGAACGTCTGCGAGCGTGTGCCGTCGCGTTCGGGATCGGCTTTGAAACTGGGGATGTTGACGATGGTGAACTCCGGCACGTGATTGCCGATTTCGCGCCCGCCGTCGATGAACATGGTGCGCGCGAACAGAGAATGCCAGGCCAGTTCGGTGACGACGCGAATGGGCAGGCGATAACGCGGGTCGGCTCCAGCGAAAGTGTCCTGCACGAACAGGTCGCGCCCGGCCGTGTGCGCCATCATGCGGTCGCGCAGGGCGTTGAACTTCTCGGTCGAGAACTCTTTGTTGACCTCGCCCCAGAAGACTTTGTCGTCGCTGTTCTCATCGCGCACGATGGCCTTGTCTTTGGCGGCGCGACCGGTGTGCTCGCCGGTATCGACGATGAGCGCGCCGTGGTCGGAGAAGATTCCCTCGCCGCGCCGCGCGATCTCTTCGTATAGTTCGGGCGTCGAGAGATTCCAGTAAATGTTACTGGCCTGCGTGATGCCGAGAGCGTCCAGCCCAACGTCGTTGCGCCTGCGGCCACGATCCTGCGAGCCGGATTCTTTCGTCAGAACAGATGCTGCCATCTTCGATTCTCCTTAATTCATTAACGATGAAGTAAAGACAGGTAAATGGTGAATGGTCAATGGAGAATGGATCAGAACTGTCTTCCTCCATTCACCATTGACTATTTACCATTCACCAGTCCTCATTATTCATCACCAGTATTACGTCTGCGCCGTGCCAGTTCGCGCAGGGCGACGGAGAGGTCGCGCGCGGAGCGTTCGATGCGGTCGGCGTAGGCTTCAAGTTCGCCCGCGTCGTCGGCGTTGCGCGAGGCGACGCTGGCAAGCGCGCCTTCGATCTGCGTGTTGAGTCGCTCGGCGGCCGCTTCGGTTTCCTGCTCGGCGTTAGATAATTGCGGGGATGTGCGTCCGGGTCTAGTGCTCACAAAAAATGTCCTGCTTGTCAGTTTGCGCGCGACCGGCTCGGCATTGCTTCGGTTGAGACGCGGTCAGCAGTTTCGGGTTTGCGCGCGAAGACGTTTTAGTCGCGCGTTCTTAATCGTGAAGTTTTATTTTCGATTAAGCTAATTTCATACAACATCATCGCGTTTGAATCAAGTCGGACACAGGAAGAAGGGGAAAGGGAAAAAGGGAAAGGGGAAAAGTAAAAAGAGAAACAGGCGCGTTTCAGTGCGCGTTGCTTTCTTCCTCCTGTGCTCTTTGCCCTTTCCCCCTCTCCCTTTTCTTACTGGACGGTCGCGGGCAGAAGCGAGCCGCGGCGGTCGGTGGCGACGGCCGAGCCGTCTTCGCTGATGATGCCGATCATGCCGTGGAAGTAGATGTCCGTACCCGAAAGCACGAGCAGCACGTCGCCCGCTTTCACCTCCGGGTTCTTCAACTCGAAGCGCACGACCGTTGCATGACCGTTCGTTTGTTCGAGCGTCTCGAAAGTGAATTCGTTGCTATCGACAACGAGCGTCTGCGAGTTGTTCGTATAATTCGCCGGTTCGGCCATAGTCTGAAAATTCCCTCTGTGATATTTGGCACGCGCTTTCGGCGTGAGAGTCTAAATCAATAATTGCCCGGTTGAAAAGGCCGGCCGTAAAGCTCCTGATAAACCCACCCGAGCACGCGCACTTCGGCCGTGCAGAGTGCTTCGAGCCAGCAACAGGTGAGAAAGACCGTGCGCCCGCGCTCGGTCGGAATCTTCGACGCCTCGGCCACAGTTGAAGCCTCGCCTTCGGTGTCGAGATGATAAGCGTGCGCGACCTCTTCGTTCGTCTTCGAGGCGTCGTCGAGCGCGTTCAAGAGTTGACTGATCCAGCCGTGCATGGCCGGCTCGCCCTCGTTTTCGACGATGGCCTGCATGATGCCGATGGCGAGCCGTTCCTCTGCGTTCGCAAACTGGTAAACCTCTTCGCCCGCGCGCCGGCTCTCGGCCTGCTTCCATTGAAAGACTTCCTCGACGCGTGGGTGGCGGATCATGTTCACGCGCGAATCGTGGTCTAGAAACCACTGGATCAGGTCTGCGAGCGAAGCGGGTTCGATGCGGCCGAGTTCGTCGCGCGCGAGCGGCGGCGGTTGCCCCTCGTCTCGGGTTGCATCCTTCGCGCGGGATTGCCCGCCATTCGATCTTGAAGTGCTCATAAAATTAACGCGTGACTGTAGAACTCGAAACCGTTGCTGCAAACCTCTTAGTGCGAGGTTGTTACTGCGACGCTCCGGCGCGCGAGGCTTCGGCCGCGTCGGCCGCTTCCTCTTCCTTGAGGCGACGCAGGTATTTGCCGAACACGCCGTTCCAGGAAGGAATGACGATTGACACCGCGCCCTCGCCCTGCGCCTGACAGGCGAGACGGATGAGCGGTCGGGGTTCGTCCGTGTCGATGTAGCCGAAGAGTTGCATGGCCTTGCGCTCGCGCGGGCTGACGCTGGTTAGCTTCTCCGCGCCGCCGAGCACGCCTACCCAGCAAGTGCCGCACGAAGCCGAACGGCACTGCACGGGGATCGGCCCTTCGTTGATCGTGCAGCGCGGATCAACCTGCGACCAGTCGCGCTTGTCGGTCGCGGCGGCGGAAGCGACCTCCTGTTGGTGAATCATCTGAAAGCGCGCCGTCGGGTCGCCTTCGTTCCACACGACCGTCCAGCGTTTGTCGGTCGTGCGCAGAAAGCCGAGCAAGCCCTGGCTGTCATCGCGCGCACGCTCCTGCAAAACTTTCTCCGGCGTCTGCCGCGCGCGCCTGCCGTCGATCCGAACTTCGCCCGGCGATGCCGTGAACGCCGCGAAGCCCACCTGTCGCAAAGTCATCAAGGCGACGGCCGCGATTCCGATGACGAGCGATTCCTCAACCTTCTTTTGCGCGGCCACCTCGCGCGCCACTTCGCGGACGAACGCGGCGAGCGGCGCGCCGTCTCCCGCCGTCGCATCTTTAAATTGCGCGGTGCGTGCGGCGACGGCGCGTTTGACCTCCGGCCAATAACGATGACCGTAAAGAAACGCGTGCGATGAATCGATCTGTCCGTCGAGACGATACCTGCCCTGCATCAAGAGACGCGCGGCCAACTGTTCGGGGTCGTCCGATTGTTCAAAGGCGCGCGTGAGCGCGAGCGGAAAGAAGGAGAACCAGATGGCGGTTGCGTTGCGGTCAACTTCATGCACTTCGGGGAGCAAACTTTCGAGCGCGCGCGCCCAGTCCGTCTCGTCCTGGCGGCGCAAAAAATCTTCGAAAACAGTCTCGCTATTTCTACTCATGGCTACCTCTGAATAATTTGCGTGGAAATCAAACTTCGGAGTTTAGCCGCTCGCGCCGAAAGTCTCAAACGCGCAAACGCCGCCTGCGCGAATCGTCAATGAAAACGGGCGGGAATTGACGCATGCAACTCCCGCCCGCAACGCTCGCGCTGACGGCGATTTCGATTTATAGGAAAAACTATGCGCGCGAATTGATGATGAAACCCGTGAGGACGGCGACGAGCAGGGAAGTCGTCGCTGTCAAAAGCGTCCAGCCTTTGCTGCTCAGGCGCGACCCGTCGCTGAGTCCTCCGGTTGATTTGCGCTCGAAGAAGAGAAGCGCGAGCGCCAGTAGTAAAACTGAAAGCGCGAGACAGTAAACTCGATGGATCAGGATCAACGAGAGGTTGCTGCCGCCGCCCACCAGATCAAAAGGCGTCCAGCGTTGGTAGAGGATGGGATTGTAGAGCGGGTGGTGATAGCCCTGTCCGGCCAGATAGTAGAACGCGCCGCCGAGGGCGAGACTCACGGCGTAGGTCAGGTATTTATCGCGCAACAGAACGTTCAAGACGATGGCTGCGGCAACCATGAAAATCACGCTCGGAACTAAGATCAACGCATACGTCGCCAGGTAATCTTGCAGCCTGAAGGGCGCGTGGCCTTTGTACGTTTGTACCGCGACGGCTGCGAGGCCGACGAGCGTGATGAGTGAGAGCGAGAGCAGGAGCGTGGCCGCAAACTTCGAGAAGAGAAGCGCGAAGTTGGGCGCGGGTGTGCTCCACAAGACCGGCTCGATTCGCGTCTCGCGGTCGCGGTGGATCGATTCGCCCGTGTAGAACATTGCGATGCCGAAGAGAAACAGGAGAAGCGCATCGACCGTCCGGCGCGCATAGGCGGCAGAGTAAGTTGCTTCGGGCGCGACCTCGTAAACGGCCAGTTCAAAGGCGCACAAAAACATGACGAGCGGCGCTATCGCGGCGAGACTGCGCTCTGCGAGAAGCAGGCGAAATTCCACCCCGAGCGCCGCCGCGAATTGCGTCAACTGTGCGCGCAAGCCTTTTGTGACTTGCGCGACCTGCGGCAACGCGACAGTCTCCGCCGTGCGCTCTGCGACGGGTTCGCTTGATTCCGGCGCGTGGGAAAATTCCGGCGCGTGATAAAGCCGCTCGAACGGGGGCGCAAGATTGAGCAGCGACATTTGGCTTGACGCTAAGTCGTCCGCCTTGGCGCGTTCGGTGGTCGAGAAACGAAAGTAGAGTAAGGTCAGACAGAGGAGCGAGACGGCGAGCATCACGACGCGGTTGATGATCATGTCCGAGTCGTAGCTGATCGAGACTTGATTCAGCCACTCGGCGCGGCGTCCCTCAAAAGACAGCGCCGCGATGTTGAACAGCAGCGGGTCGAGCACGATGCGCCAGCGCACCGGCAGTCCTTTGATCGAGGTCTGCCACGCGATATAGACGACGTAAAAAGAGACTGCCAGCGCGTAGACGATCTTGACGTTGCGCGTCAGTGTCCCGACCGTGAAGCAGACCACGCCGAAGAGGAGACTCGACACGACGATGAAGAAAAAGAAGTGCTGAAAGTAAGGCCACAGGCGCGTCGACAGGACGATCATGCCGGGCTTAGCGAAGCCTTGCAGCACGAGCAGCGTGAGGGCGAAGCAGGCCTGGCAACAGATGAGCACGAAGAAGTTGCCGAAAAATTTCCCCAGGAGATATTCGGCGCGGCTGACGGGCTTGGAAAAAATGAGCGGGTCAACGCCCGTGCGGAAATCACGGATGACGGGATCGCCCATGAGCACGGCGATGAAGAGAGGGAGCGTCAAAAAAGAGAAGCCGCAGAAGAGACGGATGATGTAGAAGTCGCTGTTGACCGCCCATCCGCGCGTGATGGCAGGCCCCCAACCCCACCACAGCAGGGCGTTCCCGCTAAACAGAATCATGAGCGCGTAAGGCGCGACGCGCTTCAAATTGAACAGCACTTCCGTGCGAAAGACGGCGACGAACGGTTGTGACACTAAGGCGTTCAATTCACACTCTCCGCGCGGTTGACGAGACTGAAATAGTAATCCTCAAGTGTGGGCACGACGGGCTGGAAGTCTGCGCTTGGCCGTCCCTGCTCCGAAAAAACTCTGACGCGCACCTGTCCTTCGAACGATTGAGTGGAGATGACCTTGAAACGCGATTTGAGCGTTGCCACCTCTTCGCGCCGCGCGTTGGTTTCCCAGATCACGTTCGTCATCTGACGAAGCGCGGCGCGCGGCGTCGAGAAAGCGATGATCTCGCCGCGCCGGATGATCGCCATCTGGCCGCAGAGATTCGACACGTCCGAGACGATGTGCGTCGAGAGCAGCACCACCGTATCGTCCGCAGCGATCTCGGAGAGCAGATTGTGAAAGCGGTTGCGCTCCTCCGGATCTAATCCGGCGGTCGGTTCGTCAACGATGATCAGTTTGGGTTGACCGATGAGCGCCTGCGCGATCCCGAGACGTTGCCGCATGCCGCCGGAAAAACCGCCGACCGCTTGCTTGCGTGCCTGCCCTAGATTGACTTTTTCCAGAAGCGCGCCCGTGAGCGCCGCGCGTTCCTTCGCATCAGTCACGCCTTTGAGACGCGCGAAATAGTTGAGCGTCTGTTCGGCCGTGAGCGTCGGGTAGAGTCCGAAGTCCTGCGGCAGGTAGCCGAGCATGCGACGAGCGACCATCTTCCGGTTGATGAAATCGACGCCGCCGACGGCGACCCGGCCGGAGTCGGGTTCGAGCAGCGTGGCGAGAATTTTCATCAAAGTCGTCTTGCCCGCGCCGTTCGGCCCGAGCAAGCCGAACACGCCCGGAGAGATCGTCAGATCGATCCCTTTCAGCGCCTGCACGCCGCTCGGATAAGTTTTCGCCAGTCCTGTGATTTCGAGCATCGGCCGATCTCCGTCAGAGAAGTCTGATCTTCATTAGTGTCCTGATCTCAACTTTTGTTCCATACAAAACTAAACGGATGAAACTACGAATCGACACGCAACAACACTAAAGTCTTCTTCGTGTCGTTGCGTGTCGATTCGTGGTTTCCCGGGTTTGTTAGTCGCTCAGCGTCGTTTGATCCAGGCGGCGATCTCTTCGACGACGTAGGCGGGAATGTTGCGCGGCCGTTCGTAGTCCGCGCCGCTCGCACGGCCCTCGCCTTCATAGAAGAGATGATCGAGCTTGGGATAAGTTTTGAACTCGACCTCTTTCTGTGCGGCGAGCGCGGTTTGCCAGAGGCGCAGGTCGTCGAGCGTGACGTTGAAGTCGCGCTCGCCTTGCAGGATGAGCATGGGGCGTTTGAGCGCGCGCGCAGCCCGCGGCGGATCGTAGCCTTGCAGGTCGAGCCAGTAACTCGGCGGCGCGAACAGAAGCGTCCCGCTCGTCGTGGCAGCATCGTTCGCCTTCAGTTGCTTGATGCGCGCGGCCTGTCGCTTAACGTCTTCGATGCGCGCTCGCTCGGCTTCGTCGATGCGCCCGTCGAGCATCGCGCCGTATTCGTATTGCCGCGCGAAGGCGTCTTCGAGCGGGCGCGCAGGGGCGGCCAGAAGGACGAAGCCAGCGATCTGCGCGTCGGCCGCGCCGATGCGCGGGACGAGCATCCCGCCGAGACTGTGGCCGAGCACATAAATGCGTTTGGTATCCACACCCGCTGTCGCTCGCAGCAGACGGACGGCCGCGAGCACGTCTTCAATCGTCTCTTCGCGCACGGTGAAGTTCAGCAGACGACCGAGTTTGTCTGCGTGATGGTGCGTGCGTTTGTCGTAGCGCAGCACGGCGACGCCGCGCGAGGCTAAGCCCCACGCGAGATCGCGGAAGGGCTTGTTTCCTGCGCCGAGCGTCTCGTCGCGGTCGTTCGGCCCGGAGCCGTGAACAAGCACGACGGCCGGAAACGTCCCCTTGCCTGCGGGCAAAGAGAGCGTTGCGGGCAGAGGCCAGCCTTGCCCTGCGTCCACGATCAACTCGCGTTCGGTAAACGAGGCAGGCGCGACGTAAGCGGGCGCACGATATTCGACGGGCGGGGCGAACGCCGCCTCGGCCAACGCTTCCGCGCCCTGCCGCACCACCTTGATCTTCTGCGCCTCCACCTGCAACAAAAGCGGCACGCGCGCCTCGTCCGTCCAGAGGTCGAGAGCGACCGCTCCGGCCGCAATCACCTTGTAGCGATGCGTGGCGACGGCCGCGCCGTCTTTCGGTTTGTACGTTTGCGCCGCGACGTATTCGAGACTGATTGTGTAGTCAACGCCTTGCGAAGGCAGAAAGGCCGTGAACTCCTGCCGCCCGCCGCGCGCATGGTCGTACTGCGCGAGCAGGAAGACGAACTGATGCCAGACGAGATTTTCCATCACGACCGTCGCCTTCGACTGCACCTCGCGTGCGGGGCGACCGGCGACGTTCAGTTTGAACGCACCGTTCGCGCCCAGCTTTGCCTCAAGCGCACGCTCGCCTTCGATCTCGATGACGAAACTCTCCGGCCTCGTCTTCGCGGCCGACGTAATGAGCTTTCGCTTCGCGCCGCCCGATGCGGGCGTGATCTCCGCTTCGGCCGCGAGCGCACCGTCGGGCTTGCGCGTCACGCGATAGCTTTCCGTGGCGAGCAGGTGCTCGCCGCTCCGCGTCTGGTAGACCCCTGTGAGCGGCTGCGCAGCCTCCTGCGCCCGCACAATTGTGTGTGAATAGATCATGCACAGGCACGCGGCAGCGTAGATGAAATTTTTCATGGTGAACTTCTCAATTCAGGTTTGGGTGCGAGACGCTTCGCGTTTGCTTTGAGGATCACTTCGGCCAGAGTCTCCATGCCTTCCTCGACGGCCTTCACCTGCTGCGCTTCGATGCAGATGAGTAACGGGCGATTTTGTTTGTCCGTCCATAGTTCAACCAACGGTTCGCCCGGGGCAGCGATCCGGTAGTGCCGTGTTTCAATCGCCCGGTCGGCAACTTCATAGACGGTCGTGTCCGCCAGCTCGACGCTCAATTCAAATTCGCGTGCACGACCGGGGACGAGGCAGAAGAAGTTCTGTTTTCTACTTTTGCCGCGCTCGAACTGTCGCAGCAGGAAGAGGTAGTGATGCCAGTAGAAAGTTTCCAGCACGACGCTCGCACGCGTCTTCCATTCACGGTTCGGCTGGTTGGCGACGCGCACGTAAACCGTCGGCCACATATTGAATTGCGCCGCCAGAATTTCGGTATTCGTGATGTTCGCGCCGAAGTGGATGGGTCTGGATTCGCTGGCGCGCGTTCCCGTGAGGATCGTGAACCCTTCGGCGTAAGTCATCTCCGCCCCGCCCGACAATTCGCCGTCGCGCTCGACCGTGAAGCCGTATCGCTCGGTGATGATCTTACGCCCCGCGAGGTAAGTATTGACGACGCCCCCGACATAATCGGTCGATTGCGCCGAAGCGGGATGCACGAACGCCGACGTGAACAGGGCGAGGCAGACAACGTAGCTGGTTACGCGTTTCATATCGCTAGTCGTTTTCAAACGGGGAATGAGCGGCCGTACATGTGCGCCGCACGCGTGCGTACGGCGCACGCGCAGGCATCGAGGCGTGCGGCCGTCTTCAGCCGCGGCTCGTGGGGTTGTTCATGGTGAGGCGGCGGCGCATGCGTTGTTGCCAGCGCGTGCGCGGCGCTTCGATGTTGTCGAACTGTTCGAGCGTCTCTTTGAAAGTCTCGCCGCCGAGTTGGCGCATCTTCAAATAGAGCAGCGCGCTCGTGATGGCTAGGAGCGGCACGGTGATGATGTTGAGGAGAGGCGCGAAATGGCCGGCGGATTTCGAGCCGGTCTTGATGTGCAAATCGCCGCTGTCGCTCATCTGAAAGGTGAGCAGGCTGATGATCGCGCCGAGAATGACGGGTAGCATCAACTGGACGAGCAGGAGCGCGACGACCGTGCGGCGCGAGCGGCGCGAAAGCTCGTTGGCGCGTTTGAGCGCGGCGCGTTTCTCCAAGCCCTCCATCAACACGACCGGCGCGTAGAGCGCGTATCTGACCATCGCGATGAAACCGGGGATGACCAGCAGCGCGAAGCCGACGAGCGCCGTCAGGCTGACGCGGATGCTCGTGCGCAGGAAAGGCCGCCAGCGTCGCTTCAGGACGGCGAGCGCATCGTGGATGGAGAGCGGGCGCATCGGCGCAACGTGCAGTTGCGTCACGAGCAAAGCCGTCATGGCCGTAATGACGGACGAGGCCAGAAAGTTGATAACGATGTTGAGCAGTCCGAAGATGATCGTCAGAGTGAGTGCCAACCATTTCGGCATCATCTTCGCGCGCTGCGCAGCTTCAAGGCCGTACATCAGGAGCGACATGGCGATGACGGGCAAGTGCGCCAAAAGCGAGATGCGCAAAAATTTCGGGAAGTGTTCGCTGTAGAGCGCGAAGGCGCGCGTGAGCAGTGACCCTAAGCCTTCGGCGCTGCCGCGCAGGGCCGAGGCGAACCCGGCCGCGCTCGCAGGCCGCTCCGCGGGATTCTTCCTGAGCGCGGCCATCACCTGCCGCGCCACTTTCCGCTTCACCTTACGGTTCTTGTCTCTGATGTGCGGCGGCGGCGAGTCCATGTGTTGCCGCATGACCGTGACCATGTCGCCCGTGAAAGGCGTCTCGCCCGTCAGCATCTGATAGGCGATGACGCCCAGACTGTAGATGTCAGAACGTGCATCGAGCCTGCGGCCGCGACACTGTTCGGGCGACATGTAGAGCGGCGTGCCGAGGATCGCGCCGACGCGCGTGACGCCCGCCGTAGAGGCTACAGCGGAGGTCTGCAACTCGTTCGGTTGCCGTCGCCCTGCCGTCGCGTCTTCGAGCAGGCGCGTCTTGTCGCTGTCGGCGTCGGCCTGCGTCGCGCGCGGCGTCTGCCCTGCGGCCGTCGCGTCGTGCGGCGGCGGTTTCAACGGTCGCGTCGTGGGCGGCGCGAGCAGCAGAGTCTCCGGTTGCTCCGTCTCGCGCTCATCGGGCAGTTGCAGGAGAGTCGCTGCCTCCGGCGTGTCCGCATGGGGCGAAGCGCCTTGAGATGAATTGCGGTTCGGCGCCCCGCCGAGCGACGAACTGCCCCGCGAAGAGTTGCTGCCGGTCGATGCGCCGCGCCCGACCGAAGAGGCCGCGCGCGCAATCGACTCCTGCACCAGATCGAGCTGCGACTGCTGCGACTGTTGCGCGCCAGTCTGCGCCGCAGGTTGCTCTGTGTTGTGCGGGGCGTTCAACTCGCCCGTTCCGTAATCGCCCGTCGCTCCCGCGTCCGCGAGTTTGGCGATGCCGAAATCAAGCACCTTGACGCGATAGCCGCCGAAACGATTCGGTTCGAGCCAGATGTTGTCGGGCTTCAGATCGCGGTGCACGACGCCTTGCTGGTGTGCTTCGTCCACGGCCGAACAGACCTGCTCAAGGATGTCCACCACCCAGTCGAGCGGCAGGCGCGACTCTTCGGCCAGCACGTCGCCGAGCGTGCAGCCGTCCAAATATTCCATCACCAGATAGGCCACGCGCTGCGCGCCCATTTGCGCGAATCCGAAGTCGGTCACGTCCACCACGTTCGGGTGGCGAAGGCGTCCGGCGGCGCGCGCCTCGCGTTTGAAACGCTCGACGAACTCGTCGTTGCGCATGAACTCCGGCGTGATCAGTTTCAAAGCGACGGGGCGCTCCGTGCCGAGATGTGTCGCCAGATAGACCGCTCCCATCCCGCCCTGACCGAGCAGGCTTTCCAGACGATACTTCCCGTCCAGCACTTCGCCGATGAAACGTTCTAAACCTAACATGCGCTGAGGAAGCATCCACGCGCCCGCGCCCAAAGTCAAGCGACGCCCCTCTGACCGCGACGCCGCCCGGGCGGGCGAAAGTTTTAAGCCCGCGTCTGTAATTCGTTGGCGGGGACGGAAAAGTTCAGCCCCGACAACCGGGCACATCAAAGACATCGAGACGCTTAAGGAAGAGGAAGGAAATTCAGAGATTTGATCTGCTTCACAATCTCATCAATGCAAGGGATGTATTCTCCATCGGTCGAGACCCGGATTGTGGGCACATCGAATGCGGGCGCTGTATAACTCTCGGGAGGTGAGACTTCGCCTGTTTCCCTGTAAAGGGCGACGCGTTTATCGCCGTGATAAAACTCCCTGTCCGGATTATCCAGGCCTCTTTGAAGATGGCGTCTCGCGGCCACTGCATCATCAGTGGAGCATAAAACAATCAATGGTGAGGCCAGTTCAAGGAGCTTCGGCATTCTAGGTTCCCAAACCTTGTGCTGAAATGCCGCCTCTATGACAACTGAGATATGACCCGCAAGATATTGATTCACTATTCCAAAGAACAGGTCTGAGACTAGACCATTGGTGTCGGGCGGGAGTTGGTCGTGTTTGACGCCGTAGGTATTGACATAGCCCTCTTTGATCTCATCGCGGCTGATGACCGGCATCCACAGGCGTTCCCCAAGCTTCTTCGCAAGAGTGGTTTTCCCAGACCCCGGACGGCCTGTGATGATGATGCACTTCGGTTTTCTGTTCATGTTTCTGGCTGCCCCGCGCCCGGCACCGCCCGCCGCGCATTCAACCTCGAATACATTCAAGCTCTCGATAGGAGGCACGCTGATTCACGATTCCAGCATTTTGATGATCTCGGAATTGGACAACAGTTGCGCGATCGCCCCACCCAGATAGCGCGTGGTTATGTCGTGATGCGCTTCATCATTCGACGCGATGCATTCCGCTGCGACCACCACTTCATAATCGCGCTGGTAAGCGTCGATGACCGTGGTGCGGATGCACGCATGAGTATTGATTCCGGCAACGACCAGCATGTCGGGCCGTTCTCTCTGGAGCGTGGCCTCCAGATCGGTTCCAAAGAAGGCGCTGTAACGTTTCTTCACGATGGTTATGTCCGTGGGGCGGTGGTCGAGTTCCGGCAGCAGTTCGCACCCATCTGTGCCGGCAATCGTCACACGCAGGTTATGCTTCCGCATCTCCAGGAACGCATCGTGCAGATCGGGGGCGAATTCCTGCCTGACCCAGAGGACGGGTTGACCACGATGACGAAACGCCTCGACGAGCGCGTTGATAGACGCGACGAGGCGAGCGCGCTGCTCGGCGAGGTGAGCATGCTGCCGGAAAAAGTCATTGAGCATGTCAATAATGATAAGCGGCATCCTCGGCATAACTGCTCCGGTAGAACCCTGTAGTCTCTGTCAGGTCTAACGCATATTGTGTCGAACGGTTCGGCCTAACTACGCAATGACGAGTGAAAAGCCGTTGAGTGCGGCCGTGGGTGGGATTGTTCGCCGTAAGCATAGGCCACCAGGCGGTTCTCGCCAGAAACTATTGGGAGAGACGTTTCGAGCGTTACGCTGGTTTGTCCTTTCACTACATCGCTATGCCAGACTCGAACCAGGGATCCGTTGCGGAAAAGGCGTACATCGCGCGCCCGTGCGCGAGTGTTATCGCCGCAGTCTCTGCAAACTGGCAATTAGCTTCTTTGCCATCGCCGCCTGCCGATTCTCTTTGAGCGAGAATCGAAATTCGCGTTCGGCCTCATCAAGTAAGCCATGATGTGCGTAGATGAGTCCCAGTTCCAGATGTGGCGTCACTTGCGCGAGGCGGCGTATTTTACGCTCCTCGGACGGCGAAAGAATTTTGAAGCGCGCTTCTTTCGCCGTCGCCGAAGATGACGTGATTTCTCTTTCACCCTGACGCGCGGTCACCTGCCACAGGTACACACCTCCCCGGCCGAGCGGACGCGGCGGACTCCAGGTTGTTTCGGTAAGCGGGCCGCTCTCGATCAGCACATTGAAATTGGGGTCAAGTATGACCACTCGGTAGACTGTCGCCCCCCCTACCGGCAGCCACCTGAAATTCGGGCGAACGGTGCGGACGACGGTTCTCACGGGGGAGAGAAGCGTGATGCCCGTGGCTTCGCCAGTGATTTCGCCCGTGGATTCGCCTGCGCCGCCCATCAACACGCTGCTCTTGCTGTCTAACCCGCGCAGCGCCGCAGGGGGCGAGACGCTCTGACTTATCATCGCTCGTCTAATGATTCCTTCATAAGACGAAAGCAAAGATTGTCCGGCGTTCACTGCGACCGGCGCGACGACGCGGGAACGGGGTTCAGACTCCGACGGACGTTGCGCTGACTGTGGCGGGTTGTTCATGTCCGGCGGGCGGGCGGACGAAACTGCGTCGCTGGCCGTTCCACGTTCGGCCATTCTCAAAGAGTCCGGACTGGCGGGCGCGCTGATGGTCGGGCTCGACTTTGTTTCAGGCACTACGGCCACCTGTCCGACAGGCTTCTGTCGCCATAATACCAGGCCGACAACTGCGACTATCACGATGGCGGCCAGTGCCCAGCCCAGCCTTTGTGGCTCGAATGATAAAAAGGCGAAAAGTCTCTGACGCAGGCTCGCCCGCCGAGAGTTCGGCATCGCGTCGGTGGCATCACTCACGCTCGGGTAGGTGTCCAGATTGTCCCTGAGTGAAATTAATTCCCGGACTTCCTCGGCGCAAGAGTGGCACATGCTCAGATGACTGTCGGCGGCTTCCCGGTCTGACTCAACCAGCTTCCCGTCGGCGTAACCTTCCATCTCATCGTAATCAAGGTGAAGCGAGGCATCTTGCAGGTTGTCGTGCAAACTGCGGACGCGGGCGAGGAGCGGCTGTGCTTCACTAATCTGTCGGCGACACGCTTCGCAAGCGGCGATATGCCGCGCGGCCTTGAGCACGTCGCGGGGTTCCAGAGTGCGCTCGGCGAACGAGTGAATAGTTTGTGGTGACAAATGCTCGGTCATCTTTTGTTTAATTCATTTCGCTGAGGTGATCTCTGACGCCCGTTTAAATCTATGAAGACGTGAGCGCCTGTGTGATATTGCCGTCTCCTGCGGGGAAATGTTCCAGGCCCTAGAAGCCCGGCCTGCCTATTCGTTTCAACAGGCGTCGTCGCGCCGACTTACGCAAATTGATTACCTGCTGCCTGCTCAGCCCCAGATGGCGCGCGATGGTCGAGTCGTCGAGCGGCAGATCATTCCAGACCTCCGCCAACCAACTTTCCGACCGGGAAATGACCTCGGCGAGCTGTTCGAATGTGGCGGTGCCGGTGAAGAGAAATAACTCGACGGCGCTGCGGTTTTGTGCGTCTCGTAAGTTCAACAGGAGCGCAGCGCAATGGCCCGGGCTTAATTGTTTGACCTCATCCCACAGTTTGGCAAGATAGGCCCGTAGATCGTGCTCTTCAATCGCGGAGGGGCGCGTATCGGTGAGATCGGCAAACGCCGTCGCAGCGGAGTGCGCTTCTCGGCCACCCGCCTGATCTTTCACTTGCCATAGTTCGGCGACGATGCTGACCAACTCGTCAAGCTCCACGGGTTCTGCGACCCACTTAAAAATCGCTGTCAGAAGATCGTCAAGGCTGGTGTCGGTGGCGTTACCCGGCAGGAACCGGCGGGTGAATGAAGGCAGCGCCTCGAATAGCTCCTGCCCGCGCCGTCGGCGGGGAACATCGCCGGTCTGTGACGCCCAGAGCGCGAAGCCCCCGATCCATTCTCCCTCATCGGTTTCCCACAGCGCGAAGCCTGCACGGTGGCGTAGGAAATAACGCAGCTTGTTTTTGAGCCGGTAGCGTTGCGGGTATTTGCGGCGCAAGTGATCGTGGCACGCACGGTAAGCCGTCAGCGCAACGTAGCCGCGGAAATTCGTGATGACATGCTCTTCCCGCGAATTGTGCTTAATGTCGGAAAGCCGAGCCAGCAGATGCAGCAGAGCCTCGCTGCAGGTGTCTTCCACTTCGTCGCTATTCGCCTGCCCATTCTGGCCGAAGCAGGCGCGCAACTTATAGCCGACGATGTTTTTGATGAGGGGTTCGGCTTGCCCGGAGATTAAGCTCGTGAGGCATCGTCCCGCCTCGGCCTCGCTGCGAGCGTTGAGATACGGCAAGAGCACAGGATCGATTTGCTTTGTTGGTTGCTCGATCATGCGAGGTCGCTAAATGTTCGGGCGGTGCACAGGTGCATTTTCAAGTGGGCATTAACGACGAGCGTTCGGTGGGTCAGACATGGATGGGATGATATTTTCCAGCCCGAATTTTTATCCGTTTCGTATTCCTCATTCGCCTTATTCCCCACCGCACGGGGCTGCCTCTCTGCTGCTGTGCCGCGACCTAAAATCCATCCCCGACAATGACAAAGGGTGCCCAATAAAACGGGTGGTTGTACTGTCTGGTGCGCAGCATTTTCAGCATCGCCGCACGCAGGGCCGTCGCTTTCGAGACCGCGGGCTGCGCCCGCCTTGCTGCGGGCCGGAGATTGAGGTGAAAGTCCAGCATTAAATCGGTGGTGCTGGCCGAGCCGACCTTCCACTGGCTCACCAGCGTGGCGGGCGAACCGGCAACAAATAACGCCCACGTCAACCCGATCAGCCCCTCGCCTTCGTGGACGCGCCCCCGTGCCGTCTCGCAGGCTGAGAGCACTACCAGCTCCGCATTCAGATCAAGCTCTAAAATCTCCCACGCCTCCAGCAGGCCGTCCTCCGTCTCCGGCAGTCCCTCCTGTGACATCACCAGCTGCGAAAACATCGGGCTGGTGTCGTCCAGCAGTCCGTGTGTGGCCAGATGCAGAATGCGATATTTCCCGGCCTCTGCCCTCAGTTGATCTTCGCGCGCCGCCGCGCCGACATAGACCTTGCTGCGCGACTCGCCATACAACCGGGACAGCTTTTTTACTTCCGCTTCAGCCTCCGGCAGAGGGGTCAACTTGTCTCCCCGTGTGCCGTACCTCTCGGACGCGAGGCTCTCCTTGCCGAGAGATGGATTGCCCAAAGCCAACAGGAGGGGGCCGTCTTCCGCCTTCTTCTCCTGCTCCCGTTTCTTCGTCATAGCGGCGAGGACGGCGAGCGAAGGCGCGTAAAAGATCGTGTGGTCTTCAATCAAATAACGCCCGTTCGGGGCGGGCAAAGCCTGGAACGGCAACTCCCACAACGAACCATCGGGGATAATGACCAGTTTGCTTTTACCCTGAAGATCAGCCCGCGCGGGCTGTAACAGCAAGTTGTAGAGACGCGCCCCGGCATCTTTAAAAACCAGATCATGACCGGCCAGCAGCGCGCGATAACTTTGCGCCAGTCTGTTTAATTCTTTCCGCGTGGCCGCTAATTGATAGACTTTGATGTCGGGCGGCGGGTTGCGGACGCGTGCGCTGGCGGCATGAGTGTTGCGCGTCAGGACGAATAGAAAGACCTTGTCCTGCGTTACTGCGTATTCGAGCAGCGCGGTTTTGTCGTCCGGCAGCAACGCGGCGGCATGGTCTAAGGTGAACTCGCCCGTCTCGCCCCGCTGAAAGCTCAGGTTCGGGCGGGAGGCATAGAGTTGATTGCGAAATTCCTGCTGCCGCAAACGCGCTTTCCGTAGGCTCTCATTCAACTCGCTCAGGCGAGCCGCATCGGATTGCGGTTGCAGGTTCTCCTGATAAAGCTGCGCGTTTAGAGAAACCATCTCATTTCTCAAGACGCGCTCCTGCCGTTTTTCCTCGTCCGTCATCGTTTTAGTGATGTTGACATGTCCGCTCTGTAAAACGTCGAGCAGCAGACGCCCCTTGAGGCGTTCGGCATAACGCAAGGCCGCGACCTTATCGTTCTGCCCGGCCAGCAACTCGATCATGCCGTGATAGGAAAAGGCTTTACGGGCGAAGAAATTTTGCTGCTCGATCTCGCCCCCGGCGGCCTGGCCGCGCAGCGTCTCGATGGTGCGGATGGATGCCTCAAAAGCGCGGCGCGCATCGGCCGTTCGGTTGTTGAGCTGATAAGCCGTCCCGAGATAGCCGAGCGTTTGCCAGATCAATTCCGGGTCTGCGGTCTGCGACGAGACATCCACGGCCTGCTCGGCGAGCCGGAGGGCTTCGAGGGGCATTCCTTCAGACACATAAAAGAGCGACAGGTCGGCCAGTGATGAGCTGAGACCCCGTTTGTTTCCCGACTTGCGGCTGAGTTCCAAACTTTTTTGCAGGTGCTCGATGGCCTGAGCTTTATCACCCCGCGCGTGATAAAAGGAGCCGAGCCGGCGCAGGCTCGCCGCGATCAACTGCTCCTGTCCTAACTTCTCGCTGATCAGTAAGCTTTTCCGAAAGTTCTCAAGTGCTTTTTCCGGCTCGCCCATGTCTCGATGGACATCGCCGATATTGCCATACAGGGCTGAGAGCGCCGCCTTTTGCCCGAGCGACTCCCTGATCGCGGCTGAACGCTGGTAAAGGTCGAGCGCCTGCGGATAGTTACCCTGCAACTCATGTATATCGCCGATGTTGCTGTAGGTGCTGGCGACGGCGTTCTGGTCTCCCAGCTCCTGTTTAAGCTGGAGGCTGCGCTGGTAAAACTCCATCGCCCGACGCAGATTCCCCGTCATCTTATAAACGTTCCCGATGCCGTTCAGTGCGCCCGACATGATCGACTTGTTGTCGATTTCGCGACTCAGGGCGAGCGACTGGTGCAGGTGGCCGAGAGCCGTATCGTACTCGCCCATCATTTGATAGAGGTTCCCGACGTTCTGTTGCGTCCCCGCAAGTGAAGTTCGATCCTCGCTGCTCTGGAAAAGCGACAGGGCCTGCTGGTAGTAGGAGAGCGAGGCGAGGTAGTTACCCATGTCCTTGTGAACGAGACCCAGAGAGTTGAGGACTCTGCCCGCCGTGTCTGTGCTCTTCACCTCTCCGAGCATTGAATAACACTGCTGCAAATAGTCGAGCGCGGCGCGGCTGTCGCTTTGCGCGCGATGAGTGAGCGCGATGTTGAAGAGAGAATTGAGAATCGCCCCCCGGTCGCCCAGTTCCTTTCGCAGTTTCAGGCTTTGCTGGTGATGGTCGCGGGCTTGCGGGAAGCGACCCATGCTGAAGTACGCGATCCCGATCTTGCTCAGCGCAAAAGCCACGCCCGCCTTATCGTTCAGACGCGCTGCGATCTCCTGCGCGGCCTGATAGGCCACAATCGCGGCCTCCCATTTCCTGCCTTTGGCGAGTTCGTCGCCGCGCGCCACGACTGCCTGCCTTAAATCCTCCGTCACCGTGCCCGCCGCCGTAGCGGCGTCGAGCAGCGCGGCACGGTCTGCGGCGGACGCTGCGCCGAGGATGGCGGCCGTCAACTCTGTGACCGTCTGGACGGGGCGCGGGGATTGTGCCTGAGACAGGCCGACATTCCAGAGAAGGACGGAAAGCAGGAAGAGCCGGGGACACAAAGTCTGTGACATATGCTTTTGCACTCAACTTCGGATGCGAAGTTTTGAAGTGTAACCGTTGGGTGCACAATGAAGGGCGACCTTCCTCGATTGTGCGTGGGGCAGGCTTCCATATGACCGGGGGCAGAAGTCGAATCCATTGTAGCGTGATAAGTGCTGAACTCGTCAACACTCAGATACCTGGTTTCACGGAAACTCGATTGTTGATGAAAACTTTTCTTACCGGCCGTGGAATATCGTTTCGCCTTCACCGTCATCTTCTGTTGAACGAGACAACTTGCGAGTGGCCGGCCCGTGGAAGCGCGGGGCGGCTCATACGTTTCGGAAGCCTCTCAACCCGTGAGACGTTTCCACCACCTATTATCCGAGGAGGATTACTTATGAGATCGAGACGAATTTTCACGTCCACAATTTTTGCTGCCCTGATCGCCTGCCTGTGCTGTGGCCTGGCGTTCCTCGCCGGAGCCTTCACTCCGTCGGCCAGCGCGCAGAAGGATGAGGCCGTCGCCCAGGGCGGAAAGGGCGGAAGCGGAGGCGGAGGCGCCTGCTCGGTGCGCTCGCTGCGCGGCACTTATGAGATCGAATTCTCAGGCCACTTCGTAGGCGTCGGCCCCGTCGCGACGCTCGGCACGATCACGCTGGACGGCAACGGAAACTTCAACATTACGGACACCGCTTCATTCGGTGGGACGATCCTCACACGCGTCGGCTCCGGCACATACAACGTCGAATCGAACTGCACCGGCAGCGCGACCGTGACCTACACCGTCGGGCAGCCCGGTCGGCAAGCCACCTTCAATCTGGTCGTGACGGACAACGGGCGCGACGTGCGTTTGATCGGCACCACGCCGGGCAGCATCGTCTTAGGTAGCGCCAAGCCTCTCTGAAGCGCGAGCTCTCTTTCAGTCCGCAGCGCGGGAGCATTCACTATGCAGGCCAGAACTTGCCTGACCGCAGACGGTCTCACACTCACTTACTACCGGGCGGGAGCAGGAGGCGAGGTCGTCGTTTGCCTCAACCCGCCCGGCATGAGCATGCATTTCTGGTCGTCTGTGATAGAGGAATTGCAGGCCGATCATACCGTCATCGCCTTCGACTATCGTCCCATTCAGACGGGCGAGAGCGAACCCGCCGACGATAAACTGCTATGGGGCAGTTTGATCGAAGATATCGTCGTTATCCTTCGTCAGGAGAGGGTGGCCGCCGCTCATCTCGCCAGTTGGGGGCTGAGCGCCAAGCTGGCGCTGGCATTCTGCCGGGCGTTCCCCGCGGCCACCCTCTCGCTGACGGCTTTCGGGACGAGCGACACGGCTTTTGAAGCTAACAAAATGGACGCCTATGCGGAGGCCGTCAGCGCGCTCGGAGAGTCTCTTGAGTCAAGCCCGCGATCCATAGACCTCACGACGGCCTTATTGAAAAAGATCGGTGGTTACGCCGGCCCCACACTCCTCGCGTCGGCCCTGTGTGCCGGCGAGGAGTGTGGGGCCGTGCTACGTTTGATCGATCTGCTTGAGATGGAGAGCCCGATGGCTAATCTAGTCTTTGAGAAGCTGGACACGCCTGCGAGGTTGCGCAGCTACCTGAGCCTCCACGGCCTGTTTCTCCGCGCCGAAGTCGGCAGCCAGATTCAATCCCTGAACCTTCCCATCACCATAGTCGAAGGCGCAGAAGACGGACTCGCTAGTTTGAGCGCGGAGAACCGGCGGCAACTGTCGGCCATCCCCGGACTCGTCTTCCAAACCATCTCGCCGGCGACCCATTTCGTCCTGTTAGAGCGTCCGCTCAAGGTCGCGCACCTCATCGCCGATGCGATCAAGCGAGTGCGCTCGGGCGACGGCAACGAAACTCGACACGTTTCTTCGTTAGCGTCTTACGTTTAAAGGAGAGCTGTCTGAATCGAGGGAAGCGCATGTACCGTGCACAAACGAAAACAATTTTGTTGACCGGGATCACGGGAAATCTCGGCGCTTACGCTGCGCTCCGCTTTCTGCGGAACGGTCATCAGGTTTATGCCGTAGTGCGGGGCAAAAATGGGGAGGGCATGGATGCTTGCCGTCAGCGCGTTAACGAAAGCCTGAGCCATTTTTGCGATGAAGAGCAGGAGGTGGCCGACTACGCAGATAGTTTGAAGATCATCGAGGGCGATATAGCCGAGGGTCTGAGCCTGACAGGGCGCGAAGTGCCAACCGGCATTGACGAGACATGGCACTTCGCCTCGTCTTTGAAATATATGCCGCGGGACAGGGAAGAGATTTTTCGCACTAACCTTGACGGTCTGCGTTGCGTCTTGTCAATGCACCGGCGCAACCAAAAAAAGGATTCACGGTTCTTCTATATCAGCACGGCCTATCTCGGCGGGCGTAACCTGAAACAGGTTCCTGAGGCGAGGATCCCCTACCGGGAAGATTTGGTATTCAACAACTGTTACGAACAGTCGAAGCTGCTGGCCGAAAATCTTTTCCTCGACGCGGTTGAGCGCGGCGAGGTGGAAGGCGCGGTCTTCAGGCCGTCAATCGTCATCGGTGAACGCCGGGCGGGGCGGCTGCTGCATTACGGCGGACTCTATCAGGTTGTTCGCACCTGGTTTGCTCTGAGCCGGTTGATGGAGCAGTTTGGCGAGCGTGACAAGCAGGTTCGCCTCGCCATCGGCCCGGGGCAGAGCTTGAATTTCATCCCCTTGGACGATGTGACGGACGCCATGCTCGCCTTGAGCGACTCTGACCTCGGCGGCGAGCGAATTTTCAACATCGTTGCGACGCGGCCTGTAGATTGCCGCCAGACGTTTGAGTTGATCGGCCGCCACACCGGGCTCCGGGCGATGCCTTGTGACTTGACCGAGTTCAGGCATCCGCACAAAACGCGGTACGAACAACTCGCTTCGTATCTGCTCGATTACATCCATCCGTATATTCGAAACGAGGTCGGCTTTGAGACCCGCAACACGGAGATGATCCGCAGCTCCCTGCCCGCCCCCATCAATACAGAGCTGTTGGAATTCATGATCAAACAATTTGTCGCCACGCTGTCGGCCGCCGCCCCTTCTCCCGCGCCCGTCACGTCATCCCGCGCCGCCAGCCTGAGCGCCCGACGCCCGGCCCCCGCTTTAACAACTTATCGAGGCCGCTGAGGCGTGAAACAGGTCATGGGGGAGAATAAGCCATACTCGATCTTCATGCTCGGCTACACGGGCTGCCATAACACCGGCTCGGACGCGAGAATTCTGACCATCATCGATGACATCCGCCACTGCTTCGGCGACGGCGCATGCATCACGGTCGGGAGCTTTTATCCCGAAAACACGGCGCGAGTTATCGGGGAGCGCGCCGGAGTGAAGATCGAGCGTGTCCCGTTTGTTTTTCCTCTAAAAATCTTTCAACTCACCACCAGCCACGACATCACCTTCCTCGTCGAAGGCAGCTGCTTCAAACAGAACTGGGGCAGCGTGCTCCTGTACCTGTTTCTCTGGAGCGCGTTTTGCGCGCGCCTCGCGCGGCGCAAATGCGTGGCTTACGCGGTGGATGTCGGCGAACTGTCGCGTGTGAACGGTCTCCTCACCAGATTTATCTGCAACCGCCTCGACCTGCTCATCACGCGCACCGAGATCGCGCGCGAGCGTCTACTCAAACTCGGCGTCACCACACGCATCCACGCCAACACCGACACCGCCTTCCAGTTTCTACGGGAACCGTCGCCGCCCGCTACGCCGCCCCGTCCGGTTCCCGAAATTGCGCCCGGGACGGTCGGCCTCGCCCCGGTCGAGTTCCACCAGTGGCCGCTCAAGACAAGGCTCTTCGGTAAAAAAGATGAGTGTTATAACTGGCCTTATTATTTCACCTGGGATGACGAGAGACGGGAGAAAAGCAAGCGTCTGATCGACACCTACCGCCGTCTGGTGACCCACGCCATCGACCGACACGACCGCAATGTCGTGTTGATTGCCATGGAGGCCCTTGACACTGTTATCTGCGAACAGATCCTCGATGGACTGAGTGAACATTACCTGAGCCGAATCAAAGTCGTTTCGGCAAAGGAGTATATGCCCGACCAGATGGCGCCGATGCTCAGGAGCCTCGATTGCCTTGTAACTTCCAGATATCACGCGTGCGTGCTCTCAATGAACCGCCCGGTTCCGCAAATGGCGATCTGCCATGACGAAAGGTTAGAGTCGATCTACACAGAAATTGGGATCGGGGAAGATTTTTTGCTGAACTATCGCGACCCCGAACTATGCGACAAGATCCTCCCGACCTTCGACCGTCTGATCGAAAATCACTCCACGCTAACCGGGATTCTGCGGGAAAAGCATGAGAGCTTTTTCCTCCCGAAGTGCCGCCAGAACAGACACGACTTGCGGTCATGGCACCATACCTTAACCCCGCCAGAGTCTTTGCCGGACAGTTGAAGATTAATCGCCATGCAGGGTCTTCAATGGATGCTGTTCTGACAGGAAGCAAATAGCAAGGGCGACGCGGGTTGCTGTCGAAGTTACCGTCAAACGCTCTGAAAATAGATACGGCCTGAGTTTAGGCGTGCCCCGGAGCTTTGGCGTGTGAGAAGAGGTTATTCAACGACCGAAGCGCGTTCGCTTATCTGATTTGTGCAACAACGCCCGGGTTGTGAACGGATACCGGTATCCCAATCTCAGACACTACCTTCCTTCTCTATCACTAAGACTCGCACCTCCCCAAGAGGATGCGCAACGTGTTCAGTGCCCGCACTAGCATAGAAAATATCGCCTGCCGCCATCCGTTTGATTTTCTCCTTCCCGGCATCAAGGTAATGCATTTCGACCACGCCATCCAGGACTACAAAGACCTCATCACCATCATTGACATGCCACCGATACGGCTGGTCTGTCCAGTGAAGTCTCGTCGTAACGCCATTCATATTAGCGATAGACAACGCGCCCCAGGCACGGCTGGCGGTAAAATCTTTCGGAGAGATAAATTTCATATTACCAGTGCTCCCTAGGTTATATTAGTAGATCGTAAATCTGGACTTAGGAGCCGCCTGACACTCGAATTAACCGGGCGCGCACACAACACCAAAACGGCAAGTCTTGCGGATGAAAGCTGAGTTGATTCCGCTCCGGTTGAATGAGTTGTTATGCTGCACCTACCCGAATCCATACAATGAATTGCTAATTGATTCTGCAATCCCAGCATCTTCAATTTTATCCAGATTTGAAACTGCATCCTCTAAGATAGAACTAATCTTCCGTCGTAAATCTGGATGCTGATTCCAAAATTCACGCCTAACTTCAAGCACATTCTTCAGCAGGTCGCCGGGATAGAAATCACCTTCGGCAAAAGGGTTACGCTCCAAATGTTCAAGCGCCAAAGGAATCAAATACTCCAAACCAATTTCTTGCCCAATCATCAGGCGCAAATCTTCAATTGTAAAATTCTTGAGCGGAATATGGCGAAGCCGCCGACAATTCAAGACAAGGGAAGAGTTGTGATCAGGTTCGGCCCAACGCTCGCCATCAAGTTCCTCAAGAGTTTTGTCTTTGATCGTTACCATAAAACTAGCAGCATAACGCCCGGCATCACCCGCCGCGCACACAACGAAACAAGCATTCAAGCTAACGGATGAGAGCCACGCTATTCGCGGTCGGGTGCATGCCGTTGTTATGCCTCGCCGCGCTTTGAAAAACAATACCTGTAGCTGCCATTCCTCCTCGGATAATCACATGCTGGTTCGCCTGAATCCGAAAACTCCATCTCATCTTTTGGCAGCAGAACGTAATAAGAACCTGATTCTACCAACTTGTCCGGCAGCGGGGCATCTACGCCAAACTTCAGCGAATATGATTGAATCTTTCCTCTTGCCTTCGCCACACGCACCTCGGCGCAAAAAGGCTCCTTCCGCTGATTCCCGCTGACATCTCGCCGGAGCCCCCAGACCATCTCCCCGTGCACTCTGAATTCTTTTGCGTGCGGCAGATGAATATGCCCGTTGATGAGGCCATCTACCCAAAGCTCCTTATCATTCCACGATGGGTTCAGGCGCAGATACCAAGCTAAAAGTGAGGCTAACATGGAGCAAGAGGCTTTCCCCGCTTTGTACGTTAGTTCGTCGTCACCTCGCTCGTGCGCCTCCAAGTATTCCTGCACAAATACGGCGAGCCTCTTTTCAGCCCGGCGGATACCTTTCTTTGTGATTCGTCTTTTCATCAACTCAGCTTTGAAGTAGAGGCATAACGCCCGGCATCACCCGCGCCCGATTCAAGCTGCATGAGAGGCGTGCTTGGTGGGCGTCGGGTGCATGCCGTTGTTATGCGGCGGGCGGTCATAAGAGCTTCCCGCCATAGGCGATCATAATACTTGTTATTAAGCATAGAATGCCCAGAACGAAGAATATTATCTGCGTCCAGAACGAGAACCATGTTCCCTTACCAAACTTTCTAACTCTTCGCCTGAGCAATGCGGTTCGTTCTTCATCACGACCCTTTTCATCATTGCGAGCAACTTGGGCTGTATATCTGAAATCAAGTGTCCGACTCATCACCGCGGCAACACCAAAGAACAAAGAAAGTAACTGGGAGAGCAGGCCGAGCGTAAAAATATATTTAGGTCTTCCATGTAGAACGAATTTCTCATCAATCAATAGGGATACTGAGAAGCCGAGAGTGGCGGTAGAAAGTCCGATGAAGAGATTTATAGCGAATGAGACTTGGTTAAGCGTATAACCCTGCCAACGTATAAATCTCTCACTGCCCATTTACTAAATCTCCTTTCGCGTCTCTTAACAAGCCGCATAACGCCCGGCATCACCCGCCCGGAGACAACTGCGAGCAGCATTCAATCCTTGCGAATGACATCCATGCTGATGCGGGTCGGGTGCATGCCGCTGTTAGATTGCGCGTAAAATCATGAGGCCGCTGTGTCTGAACTCTACGCCTCACTCACCGACAGAAACTTCGAGCCCCTTGAACAAAACGTCAAAGTTTCCAGAGGCGTTAAAACATAACTTGTAATGATGGTGATCTCCTCCCGCCACGTTGTGCTCTTTCAACCGACGCAACCACAGCGAATTAATGATTTCGTATGTCACGTCATCCCTTTCGCTTTGGTGTATATCGCATGCATCCCACTTGAACCCTACGACCTCTTTGAATTTAAGGCGCACGATTTTCTCTCGCCAATCTCTAAACTCAAGAGAGAGTGTACAGGAATCATCAAATGCGATGCTCGGGTGGTCAGCATCAGCGGTAGCAAAGCCGACATCAGCGAGCTGATAAATTTCTTCAATCGCTTGAATCTCTTCGTTTTAATAAGAAAGCAATCTAACGCCAGGCATCACCCGCCCGCAATCAATATTAATGATGAGAGCTGCGCTGATGCGGGTCGGGTGCATGCCATTGTTAGGCGCGTGTAGCGGTACAAGATTTCTCTCTTACCATTTACGATGATGGCATCATACCCTTCACCCAGCATTACGTTCGGGGTCACTTCAAGCAACGTGGCCGGCGTCACGAAGAGCCGGGACCGACCTCTATCTATAACTTCAAGGTAGTTATTCCTGTTATAAATGTTTTCGAGATCGCGGTGCTGAATTAACACTCTCCCGCCAGGACGGTCAAGGACAACGCAGGCGTCTGTGGTAAGCAATTTATGACCCCACGGGCAGGATTCCGTATGAGCACCAATTAAGTACCCGGCCGTCACAATAACGGCGACGCCGGAAACCAATAATACTGCACCGCCCGAAACCAACTTTATCGCCTTCATAACACTTAAGCTTCAAAGCGCCTAACGCCAGGCATCACCCGCCGCCCCGCATCTCTGAAGAAACTTGAGAAGCGGCGTGCCGGCGGTCGGGTGCATGCCTTTGTTAGATGGCGGCGAACCTAACAGACCGGCCCGCAGTTCGGACATTCGCCGCTCCCTTCAGGGTAGAACGTTACGCCACATCCCCTCGGACACTCTTCAGCCTCACCCATCGGCACGAACGGCTCCCAGCCCATCTTGATATGATGAACAGCCATAGCCTCCTCGAAAGTATCTGCCTCCACACGGTACAGGAAAACGGCCTTACCGGAGATTTCGCCCGCCGCTCGCTCCTGCTCTATGGCTTCCGGTGGCGCGAACGTTGTGATGGTGGAATTCTGTTCATCCCGCCACGCTTCATATACCTTTTTCATAGGAATCAAATAGCCATCTAACGCCCGGCATCACCCGCCGCCCCGCACCTACGCAGAAAGATGACAAGCGGCGTGTCGGCGGTCGGGTGCATGCCGTTGTTAGATTGCGGATTATGTTTCATATTCCCCCAAGTTTTCATTTAGCAAATTATGCTGGATAGCTTTGACCCTTTCCGATATTTCGGCTAGCACATGTGTGAGCACGAAAACAAAAATGCCCTGAAAGCTCGTAGCCGCCACGGCAAATCCTTTATAAAAGATCATTTCAATTGTTCCTGAAGGTGGGGCAACAACTAAGATAACTATCCCACCGATTACACTTCCAACAAGATAGACTAGGCCACAGATTCTCAGAGCAGCTGAGAACCCGGATTCCATCGGGACGGGTGAGGGCGCGGGCAAAGAAGATTGGACATCTATTCTCGCATCTTCAAACGAGCGTCTATTTTCTGGTGGGATGCCATCTTTACCATATCCACAGTTCCAGCAGGAGTTGAAGTTGTTTTCTACCTCTGCGCCACAATTTTCGCATTTCCACATATGGCCTCCCGATGTCTCTTCAAGGTGAGCAATCTAACGCCCGAATTAACCGGGCGCGGAGACAACGGCGATAAAGACAAGCCTAGCGATAAAAACAATGCTATTCGCGCTCCGGTTGAATGAGTTGTTAGGTGCGCCAATGTCGTCATCATGCTACTTACCCAATATACTGAGATTGTATTCTGGTCTGTTATGCCACTTTCTTATTCCCCGAACAATAGCCCCAGCATAATAAATTGTTCCTGTAATTGGCAGCGTCAAAAAGAAGTTCATTATTATTACACTGCGCACCATATCCAATTCACGCGACAGAAATTCCCTGAATGTTGGATACATTTCCCTAAAGTATGGGTCTTGCCATGCCTTTGGTATCCATTCAATGCTCGAAGGTATTTCGTTAAGCAATGCGCCGAGCATGGAAAGCAGTATCCAACGAGGCAAGAGACGGTTAAGCGCTCCTCTCCAACATTTCCATAAGAAAAGGGCTGTGAGTACGAATGAGGAAAACGCAATCAGCCCATATTTCAGACACAGGTAAGGATTGAAAGGTTCACTAATCGTACTAATCTGATAAAAGATAAAGGTTAGCCAAGAGCTGGCAGCCAGCGCGCACGTCACGTCAACACGCAATCTATTCTCTGAGAATTTCTCAAGCCAATCACCAATGCCATCAAGTAATCTTAGGATTTGTTCAATCATAAGCGTACCTCGTTTATTCTCTTACCCTCTCATTTGAGACAAGCACCTAACGCCCGGCATCACCCGCCGCGAGCACAATTTCGGAAGCGACGAGTTCTCGATGAGAACTGCGCTATTCGCGGTCGGGTGCATGCCGTTGTTAGATTGCGCCGCTCTTTAGCACAACCGCCGCTGCCCGCACCGCACGAGCCATCCGGAGACCCCGGCACGCCGGCCTGCGATGAGGCAAACGCGACGGACAACGCCGCGGTCACGCGCGGGGCTCTCACCACGCGAGTGGGGAATCACGCAACTCGCCCGATTTTCAGAGAGCAGGGCAATATCATTCAACCAGCAATCTAACGCCAAGCATCACCCGCCGCCACGAGCGATTGACGAAGATGAAATGATTCGTGTCGGCGGTCGGGTGCATGCCGTTGTTATGCTTCGGATTGCAATCAATGACAAGGCTCCCGCTATCGGCCTTTCTTGATCGGCGGCTTGCCCTCACCACGATCTTTCAGGACTATGTCTTCGACCCATGACTCAGTATTCCCGCCGGCCTCCACGCGGGACGCTTTAAGCATTGTGCCCCAATTACAGACCTGCGGGTGATAAACAGTTCCACGTTCTGATACCTCAACATCTACGAGGAAAAGATAACTCGCGCCCTTCTTGTAGCTGGAGGCACAACTCGTCCCGGCGTGGGCGTCACGCAACGTGGTCGTCTCTCGCACCTCGCCCTTCCACACTTTATCAACCGCAACGACCCATTCGGAGCCCTTCGCCCTCACCACCTTGCCGGTAAATACGGCTTGCGCCCTATCAAACCCCTGAGATGGCGAGCTGTAAGCGCACGAGCAAGCTAGAGCCCCGTCGGCTATGATAAGAATGAACGCCGCGGCGACCATTAATAACGTGACTTTCCTCATTTACCCCTCCAAAGGCGAGGAAGCATAACGCCAAGCATTACCCGCCGCGCATCCAACGTGATTACGGCCAAGTCTCGCGGATGAGAGCCACGCTATTCGCGGTCGGGTGCATGCCGTTGTTAGATGGCGGTTTTGAACGGCACAACGCGAAACAGCGAGAGCGCATCATCACAGGCAACACTAGAGCGAGACATTCAACTCGATTAGCTTTCTTGCCACGACCCGCAAGCCTTCGCGATCCGCCGCCGGCATCCCCATCCAGTCAGACTCGATTCTATACAGGTGCTCGATAATCTCATCCTCCGAAGCCCCAGAAGCCAGAAGCCGGTAAACTCCTCCGACATATGCATCGTACTCATCCTGTGCCTCCGGCACGTCACTCACGCCGATGGGGTCCCAGTCTCGCAGCAAGATTTGCCCGATTGACTCCTTAATCTCTTTCGCTCTTCGGTTGCGCTCACTCATGATTAAGCCATCTAACGCTAGGCATCACCCGCCCGCAGACAACAGCGGGCAGCATCCAATCTTGCGAATGACATCCAAGCTGAACCGGGTCGGGTGCATGCCGTTGTTAGATTGCGGCGTAGGGAGCACCACACGGCTTAAGGCTTGAGATTCCAAACTGTTCCGTCTTCGAGCTTCACCTCCACCACCGCGAACTGCCCCTTCTCACACCCCGTGCGGAGCGGGAAGCCGTGGAAGGCGGCCCACCCAGCGCAGCTAACTGTTTCGCTCGCCTTAGCCTCTAGATTCCACTCCTCGAAATCGCCCTCCTTCAGGATAGATAGCTCCCCGTCCTTCCTCTCGACGCAACCCAAGCGGAACCCCGTAATCTTCTGAGATGAGTGATTGCAGAAGTCCACGCCCCTCCCCTGAGCGGTCAGCTTATACTCCGCGGAAGGCTCATCGAACAGCCATGCCTGGGTCTTGCGTGTCTCGGCATCAAAGTACGACTGCTGTTGGGCTACCAGCGTAGCTGAGAAGAGCAGCCCCAACGCGAGCAATGAGATTCGCATGTTCAACTCTCCATAACGCAAGCAATCTAACGCCCGGCATCA